>NZ_AUFR01000009.1 GCF_000426605.1 Propionibacterium acidifaciens DSM 21887
TCACCGAATCAGGCCTTCTCGAGGGTCCGGGCGAGACCACGACCCACGATCCGGGTTCTTCCTCCGTGCCTCACATCGCGGACAAAGGGTATGTCGGGATGGGCCTGATCACCCCTGTCAAGAAACTCCCGGGTCTTCCCCTGTCCGAGGCCGACAAGAACTTCAACCGGGCCATCGACCGGATCAGGTGGAGGATCGAACAAGTCATCGCCCACCTCAAAACATGGAAAACCCTCAAAACCGGTTATAGACGCCCCATCGACGCCCTCCCGGACGCCATCACAACAATACTCGGAATCATATTCACCTACACCCTATGAATAAGCCTCGTAGTTTATGGGCAATGATCAGTACCGTTCTGTTCTCAATAAGCCTGCCGATGGCCTTCTGAATCATTGTTTCGTTCTCATGCTCAATGGAAGCTGTGCTTTCATCCGACAGGATCAGCAGCATGCCCGACTTGCGCACCTTCGAGTAAAACAGCATGGTGGGAATGCCCAGGACCAAGACCTGCAACGGACTCACCATCACATAGCTCACCGGAGTGATCCCCACGGAAGCCACGCCCAGGCCCACTAGCGTGTTCACGACGAAGAAGATGCTGGAAGAAGATGCTGATCGTCATAAAATCGGTGATCTGCAGTCTTTCGAAGGCCCGGCCTCGCATGGTCCTCATCGCTCATCCTTCTCCTCCACATCTCCTGGGTGATTCGACTGTCGGTGGCGCTGCCGTGCCGACGTTCGCGGGTTCGCGCACATCTCCTCCTCAAGCTCCCGGTAGTAGGCCGTTCCCGGCTGGTGGGGGAAAAAATGGTCCCCCTCGAAGCTCCGCAACTCGAACTGCGCACTCGTCATGGCCTGCCATCCGACCACGAGTTCAGCAGGCGTCTCGGTGTCCTCACACCCGACATGGGCATGAATCGGGCAGCTGAGTATCTCCCCCCGGTGGACCAAGGTCTCGTCTATGCGGTAGTCGGCAATGATCTGTGGCAGTAACCAGCCCAGCAGTTCACGGTCGGCGAGCAGCTCGGCGGGGGTACCGCCGAGCCTGACGAGTTCAGAGATCAGCGCCTCCTCGCCCTGAGAGCTGTGGAAATGGCTGACGGGGCTGCGCAGGGGCTCGTGGCGGCCAGCCACGACCATGAGCCGCGGCACCATCCCATACTCAGACTCGAGGAGCGCCGCCGTTTTGAATCCCAGCATCGCGCCCATCGAATGACCGTAGACGCAGTACTCTTGGTCGTTGATCATCTCGGCCATGGCCCCGGCGAGCGAGCCCACCAGCTGCTCCCCGTCAGTCGCGGGTTTCTCACTGATCCGTGTCGCCTTGCCGGGCAGTTCGACCGGCACGACCATGAGCCGTTCCTGGTACTTGGTCCATGGCCGGAAGACCGCGGCGGAACCGCCGGCATGGTGGAAGCAGAACATCATGCGGAGCCGGGACGCGCCTGTGTCCTCGACGAAGGGGAATTCCGTCAGTCGCTCCATCAGATCTCCCCCTCCTCGACATCAGCCCCCACGCTGGCCTCGATGTGATCGGAAAGCTGACGCACCGTCGGGAGAGCAAAGACATCCCGGATGGAAATCTCCACCGAGATCTCCTTGCGGATCGCGTTGACCAAGTGGACCGCGGCGAGCGAGTCGCCGCCGAGCCGGAAGAAGTCGTCGTCGATACCGGGTTCGTCGCTGTCCAGCAGCCTCGACCACATCGCGACGAGTCGAGCGTCCCGTTCATTACGTGGACCCGTCGGAGCCATGAAAGACTCCTGGGACTGCGCTTCAAGGCTGTCCCTGTCAACCTTGCCGTTCCAGGTACGTGGGAGCTCGGCGAGTGGAACGATCCGTCGGGGCCGCATGTACTGCGGCAGTCTCTGGGCCAGTCGTCCTTCCACAAGCCCAAGGACATCCTCAGACTCGACCACAACGTACAGTTCAATATTGCCGGTGTGTTCGGACGCACGCGTCGTCGATGCAGTGCGCTCGGAAACACCGGCCCTGGTGACGACGGCGACGCACTCCCGCAATCCGGGTACCGTCAAAGCGGCCGACTCGATTTCCCCGAGCTCAATGCGGTAGCCGCCGACCTTGACCTGGCCGTCACGTCGTCCGAGGAAGACGATCTGCCCGTCGCGCCCGTACATGGCCTGGTCGCCGGTGCGGTAGAGCCTCTCGCCCGTCCTCGGGTGCCGGAGGAAGGACTGCCCGGTCCGCACCGGGTCCTTCCAGTAGCCCAGCGCGAGCCCACGGCCGGCGATGTACAGATCGCCCGGCACGAGCTCGGGACGGTCCTCCAGCGCGTCGTCCAGGACGTACATCCGCTGGTTCGCCAGCGGCTTGCCGTAGGGGATGCTCGGCCGTTGTGCGTCGGCGACACTGATCGGATACCAGTTGGACCAGATCGAGGCCTCGGTCGCGCCGCCCAGGCCGTATGCACGGCAGTCCCGGAAACTGTCCGCCATGCGCAGCGCCACGTCGACCGGAATCCAATCTCCGCTCAGCAGCACCGCCCGCAGATGCTCGTCCACGAGTCCCCGGTCGGCCAGGTGTCCGGCGTACATCGAGAACAGCGAGGGCACCGAGTTCCACAGGCTGACCTGGTGACTGCACGTCAGCTCCCACCAGTGCGCAGGATCACGCAGACCCTGCAGAGAGGGCATGACGATCGCGCCGCCGCAGGCGAGCATGCCGAAGACATCGTAGACGGACAGATCGAAATTCAGTTCGGACAGAGCGAGGACACGGTCCTGCGGGCCCGCCCCGAGTCTCGCGTTGACGTCCCGGATGGTGTTGACCACCGCCCGATGGGCGATCGCGACCCCCTTGGGCACACCGGTCGTCCCGGAGGTGTAGATCACATAGGCCAATCCGTCGGCTGCGGGTCCGCTCCCGATGGGCGCCGCAGGGGAACTGACAGGAGAGAACCCGCCCATCACGTCGGCAAGTTCGATCACGGCGCGGCCACGCCCGATAGGCTCGGGCAACCCCTGACGGTCCTTTACCAGGACGATGCCGACCCCCGCGTCGGTGAGGATCCTACTGTTGCGCGCCACCGGGTGGGTGGGGTCCAGGGGGAGATAGGCGCAGCCTGCCTTGAAGACGCCGAGGACCGCGCTGATCTGATGGGTGGACTTCGGCAGCAGGATCGCGACGAGGGAGCCGGGCTCGGGGGACTCGGCCGCGATGAGCCGGGCCCAGCGCTCCGATTCCTCGTCGAGTTCTGTGTAGGACAGTTCGCGCTCGGAGTCAATGACCGCTGTGCGCCCACCGTGGTCCCGCAGGCCCTCGTCGAAGAGCCCGAGCAGCGTCTGCGTGCCGTCACCCGGCCCGGAGTCCTCGCTGAGGACGCCGGTGCGGTTGAGCGCCGCGATCCCGTCACGGTTGAGGCTTGGGCAGACTGTGACTGTCTCCTGCCCCCAGGAGAGCGGCTGCGCTGCGAATCCCTTGGCGAGGGACTCCACCGCCTGCACCAGCGAGCGGAAAATCCCGTCCACCATCTGCTCGGGGAAGAGGGCCTCGACGGCGTCGAGGTTCAGCACCAGCCCCCCGTCGTCCTCGTAGACCTGCAGGTCCATCCACACCTGGGGCGTCTGGGAGAGCCCGTAGTCGATGACGCCGAGATAGGGGCTGGTGGACGCATCGCGTTCGACCACCCCTAGGCCGCAGGTGAAAACCACCGGCATGGTGATCTGCGATCGGCGCTGCCGGTTGAGCATGCGTTCGACGCTCACCCCGCTGACATGGCTGTGGGCCAAATTGCGCCACATCCGCCGTTGCAGGGCTCTGGCCCGCTGGCTGAAGGAGGCGCCGCTGCGAGTGTCGACGCTCAGGATCGACAGGCTCGTGAAATCGCCGACGATCGCGTCGACCTCCGGCGCGAAGGGAGTGCGCTCGAACTGTGTCAAATTGATGCTGAGCCCCGGCTCCTCACTGTATCGGGCCAGCGTCTCCGCGTAAACCTCGGCGAGGAAGGCGGCCTCGGTGAGGCCCTCCTGACGGAGGCCCTCCTTCACGGCCTGCCAGGCGGCGGGCTCCACGAGGGCGCTGTGTCGGACGAAGGCCGACGAAAAGTCCCCATCGGGCTGCGAGACCGGCAGCTGCGGCGCCGGGTGGATGCGGTCCAGGCGGTCCTCCCAGTAGTCGAGGTCCTGCTGGTAGGCCTCGCTAGCCCGGAGCCGTTCCATCGCCTCCACATAGTCCTTGAAGGAGTACGCGGGAGTCCGCCCGGCGTACGAAGCGGGCCCAGCCTCGTAGAACTCTTTCCACTCGCGGAAGACGTGGAACATACTCCAGCCATCGATGAAGACGTTGTCGAAACTCAGGAAAAGCCGTCCCTCACCCTCGCCGGTGCCCGCGTAGCGCACGTCGAAGCACGGCCACTGCGTCGGGTCGAAGCGCTGACGCGACATCTCTTGCCGGATTCGTTCGACGCGCTGGGTGCCCGGTAGACCCTGCCCTTGGACATGGGCGATCCTGTAGCGCGGCACCTGCGGCAGGAATCTCTGGCTCAGACCGTCCTCGCAGACGACGGCGCGGAGCATCGGGTGACGTTCGACGAGAGCGTTGAAGGAGTCCTCCAGGCGCGCCAAGTCGAGCCTTGCGGTGGCCATTTCGAAATAGCAGTGGCTCGACACCTCACCAAGCTCCACGGCTCCCGAGGCGCCGATCAGATAGGACTGCTGCACCTCTGTGAGGGGGAAGGGTGCGTACTGGTCCTCGGCGTGCACGATCGCCGGCAGTTCGTCACCGCTTCCCGTCCGCGCCGCGAGCGAGTCGATCCGGGCAGCCATGTCCTTCAGCACGGGCGAGTCGAAGACGATGTCCAGCCCGAAGTCGACATCGAAGCGCTCCTCGATCCGCTTCCTGAGTCTGGTCGCCACCAGCGAGTCCCCGCCCAGCCGGAAGTAGTCGCTGTCCGTCCCGGCATCCACGTCCAACAGCTCTTCCCAGATGCCGATCAGAGCTTCCTCGGTGGCGCTCAGCTCGACCTCACTCTTGGCCGCCGTAGGCTCGTCCTGAAAACTCTCGGGCGTGAGGAGCCCCACAAGTGCCCTCTGGTCCACCTTCCCGTTCGCGGTCAGGGGGAACTCGCCGAGGCGCATGATCCGCTTGGGGAGCATGTACTCGGGGAGTCTGGCCGATAGCACGCGGACGGCCTCCTCGTATTCCTGGGGCGGCACAGGCACCGGTTCGGCTCCGCCGGCCCTGACCGCCAGGAAGAGCATCAGGGACTCGGTCAGCCCGATGCTCGACAACAGGCGGAAGTCGGCGCCCTCGAGCGCCTCTCGCCAGGCCTGCGCGTCGAGCAGCATCTCTCCACTGCCCTGGCGGGCATCGCTGTACTGCACGCTGAGGAAGGCGGCGCTCACCTCGGCCAGGGGCGTCGAGGAGATCGGCTCGACAAGCAGCAGCAGGCCCTGCTCGGCGAGCAGGGCGTGGATCCGTCGCAGGCTCGCGTCGACGTCGGTGCTTTGGTGGACGCTCTGATTGCAGATCGCCAGGTCGAAGCGCTCGGCGGCCGACACCGGGGCCGGCTTCCCGACAGTTGTGAACAGCATCCGCCCGAAGGAGCCGGGCTCGGACTCGTCCATCCGGTCGAGATAATAGGGCGAGTAGTCAGCCATGGTATAGGAGGACGAGCCGCTCGCCTGGGCGTACTCGCGAGACTCACGGAGGCGTCTGGCGCCCAGTTCAAACACCCGCATCCCCGCCTCGTCCGCCTGCCCGAGCGCGCGCACGATTTCCCTGATGGCAGCGTGCGTCAGACGCCCCACGGCCCTGCCGGACAGGAATTCCTCGACGGGCACGACCTCGGGCCTCTGGACAAACTCGGCCAGTGACTCGGCTTGCGCCGCCTCGACGAAGGCCCTGCCGAAGGGCCTCACGAAGCGATCGAGCTCGGCGCGTTCGGCCTCACTGGGCAGGACCGCGGTCACGGCGTCCCGGTCGGCGAGCCAGTGCGCCCAGCTGCGTTTCAGGGCGACGAGACGGTCGTCGGCGGAGAGCCTCCGGCAGATGAGCTGGGCGGTCCATCGGCGCATGGTCTCCATGGCGTAGCCGCACTGCACGGCTTCGTCGTGCGCGAGCGCGGCGCACAACTCCTGGTCGGCTAGCACGGGTGCCAGGACGGCGTCGACATCGATACGGCCGACGTCCTCAGCCTCCGTCTCGAGCGCTCCCCCACTCTCCGGGCCGTCCGGGGCCAGAGGCTGCTCGGGTTGGACAAAGACGACCAGCGAGCTCGAGGCCGAGCCCCGCACGGGGACGCACACGGCCCGTGTCACGGGCAACAGGGCCTCGCAGGCGGCCTCGACCTCCCCTAGCTCGATCCGGTGCCCGCGCAGCTTGATCTGATTGTCGGAGCGGCCGAGGAATTCGATGGTCCCATCCTGCCAGAAGCAGCCCAGATCACCGGTACGGTACCAGCGGCTTCCCTCTGCGTCCACGAACTTCTTCGCAGTGAGCTCCGGGTCGTCGACATAGCCGGTGGCGACGCCGAGCCCACCGATCCACAGCTCCCCCGCCACGTGGTCCGGGCAGTCCCGTCCCTCGGCGTCGACCACTCGATAGGCCTGGTGCTCCAAGGCGCGCCCGTAGGGGATCGAGACCCAGTCCTCGGGGACGGCGCCGGTCAGTTCGATGGCGTTCGACCAGATGGCGGCCTCAGTCGCCCCTCCCATGGCGAGAATGTGCCCGTCGGGCATGAGCTCGGCCATCCGGCTCGGCAGCCCCACGTCGATCCAGTCGCCGGACAGCAGCACGTGACGCAAGCTCGCAAGCCTTTCCGGCGCGCCGGCGGCGCTCGTCAGAAGCATCTCGAACAGAGTGGGGACCGAGTTCCACACGGTGATCCGGCAGGACTCCACCAGGTCCAGCCAGACGACGGCGTCGCGGCGCGCCTCGTCGGCGATGGTCACCAGGCAACCGCCCGCCGCGAGGACGCCGAAGGCGTCGTAGACCGACAGATCGAAGTCGAAGGCCGAGACACCCAGCACCCGGTCATAGGGCCTGATGCCGAGACGGCGGTTCACCACCTCGATCGTGTTCCAGGCGGCTCCGTGGCTGATCTCGACCCCTTTCGGGACACCGGTGGTCCCGGAGGTGTAGATGACATAGGCGGGGTCCTGCGGTCGTGGCCTGGGCAGGGACAGCTCCCCGCTGCCGCGGCGGGCCTCTTCGAAGCCGATGACGCGCACACCGTTCTCGTACCACCGTTCCCAGGGCTCCTGATCGCTCAGCAGGAAGCCGATCCGCGGGGAGGAGAGGATGGCCGCGAGCCGCTCCGGCGGCTGCTGAGGATTCACCGGGACATAGGCGGCTCCGGTGAGCATCACCCCGAAGGCGGCGATGACCTGCTCGGGGCCTCTGTCCATCATGACCGCACAGAGCCCACCGCGCCGCAACCCGACAGCCGCCAGTGAGCCAGCAACGGCCCGCGCGCGTTCGACGAACTCGCGGTGGTTCAGTGTGCGCCCGTCGTGGGCGCGCAGGGCGGGACGGTCAGGGAATCTGCTAGCCGCTGCGAGCAGTTGGTGGACCAGAGTGGTCTCGGGCAGGGCCCAGTTCGTCAGCTCGGCGCGTTCGGCGCGCCTGGCGAGCACTCCTCGAGGCTCGACGGGCCCAGCGGATCCCAGCTGCGAGGCGATCGCCTGCTCGGTCTCGCGCACGAGACAGTCGACGATCTCGTCGAGCAGGCCCTCGGGGAAAATCTGCTCGACGGCGTCGCAGATAAGGGTGAAGCCGTCAATAGTGTTGAAGACCTGCAGATCGATCCAGACCTGCGGGGTCTGCGAGATCATATAGCCGATCTCGCCGAAGGTCTCCACGAACTCCTCGTTCACCAGCGGCTCACCGAGATTGCAGGAAAAGACGACAGGCGCGAGGAACTGCTCGCCGCGTCGGGCACGCAGATCGCGCAGGACCCGGACCGCCGAGTAGCCACAGTGGACGACGTCCTCGTAGAAGGACTCCTGGATGGCGCGCAGGTCCTCGACGAAGGACCGTCGGCTGCTCAGGTCGACGTCGGTGAGGGTGAGGGTGGTGAAGTCCGCCACGACGTCCTCGATGGCGGGATCGCTGTCACGGTTGAACAGCGGAACGCTCATGAGGAAGCGCTTCTCCTCGCTCCACTGCCCGATCGTGCGCGCATAGGCAGTCAGGAGCACCATCGCCGGTGTCGTGCCGTGCCGCTCGCAGGCCGTGCGCAGGGCCCTCCAGCTGCTCCGGTCGAAGCTGTGACAGCGGCGCACGAAACGCGGAGCCGCGGCAGGTTTCCCGCCCCGGCGCAGGGGCAGCCGCGGGCCTGAGGGGAGTTCGTCGATGCGCGCGAGCCAGTACTGCCTGTCCCGCTCGACGTCCTCGGCGCCCTCACGCGCCCTGGTCTCCAGATAGTCCGCGAAACTCCACTCTGGGTCGGTCCGGGGCGCCTCGCCCGTCGCGTAGTGGTGCGCGAGATCGCGCAAGATGATTTGGAAGCTCTGCACATCGCAGACCAACAGGTCGATGTCGAAATGCAGGAGTGCCCTGTTCTCATCGAGCAGGCTCAGCTGCAGGCAGCACACCTGCCCCTCGTCGATGGCCAGGAGCCGGTGGGACAACGCCTCGCGCATCTCCAGTAGCGCCGCCTGCTGCTCATCGGCGCCCAGGCCGGTCAGATCATGGATGGCCACGGAGGCGTCGGCCGGTTCGGCGCGCACGTACTGTCTGCCGTCGTCGGTGTAGCAGGCCCTCAGCATGGGATGGGCGCGCAGCAGCGTCTCCCAGGAAGCCTCCAGCCGGGCCGGGTCCAGCCAGCCGGTCTCGACCTCCACATAGCCGTGACAGCCGACACCGCCCATGTACTGCCCCTGCCTGCGGCCGATCCAATAGGCGTACTGCACGTCCGTCAGGTCGAAGGGCTCGGCATCACTGCGCGCCCCCGCGGCCTCGGGCGGCTCCGCGCCCTGACCGATCCCGGCATCGGCAGGGTCTTGGGGCCCCGACTGCGCGAACGCCATGGCCATCCCTTCAGCCGAGCCGTCGGCAGGCTCGCCCGGGGAGGCCTCGACGAGCAGCTGCACCCATTCGGCGAGCGTGGGACGGCGCATGAACGAGCCGAAGGAGACGCGGTAGCCCTGCTTGATCCATCCGGCAAGCAACCTCATGGTCGGCAGGGACTCCAGCCCCAGTGTGAGCAGATTGTCCGTGCCAGCGATCTCGGTCTCGGCGCCAAGAATCGCCGAGACCGACGCCGCGAGCCTCTCGCGGATCTCGTCCTTGGTGAGCACCTCTGTCCTTCCTCAGTCTGTCCGCTCGGTCCGCTGCTGGGTCATCGCGCGGAGCGCTTCCTTGTCGACCTTGCCGATGTTGGTCCGGGGGATCGCATCGACGACGATGACCTCGTCGGGCACTTTGTAGCGAGCAATACCCTGCTCCTCGAAGTCCTTCATGACCCTCCGCCGGCCGAGGGGCCCGTCGGTGACGACGACCGCCACCGTCCGCTCCCCCAGCTCCTCATCGGGTGCGCCGAAGACCGCAGCCTCGCGGACGCCACCGATCAGCCCCAGGAGGTGCTCGATCTCGTGCGGGGAGACGTTCTCCCCCAGCCGGTTGATCTGCTCAACGACGCGGCCGCAGACGACGAGATTGCCGTCGGCATCCAGATAGCCACGGTCGCCGGTCCGCAGGAAACCATCGGCGGTGAAGCAGTCGTCATCGGCGTGGGCGCCGTGATAGCCAAGGAAGGTGTAGGGGCCCTTCTCGATGATCTCGCCGACGACACCGGCGGGCAGCTGTCTGCCCTGCGGGTCGACGATCCGCAGGACGTCACCGTCCGAGATCGGCGTCCCCTGGGTGCCGAGGGCCACCAGCTCCGGATCGTCCAGGCGGGTGAACGTGGTGATTCCCTCGCCCAGCCCGTATCCCTGCTGGATCAGCGCACCTGTCCTGGCCATGAGCGAACGCCCCAGCTTCGCATCGAGCCTGGCTGCCCCGATGAGGATCTGCCGGAGACTGGACAGCTGGGCTGGGTACCACTCCAGGGCCTCGTTCCACAGCTGGGCGACGGCTGGCACGATCGCAGTCACTGTCACCCGGTTGGCCTCGATCGCGGCGAAGGCCTCGTCGAAGGCGGCGCTGGCGCACATCACTGCGGTCCCGCCGCACAGCAGCGTCCCCAGGACGCCCGGCTGCGCCAGAGGGAAGTCGTGGGAGCTCGAGAGCACCGCAAGGTAGACGCTGTCGGGACCGATGCCGCAGCGCAGAGCGGCCGCCCTCGCATTGCAGGCATAGGCCTCGTGCACCCGCGGGATGATCTTGGGTTCGCTCGTCGTGCCCCCGGAGAGCAGATTCAGGGCCGCGTCCCGGTGTCCAGGCCCGGCCACCGGCAGCGGCGGGGGCTCGGGATCGGCCGTCCCAGGCAGCGGGGGCAGTCGGTGGCACGGCGCGGGTCCGGCGTGCTCAGGGCCAGCGTCGGCGTAGAGGAGACGGATGCCCAGCTCCTGCGGATCGGCTTCCTCGACCATCGCGACGCAGTCGAATCCGAGCTGGTCCCGCCCCCCGATGTAGGCGACGGGACGAAGCTGCCGGGCCAGCCGGACCAGTTCGCTGTGACGGTGTGAGGGCAGCATGAGCGTCGGGACGGCGCCGATCCTCATGAGCGCGAACAGGCTCACCAGATAGGCGGCGCTGTTCGGCAGCTGCACGAGCACCTGGTCTCCTCCCGACAGCCCCGCCTCAAGGAATGCCCGGGCCCAGTGCGCGATCGTCAGGTCCAGCTGCCGATAGCTCAGCTCTGCGTCTGGGGCGACGACGGCGCGGCGCTCGCTGTGGCGCAGGCAGACCTCGTGCAGTTCCTCGCACAGGCTCCTCCTGCGCAGATGACCGCTCGCCTCATAGGCGTCAAGGATCTCCTGTGCCCTCATCCGCGCCCCGGCACTCATGCGAAACTCACCTCGATGGTGCCGTCCCCGATGCTGCACCTGAGTCGTTCCTCGGCCTGCGCGCCCAGGCAGATTCCCACGGCTGTCTCGCTTCCGGCGTAGCGGATCTCCTCGATCCGCGTGAAACCATTGGGATGGGCTGATGCGCGGTGCGTGTCCACCGCGAACGGGGTGACGAACATCGGCACACTCCAATCGTCCGGCACCAGACAGCGGCAGGAGAGCCGACGCCCGTGCGGGTCCTTCCTGGCGACCGGCGAGATCACCGTTGACCGGTCGTGCACGGCGCACAGATGTTCCAGGGCCGTGAACTTCTCGCGTTCGACCTCGAAGACGATCCGGCTGTAGCCCTGCGGGGCCTGCGCCAAGCGGTCATAGTCCTCGACCATGCGCCGGTGCCCTGTGAGCGCGAGAGCACCGCGCACCACGGCAGGCATGTGGATCCCCGCGATGATCTCCACATAGGGGCCGGTGGAGAAGTAGATCAGCGCATTGTGCGGGTCCTTGGCCTTGCCGTACTCGACCTCGAAACCCTCGGCGCGGAACTCGGCCACGGCCTGTTCCAGATCGTCCGCCTTGTAGATGACATGTCCGATCCTGGCCATGCTTGTCAATCCCCCTGGTCCTGCTCGAAGTGGGTCAGGATCGAGCGATAGTTCTCCTCGGTCAGGCAGTCGGAGTGCGAACCACTGATGATCCCGGTCCGCAGCTGCCCCAGGACGGTGCTGGGCCAGTCGACGTCGCCGCCGAGCGAGGGATAGAAGCCATCGACTCCGCGCTCGGGCTGCAGAGCGAGCACCGTGCCCAAGTAGACATCCGGCCGGTATCCGATCGTCCCGCGCAGGGAGTGCCGGAAGACGTCGTAGAGGATCTCGAGCATGGCTCGGGCGCTGCCTGCATCGTTCTCGTAGCCCTTGACCGTCTCGTAGATCCGCCGGCGTCGATGCTTCGGCGACATGCGCGAGCAGGCAGAGAAATAGGAGCCGAGCGAGGCGTAGCGGCCGTCGAGGGCGCACAGCTCCTCGTCCGTGATGTCCCTGTTCTGGCCACCGAGGATGTGTTCGAGGCCCTCACGGAGCAACTCGATGCTGAAATCAGCGCCGAGAGCCCGTGGGTCGGCCTCGACGACGCACCCGTAGGCGAACTCGCACAGCATCTCGTTGGCGATGCGGTGCGGGCACAGATGGGTGCTCACCGCGACCACCCTGCAGACCCGGCGCCCCAGCTCGGTGAGGATCTTCGCCGTCTCCAACGCGAAGAAGCCTCCGATGCAGTAGCCGACCAGCTCGTAGCTGTCCATGTCCAGTTCCAGCAGGTCCTGTGCGTAGAGGCGCGCCCGTTCGGCGATGAGAGCATCAGTGGGACTGGCCAGGTACTCGTCGGCGTCACCGGAGGTGAAACCGACGTGGGCCGTTGCGGGGCTGCGCTCCATGAGCGCCGGAACCAGGAGATCGTAGTCCTTGATGCGCCCGGTACCGGCGTGGAAGAAGGCCCGGCACGAGCCCTGGTCCTCCCCGAGCCCGTAGACGTGCAGGCGCTGTGCACCAGCAGCAGCCGCAGAAGGCGACGAGACGGCAGGGCCGCTCGGAGCCACCCGCGCTCCATCTGTGGCGACCACGGTATCGGCGGTCGTCTGGGGGTCGGAGACCTCAACCGCCCCACCACCGAGGGCCTCGGCGATCCCGGCGACCGTGGGCTTCTTGAGCATCTCACGCATGATGAGATCCCAGCTCTGGTCCTTCAGCGCGTCGATCTCCTGGCGCATCCTTGTGACGGCCTTGGCCATGAGCAGCGAGTCGCCACCGGCTGCGTAGAAGTCCTCGTCGCGGCCGATCCGCTCGTTCTCGAGGACATCGCGCCACAGGGCCGCGATCCGCTCCTCCAACCCCCCCTGGGGCGCGGCGAGCGGCTGCTCCTCGGATTCCTGACGGGACGTGAACGAGCTCAGGAGAGCCTTCCTATCGATCTTCCCGTTCGCACTCAACGGCATCGCGTCCATCACGGTGAGGGATGCGGGCACCATGTAGCCGGGAAGCATCTCGCGCAGAAAGCCCGTCAGCTCCTCCTCGTCGATCCTGCGCGCACCAGGCTCGGTGAGGACGAACAGGCGCTGGCCGCACTCGCGCAGCGGGTCGAACCGGCCGGGGTACTCGGCGATCCTGCGCAGTCCCGCCCTGGTGAAGACTCCCTCCCACTGCTCCTCGTCGAGGAAGACCCGATGGCCGTCGGCGCGCACATCGGTGAACTCGACCAGGCTCATCTTGATCGATATCGAGATGAGCGCGGCGTAAAGCTCGGTGACCGGTTCGATCATGACGATCACGCCGTCGGGCCGCCGCAGCTGGTTCAGCCGGGCGAAGGTCTGGTCGATGTTCACCGCATTGTGCAGGACGTTCGCACAGACGATCACGTCGTAGGCGCCCAGCTCGACGTCCTGCCCGGCACACTCGGCGTTGATGTCGAAGAGCCCGTAGCTCATGAAGCCGTAGTCGCGATAGCTCTCCCTCGCATTGCGCAGGAAGAAGGTGGACAAATCGGTGAACCGGTACTCCGCGATGTTCTCGGGGAGCTTAGGCAGGATGTACGTGGTGCTGGCGCCCACGCCCGCCCCGATCTCCAGGACACGGATCGGGCGGTCCCCGCGTGACTCGGCGACTCTCGCCACCGCCTCCGCGACGGCCGCATTGGTGGCCTCGCTGATCCTGTTCTCCGCGTAGATGGCGTGGGCGTTGTCGGTCCTGCCGCCGGGGAAGAACAGCTCAAGAGGATTCACCTCGCCACGGATCTGGCGCAGCAGTGTGCCCGCCGCGTAATGCTGGTACTCGAACAGAGCGGAGCTGTTGAGCACCCGGGCCTCCATGGCCGCGAAGTGGTCCCAACGTTCGGCCATGCGGTAGTGCTCGAGGCTCTCGGACGTGAGGGTGAAGCCCCCCTCGTCGGCCTGCAGGACGCCCTCAGCCGTGAGCATGCCGAGCCAGCGACCCACCAGCTCCCGGTACTCGGGATCGGGCCTGAGCCTGGCGACGATCTGCTCCTGGGAATGAACCGCCCCTGGCTCGGTGAAAAGCCCAGCCTCGACGAAGGCCGCCAGCAGAGCGGCCAGGGCGGCCTCGTTGCCGGCCTTCGTCCATGCCGCATAGCATGCGGCGTCGGGACCGCCGGCGTCACCCGAGGACCAGCGCTCACGCAGCGCCGCGCCCAGCGCCTCGGGTGTGTCCGCCCGCTCTTCATCTGCCGCAGAAGAGCCCTGCTGCTGGGCGGGCGTCACGAAGGCCCTCAGCTTCTTACGGCCGTCTGTCTCTTCCACGACTACGACGGCACGGCCGATGTCCTGGTGCTCTTCAAGGACGGCCTCGATCTCACCGATCTCGACCCGGTAGCCGTTGATCTTGACTTGGGTGTCCGCCCGGCCGTGGAAGTCGATCACCCCGTCCGGGCGGTAGCTGCCGATGTCGCCGGTGTCGTAGAGACGGCGGCCCTGCTTGGCCGAGAAGAAGAATTTGCGTTCCGTGGTCTCGGGATCGTTGAAGTAGCCGCTCGCGAGGCTCTCGCCGCTGATGTGGATCCTACCCCTGACCCCGTCGGGGCACTCGTTCATGAATGCGTCGAGTACGTACATGCCCTGACGGGACAGGGCGCTGCCGTAGGGGATGTTCTCCTCGCCGGTGTGGCCGTTCATCCGATGGTGGATCGACCAGATCCCTCCCTCCGTGGCCCCGCCGAGGCTCACGAGTTCGGCGCGGGGGAAGTGCGAAGCGGCCTGGGCGGGCAGGGTGCGGGCAATGAGATCACCCGAGAGCAGGACGAGCCCAAGAATCTCATCGGGTGCCAGGCCAGCAGCCACGCGCTCGGCCAGGAGCATCTGGAACAGGGCGGGCACCGAGTTCCAGGTGTCCACCCGCCAAGTGCGCATCAGTTCGATCCAGCTGCTCGGGTCCTTCGCCTCGGACTCGAGGGGCAAGACGAGGCATCCCCCGCTCGCGAAGGTCCCGAAGACGTCGTAGACGGACAGATCGAAGGACAGCTTGGACAGGCCGAGCACCGTCCGCGGAGTTGCTCCCGCGAGGCGCTGGTTGACGTCCTCGATCGTGTTCATGGCGGCGGTGTGTGTCATTACGACGCCCTTGGGCGTTCCCGTACTGCCGGAGGTGAAGATGATGTAGGCCGTGTCCTCCGCCGGACCGGCCACCGGAACCGTCCCGTCCCAGGACAGTGGGCCCAATGCGTCGACGTCGACGACGGCCAGCTGCCCGTCCGTCGCGCGATAGTTCGCATCGGCGATGATCGCCCGGGGGCGGCACAGCGAGATCATCCGGCGCTGGCGCGCCGACGGCTGGTCGTGGTCGACGGGGACATAGGCCGCTCCTCTGGAGACGACGGCGAGAACCGCCGCCACCTGCCAGACGCCCTTACCCAGGACGATCGCGACCCGGTCCCCTCTGCCAACCCCGGACAGCTGCGCGTCCACGGCTTGGACGTGGCCGGCGAGCTCGCTATAGCTGAAGCTCTCGCCGCCGCACACCAGTGCGCACGCCTCGGGCTGGCTCTGGGCCCTTCCCCAGAAACCAGTCTGGAGTGTCCGGGGCGCCAGCGGCGCGTCTCTCCGGTGGATCCGCTCACGCACCTGCTGCTGCCGCTCGCCCAGCTGCACGATGTCCTCGGCATGCCAGGGCTCCTCCTCGGCGCCGAGCAGCCGCTCGAGCGCCTCGGTGAAGGCCTCCCACATAGCCTCGAGGACCGCGGGCGCGAGGATGCCCTCGCGGACGTCCCAGTTGATGTTGCAACCGCCGGCCTCCTCGAAGGCCTGGCAGTCGATCCAGACCTGCGGTGTGCGACTGACGCCATGGACGAGTTCAAGGGCTCGTCCTTCCCTGCGTCGCAGACCGGCACCCAGCGCCCCGGTGAAGACGATCGGCACGACGGCACTTCCGCCTCTGGCCCGGCCGAGCTCGCGCAGTACGTCGAGGCCGCCGAACGCCGAGTGAGAAAGCTCGTCGACGAGCTGCTCCTGGGTCTTGCACACCCGCTCAAGGAAGCTACCGGTCTCCCGGCGGCTGGCGTGAACGCTCACCTCGGTGAAGTCCCCTATGATGCGCTCGACGCCCGGGAGCTCATCACCGCGGTTCATCGAGGTGATGTTCACGCAGAACTCCGGCTGGGAGGACCAGCGCCGGATGACATCGATGTAGGCGGTCAGCAGCACATTCGACGGTGTCACGCCGAAGGCAGCGGCCCGTTCCACCAGCAAGGCCCACTCGGCAGGGCCGCACCGCCAGCTATGACGGGTGAAGCGGACCGTCTCCCCCTCGCATCTCTGCGGGGCGGTGAGAATCGGCAATGAGGGCCTCTCCGGCATGGACCCGATACGCCCGAGCCAGTACTCCTTCGCGCTCTCGTACTCGGCGCGCCCGGCCGGGGTCTCCTCGCGGATAGCCCGCGCAACCAGGACGTCCCTGAAGGTAGCCCGAGGCAGGGGCTCCAGCGGCTTGCCCTCGTAGAGGTCCATCAGTTCCTCGACCATGACCGAGACGCTGATGAAATCGGCGATGATCATGTCGATCGAGAACTGCAAGATGCTGCACTCTTCGAACTGGAGGATCCGGAAGCAGTGAAGGGGCCAAGCTCCCAGCGGATAGCTCCGCTCCTCCATCTCGCGGCGGTGGCGCAAATGCTCCTCGTCAGGCGACTGCGGATCATGGCCACGCAGATCGATTTCCTCCAGCCGCGGCATCCTCTCGACGGGCAGTTCCTCAGGAGGGACAACCCGCAGCGAGTCCGGGGGCAGCACGAATGCCGAGAGCATGTCGTGGCGGCGGATCAGTTCGTGCCAAGCCCTCTCCAGCCTCTCGCGCCCCACTGGCTGTGTGCGCAACTCCGCATAGCTGTGGCAGCCGGTCCCACCGAGTTCGTAGCCGGCGTGCTGGCCGGTGGCGTAGGCCCGCTGAATGTCCGTCATCCCGAAGGGCATGAAGCGCGCGGCGCTATCATGCTCGATAGCTTTCTCGGCCCTCAGGTACTCAAGGATCTCGGCCTTGTGACTCCTCAGGCTCGCCAGGTCTGCTGGGCCCAGCGCGCCCTTGGGTGACCGGTAGCCCAGTCTGTCCCCGTTGGCCCACAGGACGATGCCCCGCTGCTGGAATTCTTCAACCAGTATTGCGATGTTCACTGAAAGCTCTCCTGACATTCTCGAAATCACGAGCGAGTCGCTCTGGGCACCGTCATCTGGGTGCGCCATCTGGCATCCGCTCCGTGAGGTGCGCGAGGGAAAGGAACCGGGGAGGTGTCTCAGCACCCAACGGTTCGGCCGGGCCCATGAGCTGGCCTGCATGGGCCCACACCGCGCAGAGGGTCAGCATGTACTCGGCCTCGCGGGCCCGAGCCGCCGGGCTACCCGTCTCCTGGCGGAGCGCATCGAGGAATCCGGCAACGGCTGAGGGCCAGATGCGCTCGAACTGGCAGCGCCTGGTCACCTCGGTCTCGACGGCGAGGCTCTCATGCAACCGGACGGTGCTCAGGGCCTCGTCGGCCTCGATCTCCAAGAGACCCTCCGTAGTGCGGGGGGTTGTGACATTGGGGTGCCAGATGATCTGCCCATCGGTCTCGGTCAGCACAAGATTGCCCGTCACCGTGAAAACGGTGATCCGATGGCCCACATGGGCGAAGTCATCGGGGTTGAGAGGATTCATCCGATTGACGACGCGCAGGCTCACGGGGACACCCCTGAAGGATCCGCCCAGCTGCGTAAGCACGCCGGCGACGGTGCCCTGCGCCTGGATCTCCCAAGGCGTGAAACCACCGGTGATCCGACCTACGAGGTCAATCATCGAGAAGAGGAAGTGGATGCTGCACTCGGCCTCGACGCCAAGGATCCCGTGGTCCTCGCGCAGGACCCGCGCCATCTCCAGATAGCTCGCAATGGTGGGGCTGTGACGGTAGAAGGGGTTGATGAAGAAGGCGCCGCCGCTCCTGGCTGCCTCGCGATAACACTCCACCGCGTCGTCACGGTGGATCGGGTGCTCGAGAACGACGTGCCGACCGTCCGCAAGAAAACGCCTGGCCAGCTGGGAACCCTTGCCGCCCACGATGCCCGAGCGGACCACCACGCAAGCCATATCGAACTCGGGCAGCTCCTCAATCGTGGTAAACAGCGGCAACCGCTGCCGGCTGGCGAAGGCGCGGGACTGCTCGCTCCCGCGCGAGAGTATGCCGACCAGTTCGTAGTGCTCGGGAAGTCGGCGGACACCCGCCACGTAGACGCGGCCGAAGGTGGTTCCGCACACGACCACGCGTGTTCTGTTCATAATGCGCCTTCCTTCTCGGGCAGAGCACGATCACCGCGGCACCCGGGCCGGGGCGCGACGGTTCGGTGAGGGACGAGGTCCGGCGGGGAGGGGCTCACAGGAACCCGGACTCGACCGCCCCGGCATGCTGATGGCGTTCTGTCATCAGCTCGTCCGGCCCGCTCTCGCTCAGCCGCATGCCAGCCTGCCGCAGCGCGCCCATCACCGGTTCGACCTCCAGGAAGCGGTAGGCCCAGTGGGCTCCCGGGGGGCAGCCGGTCTCGAGTGCACGGAGCACGGTCTGCGCGAGCACGACTGCCGTCAGCTCGCTGCTGTCATCGGAGCACACGGCGACAGAACTCCGCTCGAGCACGCCCGCCGTGTGTCCGCGCGCGCTCACCTGCATGGCGGACCAGTTCTTCCTGTCCTCGTCTAGCCCCGACTTGGCGGCGTCGATCTGTGCGAAGAATCTCATCAGCTCTTCAGGCTCACCACTCTCGCTGAGGCTCATGGCCTTCAGGAGCAGCTGCAGTGAAGCTTGATCGGGGATCACCAGGAATCCGGCTAGCTGCGCGATGGCGCAGTCACGAACCACCCTGTACAGCTCGTCGGTGACGAAGGGAGAACGCAGGTTCTCCGGTTCCTGCGGGAAGGAGGCGGTGTCCTGCATCTGCCAGTCGCTCTCGACATGGGGGCAGACACGCCCCTCCACCAGCATCTGACCAGGATGACCGTATCCGTCGCGGGTGCTGAGGATGACGTCAGCGAAACCGGCGAGGCCGCCCTGTTCCCTTCCGCCGCAGCAAACGACCGCTGTGGTGCACTCGTCGAAGGACCCCGCCAGATGCCTCGTCAGGAGGCCCGCCAGTCCGGGAGTGCAGCCCGCATTGATGATGCTGGGGCAGACCCCTGCGTAGTGCTCGAAGCAATTCCCTCCGAAGGGGTCGACGTAGATCGCATCTGCAGGCAGCGCAGCGGCGACACGGTCCTTGATTAGGCACGAAGGCCCGGCGCAGTTCACCACCACCGCGCAGCCTCGGGCGAACTCGCGCACGCTGTCTGCCTTGTGAGCGTCGA
The DNA here is from genome assembly GCF_000426605.1 of Propionibacterium acidifaciens DSM 21887. GTDB lineage: Bacteria > Actinomycetota > Actinomycetes > Propionibacteriales > Propionibacteriaceae > Propionibacterium > Propionibacterium acidifaciens. The sequence continues at coordinate 19,274 of NZ_AUFR01000009.1, forward strand.
CGAAGAGGGTGTCCTCATCGGGCGTTCTCCTGGTCCTGTTGCCGCAGATGACCTCACACCCCTCGGCGCACAGGAGTTCGAGCAGGGCCCTACCGACGGCTCCGTGCGAACCGATGACACCGATTCGACGTCCTCGAGCACTGCTCCCCACATTGACTCCTTCACACATCAGCAACTGGGCCACGGACGCATCGGATGCGGCGAACTCAAGCCCCGTCATCCGCTTCCCCTGAAACGAAGAGGCAGTCTGGATGTAAGTTAGGTAAAGCTTACCTAAGCTCAACACTGCAGTCAACGATGTCTCAGACCTGAATTGGGCCTCTTGAGGCGGCTTGGGTGTTTCTGGTGTGCTTTGTTGCTTGTCAGGACGTTTTGGGTGGGTGGTGTGGGTCACTGATGGCGGGGTGGGATCCGGTGGGTGGGTCCGCTCTTGCGGAGGGTGAGGACCGCGTCGGGGGCGACGGCCGTGCAGATCGTGGCCAGGGACGGCCGCACCAACCGGGTCGTGGAGCATCTCGGCTCGGCCCATGACGAGGCCGGACCGGTCTCGTTGATGGCCGCCGGGAGAGCCGGACTGACCGCGCCGGACCAGCAGATGGTGGAGTTCGACGCTGCCGCGGTGACGCACCCGGCGGTGGTGACCGCGGCGGCTCGGCCGTACTGGTCGGTGTTGTGCAGGTGGCGTGGTCGGCGTTGGGATTCGATCAGACCCGTGACGGGGCCTTCTTCCAGCTCGTCCTGGCCCGTCTGAGTCGTCTTGGGTTGCTTGGGGGCTCCTGATCTTGGAGACGAGGACGGGGTCATGGGAGGCAAGAGCACGTCGGGGAGGCCGACACGGCGGCGGTACCCGCCCGAGGAGAAGGCACGGGCTGCCCGACTGGTACGACGGGCGCAAGGAGCTCGGCACGACGCACGGGACGGCCCAGCAGGTGGACCGACCAGACCGGCTGCAGGGGTGGAGCCACTGCGCGCCCGGGTCGAGCAGGCCGACACCGACAAGGGCATCGAGCCCGGCCCGAGGACGACTGAGGCAAAACGCACCAAGGAGCCGGAGCAGGAGAACCACGGGCTTCGCCGGGCCAACGATCCACTGAAACGGGCCCCGGCCCTCTCCGCGGCGGAACCCGACCGCCCTCGAAATGACCCATCAAGGTCATCCGCAGACACCCGCAGGCGCCTCCGAGCAGCCACCACGCCGCGAAGAAACGGCGGACCGTCATCGGCCCGCGCGGCCCGGGACACGGCCACGACGCAGACCCCGCTCACCCTGCGGGCCGCGAACCGGAAGGCCCACGGAGCCCACAAAGGGAATGACGTCGCCCTCAGAACCCAGAACGGCGGCAAGCGCCCTCATGACGTGCCGTCCTCACCCTGCCCGGAGGCGGTCAGCAGCCTGTCCTGGGGGCCGAGCCCGCGGATCACCCGACAGGGAGGCTTATTCATAGGGTTGATCCAAGTTGTTGTCGGTGATTTCGCGGAGGCGTGTCGCAGAAGACGAAGGGCGGCCTGCCCCGAGATAATTAATGCGTGACCAGAAACAATCAAGGAACAGGCCGTGGACCGCATGCTATCACACGACTGCCCCGGGCCCGGATGCAAGACCTGTACCGGAGAATCCACGCGGCGGTCAATGGCGACCTGCCGCCGGCCGGTTCACGGCGACTCGGCCCCCACCAAGGCATCCGGCCCGTTCTGGCCAGTCTGCGACTCTTCTCGCTGCGACTCTTCTCGAGAGTCCATGTTCACTCCTCGATTGTGCATTGAATCGGATGGTGGATGGGATCGGGCGACGACTGGTTTGCCTCGCAATGGCCCGCGCGAGGAATCAGACGACGATCGCTCACGGCCATGGCCCCGCCGTTGGCACGAGCACGGCCGCTCAGGGATCGGTTCTGCCCTCCTGCCCGCCGAGGGCCGTCAGGAAGGTCCGCATCTTGGCTGCGGTCTCGCGCAGCTCTGCCTCTGGTTCGGAGGTGGCGATGACGCCGGCTCCTGCGAACATCGTCGCCCGGTCCCCGCGGAGCACACCTCCGCGCAGGGCCAGCGCCCACTCGCAGTTCCGATCAGCGTCGATCCATCCGATCAGCCCCGCGAAGAGGCCTCTGTCGAACCCCTCGTGGTCGACGATGAAATCGCGCGCACGTTCATGGGGCCAGCCGCACACGGCCGGCGTGGGATGCAATTCATAGAGCAACTCGAAGGGGCTGGCTCCGCCCCTGAGCGTTCCCGTAATCTCGGTGCCAAGGTGCCACACGGCCGGGGTGGGCACCAGTCGTGGACGCGAGGGGATCCTCGGATCATCGGTGCGCGCGCGAAAGACCCTGGCGATCGCCCGTACGACATATGAGTGCTCAGCCAGGTCCTTCCCAGACTCAAGGAGGGCCTCGGAGGCCCGCTCGTCCCGCTCGGGCTCACTCCAGCGGGCGGTGGTGCCGGCCAAAGGCACAGTGCGCACCCGTGAACCCGAGCAGGACAGCACAAGTTCGGGGCTGGCGCCCAGGAAGACCCCTTCCTGGGCGAACTCGCCGTCATAGCCTCCGGGCACGTCAATCAGGTAGACGAAGGCGTCTGGATTCTGTATCCCGAGTCGGACGAAGACCGACTGAGGATCCCAGGGGGCCGCTGCGCACACCGTCGCGCAGCGCCCCAGAACCACCTTGTCCAGCTCCCCTGAGCGGATCGTCTCGACGGCCTTGGCGACAAGGCACCGATAGCCCTCGTGACTGGGCCGCCGATCGGTGACGGCGGTCGTGGACGCAGAGGGAGCGAAGGGCTCGGGCCGACCGGGAAAAGCGCAACTCCTCCAGCAGGCCTCCGCAGGACGGTAGAGCATCCCCGGCCTTGCACTGTCGAAGGGAAGCACCCCCACCACGAGCTGGGGGGCCTCAAGGGGAGCAGCCAGCACCTCCTCGACGGCCCTGGCAACCCCGGTACCGACCCATGAGCGCGGCTCGACGTGCCGCACGACTCCGGTGGCGACCAGATGACGCCCTGAGGAGGCGAACTCGAAGCGGGGCTCCCGCGCCGCGGACGAACTGCTCATCACAGGACCCAACGCCGCAGACCGCTTGCCCGGCGCCGCAGCGCCAAGAGGCTGAGCGCCACGAGACCGCCGAACCAGAGGACGAAGACGAGCAACTGCTGGCCTTCAAGGCCCCCGCCGATGATCGCATCGACGAGTTCGATGACAGCGGTGATCGGTGAACCGTCGACGAGGGGGCGCAGCACAGCCGCGTACATCTCGCGGGGCATCATGGCGGTGTTGAAGAACATGGCGGCCATCACCAGCGGCGCGAAGCTGAAGGCGCCTTGCGGGGTCTCCACGAGATGACCGAGCATGACGCCCACAGCACCGGCCGAGACCGCGACGAACGCCAAGACGACGAGCACGCCCAGCAGATGCACCGCACCACCGAACTCCGCGCCGAGGACAAGACCGAGGGCCACGGCCGCCAGTGTTGTAGCGAAGGCACGCGCTGCCTCGGCGAGGATACGCCCGACGATCGCCGCACTGCGCGGTCCCGGCATGCTGGCGAGGCGCTGCGGCAGCCCCTCGTGACGCTCCTGGACGATCGCCCCTGCACCGAGCAGGCCCCCAGTGAACGCCTGGGAGACGCCGACCATGACGGCCACACCGGTCATGTCCATCTCAGCGCCGCTGAACTGCTCGACCATGCCAGCGAACATCACCCTGATGATCACGATCATGACCACGGGCACACCGAGCGCGGCGCCTATCGTCACGGGCGATCTGCGCCAGCGCCTCAGCAGACGCCCGGCGTGCACAGCGACCGCGCCCGCCCATCCAATGTGGTTCTGCTCGCCGCTACTCATACCGACCTCCTGAAGGTTCGCGAGACCCACCAGGCGCCGAGAACGAGCCCGCCGGTCAGCCATACCAGCGCCTCCCAGCCCGAGTCGCCGGGCGTCTCACCGTTGAGCAAGGCCCGGTTCGTATCGATCATCGGGGAGAAGGGCATGTGGGCGATGAGCGGTTCCAGACGATCAGGCAGCGTGCTCAACGGGATGAAGGCCGTCGAGACCATGAGCAGGGGAAGTTCCACGCCTTGGATGAGTCCAGCCATCTGGACCGGCTGTCTCGAGCGCAGGGCTAGCCCGGAGAAGACCAGCACCAGTACCTCACCCATCGCTAAGGCGACGAGGAATGCCAAGGCCAGCCCGGACCAACTCGCTGGTTCAGCCCCGCACAGCAGCCCCAGGGCGATCACGGTACACAGGGAGAGGATCGAGCGGATCAGATCGCAGATCATGCGCCCCATGATCACGCTCAGGACGTGGACCGGCATCGCGCGAACCCGGGCCAGAAGCCCCGACTCGACGTCGACGGCCAAGGCCATCGCCGATCCCCCGGCGGTAAACATGACAGCTTGGAACATGGCAGCCGCCATGAGGAAAAGGGCGTAGTCGAAACCGGAGCCACTAGCAGCGTGACCGAAGACCACCCAGAAAGCGAGCATCGACATGCCGGGGATCACCAGCGCCGAGACCAACGAGGCGGAATTGCGCATCAGGCGCAGATTGTTGCGCCAAGTGGCTCCGCGTACAGCGGTGAGAGCACTCGACCGCAGCTGGGCAGACGAGGAGTTGGAGAGCGCCATCCCTCAGTCCTCCTGCGTGTCGGCGAAGGCTGTGCCGAGGAAAACCTCGTCCAAGGAGGGCGGGTTGAGCGAGGCCGAGACAGGCTCCAGTTGCGCATCCGCCAGTGCAGCCACGCACCGGGACAGATCTCGGGCCCCGTTGTGCGTGATGAACAGGACCTCGAGAGCCTCGGCCCGGAAATCCTCGGCCGGACGCGAAAGCACGCCCGGCAGCAACTCGATGGCGCACCGTTCGGCCGTCTCGGCCTCGTCGAAACCGAGTCGGCAGATCGGGGCGCCGAAGCGGCGGCGCAGTTCGCCTGGGGCGCCCTGGGCCACGGCCCGTCCCCCGCGCAACAGCACGATGCCGTCGGAGAGCCGTTCGGCCTCGTCCAGGTACTGGGTGGTGAGCAGCACCGAGACCCCGCGGTCGCGCAACTCGTCGACGGTCTTCCACAATTCACGCCGCGACAACGGGTCCAGACCGGTGGTTGGCTCATCGAGGAAGAGCAGTGAGGGCTCGACGACGAGGGAGGCCGCGATGTCGAGCCGACGGCGCATGCCCCCTGAATAGTTCGCCGCACGCCTACCGGAGGCATCGGTCAGGCGAAAGGTCCGCAACAGTTCATCGGCGCGGGCCCTGGCCGCGGACGCGCCGAAACCGTGGAGTCGGGCGAAAAAGACGAGGTTCTCGCGGCCGGTCAGTTCACCGTCGACGGCCGCGAACTGACCTGTGAGGGAGATCGTGCGGCGCACCGCGGCTGGTTCATCGACGACATCGGCTCCGCACACCCGCACTGTGCCCGCACTGGGCAGCATGAGGGTCGAGGCGATGTTCACCAGCGTCGTCTTGCCGGCACCGTTGGCGCCGAGCAGGGAGACTACCGAGCCTCTCAGGACCTCGAAGGAGAGCCCCTTGAGCACCTCGGTGGCTTTGTCACCCCGTCCGAAGGTTTTGCAGAGCTCGCTCACGCACAGCACTACCTCGTCGTCGCGTCCGGTCGTCCGGGACTCGAGCATGAGCATTCCTCCCATGGGGTACGCGTCGCCGTTCCATACAGCCTGTCAGCATGACAGTGGTTAGCATAGCTTTACCTAACCATTGATGTCACTGAGGACTGTCCACGAAACGGTGTAGGTGGTTCCATCGCCCGACAGGGCAGGAGGAGCCACATGATGACCGAGACAATCAGCAGCAGTAGTTGTCGACCCCGGGGTCGGCCAGGTGCTCGTCTCGGTCGGCAGCATCGCACCCGAGGAGTTCCAGGAGCAATGGCAGGTCGAGGACGCGGACGACGCCGCACCGGATCGGCCGGGAGGGCCTGGAGCCGAACGCGCGAGGCGACCTCAACGCGTCGGTCGGCAGCTGCTTCGAGGGCGTCACCACGGCGAGCAATCTGGCGTCCCTCATCAGGAGCATCGACTCCTGCGCCGACATCGTGGCTTAGCCGGCGCCTTCACCGACTGACCGCGCACGGCCCCGGGGCGTCCCGTCGACGACCCCGCGTCGCGGGATGGCCTCGGGGTCTGGTGTGCTGTGGCCTGCTCTTCGTACGGCCTGACGGAGTCTGCTCTCCCCCGGGCGCACGATGAACGACTGCCGACGCGACAGGGGTCACTCGTTGGTGATGCGCCAGCCCTGCGCCTTCACCCGCTCGTTCCAAAACGTGGCGTAGCGCCCTGGCCGGCCGACGAGTTCCTCATGGGTGCCGAGCTGGGTGATGCGGCCGTCCTCGAGGACGGCGATCTGGTCGGCTGCGGCGATGGTGGACATGCGGTGCGCGATGACCATGACGGTGCGGTCGCGGGCCAGCTCGTGCATGGCCGCGACGATCGCCGCCTCGTTCTCGGCGTCGAGCGCGGCGGTGGCCTCGTCGAACAGCAGAATGGGTGCGTCCTTGAGGAGTGCGCGGGCGATGGACACCCGCTGCCGCTCACCGCCGGACAGGCGGTTGCCGCCCTCGCCGACCCGGGTGTCCCAGCCGTCGTCCAGCCGGTCTGCGACCTCGTCCAGGCCGGCGAGGCGGGCGGCGCGGCGCACCTGCTCGTTGTCGGCGTCCGGGCCGCCGAGCCGGATGTTGTCCTCGATGGTGCCGTCGAACAGGTAGACGTCCTGGAACACCAGGGCGATGCGCGCCATGAGATCCTCGGTGCTCATGTCGCGGATGTCGGTTCCGCCGATGCGCACGCTGCCATCGGTGACGTCCCAGAACCGCGCGACGAGCCGGGTGAGTGTCGTCTTGCCGGAACCGCTGGGGCCGACCAGCGCGGTGAGGGTGCGTTCGGGGACAGTGAATGTCACGTCGTCCAGTACGGGGCGCTGACCGTCGTACGAGAAACTCACATGTGCGAACTCGATGCCCGATCCTCCTGGCACCGCGGGTGTCCTCGGCTGGGGAAGGGGTTCCTCGTCGAGGACGCGCTGTGCGGCGTCGAGGGCGTTCTGCGAGACGCGCAGGTTCATGCCCTGCTGGCCGACCGCGTTGAGCGAGTCGACGGCCCGCAGCCCCAGGACGGCGACGAAGATGAAGTCGGCGACGCCGATGCCCCCGGAAGCCAGGACGAGCGCCGAGACGACGAGCAGTAGCGCGTAGATGGCCTGAACGAGCAGGGTGTGCAGCCATATGGGCATGCTCGTCATGCGCAGGGTGCGCACTGTCGCTTTGCGGTCTGCTGTGATGGCCTCCTGCAGGGCGCCCCAGGCCGACTCGTTGCGGTTCGCCGAACGCAGGGCCGGCTGCGCCTGAGCGAACTCCAGGATGCGGGACGAGAGCTCCGCGCCGGCCCGTTCCTCCTCGAGATGCCCGTCGCCCGCGGCCCTGGCCATCCAGCGGGAGCTGGCGTACAACGCGGGTGTGAGGACGAGGAACGAAAGCCCCACCCGCCAGTCCACGACGAAGAACAGGACGGCGACCGTCGCCGGGGTCAGCATCGAGAAGATGAGCTGCCGCATGAAGTTGCTGGGCATGTTCATGATCATCTGCAGGTCGTGGGTGAGCAGGGTCGACATCTGGCCGCTGCGTTCCTTGGTGAACCAGCCGAGGGGCAGCTGAACCATGTGGTCGCCCAGCCGGTGCTGGATGGGCCGCAGCACGTGCTTGATGCCGATGAAATAGCCGCGGTTGTCCACCCAGTACAGCACGATGCCGTAGGCGACGGCCACCACCGCCCCGATGGCGAGCAGGACGAGGGCCCGGCCGAGGTCACCGCCCACGAGGCTGCGCAGCAGCGGCAGCAGCAGCGCGAAGATGGCGGCCTCCAGCAGGCCCGTGACGACGTAGGCCCCGGCCTGCGGCAGCACGCCGGTCCTGCCGGCGGCGAGCCGGTCCATCTGGTCGATGATCATCGCGCGTCGCTCCCCTCCTTGACCGTCTGTTTGCGCCAGAGCGCCGTATATCGCCCGTCCCTGGCCAGCAGCTCGTCGTGGGTACCGCGTTCGACGATGCGCCCGCGCTCCACGACGAGGATCTGGTCGGCGTGGGTGATGGTGTTGAGCCGGTGCGCGATGACGACGGTCGTGCGGCCCCGGGCCAGGTGCGCGAGCGCGTCCTGGATGGCCACCTCGTTCTCGGGGTCGGCGTGGGCGGTGGCCTCGTCGAGGATGAGGATCGGCGCGTCCTGCATGATGGCGCGGGCGATGGCCACGCGCTGGGCCTCGCCGCCGGAGAACTCGCCGTCGTCGGAGCCGATGACGGTGTCGTAGCCGTGGGGCAGTTCCATGATGCGGTCGTGGATCTGGGCGCTCCTGGCCGCCGCGATGACCTCGTCGTCGTCCGCGTCGGGGCGCGCAAGGCGGATGTTGTCGCGGATGCTCTGGCGCAGCAGCATGCTGTCCTGCAGCACCATGGCCGTCCTCGACAGCACCTGCGTGGTCGTCACGTCGCGGAGGTCCAGGCCCCCGATCCTCACCGCTCCCGACGCCGGGTCCCAGAAGCGCGGGATGAGGCGGGCGAGGGTCGTCTTGCCGCTGCCCGAGTCCCCGACCAGCGCCGTCACCGTGCCCGGGCTCAGCGTGATGTCGACGTCGGTGAGCACCGGCGCCGAGTCCGTGCCGTAGGCGAAGCTCACCCCATCCATCTGCACGCCCAGCTCGCCGTCGGGGAACTCGCCGGGTTCGTCGGGCTCGGTCAGGGGCTCGGCGGCCAGGACGGCGCCCAAGTGTCCGCTGCTCTGCAGGGCCAGACGCAGGAAACCGAGGGAGGTTGCCATGTGGAGCAGGGCGCTGGGAATGCCGACGCCGAGGATGAGGAAGGGGACGCAGTCGACGAGCCCCAGCCAGTCCCGCGAGACGAACAACATGGTCAGGGCGGAAAGCAGGATGAGCATGACGGCCGGCGAGAAGAGAGCCATGACGGTGCTGAACGGCGCCGCTGTTCTGATGGCCCAGAGGTAGGCGATGGCGGACAGCCGGTCGACGGCCTGCGAGAAGCGCCGGTTGGCGCGGGCCGAGGTGCCGTAGGTCTTCACCACCTCGACGCCGTCGATCATCTCGACCGACGCGGCGGACAGCTCGACGATGGCGTTGTTGTACTCGCGGTTCAGGCGATCGTGGTCCTTGCTCATGAGGATGAGCGAGACACCCAGGCCCACGACGACGTACAGCAGCAGGACGAGCGCGAACCGCCAGTCGACGGTGAACAGGTAGACCAGCGGGATCAGTGGGGACAGGAGTACCGCGGTGATGTCAGCCGGGGCGTGCCCGACCGCCTGGTGCATGGACAGCACGTCGTCGGAGGCGGCCTGTTTCACCTCACCGGACGGGTTGTCGAGGAACCACCCGAGGGGCACCCGGGACAGGTGCCGGATGAGTTCCTCGCGTACCCTGACGCGGAAGTCCGCGTCGGCGTGGTGGCAGATGCCCGTTCCCAGGCCGAAGAGCGCCCGGCCCGCCAGTGCGGCGACGGCGGCGACGGCGAGCGGGACGGCGAGCTCGCGGGACGAGTCGATCCGCCCGGTGAGCGCCTGCTGGGCGATGCGGGTGATGACGAGGTAGGGGATGAAGGTGCACACGGAGGAGACGGCGGTCAGCACCGCGCCCACGATGATGGTGCGCGCCACCGGCCTCGTGAAGCGCCTCAGCACGGCGCTCGCGCTGGCTTGCTGGCCGGGTTCCGCCCCCGCACCCGGCTCCCGCGACGTCTTCGGCTCGGGGCCGCCGTCGACCGGCTCGTCCATCGGTCCGGAACCGCTGCTCATCGCGCCCTCCCCTCTGGCCGCCCCCGGCCATCACGAACGGCCCCGCGGCGGACGGCCGATGGCCGAGCCGCAAGATCGTATTTTGGAAAGGCTAGCCTAATTCATGCGAGAACGCGACGGCCGGGCCCGCAGCGCAGCGTCTCTGGCGTCCCTCAGGCGTCGCGCCCCCGCCGGGGGCGGTAGCGCTCCTGCTCCGAGTCCTCGTCGAGGACCCGTCTGGGACGGTGGCCGGATTCCGGCGGCACGTCGCCGGGCAGGGCCCGCCGCGGCCGGTACAACGCCACGACGGAGTCCGGCAGGGCGCGCCTCGGCGCCTGCTCCCGTCCCGGCTCCTCGATCCCGGGAGCCGCTTCGCGGCGCCGGAGCACGCTCCGCGCCGGCCCGCCCGCTGCGCCACCCGCAGTCGTCTTCCGACCCGCGGTTCCGGAAGGCCCCGGCGGGATCGCGCCGACCGAGGGCCCCCTCCGCCCGAGGGCCCCGGAACCGGCTCGGGAGGCCGTCCTCGCCGCGCGTCCGACTGCCCTCGGAGCGCCTGCCCTCGAGGCGGCCATCGCGGGCCCCGGCTCCGCGGGCGCCCTGGGCGCCGTGCGCGCCCCTCCCCTCGGCGCCGTCCTTGTCGCCACGGTCTCCGGTGAGGCCGGCGGCCCGGCGGCGAGCTCGGCGGCGATGCCACGGCACCGCTCGAGCGCCTTCTTCTCGATCTGGCGGATGCGTTCGCGGGTGAGGCCGAAGCGCGTCCCGATGACGTCCAGGGTCTCGGGCTCCCCGGTCACCAGGCCGTACCGGTAACGCAGAATCCTCATCGCCCGGGGATCCTCCGCGCCGAGGCATTCGAGGATCTCCGTCGTTTCCCGGTCCGGGTCGAACCGTTCGACGAGCTCCTCGGGATCGGGCGGGGGCTGCCCGGCCCCGGGGACAGCGATGATGCGGGCATCCTCGTCCAGCAGGTCCACGTCGAGCACCGGGCGCGAGAGCCTGGCGGCGCGCCCCAGTTCGTCGGCGCTGATCGCCCTGTCGGGCAGCCCGTCGGGGTGCGCGCGGACGAACCCGCCCCAGCCAAGACCCTCGCCCCGGCGGATGCGGTCGGCCGCCCGGCGCTTCTCCTCGAAGTGCACCGGCACGCGGATGAGGGCGCCCCGGTCGGCGAGGGCCCTCGTGACGGACTGCCTGATCCACCAGGTTGCGTAAGTGGAGAACTTGTTCCCGCGCCGGTGGTCGAACTTCTCGACGGCCCGGATGAGGCCCAGGTTGCCCTCCTGCACGAGGTCGATGGGTTCCATGCCCCGGCTCCGGTGGCGCGCGGCGATGGACACCACGAGCCTCAGGTTCGAGGTGATGAACTGGTGGCGGGCGGCCCGGCCCTCCGCCGCGATGCGCCGCAGGTCCTCCTCGTCGAAGCGCTCATCAGCGGCCTCGAGGAGGTGCTGGGCGTAGAGGCCGGCCTCGATGAGGGCGCCGAGGCGGCGCTCGTCCTCGGCGTCGAGCAGCGGATACCTCCTGATGGCCTCCCGGTAGTCGCGCAGCGCGTCCGCCGACGGCTCGCCCCCGCCGGGGCGTCTCGGACGGCCGCTCTTCCGGCCCCTGCCGTTGCTCCGGAGGCCGACGGGCGTGCGGTCGGAGGCGGAGCCGTCCCGGCCCCCGGCATCGCTCGCCACTGCGCCGGTGCTCCGCGGGCGGCCGGGCCCGTGCCCGGGCATCGGCTGCACGGCCCCCGGTGCGCTGCGAGGCGTTCCGGCCCGTGTCAGGGCCCGCCGCCCGGATCATCCGTTCCTGCACCGCCCGGCCCGCCCGGGGATCGGCGGCGAGGAACTCGAGCAGATGCGGCAGGCCATCCTCGGTGCCGAGGTCGAACTCCCCCATCTCGCACGCAGCGGGGGTGCACTCCGCGTAGAAGTCCTGCTGCCCGCTCGACACCGGCCTCCGGGCGAGGGGATCCTCGACCGTGTCCTGCGCGTAGAGCACGACGAAGCGGGCGATCTTGCCCCGCCTGCGCCTCAGGACGCGGCCGAGGCGCTGGATCATCTGGCGGCGGCTCCTGGTCGCGGCCATGACGACGCCGAGATCGGCGTCCGGCACGTCGACGCCCTCGTCGAGGATGCGCGGCGCCGAGACCGCATCGACCGAGCCGTCGCGGAGCAGTTCGAGCCGTTCCTCGCGCTCCTGGTCGGCCATGCTCGAGTGCATGGCGGCCGCCCGGCAGCCGGCGGAGCCCAGGACTTCCGCGGCCTCGCGGCTGCCCTCCTTCGTCTGCGTGAAGACGATGGCCCCCGCGCTGGCCCGCACGGCGGGGGCGAGGCCCTCGAGCGCCAGCGCCTTCATGCGCGTCCCCGACAGCAGGGCGCGGCGGTCGGCGAACCTGGCCAGGTAGCAGCGGGCGAGACGACGGCCCGCGGAGGACTCCCCCTGCTCGGCCAGCCGGCTCACCTGCTTCAGGAATTCGCCCACCGGTTCGGGCTCGAGGCCATGGTGTTGGACCAGCTTCTTACGGACGTTGAACAGGGTCTCCTCCAGCTCGTCGTAGGTCTCCCGTTCGTCACGGCCGAGGGGCACGGCGGCGAAAGCGATCTTGAAGGGGGCGATGAGCTGGTCGGCGGCGGCCCGCTGATAGCCCATCCCGAAGCGGACAGGGCCGAAGTAGTCGCGCAGGATGCTGTCACCGGCGTCTCCGCGGGCCAGCGTCGCCGTCAGGCCCAGCCGCCACGCGTACTCGGGGCGCAGCGCCCGTGAGAACGACTCGGCCCCGTAGCGGTGACACTCGTCGGCGACGAGCAGACCGCTCTCCCCCTGCCGCAGGGCCGGACGGTGGTGGGCCGCCTGGACCGTGGTCACCATGACCCGCCAGGGCTGCGATGCCCTCAGGTCGGCGCTCACCGCCATGCCGGGCAGCAGTTCGTGCAACGAATCCGCCCACTGGGCGACGAGCGTCCTGGTCGGCACGAGCACCACCGCCCGCATCCCCGCGGTGGCCGCCTCGCTCACCGCGGCGATGCCGACGCGGGTCTTGCCCGCTCCCGTCACCGCCTCGACGACGCCCGTGCGGTCTGCGTCGCGCCATGCGGCGAGCGCCTCGGCCTGCCAGGCGCGGAGGGGGACGCGGGCGTCGGCGTCAGGAGTTCCCGAGCCGGGGCAGGCCTCCGGAGCGGGGCGCACAAGAACCAGGTCGGTGGTCCGCGGCACGCCGGCACTCGGCACCACGAGATCGCTCACGCGACCGTCCTCAGCGCTCATGCCCCCGCCCCACCGTCCAGTGATGTTCCGCGCAACAGTGTAGAGGTGCCCACCGACACGATCGCCGGACGGGCCAGAACCCGGCGACCAGGACGGGGCGCCGGCGGCAGGGCACGCGGGAGCCCGCGCCCTGCGGAGTGGCTGGCGGGGAGGGAATCTCGCCCGCGGTCGGTACGTAGGGCCAGGCGATCAGCCGGCGGAGCGGCTGGTGCGACGGGAGTCCCGCCCGTGAGGGGCCGGCATCTCGACCCGGAGATGGCCGAACTCGTGCACGAAGGGAGCCCCGCCCGTGGGGGCCGGCATGAAGCGCCCCCGTCAAGATCCAGTGCGCCGGTGAGGATCCCCGAATCCGAGGCGTGCAAAACGGAGCATGTCGAGCGGAGCCCCCGGCCAGAGGGGCACAGGGGGTGACGTTCTGGGAAGCTTATTCACAGCACGACAGGACGGAGGTCTGACAGGGGGAAGCACTCCTGCGAACAACTCTTGTGAATAAGCCTCTGGATGAGTCGCCGGGGAACGGCGTCACCGCGACTGGTCCCGTCGCATGTACGTGACGGTGAACTCCTTGACCTGCCGGTAGCGCTGCTGGCGCAGGCGCAGATCGAGCCAGTCCGTGTCGAAGGGCTGGAAGACGTCGAGACCGCGGCCCAGGACGATGAGCCAGCCCGTGTCGGCGCTGATCGAACGGTCGTGGATGGTGTCGCTGAACTCGTAGTCGAAGCCGATGCCGGCGACGGCGGAGCTGGTGCGGATCATCTCCAGGTTGGCGAGCTGCTTCCTGGCGTGCTCGGGGTTCTCGTCGACCTTGGTGACCAGATGGACCTCGGTCTCAGTGGCGTCATCGGTGACCTTGGCGATGGTCTCGATGAGCTCCATGAGGTTCCTCGCCTGATGGGGCTGCCGGATGAACGGGTCAGCGACGGTGACCTTCGTGGCACCCCGCAGGTAGGGGCCGAAGAAGCGATCGAAGCTGAATCCGCGCTGACCGTCGCGGAAGGAAAGATGCTGCTCCTCCAGTTCCGACACCGCCGGTGACGAGTCCGTGGGCGCAGGCACGGCCCCGTCCGCTGTCGAGCCGGCAGCATCCCCGGCGGCGCCGCTGCGGGCTCCCTCCTCGTTGCCGGCCGACGCGCCGACTCCGTTTCGCCCTCGGCCCGAGGCCTCAGCCTCCCCCTCGTCCGCGACGTCCGCACTCGGCGTGCCACGGCGGTACAGCTCGGGGTACTCGTTCTCCTCGAGCACCGGGACGGAGGACCACTCCCCGTCGGCGCCCCGGTAGCCGAAACGCACCGGGGTCATCGTCGTGTCGATGCGCACGAGCTGGTCCTTGACGCGTTTGCGCCCCTCGATGGCGGCGCGCAGCAGCGCCTCGATCTCGTCGCAGCTCGCCCGCCCCGTCGGGTGGACCAGTTTCATGAGGCCGGAGAAGGTCTTGTGGATGCCGTCGCGGTCGCGGGTGGAGATGTCGGCGGAGAGCTGGAAATGCTCTCGGTAGCGGTCGGAGTAGTCGAGGTCGCGCATCGACTTGAGCACCTCGGCGAGGTAGTCGACGACGAACCCGTAGCCGGTGGCGAACATCTCGCCGCGGATCTGCTCGAACTCCCAGCCGGGAATGTAGGCGTGGATGCGGTCGAGGAAGGCCGGGTCGTGGTACTGCTCGGGCAGCTCGTCGAACAGGTCCGAGTTCTTCAGCATGTAGGGCACCGTGTGGGTGGTGTTGCCGATGAAGACCATGGAGGCCTCGGCGCCGAGCGTCTCCACGCCGCGGGAGAAGGACTTGTTGGCCATGTAGTTCTTCATGATGTCCACGAGCCCCCGGTCGGCCCGCTTCTTGCGTCCGGCGAACTCGTCGAAGGCCACGGTGTCCCAGTAGCCGACCAGGCCGATCCTCCCGGTGGAGTTGTTGACGAACAGCTTGGCCGCGGTGACCTCCCCGCCGGAGATCAGCATGCCGTGGGGTGAGAACTCCGAGTAGATGTGGGACTTCCCGGTGCCCTTGGGGCCGAGCTCGATGAGATTGTAGTTGCGCTCCACGAAGGGGATGAGCCGCACCAGGTGCAGCAGTTTTGCTCGGGCTCCGAGCAGCTCTGGGTTGAATCCGATGGACTGGACGAGCAGGTCGATCCACTCGTCAGTGGTGAATCTGGCGCGAGTCGCCTGGTAGCCGTCGAGGTCGAGGTTGGACAGCTGGATGGGTTTGAGGGAGTGCAGCCGCCACGGCGCCTCCTTCGGATCGCCGGAGTGGGCGTACACGATGTCGCAGATGCACCACACCCCGCCGGTGAGCAGCTTGGGGTGCTTGCGCACCACCTCGGAGCTGATCTCCACCCGGGAGATGCCGAGATTGGAGAACTCCGCCTCGTAGACGTCGTCCCGCTCGTTGAGCGCGACGGACACCTTGTCGATGACCCGGTGCCGCCCCTTCTCCCTGATGCGCGACTGCACCAGGCGGTTCTCGCCGCGGTGCACGTAGTGGTCGCGCAGCACGTTGCGCACCTGCTCGATGCCGGAGCGGATGCTCGCCTCGTCGTCGGTGGCGGCGTACTGGCCGAGCAGGTACTCCAGCACGTAGGTGGGGACGATGGCGTTGCCCTTGACCGCCTTGACGAGGTCCTTCCTCACGACCACGCCGGGGAAGGCCTCATTGATCCTACGGTCGAGCGGCGTCATGCCACCGGGGCGGGGAGCCGGGCCCGCCGCGTCCGGCGCCCGGTAGCCCTGCCCCGCCGTGTCGTCCATCTCGTCGTTCATGCATGCCCCCTGAGCTCAGAAGTCGAAGTCGCTGGTGAAGGTGCGCACCAGAGTGAATCTGGCCTTGTCCGGGTATGGCCGTCGTTCCGATGCGCCGACCTGCTCGGACAGGCGCAGCTCGACCGTCCGGCCGTTGGCGTCGTCGGCCTCCTTGCTGAGCATCAAGGTGACCGGGAAGAGGCGGTCCCGCTCCTCGGGCGAGGTCTGCGAGCAGGAAACCCGCACCTCGTTCGAGATGAGGACGTCATCGGCGTAGAGACCGGCGATGAGGGTGCGCCCCTTCACCTTCTCGCTGACCGGCTCCTCCTGGTGGAGCACCACCGTGATCTGCCCGGTGGTGATGCGATCGGTCTGAGCCATGATCCTGACGGCGACCTGCCGGGTGTCCGAGGTGCGGCGCTTGTTGATGGCGAGCACCGGCACGACGATCTCCTGCAATGCTGCCCCGCCGTGCACGTAGCGCGCCCCCGAGCCGGCCATGCGCAGCCGGTGGATCGACTTGGGCACCTGGGCCTCGACCCGGCCCGCCAGTCCGAGCTGAGCGGGGGTGAAGGTGGTGAAGGCCGGGCTGCGCTTGAGACCGCGGCCCAGCACGAAACGATGATTCGCGTACAGCAGGGCATCGGCGTGCGGCTTCTCGGTGAGGTACTGCGATTCGTCCAGGGGCGTGTCCTGGTGGAGGAAACCATGGTCGGCGGTGATGAGGACGTTGTTGACGTTCGCGTTGGCGAGTTTCTTCACCAGCCTGATCAGCTCCTCGATGGTGTCCTCGCAGGCCTGGAACACCCTCGATTCGGTGGTCGGGTCGTCCCCCGTTGCGTCGATCTGGTTGTGGTAGAGGTACAGCACCCGGTGCGCCTTGACGAGCTCGCGGGCCTCACCGGGCCGCAGGCGGGTGAAGTCGGAGGCCTGGACGGCGGTGCCGCCCACGGCCTGAAGGATGCGGGCGCGGTTCTTCGTCCCGTCGGAGGGGCCGCCGTCGACCTCGACGAGCCCCTTGCTCCCCTCTGCGAGAGCCAGGGTCTTGTGCGGCAGGAGCGCTGCCATGCCCAGTTGGGTGTACGAGGGCAGTGCGCCCAGCATCGCGGTCAGTTCCGCGCTGAAGCGGTCCTCCTCGCGGATGCGGCGGGCGAGTTCCTCGGCCACGTCGTAGCGCAGGGCGTCGGAGACGATGACGACGATCTTGTTGCCCCGGTGCAGAACCGGACGGACCCGCTTGTTGTAGAACGAGGTGGCCGCGGGCGCCTCATCGACCGTCCAGCGGTCCATGGTGTCGACCTGCTCCTGCCAGGCGTTCCCGAGGGGCCCCAGGTAGGAGCCGGTGTACAGCGCCTCGACCCTCTGCCTGAGGGATCCCAGTGGCTCGTCGAGGACGGCCCTGCCCGCGTGCACGATGAACTGGCGGTAGGACTGGTCGATGGCGAACCATTCCTCGACGTAACGGCGGAATCCCTCTGCGGGCGAGCCGATCGAGGGGGGCAGCGCCTCGATGCGGGTCGACAGCGTGGAGGCTGCGGCGATGGCTTGATAGTCCTGCTCGTACTGCTGGTACCAGATGCCCGTGGCGCGCCGCCCCACCGTTCTGCGCACGTCCTGGTCCGTCATGGTTCGCTGTTCGACGCCCGTGGCCAGGAGCGCGATGATCCGCTGGTCCACTTCCTCGAAGGTGAAGCGCTCGGCGAGGGCGGGCAGGTTCAGTTCAGCGACGCGGTCTTCGATGGCGAGTTCGTCGGCGGCCCGGCGGGCCAGGGCCCGGTGGGTGTCCGCGAAGCGGACGTCGTTGCTCCACATGCTGAAGTCCCGGCCGATGTTGCGGTACTCGCCGGGCGTGGGCGAGGCGAACTTCTCCCAGGCCCGCGCGAAGAGCCACCGGACGAAGTCGTCGACGGATGGCGTCTCGGCGCCGTAGCCGTAGATGTCACGGGTGCCGGCCCAGTGGAAACCGGCCAGGCCGAGCCCGGTGATCTCGTCGATCCATGTCGACTCGCCCGAGGCGTTCTCCGTCAGCAGATTGCGCCAGATGACATCCAAGGAGTTCCCTTGGCAGCCGATGACGGTGGCGACCATCTTGGCAGCGATGTCGGTGGCGTCGTCACCGTCCTCCAACCGGGCCTTGAGGGCGGCGACGCGTGATTCCTGCCTGAAGAAGGCCGGGTACTGCTCGGCGATCTCGCGCAGTGCCGGACCGCCGCCGAGTTCCTGGACGACGAGCGAGGCGGGGTCGGCGGTGAAGGTTCCGTATGCCAGCTCGAGGTCGAGCAGCCAGTTCGCCACGGGATCGTCCGGAACGGGCGAGGGGCGGTGGATGAGGAATTTGCGCGTCGGCTCGGCGGCCAGTACGCGCCGCTTGATCGCGAATTCGTTGCCGTCCACGCGGAGCACGGTCACGCCCGGCAGATCAAGATCCTCGATGCAGCCGTTGTCGTAGTCGCCGTCCGGGTCGTTCCAGATGACGATCCGGCCGGCCTCCCCCGGGGCCTCGAAGCGTTCGCCGAGCTGGCGCTGGATGATGGACAGGGCGCTCATTCGGCGTCTCCCGCCACGGCATCGAGGTGGGCACGCCCCGCATCGGTGAGTCGGTAGCGCTGGAAGCGGCTGTTCGGTTTGTCCGGGATGGTCCTGGCCAGATAGCCCTGTTCGACGAGCGGCAGCAGGTGCCGACGGTAGTTCCCATAGGCATCACTAAGACCGATCGTCGTCAACAGGTCGGCGCGGGAACAGGGCCCGGCGGCGGAATTGACGAAGGCGACGATCGTGCGCAGGGGCCGCTCGGGCGAGGACAGATCACGCTTGAACTCGAGGGTCTTGCCCTCGACATCGGCGACCCGGCCGTCCGGGTCGAGGATCAGCAGTCCGTCCACGGCTGCACCTCCTCATCCTCACGAGCGGTGGCGGGCAGGGCGCTCATGCCCGCCACCTCCATCATCCTTCGTCGGGCCGGCCCTGTGCTCGAGCTCCCGCAAGCTCCGTAGGTCCGCCTCGTCCGCTTCTTGGGCGTCGAGCGCCCGTCGCGTCCGGTCGTAGTGCTCGTAGCGGTCCTCGGCGAGGAGCGTTCTGCGCACGGTATGAGCGCCCTCTACACGAACCATTAACTCTGAGTTAACAGTCTCCGCCGCGACCTCGCCGTCCGCGAGGACTCGCCTGACGATCTGGGCAATGTTCGGCACCGATGTGCCGTAGAGCCCGGCCATCTCCGCCTGGGTGAGCCACACCGTGCCACCCGAGGCCCGAAGCTGGACGTGACTGCCGTCATCGGCCTGGTAGAGGATGATCTCCCCGCCGTTCACCATTCCCCCTCATGCTCGTGCTCATCCGGACCGGCACACCAGTGGCTCTCATTCCGCTTGACTGCTGGAACGTCTTTCCTGCTCATCGATTGCCCTCAGCCTCTCTTGCCTCCCCATCGCCTTACAGATCGGCTTGGTCATTATTATCGGACGTCAATCCGGCGATGTCCTGCTGCCAGTCATCCGCAACGCTCTTCCAGTCAACGTCTCGCCTCTTCTCCCCTGACCAGACACCCCAATAATCAGGATCGTCAGATTTCGGACGGTACTCCTCCGGAATTTCATCGATTTCGACCAGCACTGGCAGTTCGGAGGCCCATCCGAGCAGTACGGCCTGCCGAGAGGGCAGGGAGGGGAGATCGTGCAGCAAGCCACTCAGACTGTCAGGAAGCAGCCTACTCACCAGTTCTTGATCCTTGTCATTGCTGATTCGATGGAGCAGGAAAGAGTTACACTGGGACAGCACCGTTGGAGAGAGCTCGCTTGGCCGCTGGGACGAGAGAACCATCCCCAAACCGAATTTTCTGCCCTCTCGGGCGATCTTCTCGAAGACCTTGCAGCAGACTGCGGCAACGGATTGATTGTCGGGGTCATCACGATAACGCCTGACGAAGGTGTGCGCCTCTTCCATCACAAGAACCGTCGGCAGGGTCTTCCCACCGTTGAGTCTCCTGTAGCGCTGGAGCGCTTCGAGCGTCACTCGGGCGATGACGGCTGTCACCAAGTGCACTATTTCTGCGGGGACGAGGGAAAGATCGATGATGGAAACAGGGACAGCTGCACTTCCATCGTCCCCGATGTATGACGCGAGCCAGTCTGAAAGGGACTCCTCTGAAATATTTCCGCCAGAGCCCGCGATCTGCTTCATCCGGGCATCCGAGAGCAGGGCCTTGATTCGTATGAGCATCGTCTCGACATAGTCTGAAACACCCATGAGCTCGGCATTGGCCTCCACGCTGCGCAGCAATTGGTCACCCGTGAAGGGCAAGGGAAGATCAGCATCAATCGGGAGAGCATCGGAATCGCTACCACCGAATGCTTCGTAAGCCATCTTCGCAGTGCAAAGAAGAATATCAACCTCTTCCTTACTCAGGTTACAATTAGGGTGAGCAGGCTGACGAGAAGTTAACAAGGTGTTCATATTGTTGGAAAGTGATTCGATCATTTTGACTTCCCACTCCGAGAAAGAGCTCTGGACGGTGAGACCTTCTTTCCACTTCTCAATCATCTCAAAGAAGCCTTTTGCCTTGGGGAAACCCGACCACGGCGTTCCAGCATTTTTGGCCATTTGGATCAGACTCACGATCGTCCGCAGGTATCTTCTCATCTCCTGCCGAGAAGAAGTGTTTTCATCAACAGATCCATCCTTGACCGTCCTCAGCGCTTGCACCAAGGTGGGACGTTGGGTCTTCGCTGTCGCCTGGGCGAATGCGCTCCATTCCGCACTGTTCCAGAGCCAGAGCGGCACACGGAGTTGATCGGCTCCTTCCCCAGTCTCAACGGCGAATCGACGCACCCCTTGTATGTCATCGAACGCATGCGAGTACTCTCCGTTGGGGTCGAGGATGATGAACCTCGCATTCGGATTCCTCTCATCCCCGCACTCGCGTTGAGCCGCCTCAAGAGACCAGCGGATGAGACCGGCGACCGAACAGGATTTTCCGCTTCCCGTGTTCCCCAAGACGGCGAGATGACGACCGAACAGACGATCCGGGTCGATTCTGACCTCAGCGTTCGCAGCGAGAGGGCTGGTGCCGATACGCACCCGTCGATTCACCCCGGACTCAACGATCGCTCGCAGCTGACGTTGAGTGGGAAGCAGGACCTCATCACCGACTGCAGGGTAGGTGCTCATCCCTCGGGTGAAGCTATAGGAATTTTCATTTTCTGGTTCACTGGCTTGTTGAGGCCTATTCATCGGGGTTGGATCACGATCGCCATCCCCAGGCACAACGTCGTCTGCAGACGCTGCGAATAAGCCTCGTTGCAGTGTACCCAGCGGGTTGAGACTCAGTTTGCGCACCGGGTACGGGAGATCAACGAGACCGAAATCCTGCATTCCCCTGCGTTTGGGGAACTGGGAGGGCTGAACCGTGATCCATTGGATCTGGCCCACCATGTAGCCATCACTCGTGCCGACCAAGACGTAACCGTTGAGACGGGGGAAGGGTCTGGGGATGCCCGTGTTGAGAGCGATGTCCTCTGGCGCTTCGATGTCCAACGAGACTCTGATCTCATCCGAGGAGACGAAGTCAACCGTTCCGATGCGCAGGGCACCAGCATAAGCAATCGGTGTTGCACTCATGACTCATCACCCGGCCCGGCCCCCTCCCGGCCTTTCTCCGCAGAAGGCTCTTCGGTCCCGAATCTCTGGCGGAGGAGCTCTGCCATCCGGAAGGTGGTGCGGTCTATCGCAGGTTTGGGAAGATAATTCTGTGTAAGCTTCGCGAGGTCAGCCAGATCCGGGCCAACCAGTAGGCTCATCTGCGCGCTTCGACCAATATTTTCATAGAATTTGATGATTCTGTTCGATGCATCATCATGCGAGATGATGACCACATGCGTCGATGGGATGGTGAGCATGTCCCGGAGGACTCTGTTGATGTGGTCGTCGCCGAAACTGTACCCGTAAGTGACAAGGGTGCTGTTTGGACGGCACAGAGCTCCTGCGAGATCGCGGAACATTTCCACGTAGGGGTACCCGGCGGTCTCCCTGTCCTTGCTCGAGTTCGGATAGATCATGAGCTGGAAGGCCGAGGCGCCGTTCAGCCCGGGAGCTTCGAGATATGGTTCCAGTGATTCTGCTCCGAACGGCAGACCAACCCGTCTGATGTCTTCCCCTGTCGTCACCCAGTCCACCGATCCATGCAGCTTGGTGAAATGAGCAACGCCTTCGAGGAATCGTGGTTCTCCTTTGATGCCGGGAGGATTGTAGTGCATGTCAAGATTCAGTCGTGATGACCGGAACACGGGTGCCAGCGTTCCGACGAAACGGTCCAGCAGATGCATGCCGGCGAGTTCAGCTCCGGCCTCAATCAGGCGATCGTAGTTCGTGGTGAAGATGTGAAGACGCTCACGAGGTCCGCCTCTGCCGGCAAAGCTCATCAGGAAGGACACGAGAACATTGAATGCCTGTTCCCTCTTCTCGCTCACCGCGGTAGCTATCCCACGTTCGCTAGTCAGTATGCTTTGCGCGAACTCATTGATGGTCATGTCGATCTCTGAGCGGAGATCATCGGTTCGGTCATGATCCAGTATTTCAAGACCTCGTAGCAGTTCATTGGCCACGCGCAACGCATCCTCGAGGTTCTCCCCGTTCCTCGACATGCGCTCAGCAGATTCTTTTGCGGCTTTGCTGATCTTGTCTCCACAAGTCTTGAACTTCGGCGTGTTCATCCCCGTTGCAGACTTACCTACTGCAAGGTGATGGACAGCGTGAGTGAGGCCAGACCCGGCGAGGAGTGACAGATGCTCGGACTGGAACAGTGAGGAGAGCCATGGTTCGATCCTCTTGCGAAGGTCTGGAACGCCAAGGTTCTCACCGAACCAGGATGACCGATTATCGCTGGTCACCCGAAAGCCATCTTCTCCATTCTGCTTGAACCGGATCGGCTTGGAGTCCTCACGAACCTTGAGAATGTTCTCAGCAGTCATTTCTTGCTCTCCTCGGGCTGGAGCGGGTTGACGGGCCATGTCCACGTCTCGACGTCGTGACGTTTCTCCTCGATGGCCTTGATTCTGACGAGGGCTTTGCCGAAGCGGAGGTAGTTGACCAGGACGCCGTCGTCCAGGTCAAGATCGAGGTTCCGGGTGGCCAGCGGGTAGAGGATGTCGCGCTCGTAGTCCTCGCATTCGAGCAGGTCCTTGCGGTACTTGTCGGCCCTCTTGAGGTTCGCACTCCTATCGGATCGTTCCAGTTGGTCGATCTCTGCACGGAGCTTGGTCTGGAATTCGCGAAGGTACTCGTTGAGCACGGTGTTCAGTGTCGCCGGGGTGTAGCGGTGCAGGTAGATCAGCGCGTTGAAGACGCCCTTGCCATCGGGGCGCGAGGAGAACATCCAGTAGATCGGGCGGTTCGAGTAGCGCTTGCAGTGGTCCTTGTAGAAGTCCCTCAGGAAGTACCGTCGCAGGGGTTTCCCGAGAACGGATTCGATGCATCGGACGTTCTCCTCGAGATTCGCCTCCCCGAAGGAGGCCTTGAGGAAGGTTCGGAAGCGGGCGACGATGTCATCCTCGAACCAGTCGTCCTGTGTCACGGGGATGACGTTGTCGTCGTCCGGCGCGAAGGTGGGCTCTGGTACCCGTGCCACGTAGTCTTGGATCGTCTCGCCCTGACTGGCCAGGATGAGCCCGGGTTCATCGAGGCTGTAGCGGCCGAACATGCAGCCCACGGCGTAGGAGATGAGATCGCGGACCGCATCGGCCGCGAACAGCTCGCGGTATTCAGCCTCGCTACGTTCTTCGCCTTTGGCGGGGGCATAACGGAACCAGGGGTTCGAGGTCAGGGAGACGCGGTTGAGCGGAACCTCGGTCGGCACCTCATCCTCCAAGCCGTAGACGCAGGTCCAGTAACGGTTGTTCTCTTCCTCCAGCTCTTGGGCCTCACGGCCAGCACGAGTCGAGTCATTCCACCAACACTCAAGAGCACCCTCGAGAGATTCATTGGGCTGAGTGCACTCCATCAGCGGCGAACCGACGAAGCCCCAAGAGAGCTCATATGAATTCCAGTCCCCACGAGACAACTCAATAAGACCATCAGCAATTGACGCACTTTTGGAATTATCATCGGGCACGCCGAAGTCAATGATGGGAAGTTCCGCAAGTTGACCGACTTCGAAGTGCATGGTTGCCGCAAGCGACTCGAGAATCCTCTGAGTAGCAGTCGAATTCAACAGCGCAAGCCTCTCAAGATCCGAGCCTAAAATGACTGGCGCCACATCGTTCGGAATGAATCCTTCACTCGTAAAACGGAAAGAAGGCTCACCGCTCGACACTCGAGACCACGAGATCGCCGGCTTGAAGTAGGAGTCGATGTTCTGCGGGCGAGACTTCTGCTTCCCTCCCGCGTCACGGAACTCTTGAATCTCGGCGCCGTCATGCTCCCAGTTCACCACGTACTCCTGGTTGCCCCACCACTTGCGGAAGGCGCCGCCCTTGAGGTGGGGGAACCACTTCGCACCGCTGGCGGCGGCCTCCTCGCGGGATGCGGCGGTGAAGCACGACTTGTCCCGGGAGACCTCGAACCAGTGGCGCAGGAAACGCAAGTTGTCTCCAGTCTGGAGACCAACCCTCGGGGCGGCGATCTCGCCCAATGGGCTGCCCTCGGCGAAGACCCTCAGCATGGCGGGCGAGAGCCAGTAGGCGATGCGAGCGCCTGGGACACTGGCGAGTTCCCGGGCTGTCAAGATGAAGCGGGGAGCGCTCCCCCTCACCGCCTCTGCGAGCAGTTCCTCTTTCTCCGCTTCGGAACTCCCCTCGACCAGCCTGAGGTAGCAGGACTGTCTCTCAGGAGAGCGCCCCTGCTCGAGGATGAAGGCAGTGGTGGAGACCACCTCGCCCCCGATGGAGTCGAAGGCCCTCTCCCCCAGGTGCGCCATCGTCACCGGCGGGGCCGAGCTCAGGATGCGGCGTCGCAGCTCCTCGAAGGATCCGAGGAACATCCAGCCCTGCATCGTGATCATCGCGACCAGCCCGTGGCCGCCCTCGGCCAGCGCGAGGCACCGTTCGATGAAGGCGGCGAAGAGATCGGCCTTGGCCGCCGGGTGGTGCGTCTTCCCCCAGTCCGACAGGACCGCATCCATGTTCTTGCTGCCCATGTACGGCGGATTGGTCACCACGACGGCGTACTCGCGGGCGAGGTACTCGGCCTGGCACAGCACCTGTTCGGCGCGTTCTCTCAGGTTCGCACCGACCAGAGTGTCAGAGTCGAGATCTTCCGCCTGCGCCTTGGCAACTGCCAGTGTCTCGGAGTCGGGGCTGATCAGTGAGCCCAGCATGTCAGCATGGCGGAAGCACTGCCAGAAGTCCTCCTCGGCCCGGCGGTCGCCGCCGGCGCTGACGAGGCGGTCCAGCTCGTCCGGGGTGAACTCGGCCGACTCGATGACACGGATCCGGGGCTGGACGTGCGTGCGCAGGAAGCGGCGCTGCCGGGCCCGGGCCTTCATCATGAGCGCGAACGCCGCGAGCGCCCCGGCGCGGCCGTCGATCTCGGTGCCGCGCAGATTGTGGGTGAGGATCAGCTCGGGGATCTCGGAGGGCGCGTAGCCCTCCTCCTCGTAGATCTCGTAGAGCAGGTCGAAGGCGTAGGTGAGCATGTGCCCCGAACCGCAGGCCGGGTCCATCACCGTCAGCTCCTCGGGCCGCTCGATCCGCAGGAAGTCCTCCTCGCCGGTCGGCTCGATGTAGTACTCCATCCGACCGCCCAGGGCCGACTCGGGGTGGTTGAGCAGCCACAGACGGCCAACAGAGTTCTGCACCAGATAGCGGACGATCCAGTCCGGGGTGAAGAGCTGGGTCGCGGCGGGGATCTCGTCGGGGCCGGCCTTCTTGTTCCTCTTGAAGCCGGCGAAGACCTCGTTCTTGCGTTCGGAGATGTAGAACTGGTAGAGCCAGCCGATCACCTCGACGTCCTGGCAGTCCTCGACCGTGAGGGTCTCGACCGCCGTGGCCCGCACCGAGCCGTCGGCCAGCAGGTTGCCGGGCATGAGCAGGCTCGTGAAGCTGCCGTCGGCGGCGAACATGAAGGGCATGGCCCGGTGCCAGAAGGCGCAGTGGGCGGCCAGGATCAGCCCGTAGGCCTCGCCCTGCGCGTCGTGGCTGGTCAGGGTTCCGTCGAGCAGGCCGGTGATGCGTTCCACCTGCGCCGGGCGGGTGAAGACATCGGGGTCGAACTCGCCGCGTTTGGCCGCCGCCAGCACTGCCGGTTGGCCGCTCGCTCGGCCCGCCTCGGGCGAGACGACGGGCGTGGGCGTGCACCGGTTGGCGTCCATGAAGCGCAGGGCGACGATCCGGTTGAACCATGCGTAGGCCTGCTCCTCGACGATGCGCCGTCGCCCCTCCCGGCCCCCGCCGTGGCGGGCGATGGCGTCCTCGAGTTCTCCGACCGCACCGGGGGCCTCGACCCGTGCGGTCGAGGCCGGGGCGAGCGCGGCCATGAGCCGGGCCTCGACCTCTGCGATGAGCCCGCTGCGGGCCGAGGCCGCGAAGGCTTCGAGTTTCTTCGTGTCGATCACAGCGAGACCTGCTTCCCGGAGTCGATGGCCTCGTGCAGGATGGCGCGCAGCTCCTCGAGGTAGGCGTCGGCGTCGGCGGTGGTGCGCAGCAGCCTGGCCCGGGGCCTCGGCAGGCGACGGATCGGGACGATGGGCCGGGGCGGGGCGGCCGGCTCGTCAGAGCCCTGCTCCCGGTGCGGGCGGGCCGTCTCGACGAGTGAGAGCAGTTCGGTGTAGCCGTCCTCGTCGAAGTCGTTCGCGATCTGGCGGATGAGCGGCACCGAGGCGGCATCGGCGATCCTGACCTGGACGCTGCTGCCCGCATCTTCGACCCCGGCGCGGGCCTCGTCGGTGGTCTCGGCCCAGGCGGCGCTGCCGCGGATGGCCGCCACCCGTGCGTTGACCACGGCGGCGGCCTTCTCGCGCTCGTCGTCGAGCACCCGGCCGAGACCCCTCCGCAGCGCCGCTGCGGTCTCCTTGAGCCGGTTGATGCCCTGCCCGCGCAGGATCCGCGGATCGTCCAGCAGGGCCTGGACCCTCTCGGCCTGCCCGTCATGGAGATAGGCGAGATTGTCGCGGTTGGCGCCCACCAGCCGCATCGCGTCGTCGTAGATGCCCTTCTGGGGGCTGGCCAGGAAGTGGCGCACCGGGTCGATGGCGTTCTCCTTGGCGTCCAGCAGATCGTCCGCATGGGCGGGTAGTTCCTCGAGGTACCACTCGGTGGGCTTCTCGAGGGTCCGGTCGAGCAGAGCGAGGGGCTCGTCGAGCAGCCTCATGAACGGGTACGTGCCGGCGTAGGCGTCGTGCGTCGTCCGCAGATCGCGGCGCTCCTCGGCAAGGGCACTCTTGACTTGGGATGCCAGCTCCGAGGGATCGGCCGGCAGCTCGCCCCGGGAGAAGAACTCCTGGGCGAAGGCGCGAACGCGCTGCACCGCGGCCGGGTCGAACCGGCGCTGCCGGGTCACGACGATGCCTGCGTGCTTGTGACCGTTGCACAGGGCCTCGGGAAGCTCGGTGCGCTTGAGCCTGCGCCCGTCCAGGGAGAGCGCGACCTG
The DNA here is from genome assembly GCF_000426605.1 of Propionibacterium acidifaciens DSM 21887. Classification (GTDB taxonomy): domain Bacteria; phylum Actinomycetota; class Actinomycetes; order Propionibacteriales; family Propionibacteriaceae; genus Propionibacterium; species Propionibacterium acidifaciens. The sequence continues at coordinate 46,600 of NZ_AUFR01000009.1, forward strand.
CGATGTGGTGCACAGCCTGGTGACGGCGCACAGGATCGCCGCCAGCGGCCAGCCGTAGGGCTTGTCCTCGAAGCTCTCCACGATTCCCCTGACGGTGACGGTGGCATTGAGCCGGTGCTGGGCGGTGATGAAGGCCACCACCTCGTCGGCCGCCGGCTGGAGCCTGTCCTCGCCGCGGTCGATCATGGCGGGATCCTCCTCGGCGAACCGGGTGATGTCCGGCTCGGCGTAGTTGATCCCGTCCAGGAGCGAGAGCTGGGTGTAGGTGCGGTCGACGAGCTGGGCCATGGCCTCGTCGATGCGGTCCTTCGGGCCGACCGCCCGCACATTGATCTGGGCTCCGTTGATGATGAATTCGGCCCGTTCGATGGCCTCCCTGACCCGTCCGACCAGCTCTCGGCGGCGTTCCTGGTTGAGTCGGCTCTTGGCGTCGAGGATGTGGCGCTGGGTCTCGGTCAGCGACGAGGAGCGCCGGCGCCGCGCATATTTGTCCGTCTGCACGTGCAGGCGCAGGTCGGCGTACAGCCGCGGGTCGTCGGGCAGCAGCACCCGTACCTCGTCGCGCCCCATGGACTGCGCCATGACGACCTCGCGCGGCTGCCCCAGCGCCGGGGAGACGTAGTGGACGGCGAGCGGATGGGCGCGGCTGTAGAGGACGTCGTCAAGCCGCAGCTCGTACTTGAAGTCGCGTCCGGTCGGCGTGTGGCGGAAGGTCGTGGACTTCACCACGTCGTCACTGATGATCGTGGACAGGAGCTTGGAGACCTCCGCCGGGCCGATGTCGGTGTTCTTGATCTCCTGCTCGATCTCCTGCTCCTCGTCGGTCAGGTATTCGTACGCGGTACCGGCGCGCTGCACATAACTCCGCCCCTCCAGCAGGTCGAGGGCCCCGGTGATCCTGCTGGTGAGCCCGGCGATGTCCTGGTCGAAGCGGTCGTAGAGCAGCACGGTGAGGTTGCGGGCCGTTGCGGTGAAGCCGTCGACGTATTTGACGAGGAACAGGGCCTTGAGCAGGCGGATCGCGATCGTGGAGGTCTCGGAGCCGGAGGGCAGCTGCTTCTCGGCCTCCAGGATGTTGCGGATCGCGGCGGCCTTCACGGTCTGACCGATGCCCGAGAACATGAGGTCGAAGGGCGCCACGGCGCCGACGGGCTCGTCCGCGAGCTCCTTCGCCACGTCCTGGATGACGCCCAGCATGGAGCGCTCGCCGACCGAGGCGTGGCGGCCCTCGAACACGTTGTGCCCCGACAGGCCGACCAGCGCCGCCTGGAAGAGCGGGAACTGGTAGGGCACGAAGGGATAGCTGCCGGTGAAGTGCTCCCGGCCCTGATAGTTGCGGTAGGTCTTGGCCCCGTCCGCGAAGTCGAACAGGGTGCGGAAGTTCGCGCGCTGGGCGTCGTACAGCGCGTCGAGCTCGGCCTCGCCGTCGGCGTTCTTGCCGAGCAGGCGCTTCTCGATGACCTCCTCGACATCGCGGCTGGTCAGTTTCATGCGGGTGGCGAAGCGGGCCTGGATCTTGGAGAAGTCGTTGGCCTGCCATGTGGTGCGGTCGCCGATGACCCCGTCCATGTCCTCCTGGCTGGTGACGCACACCCACGCCCTGCCGCCGCACTTCGTGTTGAGGGATTCGACGATGGTCTGGAGGTTGAGCATGAGTTTCGTGTCGGAGCCGATGAACTGGCCCACCTCGTCGGCCAGGAACAGCAGCCGACGATCCGCGGGGCGCTCGGCCAGCCACTGGGCGACCTCGTCGGCGAAGTCCTCGATGGACAGGGTGAACCGCTCCTCGTAGCGGGCGAGGATGTTCTCGGTGGGCGGCTCCCCGGTCACCTTCGCCCAGGCCTGCGTGACATTGCGCTCCTGCAGGATGCCCTCCTCGCGGCCCTGCTCCCAGGGCACCGAGGCGATCTCGGCGAAGGCCTCGCGGAAGCGCCCCAGCAGGCCGCGGCGGTCGAGGTCGCGTTCGAAGCGGGCCACCGACGGCTCGCCAGAGTAGTAGCCGCGGGCCTCGTTGAACACCTTGACGAAGACCTGCAGCAGGGCGTCGGTCTGGTTCTTGTCGATGAGCGGCGCCTTCTGGTCGATGTTGAACAGCAGGCAGGTGGCGGGAATGCGCGCCACCCTCGCCAGCGAGGCGGCGAGCATGGAATCGCCCTCGGCCTTGGCGGTGAAGGCGTCGACGACCGACCCACGAGGATGATCCTGGCCCGGCACATCGCCCAGCAGGTGGGCGAGCATCTTGAGCAGGTGCGATTTTCCGGAGCCGAAGAAACCGGAGATCCACACGCCGTTGCCGCCGCCGTAGACCGGGGCGGTGTAGGCCTCCAGCAGATCGGACAGGGCGGCGGCGGTCTCGCCGGTGAGCACGTACTCGTCGATCTCGGTCGCCAGATGCTCGGCGTCGTCGGCCTTGATGACGCCCTCGATCGGACGGGCGATGTCCTTGGCGAAGATGCTGCCGATCGTGACGTCGCTCATGCTGGCTCCTGTTCCAGGATGTTCTTGGCCCGGTAGTACTGGTCGTCGGAGAGTCTGCCGAACAGCACGAGGGCCGAGCCGAGGGTGGCCGACTGACGGTACTCGCCGGGGAAGAGCACCAGCATCGGCCGGCTCGAGGCCACCGTCTGAAGATTGTTCAGCACGGTGTGGGTGCGGATGACGGGGAAGACCTTGCCGATGCCGGTGAGGAAGAGGATGTCGTAGTCCGGCTGGGCGTCGAGACGCTTCCTGATGGCCGGGGCGATGTGCTTCTCGGGGTCGAGCATCCGCTGGAGATCATGCTGGAAGTCGCTCTTGCAACGGCGGGATTCCAGCTCGTCGAGCCGATCGAGGACGCCGCGCTCCCCCAGCATGCCGATCGCGAGCTCGAACAGGTCGATGGTGATGACGGTCAGGCCCTGCTCGGTCTGCAGCGCGGTCCGGATTCTGCCGGCGGCGGCCGCCACCTCGAGCTCCCACTCGGGTGGATAGGCCCAGATGAAGAAGGGCACCTCACGGCCCAAGCCCTTCATCCGCTGGAAGCGCCGGGACGAGAGCACCGCCAGAACACGCTGCTCCTCCTCGGCCAGGTTGCGCTCGCTCATGCCGGGCTCCCCACCAGCGCGTCCTCCACCGGGAAGAACCGGAGATCGCTCGGCGTGCGGGCGCGGAGGAAGGAGGCGACCTCGCACGACAGCAGCGGAGACAGGATCCGGCCGTCGTCGAGGAGCTCCGCCTGGCGCATGGCAAGGAACAGGTTCACGCGCAGCTTGGACCGGGTGGACGGCTTGACCGCATCGAGCTCGTGGTGCCACAACGCCTTCGCGGCCCAGAAGCGTTCGAAGTCCTCGGCCCCCAACGCGGGAGCGCCGAGGAGGAAGCCGTCGCGCAGCACCTCCTGCGCGAACTCGCCGACGAAGGCGTACCGGCGGCAGAACGCGACCCACATGAGGTGCCTGTGGTCGGGCCCGGGCGCCGTGGCCACGTGCGCCGTCTCCTCGTCGCTCAGGGTCGCCATGCGCTGGACGAGCTCCCGGGCGAGCCGCACCGCCGTGGCGTGCGTGCGGGCGTGGAGCAGATTGCCCTCGTCGAGGGCCCGGCGGGCAGCCGCCCAGTCGCCCAGCTCCCCGTGGAGCCGGGCGGCGACCCTGGACTCCTCGGCGAACAGGCCGCCGACGAGGAAGGACAGGCGGTACGGCTGCGGAATCGTCTCGTGCACTCTGCTCGCTTTCATGCTCGTGCGGGGCGTCGTGGGCGCAGGCGGCCGCCCTGCCGTGTCAGTGCTCGCCCGGCCCGCGCTTCACTTCACGAACAGGGTACGGCGGCCCACTGACATGTTGCCGCCCCCCACGCCCGCGCGCAGCGGAGCGCCGTTTCTTCCCGATGTCGGTCATCGGCCCCGAAAGTCCACGCCCGCGCGCAGCGGAACGCCGTCCCGGCCCGTTCACTGTGCGGAGATCGCTCGTCATTCCACCGGCTCCGCACAGTGAACCGGCGGGGTGAACCGCCACGTGGTGAGACGCGCACCCACCATCGGCCCACCGGTTATCATGGTGCCCACGCGGCTCCCGCCGCCGGGCACCGCGCTCCGCACCCCTCACAAGGGGTCCTGAGACGAGGACATCGTTGTCATGACCGTGCATCTGCGCCGAGCCGGCACCTCGCTGGTCCTGGACCTGCCGACGGACCGCTTCCCCGTCGTCCGCCACTGGGGCACGGACCTGGGGCCGTTCGACGGCGCGGCGTTCACCGACCTCGCGACGGCGCAGGCGACGTCGACCGGCGACAACAGCACCTGGATCACCAACGACCTGCCCGTCCTGCCGCTGCCCCACCTGGGCTGGGCGGGGCGCCCCGCACTGCTCCTCCACCGCCAGGACGGCTCGGCCTTCTCCGCCCACGTGACCGGGATCGCCCATGCGGTGGCCGCCGAGGCCGGCGCCGACGTCGTGCGCTCGGTCGGCGCCGACCCCGTCCATGCCATCGGCGTGGCCACCGAACTGCGCCTCGAGGCCTGCGGGCTCGTCCGCGTCCGCGTCACCGTCACGAACCGGGCGACCGACGGGCGGGGCCCCCAGGGCTCACCCCTCGTCGTGGGCGAGGTCACCCCCGTCCTGCCGGTCCCCGCCGATGCGTCCGAGCTGCTCGACATGGCCGGGCACCACGGCCGGGAGCGTCGTCTCGTGCGCACGCCCTTCACCGCCGGCACCAGACTGCGCGAGAGCTGGGAGGGCCGCCCGGGCCACGACGCCGCCACCTGGCTGGCCGCCGGACGCACCGGTTTCGGCTGGCGCTCCGGCACCGTCCACGGCGTGCACCCGGCCTGGTCCGGGAACACCCGCTCGGTCGCCCTCAACACCTCCCAGGGCCTGCGCCTGCTCGGGGCGGGCGAGCTGCTCCACCCGGGCGAGGTCGTGCTCGACCCGGGCGAGTCCTACACGTGCCCCTGGGCGGTCTTCTCCTGGGGGGAGGGCCTGGACGAGCTCGCCGGCCGCGCCCACGCCTGGCTGCGCTCCCTGCCCTCGCACCCCGCCCGGCCCCGCCCCGTGCTGCTCAACACCTGGGAGGCCGTCTACTTCGACCACGACCTGGGCACCCTCACGGCCCTGGCCGACGAGGCCGCCGCCCTCGGGGTCGAGCGCTTCGTCGTCGACGACGGCTGGTTCGGTTCCCGCCGCGACGACCGCTCCGGCCTGGGCGACTGGTGGGTCTCCCCCGACGCCTGGCCGCAGGGGCTGGAGCCGCTGGCCGAGCACGTGCGGGGCCTCGGCATGGAGTTCGGCCTGTGGTTCGAGCCCGAGATGGTCAACGCCGACTCCGACCTCGCCCGGGCCCACCCCGACTGGATCCTCTCCGACGGCGCGGGCGGCGCCCCCGAGCACCGCAACCAGCGGGTCCTCGACCTCACCGCCCCCGGCGCCTGGGACCACCTCCGCGACACGATGAGCGGGCTCGTCGAGCGACTGGGCATCGCCTACATCAAGTGGGACCACAACTCGCCCCTGCTCACCGCCGGGCACCAGGCGGCCGGCACCCGCTGCGGCGCCCCCGCCGTCCACGACCAGACCCTCGCCTACTACCGGCTCCTGGACGCCCTGCACGGGCGCTTCCCCGGGCTGGAGATCGAGTCGTGCGCCGGTGGGGGCGGGCGCATCGACCTCGGCGTCACGGAGCGGGTCCAGCGCGTGTGGGCCAGCGACTGCAACGACGCCCACGACCGCCACGACATCAACCGCGGCACGATGCTGCTGCTGCCGCCCGAGCTCGTCGGCACCCACGTGGGGAACCGCCGGGACCACACGACCCGCCGCGAACTGGACATCTCCTTCCGGGCCGGCACGGCCCTGTGGGGCCACATGGGCGTGGAGTTCGACCTGCTGTCGGCCCCCGAGCCCGAGCGGCGCGCCCTCGCCTCCTTCATCGCCCTGCACAAGCGGCTCCGCCCCCTGCTGCACTCCGGCGTCCTCGTCCACGCCGACCTCGACGAGGACGAGCCCCTGCGCATCCAGGGCGTCGTCGCGGCCGACGGCTCCGACGCCCTCTACGAGATCGCGGCCCTCGGCCAGCCGCTCTCGTGGCCCGCCGCGCCCCGCCCGCTGCCGGGCCTCGACCCGGCGCGCACCTATCACGTGCGGCTCGAGACGCCGCTCGGCGAGGAGCTGCGCTATGGGGCCCCCTGGACCCGCCCCGAGGGCGTCGTCCTGCCCGGCGCCTATCTGTCGGCGACGGGCCTGTCCCTGCCCTCCATCCACCCGGACCACCTTCTGCTCGTGCGCGCGACCGCCCTCGGCCCGGACCGCGCGCCGGCGATCCGAGCACACTCCACGGCGAACGGAGGATCCTCATGAGCGCCCTCACCGGGGCGGTTCCGAGACCCGGCAGGAGGACGAAGGACGACCGCGTGCTCGGCATCGCCTTCATCATCCCCGCCGGCATCGGGCTCGTCGCCTTCTACCTGTGGCCGCTGGTCCGCGGCATCTGGTTGTCCCTCACCGAGTACAACCTGCTCACGCCCGAGCAGTTCACCGGTCTCGCGAACTACGAGCGCATGCTCGGCGACTCGATCTTCTGGAACGCGGTCAAGGTCACGCTCGAGTACGTCGTCATCAACATCGGCCTCCAGACGCTCCTCGCGCTGCTCATCGCCGTGCTCATGCAGCGCCTCACCCAGTCGACCCTCGTCCGCTCGGTCGTCCTCACGCCCTACCTCGTCTCGAACGTCGTCGTGGCCATGCTCTGGCTGTGGATCCTCGACAACACCCTCGGCATCTCCAACCAGATCATCGAGGCCATCACCGGCGAGAGCGTCAACTTCTTCTCCTCGGCGCTCGCGATCCCGACCATCGCGCTCATCAACGTGTGGCGCCACATGGGCTACACGGCCCTGCTCATCTTCGCCGGCCTGCAGTCCATCCCGAACTCGGTCTACGAGGCCGGCAAGGTGGACGGCGCCAGCGAGTGGACGATGTTCTGGCGGATCACGATGCCGCTGCTGCGCCCCATCCTCGCGCTCGTCCTCATCATGACGATGATCGGCTCCTTCCAGGTCTTCGACACGGTCTCCGTGACGACCCAGGGCGGCCCGGTCAACGCCACCCGCGTGCTCCAGTACTACATCTACGACATGGCCTTCGGGCGCTTCCAGTTCGGCTACGCCTCGGCGATGGCCGTCGGACTGCTCATCGTGCTGGCCGCCATCACGATCCTCCAGTACCGGATGACGCGCGCCGGCGAGACGGACCTGGCCTGAGGAGGAACGACCATGAGCACCATCTCCACCACCGGCCCGGCCTCTGAGGCCGCCACCGCACCGGCCGCCGAGCCGGCCGGCGGGCGCCGTTCCGTCGGGCACGCCCTCGCCTGGATCGTGATGATCCTCATCATGATCATCACGATCCTGCCCTTCTACTGGGTGCTGCGCACCGCGCTGTCCTCGAACGCCGGGCTGACCAGCGGCCCGACCTCGATCCTGCCGGTCGATGCCAATCTGCGCGGCTTCGAGCGCGTCTTCGGCATGCAGTCCACCGAGGAGGCGATCGCCGACGGCGGTTCCGGCGCCTCGATGAACTTCTGGATCTACCTGCGCAACTCCTTCGTCGTCGCGACACTCGTGACGGCGGGCCAGGTCTTCTTCTCCTCGATGGCCGCCTACTCCTTCGCCCGACTGCGCTGGCGGGGCCGGGACGTCGTCTTCGGCGTCTTCCTCGCGGCCCTCATGGTGCCGTCGATCTTCACGCTGCTGCCGAACTTCGTGCTGATCAGGCAGCTCCACCTCATCGACAGCCTGCTGGGCATGGCCCTGCCGACGATGTTCATGACGCCCTTCGCGGTGTTCTTCCTGCGGCAGTTCTTCATGAACATCCCGTACGAGCTGGAGGAGGCCGCCCTCCTGGACGGCGCCTCGAAGATCCGCGTGTTCTTCCAACTCGTCCTGCCGATGGCCAAGGCCCCGATCACGACGCTCGCGATCCTCACCTACATCACGGCGTGGAACGACTACTTCTGGCCCCTGCTGGTCTCCTACTCGGACTCCTCACGGGTGCTCACGGTGGCCGTCGCGGTCTTCAAGTCCCAGGCGCCCTCCAGCGGCACCGACTGGGCCGGTCTCATGGCCGCCACCCTCGTGGCGGCCCTGCCGATGCTCCTGCTCTTCATGGCCTCGGCCAAGCGCATCGTCAACTCCATCGGTTTCACCGGGATCAAGTGAGGCACCACGATGAACGAGAGAATCCCCCGCACCGGCAGGCCCTCCTCGCCCATGATCACGCGCCGCACCGCGCTCGCCTCCCTCGCGGCGGGCACCGCCGCCCTGGGTCTGGGCGCCTGCTCCTCCGACGGCACCGGCTCACAGGGCGGCAGCACGGTCGAGTACTGGCTGTGGGACTCGCTCCAGAAGCCCGCCTACGAGGCCTGCGCCGAACGCTTCAAGGAGAAGACCGGCATCACGGTCAACATCACCCAGACCGGCTGGGACGACTACTGGACCAAGCTGACCGCCGCCTTCATCGCCGGCACCGGGCCGGACGCCTTCATCGACCACGTCTCGAAGTTCGCCCAGTTCGTCGACCTCGACGTGCTCGTGCCCCTGGACGAGCAGGAGGCCTGGGCGGGCGTCGACGAGTCGTCCTTCCAGGCGGGCCTCATCGACCTGTGGAAGGGCGAGGACGGCCACCAGTACGGCTGCCCCAAGGACTGGGACACCGAGGCGGTCTTCTACAACCGGAGCATGCTCGCCGATGCCGGCTACACCGAGGAGGACGTCGCGCACTGGGACTGGAACCCCGACGACGGCGGCAGCTTCGAGGCGATGATCGCCCACCTCACCGTCGACCGCAACGGGGTGCGCGGCGACGAGGAGGGCTTCGACAAGGACCACGTCGCCGTCTACGGCCTCGGCACCAAGGACGCCGGGGACGGCGACGGGCAGACGTCCTGGAGCCCCTTCACCGGCTCGGTGGGCGACTGGTCGTACATGGACAGGCCGACCTGGGGCACCCGTTACCGGTACGACGACGCCGACCGGTTCCAGCGGACCATCGACTGGTACTTCGGGCTGGTGGACAAGGGCTGTCTGAACAGTTACGGCACCTTCTCCGACGTGACGGGGCAGGACATCCAGCTCGGCTCGGGCGCCGTGGCCATGGTCGTCCACGGCGCCTGGATGTTCAACACCTTCGCGAAGCTGGACATCGACGTCGGCATCGCCGCCACCCCGGTGGGCCCGTCGGGGCGCAACGCGTCGATGCTCAACGGCGTCGGCGACTCGGTCGTCAAGCAGTCGCCGAGGATCGCCGAGGCCTGCCAGTGGGTGGCCTTCCTCGGCACGGCCGAGGCGCAGGACATCGTCGCCTCGTACGGCGTCGTCTTCCCGGCGATCGCCTCGTCGACCGAGAAGGCCATCGAGGTCTTCGAGCGGACGGGCCTGCCCGTGGATTCCTTCACCCAGCACGTCGAGAACGGCACCGGCTTCTACTTCCCGCTGTCCTACTTCGGCGCCGACATCCTGGCCATCATGAGCCCGGCGATGGAGGCCGTCTGGTCGGAGCGCCTCCCCGCGTCCTCCCTCGACGAGGCCAACGAGCAGATCAACCTGCTGTTCGAGACCTCCTCGCACGGCAGAGGGGGATCCTGAGGACGGGCCGGCCGGGCGCGGGCCGCGATGAACATCCGGCGGGCCCGCCGGGCGCGGTCCGATCCCTGCCGCGCGGTCCGGCCCCGTAACCTCGCTGAAACCCGCGTGCAACACCGGGGGCCCCGCACCTAGTAGCGTGATGCCCGTCACCGTACGAGCAGGGCACCGGGCCCCGCTCGACTCTCCCGGGGGGAAAACATGTTCAAAGGCGCCGATGACCTGCTGAAGTTCATCGAGGACGAGCACGTCGAGTTCATCGACGTGCGCTTCTGCGATCTGCCAGGTGTCATGCAGCACTTCGTCGTCCCGTCCAGCGGCTTCGGCCCCGAGGTCTTCACCGAGGGCCTCGCCTTCGACGGCTCCTCCGTCGAGGGCTTCGCCACGATCAACGAGTCCGACATGGCGCTCATGCCCGACCCGTCCAGCGCCTGGCTCGACCCCTTCCGCGAGCACAAGACCCTCATCATCGACTTCTTCGTGCACAACCCGATCACGAAGGAGCCCTACAGCCGGGACCCCCGCAACATCGCCCGCAAGGCCCAGGCCTACCTCGGCACCACCGGCATCGGCGACACCGCCTACTTCGCCCCCGAGGCGGAGTTCTACGTCTTCGACGACGTGCGCTACGAGACCAACGGCCACAGGTCCTTCTACTCGGTCGACGCCGAGGCGGCGGCCTGGAACACCGGCCGCACCGAGGACCGCGGCAACCAGGGCTACAAGGTGCGGGTCAAGGGAGGCTACTTCCCCGTCGCCCCCACCGACCACTACGGGGACCTGCGCGACGAGATGGTGAAGCGCTGCCTGGCCGCCGGCCTCGACATCGAGCGCGCCCACCACGAGGTCGGCTCCGCCGGCCAGGCCGAGATCAACTGGCGCTTCGACGAGCTGCTCACCAGCGCCGACAACACGATGAAGTTCAAGTACATCGTGAAGAACACCGCCTACCTGCACGGCAAGACCGCCACCTTCATGCCCAAGCCGGTCTTCGGCGACAACGGCTCGGGCATGCACTGCCACCAGTCCATCTGGAACAGGGGCGAGCCGCTGTTCTTCGACGAGAACGGCTACGCGCAGCTGTCCGACATGGCCCGCCACTACATCGGCGGCCTGCTCAGGCACGCCCCCAGCCTGCTGGCCTTCACCAACCCGACCGTCAACAGCTACCACCGTCTCGTGCCGGGCTTCGAGGCGCCGGTCAACCTGGTCTACTCGAACGGCAACCGCTCGGCCTGCATCCGCATCCCGATCACCGGCCCGAACCCGAAGGCCAAGCGCATCGAGTTCCGCTGCCCCGACCCGAGCTCCAACCCGTACCTCGCCTTCGCGGCCCAGCTCATGGCCGGCATCGACGGCATCCAGAACCGGATCGAGCCGCCGGCCCCGATCGACAAGGACCTCTACGAGCTGCCCCCCGAGGAGTACGACGAGGTCGACCAGGTGCCCGGTTCGCTGTCCGAGGTGCTCGACGCCCTCGAGAAGGACAACGACTACCTGCTCGCCGGTGACGTCTTCACCCTCGACCTCATCGACACCTGGATCGCGATGAAGCGCGCGGAGATCGCCGAGCTGCAGCAGCGCCCGCACCCCTACGAGTTCGACCTGTACTACCAGATCTGAGCCGTCCGGGCCGAGTCCGGGGCCCGCCCCCTGCCACCGGGGGCGGGCCCCGGCGCGTCGGGCCTCATGCGGCTCGTCGGACGGGCCCGCCGCGCATGATCACGGCGTTCCGCATGGAGGACCCCACCAGCAAGAACGACGCCGCCCCCGATCGGGTCCTCTCGAGCCCACCGGACACCCCGTGCACGGATGTCAGATCTCGTCGCCCTCCACCGCGAAGGCGGCGCTCTGGCGTTCACGGCGCCTGCGCAGTTCGGCGAAGACGTCCTGGGTCCTCAGACGATGGTGCGTACCGACCTCATGGGCGGGAATCCGCCCCTCGTGGATCATCTTCATCAGGGTGGGGCGCGAGATGCCGAGGATCTTGGCCGCGGTGGACGTCGTGAGCTCCTCGGGAAGAGGAGTCACGCTGAGGGTGCCTCCTCTGGCCGTCGCGTCGAGCACCCGGAGAAGAAGTTCCACGATCCGCGGCGGCAGGTTCCCCGCATGAAGCGCGGGGTTCGGACGGCGCAGCTCCTCGGCCACGGCCCCTGCATCCCGGGCATCCTCGGCCGTCGTCAGGACGTGTTCATCGTCGATCATCATGGCCATGGATCCTCCTCGCCTCATCGCATCCCGTGATGCCGTGGCAGGACCGCCGCGGAACCGTCCGGCAGGAGCACCTGCCACGATATGAACTTTCACTTGTATCCGCGAGTCCGTGCTCGTCCCTCGTCCTGTCCGGAACGGCTGCCATACTTGCCCCATGGGCTCTTGGAGGGATCCGCTCGTCATCGTCGGCGCGGCACTGGCCGTGCTGGGGCTCGCCGGATGCGCGGATTCGCCGGAGCCAGGGCCTTCGGCCAGCGCCTCGTCGAGCCCGTCGACCCCGGCCGCGAGCACGTCGGACAGCCCCACCCCCCTGGCCGCCGACGACCTCGCCCTGCCCGCGCAGTTCGACGGCTGGAGCGCCCAGGAGTCCCCCACGCCGGCGCCGACGACCATCGACAACACCCCGGCGGTCATGCAGACCGGCGTCTACTCCGACGGCACCGGCACGCGCCTGGTGACGCTCATCGCGACCCGCGACAAGGGCTACCTGGAGTCGCTGCGCAAGAAGACCAGCGACACGACCGAGGTCGGCGCCTCCGTCTGCGGTGCACCGCAGGACGTGCCGCAGGCCGTCACCTGCACCCGCGAGCTGACCGGTGGCCTCATCCAGGTCACCGCGACGGGGCCTGCCGCCGAGGAGCTCGGCGCCTTCACCAACGGGCTCTACGACTCCCTGGGCTGACCTCATGGCTCTCAACGACACGGATGTCACCGACGCGGCCCTGGCGATCCTCGACGAGTACGGCCTGGCCGATCTCACGATGCGGCGCCTGGCCGACTCTCTCGGGGTGAGGGCCGGCGCCCTCTACTGGCACGTGAGCAACAAGCAGACCCTGCTGGCCGGGCTCGTCACCGTGATCCTCGACGGCCTGGAGGAGCCCGCAGGGCCGTGGCGGGCCGGGCTGGCCGGGTGGGCCGATGCGCTGCGCTCGAGGCTTCTGGCCCACCGGGACTCGGCCGACCTCGTCGCCACGATGCGTGCCATCGGCATGGCCGCGACCGATCTCGCCGACGGCCCGGCCGCCTGCCTCACCGGGGCGGGGCTCGAGCCGGAGCGGGCGGGGCTCGGGGCCCGCACGCTCGTCCACTTCGTCATCGGTCACGTCAACGAGGAGCAGCAGCGGGTCCAGCTGGGCCCGCTGGCCGGCAAGGACGCCCCGCCGGTCCCGTCGGGGGCCGAGGACTTCCGCGCCGGTGTGGGGCTGCTCCTGGACGGCATCGCGGCCCAGTTCCCCTGAGCCCCGTCGGCCGCGGGGGCGTCCCGCGCGACGACGCCCTCGTCGGGCACGGGCCCGACCGGGCGACCGCGGCCCCGTCGGTCACCAGGGCATCCTGCGCGCCAGCGCCTGCGGCATCAGCCTGAAGACCGTCATGACCGGCCCGAAGACGGCCGGCACCCGCACCAGCTCGCGGCCCCGCTCGTCCGCCTCGGCGACGGCCCGCCCGACGCGACGCGGGTCGACGGCCAGCGGCATGCTGCGGCCGGCCGTCATGGCGCTGCGCACGAAGCCGGGCCGTACGACGAGCACGCCGATGCCGTCGGGGCGCAGGGCTTCGCGCAGGCCGGTGAAGAAGCCGTCCATGCCGGCCTTGGAGGCCCCGTAGACGAAGTTGGGGCGCCGCACCCGCTCGGCGGCCACCGAGCTGATCGCGATGATGCGCCCGCGGCGGCCGGTCGCCCGGGCCTGCCCGCGCAGCCGCTGGGCGACGAGCACGCCGATGCTCACGGCGGCCGTGGCGTTGACGGTGAAGACGGTGACGGCGGCCCCGGCGTCCTGCCAGGCCCGCTCCTGGTCGCCGAGCACGCCGAAGGCGAGGACGACGCGGTCGACCGGCCCGGCGAGGGCCTCGGCGACGGCCGCCTCGTGAGCGCCGAGCTCGGCGACGTCGAGGTCGACGATCCGCACCCGGGTCGCGCCGGCCTCGAGCATCGCCCGCCGCGCGGCGGGCACGCGCGGGGCGCCGGGCCGGCAGACGAGGACGACGGGGCGGGGTGCCGCGGCGAGCAGCTCGGCGGCGACGGCCAGGCCGATGTCGCTCGTCCCGCCGAAGACGACGAGGGAGCCGTCGGCGCCGTGGCCCGCCCCGCGGCCGTCGCCGGACGGCGCGGGCTTCCCGCCGGGGGCGTGCGTCATGCCGGGGACGACGCGCCCGCCGACGGGGCGCGGGCGCTGCGGGAATCTCGGGTGTCTCATGAGTCGCGCTCCCAGAAGATGCGGTCGACGACGTTCGAGGCCCTGCGGGAGGTGCGCTCCCAGTCCTCGATGAGCTCGGAGGCGTTGGCCATGTCGCGGTGCAGCTGCACGGCGATGGCGGCCAGGTCGCGCGGGTCGGAGGGCAGCAGGTCGCTGGAGCGGCCGCTCACGAGCATCGTGTGGTCGCGCAGGGCGCTCGCCAGCCGCCACGCCCGGCCGAGGGCCCGGGCGTCGGGCTCGTCCACGAGACCGGCCTCGCGCAGGGCCGTGAGGGCCGTCATCGTCGTGGGCGTGCGCAGCCCGGGCATCCGGCCCGCGTGCTGCATCTGGAGCAGCTGCACGGTCCACTCGACGTCGGACAGCCCGCCCGGGCCGAGCTTGAGGTTGCGGTGCGGGTCGGTGCCGCGACGGATGCGCTCGCGCTCCATGCGGGCCTTGAGCCTGCGGATCTCGGCGACCTGCTCGGGCCTCAGCCCGTCGGCGGGCCAGCGCAGGTGGTCGACGCCCGCCAGCAGGGCCTCGACGAGGCGGCGGTCCCCCGCCCCGTGGTCGGCGCGCACGAGGGCCTGGTGCTCCCAGGTGCTCGACCAGCGCTCGTAGTAGCTCAGGAAGCCCGACAGGGTGCGCACCATGGCGCCGTCCCTGCCCTCGGGGCGCAGGCCGGCGTCGATCTCGAGGGCCGGGCCGCGGCCCGGCGCCTTGAGCAGGGCGCGCAGGCGGGCGACGACCCGGGTGGCGACGGTGATCCCCTCGGGGTCCGTGCCGTCGGGGACGACGAACATGGCGTCGGCGTCCGAGCCGTAGCTGAGCTCCGCGCCGCCCCAGCGGCCCATCGCGACGACGCCGATCGGCGGCACCGGCCCGTCCTGCTCGCGCGCGGCGATGGCCAGGGCCACGTCGATGGTGGCGCCCATGACGGACGACAGGCCCGCGCCGACGTCCTGGGTGCCGATGAGGCCGAGCGCGTCGCCGAGGGCCAGGCGGGTGAGCTCGCGGCAGCGAACGGTGCGCAGCGCCTCGACGGCCCCGTCGGTGTCGTCGTGGCGGCGGGCGGCGGCGCTCATCGTCTCGACCAGGGCCTCGCGGGGCCTGACGGCCAGCTGGGAGGCGTCGGCGAGCATCTGGACCGCGCCGGGAACGTAGCCGATCATCCGGATGACGTAGCGGCTGCTCGACAGGATCGAGGCGAGCAGCTCGGCCATCTGGCCCTCGTCGCGCAGGGCCCTCATGTACCAGCTCGTGCCGCCCATCTCCTCGGAAAGCTGGCGGAAGCTGAGCAGGCCGAGGTCGGGGTTGGGGCCCTCCGCGAACCAGCCGAGCATGGCGGGCATGAGCTGACGCTGGATCTCGGCGGTGCGGCTGGCCCCCGTCGTGAGGGCCCTGATGTGGGACAGCGCCGAGCGCGGGTCGGCGAAGCCGAGGGCCTTGAGGCGGTCCTGGGCGGCCTGCGGCGACATGCGCAGCTCCTCGTCGGACAGGTGCGAGACGGCCTCGAGCAGCGGCGAGTAGAAGATGCGGCGCTGGCGGTGCTCGACGTCGCGTGCGGTGCGCCGCCAGGCATCCCACAGCTCCTCGCCCTCGTGCATGCCGAGGGAGCGGGCGATGCGGCGCCGGTCGTCGTCGCCGGACGGCATGAGGTGGCTCCGGCGCAGGGAGAACAGCTGAATGCGGTGCTCGACGGTGCGTTCGAAGCGGTAGGCGCGGTCGAGCTCGGAGGCGTCGCCGCGGCCGATGTACCCGTGGGCGGCCAGGGCGTGCAGGGCGGGGAGGGTGCCGCGCAGGCGCAGGCGCTCGTCGACGCGCCCGTGGACGAGCTGGAGGAGCTGGACGCTGAACTCGACGTCGCGCAGGCCGCCGGAGCCGAGCTTGATCTCGGTCCGGGCGTCCTTGGCCGGGATGAGGCCGACGACCCGCCGACGCATCGCCTGGGCCTCGCTCATGAAGTCGTCGCGCCCGCCGACCTGCCAGACGAGGGGCTCGACGATCCGGCAGAAGCCCTCCGCCAGCTCCGGGTCGCCGGCCATCGGGCGGGCCTTGAGCATGGCCTGGAACTCCCAATTCCTGGCCCATCGCTCGTAGTAGGCGCGGTGGGCCGAGAGAGTGCGGGTGAGCGGGCCCTTCTTGCCCTCGGGGCGCAGCGCCGCGTCGACCTGCCAGATGGTGCCGCAGGTCGAATGGGCCGAGCAGATGCGCGTGGTGGCGGCGGCGATGAGGTTGCCGATGGCGGTGGCCTCCGCCGTGGTGACCGTCTCGTCGGCGGGCTCGGCGACGAAGAGCACGTCGATGTCGGACAGGTAGTTGAGCTCCTGGGCCCCGCACTTGCCGAGCGCGATGACGCCGAGCCTCGCCCGGGCCTGGTCGACGACCTCGCTGCGGGCGATGGTGAGGGCGCAGACCATGACGGCGTCGGCCAGGTCGGCCAGCTCGGCGGCGACCGAGCCGACGGCCAGCACCGGGTCGGGGGACGGCAGGTCGCGGCCGGCGATCCGCACCAGATGGCGCCTGTTGGCCAGGCGCAGCCGGTCGGCGGCGTCCGGGGCGCCGGCGACGGCACGGGCGAGCTCGCCCGGCTCGGCCCCGATCAGGTCCGGCAGGCCGATGTCGGCCAGCAGGTCGTCGAGGATCTCCCGGGCCGACCAGCGGAGGGGCTCGGCCGCGAGCACCCGGGCGTCCTGCGGGTGGGCCCCCAGGTGGTGGCCGAGCGCCTGGCTGAAGCCGATGACGGCGACGAGGCGGCGGCGCCATCCCTGGTCGGCCATGATCTCGCCGACCAGCTCGGGGGCCTGCTCGAAGAGTTCGGCGAACGCCGCCAGGCCGAGGTCGGGGTCGGCCGCCGTGGACAGCTCGTCGATGAGTCCTGCGGGGTCGACGGGAAGGGAGCCGAGCACCTCCGCGGCATGGGCGACGCCGGTGAACCCGCGCCGCGCCAGGACACCCGTCAGTGTCATCCTGCGTGCTGCCATGGCCCCTCCCGGTCGCCGCGCGCCCGTGCCGCGGTGGTCAGCACCGAGCCTAGTGGAGGGAGGTGCCGGGGCGGGTGGCGACCTCGGACGGAGGCACGGCCCCGGATCACTGGCACGAATCCGTCGTGCCCGCCGTGATGCCAATGGCCTCTCCCGGTTGGACCATCGGCCACCGCTGGATCCGCGCGGCCGTCTGGCCGGTATGTTCTCTCCGCCCATCACCTTGTCGGTGGCCACGGGGACGGTCCAGCGATCGAAGTGCCACCTGCGCGAGACCGCCAAGGACGAATGATCACCGATCGGGGTCGGACGGACCGCCGGAGACACTCGTTCCTCATGCCCAAGAACGGCCCAACGACAGAAAGGAATCTGGTCAGCTCCCCGGTGAACGAGTCTCGACGGATCCTGTGGAGACGGCCGGCGAATCAGCAGGATCGTACCGTCATCCCGTTCCTCCGTCGACCGGATCACGACTCCTGGATTGCGATCTGAGCAGCATGGCAGCGAACGCCAGTGCAGCAAGGATCGAAATTTCCTGGAAGAAGAGCGCTTCGACGTAGTCGGAGGGAGTGGCCCCAAGCGTGCCGGCGTTCGACATCATGGATCCAGTGATGGCGACACCGACCGCCCCGAACAGCTGCTGGGCGGTGGTGAGGATCGCCGAGCCCGCCCCCGCGTCCCGCACCGGAAGATGACGCAGCACGACTCCGGTCACGATGGGAAGAATGGAGCCGTTCCCGAATCCGAACACGAACAGCGGTGCGAGAAACGCCCAGCCACGGGCAGCACCGAGGGACACCAGGACCATGACGATTCCGAGTCCCGCAGCACTGGTTGCGGAGCCGGCAACGAGCACCAGAGGAGCACTGATCGCACGCATGATCCCGGGACCGAGCACTGAGGCCACGACGAACCCGATGCCGATCGGGACGAAGAACAACCCGGACTGCCAAGAGGTGAGATGCACGATGGACTGGAAGTAAAGCCCCAGAAGGAAGAAGAAAGGAATTATTCCTATGTACAGGGCACCGTTCAGGAAAACACCGAGCACGAACCCGGACGACTTGAAGAGCCGGTAGGGTATGAGCGGCACCGATCCTCTCACGGCTGCAGCATGTTCGTGATATATGAACAGCCCGATGAACGTTCCCCCCGCCGCAAGCAGCACGACCCCCGCAGGAAACCGTTCCAGCCGGGTCGGGTCGAGCAGGGGGACGAAGAGCAGCACAACCGAAGCCGCGAAAAGTATCACACCGAGTGTGTCCATCCTCACCGCGGGCGCTCCTTGGTCGTGGACCAGCCAGCGCCCACACCCCAGCCAAGCGAGCAAGCACACCGGAACATTGATCAGGAAAATCGGCCGCCAGCCCAGACCCAGGACATCGAGACTCGGGATCATGCCACCGAAGACCTGTCCCATGACCTGACCGAGACCCAACGAAATCCCGAACCAGGACAGCGCCCGTGTGCGTTCCTCCCCAAGATAATTCACCCTGATCAGGGCCAGGACCTGCGGGACCATGACTGCCCCCGACAGCCCCTGGCCAAGGCGCGCCGCAACCATTTGGGTCGCGGTCCCCGCCAAGCCACAGCACAGAGAGGTCATCGCAAACATCATCAGCCCAGTCCGGTACACTCTGCGTCGGCCGAACCTGTCACCGATCCTGCCTCCCGTGATCAGCCCCAGCCCGTACACGAAGGCATAACCACTGATCACCGCCTCCAACTGCACTGACGATGCGCCAAGATCCCGACCTATCTGATAGGCAGACACGTTTATCACGAACTGATCAAAAATGGACAGGAAGGCACCAACGAGCACAAAAAGAAGTCCTGTCATCTTGCCTCTACTCTCTGACAGAAGAATCCGCTCCCATGGAAAACGCCAAGAAACCACCGATTTTATTTTACGTCATTTCCATTTCAGTCAAAGCTCTGAAAACTTGTCTCCGTCATCGACGGATGGGCTCCACATCCCTTGCGGACACACTTCTAGAAGATTGTTCACAACAACAGTAGACCTGGCTACCACTGGGGACCATGTTTTTCCGCCGAGCCTCCATGAATAGATCCTCGAGCGACACGGAAGCGCACCAATTCTGTGGTGAGCCCCTGAACCTCTTCCCCCCTTGATTATTTCATGATGACAGCCCAAGAAGAGGGTCAGATCCAGAAAGATTGGCCATCGACTCCCTCGCATAGAGAAGAATAATTCTTCTTGCAAGCCACACGGCCATGACTCGACCACAAATGAAGATACAGGCTGACCGCAGTGAGATCAGCCGCTCCCCCCGGACTGATCCGCAATCGAGTAAACTCACCATTTGCACGTCGGATGAGTCGTTTCCCTCGCTTCGTGAAAATACTTCCATTGGCCAAAATGTCATTTGCACGATCCTGCACGAGAGCTAGCCTCTTAGGATCATTGACACGGTTGAGAACCGTCGAATCCTGCACCACGGCCATGAGAGAAATCAACGTATGCGTCAAAGCCGCCCCGATGCGCACACCACGATTTAATGATAGCTCAAGAGCAGGAATTCCATTGTTCAACACACTGGAGAAACCCGAGATTACTTCTCCGCGGATCCCCTGCACACCGAACATCCTCCAAGCTCTCAACCCACCCGATAGATGATCAACGGAGTCACTGTCATCATCGGAGAAGATCATGTCAGAAAGCAGAGCAGGAAACGCCAATTGCCGCGCCACAAGACATACTTGCGAAGGATTGAGGAAAGGCTCACGATCCACAACAATCCGCGCAGCAGCCGCCAAGAGAACTCCGAGAAAAATTCCTCCTTTGTGGGTATTGACTCCACCAGTGACCCTGAACATCACCTGTTCGCCATATTTCCCAATGCTACGTAGTTCTGCGAACAAGCTTGAGCAAGAATTTATAGCCTGCCCCACATCAAGGTTTGCGCACAGCAAAGCCGCATCGCGAAAAGTATCTCGAAGACTGCACGCGCTACGCAGAAGCGTGAAGACATCCATATCCGTGTGGCTGGCCGTTTGTGACGCTGTGACAAGTCCTGGCTTTGACTCTGCAGCGGCTTCCGCGGCAAGCGCATAAACAATATCCTCAGCGAGGAACTCAGCCGACTCATCGGTGGCCATTGATGTTGACAGGCTCATAAGCAGAGCAAACCACCATCAACATGAAGGGCTGTCCCAGTCACGTAACTGCTCAACGGGGATGCGAGAAAACAAACAGCATCGATGATATCAAAAATATCAACTGCTCTCCCCAGCGGTATGCCAGCAAGAACATCATGATTCCCCGCAACGAACAGATCCTCAGTCATCGGCGTACGGATGAGTCCAGGGCAAACGGCATTCACTCGTATGCCGCTGGAAGCCAAATGACGAGCCGCCGAACGCGTTAAAGGCAACAGTGCCCCCTTGCTGGTCTCATACGCCACTCCCGTATAAGGGCGACTGATTTTCCCGAACACTGATGAAACATTCACGATCGATGAATGCATCCCCATGTATGGCGCAGCAGCACGAATTCCATAGAAGGCGGCCGATGTATTGACAGCAAAACTGAGCTGCCAATCGTGCCGGTCAACCTCATCAAGCTGCCTTGACTCAAAATACCCTGCGTTATTTATAAGTAGATCCAATCCCCCCCACTTTTTCAGAACATGTTTCACGGCATCACCCCACTGCACAGGATCCGTCGCATCCAGCACACGGAACTCCACATCGAAGTCTTGAGCAATCAGTTCCTCTGCCACTGATTCTCCGGTTTCGCTCTTGTCCGTGACCAATGTGCGCACGCCTGACTGAGCAAGAACGCGTACAAGCTCAGAACCACGTCCACGCGCAGCCCCAGTGACCAGCGCCGTCATTCCAGCAAGAGTCGGGTGCCAAGTTGCAACGCTCTGCTGCCGACGCTTGAGCCTTGTTTTGTAGTCTTTCGTTCGGTCAACCAGATCCGGAAGGTGTTTCCGCACATCCGTCAGCGCGATCCGACCGGCCCTGACAAGCAGTGGGGTTCGTCCAGTGAGGTCGACAATGGTATTACCAGAATCAGAAACCGCAGGGCCTCCGTCAACCATCAGAGAAACCTTATCCCCTAGCTGATCAGCCGCCTGACGGAACGTGACCAACTGCTCACCCTGACCTGACAGATTCGCTGAAGTACAAACACCCCAGCCGCCGATTTTTTGCAACAATTCTACAAATACTGGATTTCGATGACAGGCAACGGCCACGGTAGGCAATCCCGCCGTGATATAATCAGGAACTTTCGAACGACGCTTGGGAAGAATAAGCGTAAGCCCTCCAGGCCACAGATCTTCCGCCAGAGCTTTTACGCGATCATCCACGAGCGCAACTTGATCCA
The DNA here is from genome assembly GCF_000426605.1 of Propionibacterium acidifaciens DSM 21887. Lineage (GTDB taxonomy): Bacteria > Actinomycetota > Actinomycetes > Propionibacteriales > Propionibacteriaceae > Propionibacterium > Propionibacterium acidifaciens. The sequence goes on from NZ_AUFR01000009.1 coordinate 67,933, forward strand.
ACAAACCCGGGCCGGACAAGAAGATCGTCAACGGAAAATCTGAGTCCCGTTTCTTGATCTCATATATTCGGGCGGACCCAGCTTCCTGCGCAGGAGAAGCAAGCAACGTGTAGTGCGTATCCGTCGGGGATATCACTACTTCACCGCGCACAAGGGCCTCAGCCGCCAGACTGATGTCCTGCTGACTTGTTCCAACCACACGCCTAGGACTCACTACTGTTCTCTCCTCGCATCTTCCCATTCGGACGCGCCCTATGAAGAATCGCTCTTCCAATCAGGGAGATCCATATTTTGACTATTGTTCTCGGACGAGAGTGCCTGCTCTTCACCACGCACTCTTTTGACGGTGACCCACACACATAGCAGGAACGAGGAGGAAGACCAAGAGAATGCCTGGTGACAGGAATGACACCATCATAAACATCCACATCGACCAAGAAACCATACCATAGGTCCTGCTCCAAACGCACTGCCATCCGTTTCGTCTCCAACGGTCCAGGCGAAAACTGCAAGATGTACGTGCCACAGACCCGGTGAACAGCCCCATATTCACCATCGAGTCGACAGCGCATGGCTCTCACAACACGAAGGCAAAAAGAGTCGATGATTGGCGACGGAAGCGCGCCGTGAGGCACTCGCCGGCCAACAACCAGAACACCCGCTCCTGGTTGCCTCCCCATATCGCGAATCTTCCGCGAGACGCAGTCACGTCGTTTCAACTCGTGATCATATGCCCACTTCACCGGTCACCAGTTCTGATTTCATTCGTAACAGCCATCAATAAAACGCCTTCTCGTAGGTGTCATTGCTTGTAGGTCAAGACACCCGCAGCCCCTTGCCCGAGGTATCCATTGACACACCCTGAGTGCTTCTGGGAAACCAAATACTCCACGACCCGCCTGAGAGGAGCCCCGCCACAAATCACCCGAACCGGTGAAGGGCCGACCACGAGGACTCTGTGGAGTTCGATAGGTTCTTCTGGTCCATGACGGTAAAACCATCGCCCCCACCCCACAGAATGTCCTCACTTAGTCTTACCCTCGCACCCTGCATCGCCTCAAGTGGAGAGAATGCCCCCTCTTGGACAGGACACACATGAAGCCGGTCCTTGCGCAGCGTCTACGAACAGGCGTCGGAAAATGCCTCGCGCGTAACAGGAATCTGCGCAGGGTGGATAACACTCTTCCCATGAAAACCAAGACTCGCGGCTCTCAATGCGTCACCGAACACGAGATCTCGCGAATGATAATCGGAGAATACAGTGTCATATGCGGGCAGTCCACATTCACGGGCAACAGCGACCAACTGACGTTTCGCCTCCCACAAGGACTCAAGGGACTCACTTTTGATGTCAGCCAGATAGTCTCCACCACCAAATGTCAGTGCCTTCACCTGCGGAAAAGTTTCGACAATCCTTGTGATATCACTAAAAATCTCCCTGTTCTCGATCATCAATTCTAGTCGGACAGAACTTTGATCCACGAATTCCTTTGTCCACGAAAAGAATCGCGATACATCCTCAAATCTCCGCGCCCCCGGAAGACGAATCGCACGCAAACCGAGCGGAACAAGTGCACTCAGGTCATCATACAGAGCAGTACCACGAGGTTGATTCACCCGAATTATGAGATTCTCGACGCCTGGATGAGCCCGCAGGAACTCTCTGGCAACATCTCGTGCGCTATCTTTTTCGTCACTTGGCACAGAGTCTTCCAAATCGACAACAACTTCGTCGACAGATACTGTCAGTGCATGCTCAATGTACCCCGGCTTCGTGGCTGAGACATATAAAGAGATGACGTGGTCAGTCATGAGGAGCCCCCTGCTCCCTCCAACGCCTGAAGGCTGTGGCAAGCCGTGCTCTCACAGCCCATTCCGACGCTGCGTTATCAAGAATCTTGATCCGAACATTATCAATGCCCCGCTGAGTCAAAGTCTCGTTGACCAGTTCACGAATCAGTCGTTCGGCCTGGTCACCGAGCGGACTGATGACCCTCACTGAGACGGACGAGCTTGATCGAATCTCGACAAGAACGTCTCCAGACAGCTGGCTTCCTGCATTCACAGCACTCATCGTCAGCGGGCTCCTTCCAGCACAGCGCGCAATCCGTGCGGCCAGCGTGCAGGATTCGTGCCGTGCTGCATGACAGCCGCCCATGCCCATCGCTCCAGTCCGAAAGCCGTACAACCTGTCCATGCGGTTCCACCATCACTCAACATGATGTTCGAAGTCGAACCGAAGAAAGTCCCGCTGATGTTGAACGATGCACAGGCTGAATCTGCATCCCGATAGGGCAGATCAAGGCGAAGCTCAAACTTCGCGTCCGGGTCGAGCTCGCACTCAGGACGCTCACCGCGGAGGAAGAAGGGATCATGGCCAGCTTCGACGACCCCGCTCAAGCCCCACTGTTCGACTAGTCGGAGAACACGTTCCTGTGTCTCGTCTCGACAGTCACGAACGAACTGACGCGAACCCAAGTAAACAATTTCTCGCATTTGAAAGTCCCAGAGACGCTCCAACGTCGACGCATTACGCCCTTCGTACCGATAGCAGGTACCACGCGTGGTCACAAGAGTGTTGCCCTCCAAAGTTTTTTCTTCATTCGCCATGTAAACATGGAAACACGCCGCTGGCGCGAGGACATGCGTACGTTCCTGAAAACCAGAATAATCACGCGGCGGCCGACCACGATGATTCACCGTGTAGTCGCTGAATTTTTCAGCAGCATCCACATCCGTCTGCATCATCGTCGGATACATGATGTTCTGCGGAAAAGCGTCGAAGTAATGACACTTCTCGAAAAACTCGATGGGCAGCAACGTCGAGTATTCACGTTCACAGGCCCCCATACTTGTTCCAAGACGGCGAAACTCATCATCGAATCCTCTTGCGAGTGCCGTCATCAATTCTCCGATCTCCGTGTCCGCGAGGCCGAGTCGTCGTACTAACCCTGCATCCGCCGCACCCGCCGGGTCAGCCCCCCTCACATCTTCACCTGACGACTCGATCCCAACACGTCGTGGCACCGCATCAATGACATTTGTCGACTGAGCGAACCGTGCCAGCGTCATCCTCACCTTTCGATCGATCTCGGATTCCTCATTCTCTGCGAGGCTCCAGACATGCACACGCCGACGCTCGACTGGATCAATGTAGAAGCGAGCGATGTTAGGACTCGCGAAGTAGAGCCAGTAGGCGGCCTCTGAGAGGCAGTCGGCAGCGAGCGGTGCATCCAGCACCACGTCCATCTCGAACACCATGTCCCCCCATACTGTGACAGATCAGATAAAATCTGATACAATACAATCCGTGTTCGCCCTTGACAGTACCAGCATCCGTTCCGCTCGACAATTGGTCCATCTCATCGAGGACGCGATCGCCACTGGCCAGTGCCAGCCGGGCGAGCGGCTCCCCGCCGTGCGTGAGCTCGCATCGCTCGCGGACCTGAGCCCTGTGACGGTCTCAGCAGCCATCCGCGACCTGCGCCAGCGCGGTCTCCTCGTCACGGAGGGCCGGCGCGGAACTTTCGTGTCCACGGCCCGGGCCCATCCGCCCAGCCGTCTGACGATCGACCGACCCGCAGAGTCAGTGGACCTGTCCAGCGGCCATCCCGATTACACCCTCCTGCCTGCGCTCCATGACACGCCCGTGTCCCTTCCTGCCCGCCCGGACAGCGCAACTCGGCTGGCCGAACTGGAAGAGCTCTTCAGACAGGGATTCGCCGCTGATGATGTGACCGCCGAGCACATCGTCTTCACCCACGGAGCCATGGAAGCGGTCGGAGGACTCCTGAGATCGGCCCTCTCCCAAGGCGATGCCGTCGCAGTGGAGGATCCGGGATACCCGCACGCGCATCTCCTCGTGGATCTTCTCGGCATGAGGAAGACCCCCATCGCGCTCGACGATGAGGGGATCTCCCCGGAATCGCTCCGTCAGGCGATCCGAGCAGGCGCGAAGGCCGTCATCATCACCGCACGCTCGCAGAACCCCACAGGGGTCGGGACGACACCGCAGCGCCATGCGGCGCTGCACGCCATCATCTCCGAGCATCCGGACCTGCTGGTCATCGAGGACGACTACCTCGCGTATCTGACCAGTGCACCGCTGAGGACACTGACCGGCATCACGACCCGGTGGGCCTGCATCCGGTCGTTGTCCAAGAGTCACGGTCCGGATCTGAGGTTCGCGGCCCTGTCGGCTGATCCTGTGACCGCCGACCGCTTGGACAGAACGCTGCTCATCACGTCGGGCTGGATTCCTCGGACCATGCAGGAACTCGTCCTCTCCCTCATGACGGGCCAGCACACGCTCCACGCCCTCAGGAATGCCGCACGCACCTATGACAGAAGACGACACATCTTTCTTCAGACGCTCCGCAGACACGGGATCCCGGTCACCGGGACGAACACCACGGGGCTCCATGTGTGGATACCGACCGATGACGAGGCGCGTCTGTGCACGGACCTGCTCGCCAAGCACTGGAGCGTCGCACCAGGCTCACTGTTCAGAATCAACAGCGAACCCGCCATCCGAGTGACCACGACTTGCCTGCTGTCCGATCAGGCGGAGGCTCTCGCCGCAGATCTCGCCGCGATCCGCGCGCACAGCGCCATGGACATCGGCTGCAAGGCCCCATGACCATCCCGCATGGCCGGCGGCGGATGGAGCAGCGGGTAGCCTCAATGCCGTCAGCAGGCCCCGATGGGCACCATCGACACGGGCAGCGGAAGGAGGACACCATGACGGCTCGCTCCGAGACCGCCGCACGGAGGGCGGCCGGCACCTGCGTGGCGCTGCTGCGGGCGCTGCGGGCCGCGGTCTGCGACGACCCGCGTGCCCTCGCCGAGCTGACGCTGGCCGCCGACGAACTGGCGGCGGCCGCCGCCAGCCCCCTGCGGGCCGCCGCGATGCCGCTCGCCGACCACCTCGAGGCCCGGGAGCGCACCCGTGCCGCCCGCGCCGGCCGCGTACGGGGGCTCATGGCCGGCACGGACCCGGATCGTCTCGCCGTCCGTGCCGACGAGGCGATCGACGCCTGCGAGCGGGCCCTGGAAGGAGCCGGGTGCGGCACCGTCGGCACCGAGGAGGGCCCGGTGCGGCTGGTCGACGTCGTCCGGGCGCTCACGATCGAGGCGCGCCTGCTCGCCGACCGCTGCGGCGTCGTCCCGGACCGGGCGGGCGCGGCGCAGGCCCTGCGCGCCTGCTCCCAGGTGCTCGGCGAGCGCTTCGGCGGTCTGAGCATCGAACTGCGGGTGCCCCCGACGACGGCCGTGCAGCTGAGGGCGCCCGGCGGCGGGCCGGTGCATCACCGCGGCACCCCGCCGAACGTCGTCGAGACCGACCCGGACACCTTCTGGGCCCTGTGCACGGGCGCCCTCACGTGGGAGCGGGCGCACGAGAAGCACCTGCTGCGCGTCTCGGGCGTGCACGCCGCCGAGGTCGCACGGATGCTGCCGGTCGTCAGTCCGCGCTGACCCGAGGACGGTCAACGCCTGAGCGCCCGGAGCGGGTCAGTGGTCGGACTTGAGGCCGGCCCCGCACATGGTGGTCAGGCAGTCCGGGGTTGGGCCCCACTGGCGGCAGTACTGCCAGTAGGCGGCCAGGTTCGCGGCCGTCGTGTGCTCGCAGTGGACGCCCCGGGCATCGAGCGCCGCCCGGGCGGGCAGGATCTCGTCCTCGGGGGCGTGGACGAAACGCACGCCGTATCTGCGGGCGCAGGCGAGGATCTGCGCGCCGCGCATCGGCGCCCCGATGGCGATGCCCTCGGCGAGGGTGGGTTCGGGCGTGACCGCCGCAGGCTGCGAGGCCCCGGCCTCGGCCGCGCGCAGCAGCGGATCGCAGCCGGCGGCCTGCACGGCGATGATCTGCGGCATCGCCTCGATGAGCCCGGCGTCCAGCAGCTCCTCCAGGCCCTTCACGAGCCCGAGGAACAGGGTGCCGTTGCCCACCGGCACGAGGATGTTCGCCGGGATGCGCCCCAGCTGCTCCCAGATCTCGTAGGCGAAGGTCTTCGTGCCCTCGTAGAAGACCGGGTTGTAGACGTGGTTGGCGTAGTAGACGCCCTCGGCCGCGACCTTCGCGCGGCAGACGTCGGCGCAGTGGTCGCGGCTGCCGGGCACGACGTTGACGGCGGCGCCGCTGGCCCGGATCAGGTCGATCTTCTTCGGTGAGGTGCCCTGCGGGACGAAGATCTCGCAGCCGATGCCGGCCCGGGCGCAGTAGGCGGCCACGGCGTGCCCGGCGTTGCCGCTGGAGTCCTGGACGACGCGGTCCACCCCGATCGAGACGCAGTGCGCGATGAGCGCGGCCGCCCCTCGGTCCTTGAACGAGCCGGTGGGCATGAGGTAGTCCATCTTCAGCGCGAGGTCGTCGTCGAAGTCGATGATCGGCGTCATGCCCTCGCCCATGGTGACGGACTGCCATGTGGCGTCGTCGTCGAGTTCCATGAAGGCCCGGTAGCGGAACATGCTCCACTCGCGCCGGTCGACCGCGGCGGGGTCGAACGGCGGGTGCTCGTGCTCGAGACCCCACAAGCCGCCGCAGCGGCAGCGGGGCGCGCGCGTGGCGGACGGTTCATGGGCCCCGCAGCGGGAGCAGACGAACATCATGGCCGACTCCTTCCTCACCCTCAGATGCGGCCGATGCCCCGCCTGAGCTCCCACGGGGTGACCTGCTGGGCGTACTCGACGTACTCGGCGCGCTTGTTGCGCAGGAAGTAGTCGAAGACGTGCTCGCCGAGGGTCTCGGCGACGAGCTCGCTGGACTCCATGGCCTCGATCGCCTCGTCGAGACTGCGCGGCAGCGGCGCGATGCCGAGCGCGTGGCGCTCCTTGTGGGACAGGGCCCACACGTCGTCCTCGGCCTCGTCGGGCAGCGGCAGCTCGCGCTCGATGCCGTCAAGCCCGGCGTTGAGGAGCAGCGCGTAGGTGAGATAGGGGTTGCACGAGGAGTCGATGGCGCGGTACTCGATGCGGGCGCTGGACTGCTTGTTCGGCTTGAACAGCGGCACCCGCACGAGGGCGGAGCGGTTGTTCCGGCCCCAGCAGACGTAGGCCGGCGCCTCTCCGCCGCCCCACAGGCGCTTGTACGAGTTGACGAACTGGTTCGTCACGGCCGTGATCTCGCGGGCGTGGGCCAGCAGGCCGGCCACGAAGTGGCGTCCGGTGCGCGACAGGCGCACCTCGTCGGCGGCGTCGAAGAAGGCGTTGCGGTCGCCCTCGAACAGGCTCATGTGGGTGTGCATCCCGGAGCCGGCCGCGTCCGTGAACGGTTTCGGCATGAAGGACGCCTGGATGCCCTGACTCGCGGCGATCTCGCGCACGACGACGCGGAAGGTCATGATGTTGTCGGCCATCGACAGGGCGTCGGCGTAGCGCAGGTCGATCTCGTGCTGGCCGGGGGCGCTCTCGTGGTGGCTGAACTCGACCGAGATGCCCATCTGCTCGAGCATCATGACGGCGTCGCGGCGGAAGTCGGTGCCGTCGTCCATGGTGGTGTGGTCGAAGTAGCCGGCGTTGTCGAGCGGCTTGGGCTCGTATTCGCCCTGACGCAGTTTCTCGATGAGGAAGAACTCGATCTCGGGATGGCAGTAGAAGGTGAACCCCCTGTCGGCGGCCCTGCCCAGGGCCCGCTCGAGCACGTGCCGCGGGTCGGCCATCGCCGGTGAGCCGTCGGGCATGGAGATGTCGCAGAACATGCGGGCCGTGTTGGCGTGCGTGCGCCAGGGCAGCAACTGGAAGGTGGACGGGTCGGGGTGCGCGATCATGTCGGACTCGTAGACGCGCGCGTAGCCCTCGATCGCCGAGCCGTCGAAGCCGGTGCCCTCGTCGAAGGCGCTCTCGAGTTCGGCCGGGGCCATCGCCACGGACTTCAGGAAGCCCTGCACGTCGGAGAACCACAGTCGGATGAACTTCACATTGCGTTCCTCGACGGTGCGCAGGACGAACTCGGTTTGGCGATCCATGACCCCTAGTCTGCCAGTGCCGGCCGTACGGCGCCGGGCGGGCCGGACCACGGGCGATAAACTCCAAGGCGAGTCACCGTCCACCGTCCCGGTCGGCGGCCGGGCTCGGGAGCCCGCCCGCCGACTCATCGTCCCCGAGGAGACCGCATGCCCAGCCCCGGTTGGTATCCGGACCCCGCCGGCACGCCCGGCAGGTATCGCTACTGGGACGGCCAGGCATGGTCCGAGACGACGACGACGGACCCCGCGGCCACGCCCCCGCCGGGGGAGGCCCCGACCGCGGCCGGCGGCGCCGGGAGGAGCGGCGGGGGCAGGGGGTTCGTCGTCGCCATCATCGCGATCCTCGCCGCCGTCGCCCTCGTCGTCGTCATCGTCCTGACCCGCGGCGGCCAGGGCACCGGAGGCGACGTCCCCGAGGACACCAACTCCGCCGCACCCACCGAGTCCGCCTGGGACGAGACGAGCACCCCCACGCCGACGCCCAGCTCCCACCAGTCCAGCCAGCGCTGCCCCGTCACCACCGTCAGCACGCAGACGAACCAGCCCTCCAAGGGCATCGCCGGCGGCGGGCTCCAGGCCCCGGACATCTCGGGCTGGGACAACAGCCCGTCCTTCTACCTCGACTGGGTCTCCGACCTCCACACGCTCATCGACGACGTCTACCCGGGGTGGATGTCGAACGTCAGCGTGGGCGCCCTCAACGCCACCGACGGTTTCACCGACCCGACCGTCTCGGCCCACCAGACCATGGAGTGCTACGCCTCCAGCGGCTACTACTCGGGCTACACGGGCCGCAAGGACCTCGTCGACGAGGCGACCACCGTCAACGGCCACCAGGCCTGGCACATGCAGGCCGAGGTCTACGTCACGATGAGCAATCTGCCGCAGGTCGAGGGCGACGTCGTGGACGTCTACGTCGTCGACGTCGGCTCGGACGACCACTTCGGGGTCTTCATCTCCAGCGTCACGATCGGCGACTCCGCCCGCGACAAGAAGGTGCGCGACTGCATCGCCGGACTGAAGGTCGTCTCCTGACGGGACCCGCAGCCGGGCGTCCGGCGACGGGGCCCGGTCCTAGACTTGGGCCCGTGACTGCCATGAAGCCGTATCCTCAGAGCCCGACGCGTCCCGTTCCCGCGGGCATCGTCCGCCCCCCCTACGTCGGGAGGATGGAGCCGGAGGACTACGAGGGCTCCGACATCCAGAGCGATGAGGTCGTCGAGAGGATGCGCGTCGCCGGCCGCATCGCCGCGGACGCCATCCTCGTGGCCGCGGCCCGGATCGCCCCCGGGGTCACCACCGACGAGCTCGACGCGGTCGCCCACGAGTTCATGTGCGACCACCACGCCTGGCCGGCCAGCCTGGACTACCGGGGCTTCCCCAAGAGCATCTGCACGAGCGTCAACGAGGTCATCTGCCACGGCATCCCTGACAAGCGCCCGCTCGAGGACGGCGACATCATCAAGCTCGACGTCACCGCCTACGCCGAGGGAGTGCACGGCGACAACTGCGCCACCTTCTACGTCGGCGAGGTCGACGAGCAGTCGCGGAAGCTGTCCGAGGTGACCCGCGCGTCGATGTACCGCGCCATCAAGGCCTGCAAGCCCGGTCGCTCGGTCTCGGTCATCGGCCGCGTCATCGAGAGGTACGCCCGGCGCTTCGCCTACGACGTGGTGCGCGAGTACACCGGCCACGGCGTGCACACCGCCTTCCACTCGGGGCTCATCATCTTCCACTACGACGAGCCGCGCTACGACCGAACGATGGCGCCGGGCATGACCCTGACGATCGAGCCGATGCTCACCATCGGCAGCGCCCGCACCCAGCAGTGGGACGACGGCTGGACCGTCGTGACCGAGGACGGCTCGCGCTGCGCCCAGTTCGAGCAGACGCTGGTGATCACCGAGACCGGCGCCGAGATCCTCACCCTGCCCAGCAGCGGCGAACCGATCCTGGGCGGCGATCCCGCCGGCATCGACCTGTCGGGCATCCACTGAGCCGACCGGCCCGGACGATCAGCCCGCCGGGTCCCGCCCTCCTGCGCCGTCGTGCCTCGTCAGCGCGGATTCGGCCCGGTCATCGGAGGCCAGGTGGGCGGCGGGTACGGCAGGGGCCGGCCGCCGTGAGGGGCCGGCGGCATGGCCTGCTGGCCCGTTCGGGCGGGGTACTGCCCGGGCGGGCCGATCGGCGCGGGCCCGGGCGGCGGCGCCATGGGCGCCGGCGGGAGGGGGCGTCCCACGGGCGCCGGCACGGGGCCGGGAGCCCCCATCGGCATGGGCTGAGGAACCGGGCCCGTGCCCGCGGGCACGGGCCCGGCCGGGACGGGAGAGCCCTTCCCGGCCCGGAACCACGACCGCATCCACACCGGCTTCTCGGCGCCGAACAGCTGTCGGTCGAGGCAGCTCCCGATGAGGACGAACGCCGGGCCCCAGGTGAGGGCCTGGAGGCTGAGGCCGAACGGCAGGCCCGCATGCACGAGGCCGACCGGGTTGACCAGGATCAGCAGGGACAGGCCCAGGCCGACGAGCCGGAGGACATGGTGCCGCGGCTCCTCCCAGAGCTGGCGGGTGACCTGGCGCGCCAGGAGCGCCAGGCCCAGGGGGAGGAGCCCGAGGGAGCACATGCCGGTCCACAGGGCCTTGCCGAACATGGCCCCGAGCGACATCCGCGGATCGAGGCCGTCGAGGAAGACGCGCTCGAGGATCCACAGGATCATGTCGTTGAACGTGCCGGTCCCGTCCGTCTGGTAGCTGGCGGCCAGCATGAAGAGCAGGGCCAGCACGAAGAGCAGCAGGAAGGACAGGCCCCCGAGGACGAGGCCGACCAGCAGGAGGATCCTGACGGCCATGGACGTGAGACAACCGAGACTCGGCTCGTACCCGCTCCCGGAACCCTGATCTGCCACCACACCATGGTGCCACCCGGTGACGAACGGTCGCCGAGCACGCGCCGCGGGGCGGACGAGCCGGCCTGTGCGAGCAGGGTCCGCACCTCCCCCTCGGGGGCGGTTCATGAAGGCTTATTCATGGAGGGCCAGATCGCGATCGTCGCCCCTGGTCACAGTGTCATCCACAGGCGCTGTGAATAAGCCTCACGGTCCCCGAGTACTGGACGATCGTCCCACCCAGCGCCTCCTTGAGGGAGGACAACTCAGCAGTGGGAGCGTTGATGATCCAGTTCCCACCAGTCAGCACGTGAACCTCGGTACCGAGCGACTTCACACCGTCGATGGTCTGCTGCGCGTCTTCTTCTGACAGGTAGATGGAGAAGACGTCCGCACTGGAGCAGTTCCCTGACTGTGCCGCGTTCTTCACGACGTTGGTCTGCCGCCAGTCGGGGCAGTCGTATCCGTCCTCCACGGCGGCATCGCGGAGCTCTGTGACGCTGTCGTAGGTGACTTCGGGTGTCGGTGACGGTGAGGCCCCGGGGATGAGGGAGCCGGCACTGCACCCGGTGAGCGCGAGCATCGTCGCAGATGCAGCGGCGAGGCGACGTCCGTTCATTGGTGACAGCTCTCCTTCGAACCACAAGAGCTGAGCTACAGGGGACTTGTGCATCCCCGACAGCGATGGCCGTGGCTGCTGCGGCATCTCTGCCGAGTCTCAGCATAAAACAACTGGGGAGGAATCAGGGAAACAACCTAAGGGTCATCACCGATCGTGGCGCGCACCGCCTCCGCCACAGGCGACTCCGGACGGCGGGTGCGGCTCCGCACGCTCGGTCATGCTTCATCCGGAGGAGCGGACGAGCCGGCCTGTAAGCCGGGTTCTGTGACTGCACGCAGCCGACGGTCATCCATCTGCGAACGCCGTTGCCGGCGTCCTTCCCCCGCCGCTTCCGCGACGGGCGCGCGACCTACCCGCAGGCTCGGGCGGGCAGCCCTCGGACGCCTGCGCGGATGCCGGGGGCATCCTTCTTGGTCTTGCTCCGGGTGGGGTTTGCCGTGCCATCGCAGTCGCCTGCGATGCGGTGGTCTCTTGCACCGCCGTTTCACCCTTGCCCGATCGCTCGGGCGGTCTGTTCTCTGTGGCACTGTCCCGCGGGTCGCCCCGGGTGGATGTTGTCCATCACCCTGCCCTGTGGAGCCCGGACTTTCCTCAGCGCCTGGGCGCCGCGACCGTCCGGCCGACTCGTCCGTGGACAGACTAGCGCGGGCGCGCGCCGGGTCCGTGCACCCGCCGGGTCACAGCCCGGACTCGTCGGTGCGGACGAGGATGCGCCCGCACTCCTCGCAGCGCACGATGGCGTCCGGCGCGGCGGCGGCGATGGCATGCAGCTCGGTCGGGTCGATCTCGAGCCCGCAGCCTCCGCAGCGCCGGGCGCGCAACTCGGCGGCGCCGCTGGAGCCGCTGCGGCCGGCGATCCGGTCGTACAGCGCCAGCAGCTCGGCGGGCAACCGCTCGCGGACCGCCCTCCGCTCGGCGGCCAGCCGCTCGGCCTGCTCGGCGATCTCGGCCCTGGCGCTCTTGCGACTGGCCAGCAGCTCACGCATCCGCTCCTCGATGCCGGTGCGCCGGGCGACGAACTCGTCGCGCGCCGCCGTGGCGTCCTCGACGGCCTGCATGGCCTCGAGCTCGGTCTCCTCGAGGTCGTTGATGCGTCCGGTCAGGTGCTCGATCTCGGCGAGCAGGGACTGCAGTGCCCGCTGGTCGACGACCTCGCCCGAGTCGGCGCGCCCCTGGTCGCGCTTCTGGCGGACCTTGACCGTCTCGAGGTCGCGGTCGATGCGGTCGAGCTCCATCTGGACGTCGCCTCGGCGGGTGTCGGCCTCGGTGATGCGCTCGGTCAGCGCGACGCGCTCGGCCTGGAGCCCGCGGAGCTCCTCGTCCTCGGGGAGGTTCGCCGCCCTGTGCCGCAGGTGCACGGCCTTCATGTCGAGGGCGGCCACATCGAGCAGTCGACGCTGTGCAACGGGATCGGCGAGCATGGGCCAAGCCTAGCCGGGCGCGCGGCGGGTGCGCGCGTCACGACGGTCCCGGACGCCCCCTAGACTGGCCCCGCTGGGCACCTTCGGCGACGGATCGGAGAGCGATGGACGGTGACGGACCGGCCCCCGGGCTCGTCGTCCTCGACACCCCCGCGGCCGTCATCGTCTGGTCCCGTCCGCTGACCGACTGGGACCGCCCCGAACTCACCGCGCTGCTCGACCCGCCGACGCTGGCCCGTCTGCACCGCCTGCGCCGCGAGATCGACCGGGCGCGCATGGTGACCGCCCGGAAGCTCATCGCCGATGCCGGACGCGCGGCCGCCGAACGGGGCCTCCTCGGGACGACGGGGCCCGTCATCCTGCACGAGCGCGCCGACGGGCGGGGCGGGCCGACGACCGGGCTGGCGGGATGGCGGGCCTCGATCAGCCACGACAACGCCGTGGTCGCCGTGCTCGCCCGGGCCGTGGTGGGGGTCGACACCCAGGGGCGGGACAGCGCCGTGGACGTCCGCGCCCTCACCTCGGTGTTCACCGACGCCGAGCGCGACTGGTGGGCGGCCCGCGGCACGGACGCCGACGCCCTGCGCCTGTGGACGGCCAAGGAGGCCCTCCTGAAGGCGCGCGGCACCGGTTTCCTGTCCGACCCCGGGCTGCCCGTCAACGACACCCTGCGGCGGGCCGACGTGCGGCTGGCGCACTGGCGCCCCTTCCCCGACGCGGTCGCGGCGCTCGCCGTCCTGGGCGACGGGCCCGTCGAGTGGCCGGCCGGCTTCACCCCGTACGGCCCCTGACCACGGCGCCCCGGGCGCCCGGCCCGTCGTCGGCGCGACCGGCCTACCATCGGCACTGGTCGAACCGACGCTCAGAACCATGGAGGTGAGCATGAACAGGGAAGGGACGGACACCCCCCGGGGCGGGTCGCCGTACTCGGAGGCGTTCAAGGAGTTCATCGCGGCGGACTGGGCACCCTACCCCGCCGAGCCCCCGGCCCGGCTGGCGTCGGTACCCAGCGCCACGGCCCACCGCGCGGCCCTGTCGGCGCGGTTTCCCGGCGAGCGCCTCGTCGTCCCGGCAGGCGGCCTCCAGCGACGCAACAACGACTGCGACTTCCCCTATCGGCCGCACTCGGCCTTCGCGCACCTCAGCGGGCTGGGCTCCGACCGCGAGCCCGACGCGGTGCTCGTCATCGAGCCCGACGGCGAGGGCGTGCTGCTCTTCCACCCGCGCGTGCCGCGCACCGACCCGGAGTTCTACTCCGACCCCCGCTACGGCGAGATGTGGGTCGGCGCCCGGGAGTCCCCGGCGGAGATGTCGTCGCTGTGCGGCATGCGCACGGAGAGCATCGACCGGCTGCCGGCACTCCTCGAGCGCGCCGACGCCCCGGTCCGCGTCATCCGCGAGGCGGACCCCGCGGTCACCGCGCTCGTCGACGGGTCCCGCGGCGCCGATCCGCGGGCCGACGACGAGCTGGTCACCGCGGCCGACGAGCTGCGCATGGTCAAGGACGACTGGGAGCTCGGCCAGCTGCGCGAGGCCAGCCGGGTCAGCGCCGACGCCTTCACCGACGTCGTCGCCCACCTCGACCGCGCGGTCGCCCACCGCCGCGGCGAGCGGCTGCTCGAGGGAGTCTTCGGCATGCACGCCCGCACCGAGGGCAACGCCGTCGGCTACGACTCGATCGTCGCGGCGGGCGAGCACGCCAACACCCTGCACTGGGTGCGCAACGACGGTCCGGTGCGCCCCGGCGATCTCGTCCTCATGGACGCCGGCATCGAGCTGGACTCGCTCTACACGGCCGACATCACCCGCACGATGCCGGTCACCGGAGCCTTCACGGACGCCCAGCGCCTGGTCCACGACACGGTCCTCGCCGCCCAGCGGGCCGGTATGGCCGCGGCACGGCCCGGCGCCGGCTTCCTCGACGTGCACCGCGCCGCCGTCGAGGTGCTCGTCCGGGCCTTCCGGGACTGGGGCATCCTGCCCGTCTCGGTGGACGAGGCCCTGTCGACCGGCGGCGGGCAGTGGCGCCGCTGGATGGTGCACGGCACGAGCCACCACCTGGGCCTGGACGTCCACGACTGCGCGCACGCCCGCGACGAGCAGTACCGCCGGGGCGCCCTCGCCGAGGGGATGGTCATCACCGTGGAGCCGGGCATCTACCTCAAGTCGTCCGATCTGCTCGTGCCCGAGCCGCTGCGCGGCATCGGCGTGCGCATCGAGGACGACATCGTCATCACCGCCGACGGCTGCTCGGTGCTCAGCGACCGGCTGCCGCGCGAGTCGGCCGCCGTCGAGGCCTGGATGGGCTCGACGGCCCGCCGGTGACCCGGCCCGCCGGTCAGGCGGGGCCCCCGCCGCGATCGGCGGGGTCGAAGAAGCCGGGGCCGGTCTCCGACTGCCCGCCCCGGGCCTGGTCCGGGCCGGCCCCGCCCGGGGCCGCCTGGTCCGGGGCGGAGGACCCGCCCATCGGCGCTGGACGATCCGCAGGAGCGGCCGGGGGCGTCCGGGGAGGCGCCCAGTCGGGGCTCGGCTCGGAGCCCTGCGCGGCGTCCTGCCAGCCGGCGCCGGGCCGGGACACGACGGGTGAGCCGCGCACCGTCCGGGCGGGGCGCCCGCCCGTCAGGAGCCGGCGGGCCTGGCCGGCCACCTCGTTCTCGCCGATGACCTCGTAGCGGGTCGCGACGATCTGGGAGCTCGAGGTGAAGTCGCGCCGCCCGGCGGTCATGGCGTAGCTGATGCCCGAGGTGAGCACGTTGGCCAGGACGAACACGACGATGGCGCCGAGGAAGACGAGGGCGATGCTCACATTGGGCACGAAGAAGTAAAACAGGAGCGCCGCCATGGCGCCCCAGACCAGGCCGTTCATCGCGGCGCTCGCGAGCACCCGGCCCCAGCTGAGGCCGCCCGTGATGCGCTCGATGCTCTTCAGCTCGGTGCCGACGATCGACAGGAACTGCACCGGGAAGTTCCTGTCGGCCAAGTAGTCAACGGCGTGCTGGGCGTCCTCGTAGGTGTCGTAGACGGCGATGGACGCAGGCGAGCGGAGCCGCAGGCGCGAATTGCCACGGCCGGGGACGGAAGCAGTGCCACCCATCATGGACATGGGCCCTCCTCGTGTCTCTGGAACCGGTCCGCCCGCCGGGGCGAAACCTAAGCCTGACGGACTCAAGTTTAGTCGACACGGCGTGCGGGGCCACCGTGCCGCCCTGCGCCGACCGTGAACCGGGCGCGGACTGGGCGCGGACAGCCGGCTCAGCGGCCCCTGACGGCCTCGAACATGTCGACGGTGCGGTGCGCGGCCTCGACGTGCAGGTTCTCGATCATGCGACCGTGGAAGGTGGCGACGCCGGAGCCCGCCGCGAGGGCCTCGTCGAAGGCGGCGATCAGCTCGCGGGCCTCGGCGACCGCCGTCTCGTCGGGCGCCCAGATCTCGTTGGCGACGTCCACCTGGCTCGGGTGGATGAGCGTCTTGCCGTCGAAGCCCCACTCGAAGCCCTGCTCGCACTCGGCGACGAGGCCCTCGCGGTCGTGCACGTCGTTGTAGACCCCGTCGAGCACGACCCTGCCGTTGGCGCGGGCCGCGCAGACGACCGCCTGGAGCGCATGGGCCAGCGGGGCCCGGCCGGGCGTCCAGGCCGCGCGCAGCTCGTTGACGAGGTCGTTCGTGCCGAGCACGGCCACCTCGAGGCGCTCGGAGGCACCGAGGATCCTGTCCGCGTCGAGGACCGCCCGCGGGGTCTCGACCATCGCCCACAGCCTCGTCGAGGCGGGCGCGCCGAGACGCTCCATGGCGGCGACCAGGGAGCGCACCTGCTCGGCCGAGTCGACCTTCGGCACGGCGATGGCGTCGGGGCCGGCCGCGCAGACGGCGGCGAGGTCGTCCTCGTGCCAGGCGGTGCCGACCGCGTTGACCCGCACGACGAGCTCGCGGTACCCGTACCGCCCGCTGCGCACGGCCTCGCAGGCGGCCTCGCGGGCCGCCGGCTTGGCGGTAGGCGCGACGGCGTCCTCGAGGTCGAGGATGATCGCGTCGCAGTCGATCGTCCTCGCCTTGGCCAGGGCCCTGGCGTTGGCGGCGGGCATGTACAGCACGGAACGGCGGGGTCGGTAGCTCATGGCACAACGCTAACGCCCGGCCGGCCCGCGGACGCCGTCCGGGCGTCCCCCGGAGCCCGGCGGTACGCCACGACGACCGCGACGGCAAACCGCCTCACCGGGGCGCCCCCGGGGACCCGGCGGGTACCCTTCATGCGTGAGTCCTGTTTCCTCCTCGATCTTCCTCTCGCGCCTGCAGGGCCTCCCGGTGCTGGACGCCTCGGGCGATCAGGTGGGCAAGGTCCGCGACTTCGTCACGCAGTTCCGGGCGCCCGGACGCCTGCCCCGGGTCAAGGGCCTGGTCGTCGAGCTGCTCGCCGCGCGCCGCATCTTCGTCCCGATGGCCCGCGTCCAGTCGATCGACGCCGAGCGCCTGTCGCTGGCGGGCGTCATCGACGCCCGGCGCTTCCAGCAGCGCGAGGGCGAGACCCTCGTCTTCGAGGACCTCTTCGACCGCGCGGTCGTCACCACCGACGGGAAGAGGGCCACGATCTTCGACGTGGCGATGCGCGGGAGCCGCAACCGACAGTGGGAGATCACCAGGGCGGCGCTGCGCGAGACGACCGCGAAGCGCTTCGGCTTCGCGTCCCGCAGGGGCGCGCTCCTCCAGGTGCCGTGGTCGGAGATCGCCCCCTCGCTGGCCGCGGCCGACGAGGCCACCGACCGCAAGGTCGCCCAGCTCGCCGACATGCGCCCGGCCGACGTGGCCCGAGAGCTGCATGACATGGCGCCCGCCCAGCGCACCGACGTCGCCCGTGCCCTCGCCGACGAGCAGCTGGCCGATGCCTTCCAGGAACTGCCCGAGGACGAGCAGGTCGCCCTGCTGAACACCTTGGAGGCCGAGCGGGCGGCCGACGTCCTGGAGGAGATGGACCCGGACGACGCCGCCGACCTCATCAACGACCTGCCCGAGGAGTTCGCCGAGGACCTCCTGGCCCGCATGGAGCCGGAGGAGGCCGCCGATGTGCGGAACCTCATGCAGTACGAGGAGCTCACCGCCGGCGGCATGATGACCCCCGAACCGGTCATCGTCGCCCCCGACGCGACGATCGCCCAAGCGCTGGCCGCGCTGCGCAACCCCGAGGTGACCCCCGCAGCGGCCTCGATGGTGTTCATCACCCGCCCCCCGACGGACACCCCCTCGGGGCGCTACCTGGGCGCCGCCCACATCCAGCGCCTGCTCCGCGAGCCGCCGAGCCTCATGGCCTCAACGGTCATCGACACGGCGATGCGGCCGCTGACGCCCGACGCCGACCTGAACCGGGTCTCGCGCTACTTCGCCACCTACAACCTCGTCATCGCGCCGGTCGTCAACGCCGAGCACCAGCTCGTCGGCGCGGTGACCGTGGACGACGTGCTCGACCACATGCTGCCGGACGACTGGCGCGGCGACCAGATGGACGGGATCGAGCCCGGCGAGCGCGCCGACGACGGCCCCGACCGGCGGCCCGACGGCGGATCCGACGAGCAGGAGGTGGACTGATGGCCGACGCCCAGCGCCCCGAGGACCGTCTCAACACCCCCGGCGATCGCACCGGCTTCCACCGCAGACGCCGCCTGCGGTTCAACGAGGAGAGCTTCGGTCAGTTCGCCGAGTGGATCGCCCGCTTCATGGGCAGCCCGCGCTTCCTGCTGTGGATGACGGTCTTCGTCGTCTCCTGGATCGTGCTGAACCTGCTGGGCAGCTGGCACCACTGGGACCCGTACCCCTTCATCCTGCTCAACCTGGCCTTCAGCACCCAGGCCTCGTACTCGGCCCCCCTGATCCTCCTGGCGCAGAACCGTCAGGAGGCCCGCGACAAGGCCTCCCTCGACGGCGACCGGCGGGTCAACGCCCAGTCGCGCGCCGACATGGACTACTTGGCGCGTGAGATCGCCTCCCTGCGCGCCGGCATCGGTGACATGGCCACCCGCGACTTCGTCCGCTCCGAGCTGCGCGACCAGCTGCACGAGCTCCTCTTCGAGCTCGAGCACGGCAACAGCCCCGACGACGAGTCGTCCCCGTCCCCCGAGGACGCCCAGTGAGCGAGGACGCCCCGTGAAAGGCGACGGCCCGGCCGTCCCCGGCCGCCCCGGTGCGCGCCCGGCGATGCACCGGTCGGCCGTGCGGCGCGGCCCGACGGATCATGATCGTCCGGATGATTTGAATCGATCCCCGGAAGTGACGTAGACACGTGCCTATGAGCGAAGCGCAGAACCCCATGCTGTCCCAGATCCGGACGGCCCTCCACACCGTGCAGGACCCCGAGATCCGCCGCTCGATCGACGATCTGGGCATGATCGACGACGTCTCCGTCGGCGACGACGGCGTCGTCACCGTGAAGGTGCTGCTGACCGTGGCGGGGTGCCCGCTGCACGCGACCATCAGGCAGGACGTGACGAAGGTCCTGTCCGCCGTCCGCGGGGTCACCGGCGTCGAGGTCGAGATGGGGGTCATGAACGACGAGCAGCGCGCCGCGATGCGCGAGTCCCTGCAGGCCGGCCGCACCGAGAACGTCATCCCGTTCTCCCAGCCCGGCAACCTCACCCGCGTCGTCGCGGTGGCCTCGGGCAAGGGCGGCGTCGGCAAGAGTTCCGTCACCGTGAACCTGGCCCTTGCGCTCGCCCAGCGGGGCCTGACCGTGGGGCTGCTGGACGCCGACATCTACGGCCACTCGATCCCCGGCCTGCTCGGCATCGACGAGGCCCGGCCGACCGTCGTGGACGAGATGATCCTGCCCGTGCCGGTCTCGGGCATCAGCGTGATCTCGATGGGCATGCTCAAGCAGTCCCGCGACCAGGTCATCGCCTGGCGCGGCCCGATCCTCGACCGGGCCGTCACGCAGCTGCTGTCCGACGTCTTCTGGGGCGACCTGGACTATCTGCTCATCGACCTGCCCCCGGGCACCGGCGACGTCGCCCTGGCCATCGGCCAGAAGATCCCGAACTCCGACGTGCTCGTCGTGACGACGCCGCAGTCGAACGTCTCGGAGATCTCCGAGCGCGCCGGCACGATGGCGGAGATGCTGCACCAGCACGTGCTCGGCGTCGTCGAGAACATGAGCCACCTCGAGGTGGAGTGCCCGCACTGCCACGAGCGCCACACGGTGGAGCTCTTCGGCTCCGGGGGCGGTCAGGCCACCGCCGACGCCCTGTCCGAGCGCTGCAACCGCCAGATCAACCTGCTGGTCCAGATCCCGATCGACCCGCGGATCAGCGCCGGCGGCGAGACCGGCGAGCCGATCGTCCTGTCCGACGAGAACAGCCCGACGACCAAGGCGATCCAGACCCTGGCCGCCATCGTCACCGCGCACCGCAAGGGCCTCAAGGGCACCTCGCTGAACCTCACGGTGAACTGACCGGCGGTGCGCCGTCCGGCCGTCCGGCCCCGGGGCCGGACGGCCGGACGGCATCGGGCCGCGTCGAGGTCTCAGGTCGCGTCGAGGTCGAAGCAGAGGCCGTAGCGGGCCCGCATGGCGCCCACCGCGGCGTCGAGGGCGGCGGCCGCCGTCGCATCCGCGGTCGGGGGCCTCGCCTCCGACGCCGCGCCGACGGATCCCGCAGCGCCGGGCGCCGGGGAGTCCGGCGCGCGGACGGCCCGGTCCACGGCGCCCGTCGCGCTCGTGGCCGCGCTCGCCGCTGAGCCCACCTCGCGCCGGACGTCGTCGAGATCGCTCCGGACGTCGTCGAGGTCGGCCTGGATCTCGTCGAGCAGGTGCTTCTGCACGAAGGTCTTGGGGTTGAGGTCCTCGAGGGTGAGGTCCTGGTACTCGGGCCCCAGCTCGTCCTTGAGCTGCTGGGTGGCGCCGTTGGCGATGTTGCGGACGTAGAAGACCACCCGCGCCGCCTTGCGGCTGAACTCGGGGATGCGTTCGGGCCCGAAGAAGATCACGGCGAGCACCACGAGGATGAGGAATTCGCTGGCGTTGATGCCGAGAAAACTCATGGGGACCACGCCACAAGGCTAGCCGCCGCGACGAAATCCGCCCGGCCCGTCGGTTCGGGCCGGGCGGATCCTTCCCGCCGGCGGACGCAGGGCCCGCGACCGGTCGGGGTCTACAGATCGGTGCTGTCGAGCAGCTCGCCGAAGGCCCCTGCCAGGTCGGCGGGGGCGCTGCGCAGCGGCGGGCGGCAGGCGCCGACGGGCATGCCCTGGTGCGCCAGGCCCGCCTTGACCATCATGCAGCCCTGGGTCGCGAAGACGCCGGTGAAGACCGGCAGCAGCATGCGGTGGAGGCGAAGGGCCTCGGCCACGTCGCCGCAGCAGAAGGCGTCGATCATCTCGTGGGCGCGCCGGCCCGTGAAATGGGTGCTCGTGCCGACCACGCCGACGCCTCCGATCGCCATGAGAGGCAGGGTGATGGCGTCATCGCCCGAGTAGTACTGCAGATCGGTCTCGGCCATGACGCGCGAGGACGCGTCGAGGTCCTTCTTCGCGTCCTTGACGGCGCGGATCCTCGGATGGGAGGCCAGCTCCAGGAGCGAACCGGTCTCGATCGGGCGCCCGGTGCGGTGCGGGATGTCGTAGAGGATGACCGGCAGGCTCGTCGCGTCGGCGATGGCGACGAAGTGGTCGACGATCATGTCCTGCGGGGGGAGCGAGTAGTAGGGCGTGACGGCCAGCAGGCCGTCGGCGCCGGCCTGCTCGGCCTGGCGGGCCAGCTCGACGCTGGCCGCCGTGTCATTCGTCCCGACGCCGGCGACGAGCCTCGCCCGGTCGCCCACCTCGGCCTTCACCGCCGACAGCAGGTCGAACTTCTCCCGGGGGGTCGTCGTGGGCGCCTCGCCCGTCGTGCCGGAGATGACGAGGCCGTCGTTGCGCAGGTCGTCGACCAGATGGGCGGCGAGCTCCTTGGCCTTGTCGAGGTCGAGCTTCCCCTCGTCGTCGAAGGGTGTGACCATCGCGGTCAACAGTCGCCCGAAAATCGGTTCGCTCATCGTCGTCGCCTTCCGTCAGTGCGATATGCCTCAACCCATGGTAGAGACCCGGGCGGCTAGGCTGTGCACGTGTCGTCCTCTCGCAGCAGCAAGAACTCCGCCCGGGACGGGCTGGATTCCCGTTCCCTGTCCTACGCCGATGATCTCATCCCCGCCGTCGAGGCGGTCCGCACCGCTCGCGAGCAGGCCGTCCTGAGCGGCGCGCCGGCGCTCAGCAATGGCGCATGCGCGACCCTCACGATGCTGGCCCGGGCGCTCGACGCGCAGGCCGTCGTCGAGATCGGGACGAGCACCGGGGCGTCCGGGCTGGCCTTCTTCGCCGGCATGAACGAGCGCGGGGTCCTCACCTCGATCGACGCGCAGGCCCAGTGGCAGGTGCAGGCCCGCCAGGCCTTCATCGCCGAGCGGATCCCCACGCGCCGCTTCCGCCTCATCCCCGGCAGCCCGCTGGACGTGCTGAACAATCTGCGCGACGGAGCCTACGACATCGTCTTCATCAACGGCGACAAGCTCGAGTACGCCGAGTACCTCGACCAGGCGCTGCGCCTGCTGCGCCCCGGCGGACTGGTGATCCTCAACGAGGTGCTCTGGCGGAACAAGGTGGCCGACCCCTCCGACGAGGAGGACGAGGCCCTCATCATCCGCGAGACGCTCACGGCGGCCATCGAGAACGAGGGCCTCATGAGCGCGCTGCTGCCGGTGGGCGAGGGCCTGTTCGTCGCGGTCACGGCGCGCTGAGGCCGCCTGCGAGGGGCCCGGACGTGCGGGCGCGGGGCCGCCACGCGCGGCACGTGCGTCGTGGCGTCGACGCCCGGCCCGCTCAGTCGTCGGCGCGGAAGGCCGCCTCCCTGGTCACCGTGAAGCCCTTCGGCACGACCGTGATACCGCCGGAGGAGACCGTCAGGCCGCGGGCCTCGTCGTCCTCGCGGTCCAGGCCCACGTGCGTGCCGGGGGGCAGGACGACGCCCTTGTCGAGGATGGCGTTACGCAGGATGCATTGCTCGCCGACGTGGGACCCGTCCATGAGGACGCAGCGGTCGAGTGAGGCGCCCTTCTCGACGCGGACCTTCGGGCTGAGCACCGAGTGGTCGACGTCGCCGCCGGAGATGACGCAGCCGGCCGAGACGAGCGAGGACTCGGCGGTGCCGTGCAGGGTGAACTTCGCCGCTGGCGCCTGGATCGCGTCGGCCCAGATGGGCCACTGCTCGTTGTACAGGTTGAACTGCGGCACGACCGAGACGAGATCCATGTGCGCGGCGTGGAAGGCGTCGATGGTGCCGACGTCGCGCCAGTAGTCCTTGTCGTGCTCGGTGGCGCCGGGCACGACGTTGTCCTTGAAGTCGTAGACCCCGCACTGGCCGGCCTCGACGAAGGCGGGGACGATGTCGCCGCCCATGTCGTGCTTGGACTCGGAGTTCTCGCCGTCGGCCTCGAGCATCTCGACGAAGGCCCTGCGACTGAAGATGTAGTTGCCCATCGAGGCCAGCACCTCGTCGGGCGAGTCGGGCAGGCCGGGGGGGTCCTTGGGCTTCTCGAGGAAGCCTTTGATGCGGCCTTCGGGGTCCGAGTCGATGACGCCGAAGGCCGAGGCCTCCGAGCGCGGCACGCGAATGCCGGCGACGGTGGCGTCCAAGCCCGAGTCGATGTGCGCCTCGAGCATCTGCATGACGTCCATGCGGTAGATGTTGTCGGCGCCGAAGACGACGATGTAGTCGGGGTCGGCGTCCTTGATGAGGTTCATCGACTGGTAGATGGCGTCGGCGCTGCCCTGGTACCAGTGGGGGCCGCGGCGCTGCTGAGCCGGGACGGGGGTGACGTAGTTGCCGAGCATCGTCGACATGCGCCACTTGACCGAGATGTGCCGGTCGAGCGAGTGCGACTTGTACTGCGTCAGAACGGCGATCTTCAGCAGGTTGGAGTTCGCGAGATTCGACAGGACGAAGTCGATGAGACGGCAGGTGCCGGCGAAGGGCACGGCGGGCTTCGCCCGATCAGCGGTGAGGGGCATGAGCCGTTTTCCTTCGCCTCCCGCCAGCACGAGGGAGAGAACGCTGGGTGTAGCCATGGACTCAACCTACGGCCCGGGGCGGGCGGGCGGCAAGACGGTCCGGACGATCAGGGGCCGTTCAGCATCCACCGGAGCGGCCCCGGTCGCATGGGGCGGGCGATCCCCCCCAGGCGGCGTGTGAGACGATCGGGGCATGCATGCATCCATTCTCACTCGCGAGTACCCCCCGTCCGTCTACGGCGGCGCGGGCGTGCACGTGGCCCAGCTGGTGCCGCGTCTTCGTGATCTCATCGACGTCGATGTGCAGTGCATGGGTGAGCCCCGCGACGGTGTGGTCGCCCATGCCGAGGACTTCCCGCCCGGGGCGAATGCGGCCCTGCGCGTGCTCGGAGCCGATCTGTCCATGGTCTCGGCACTGCCCGACGACACCGATCTGGTCCACTCCCACACCTGGTACGCGAACATGGCCGGCCATCTCGGCGGCCTGTTCCGCTCGATCCCCCACGTCGTCACGGCCCACTCGCTGGAGCCCCTGCGGCCCTGGAAGCGCGAGCAGCTCGGCGGCGGCTACGAGCTGTCCAGCTGGGCCGAGCGCACCGCCTACGAGGGCGCCTCGGCGATCATCGGCGTGAGCACCGCGATGGCCGGGGACATCCTGCGCTGCTACCCCGACCTCGACCCCGACAAGATCCACGTCGTGCGCAACGGCGTGGACGTCACAGAATTCTACCCCACCGAGGACCACGACTTCTGCGACCGCATCGGCATGGACACGAGCCGCCCGTCGGTCGTCTTCGTCGGGCGCATCACCCGTCAGAAGGGCCTCGTCCATCTCGTGCGCGCGGCCCGCGAGCTCCAGCCCGGCACCCAGGTCGTCCTGCTGGCCAGCTCGCCCGACACCCCCGAGATCGCCGCCGAGTTCGGCGAGAGCCTCGAGGCCCTCAAGGGGGTGCACGGCGACGACGTCATCTGGGTGCAGGAGATGGCCCCCCGCGAGGGGGTCCGTCAGGTCTACTCGCACGCCACGCTCTTCGCCTGCCCCTCGGTCTACGAGCCGCTGGGCATCGTCAACCTCGAGGCGATGGCCTGCGAGGCGGCCGTCGTGGCCTCGGCCGTCGGCGGCATCCCCGAGGTCGTCGACGACGGCACGACCGGGACGCTCGTCGCCTACGACCCCGAGCGCGCCGAGGACGCCGAGTACGTGGCCGACTTCGAGCACCGTTTCGCGGTCGCGATGAACGACCTCGTCGGCAACCCCGACAAGGTCCGGGTCTTCGGCAAGGCCGGCCGTCAGCGCTGCATCGACCACTTCAGCTGGGAGGCCATCGCGGCCCAGACCGTCGAGGTCTACCGGGCGGCCGTCGACTACCGCGCCGCCCGCTGACCGGACGGGACCGCACGCGCGGCACGTGCGGCCCCACGACGGGACGGGTCGGGTCCGGCACCGCGGCGGTGCCGGACCCGACCCGTCCCGTCGTGCGGACCGATGATGGTCAGCCGACAACGCCCTTGAGACATCCGAGAAGTTCGGCGGCCTCTTCGGCGTTGAGCTCGACGACCAGACGGCCGCCGCCGTCGACCGGAACGCGCATCACGATGCCGCGGCCCTCTTTCGTTACCTCCATGGGGCCATCGCCAGTACGTGGCTTCATTGCTGCCATTGGTTCCTCGTTTCTGAGTCGTGCTGCACGCCATCGGCCGTGCGGATGCCACCATTATCCCCTATGGCTCCGTCCGGAACCGAACCCGCCGGCGCGGGAGCACCCGGGGCGGGCCGGTCGGCGCTGGCCGCGGCGTCGGGCCCGGCCGCCGCCAGCTGCTCGCCGAGACGGGCCAGGACGGCGTCGACCTGCTCCATGTCGTAGCCGCGGGTGACGACGGCGAAGCGCACCGCGCGGAGGTCCTCGGCGCTCACCGGGCCGTCAGGCAGATCGGGCCCGGGACGCTCGGGGAGTTGGGGCCCGAGCTGCCCGAGGTGCCCGCGCGCGGCCCACAGACCGAGCGCAATGACGCCGACGACGAGGATTCCGAGGGCCCAGACCATGCCCACCATCCTAGGTCGCCCGCCCGGGGCGGGCCCGCCGCCGGACTGCTCACTCGGACCGGGCGCCCGAGCGGGCCTGCTCGGCGTACAGGGCGCGGGACTCGAGCCGGTCCTCGAGCTGGTTGACGTAGATGGTGCGTTCGCCGACGACGAGCGTGGCGATGGCCACCGCGATCATGGCTGGGGCCAGCAGCGACAGATTGCCGGTCATCTCGGCGACCATGAGCATGACGCCGAGCGGGGCGTGGGCGATCGCGCCGAAGCAGGCGATCATCCCGACGATGACGTACGGGGCGGGGCTGGCGCCGGTCCAGGGCAGGGCCGCCAGGACGCGCCAGAGCGCCCCGCCGGTGCAGCCCCCGACGACCATGCCGGGCCCGAAGACCCCGCCGGAACCGCCCGAGCCGATCGACAGGGTCGTGGCGAGGACCTTGACCAGCGGAATCACCAGGACGAGCCACAGCGGCGCGGCCAGGAGCCGGTCGGCGCGCATCTCGAGCTGCACCCAGCCGTAGCCGGTGCCGAGGGCCGCCGGCACGGCCAGGCCGAGCAGGCCGACGGCCAGGCCACCGAGGGCTGGCAGGAGGGCGGCCGGCACCGGCAGGCGCCGCAGGGCCGCGCCGCCGCGCTGGAACAGGCCCGCGTAGACGCGTCCGGCGAGCCCGGCGGCGACGCCGAGGAGCGCGAACCAGACGAGGGTCACCGGGTGCGTGAAGGTGAGGGCGCTCATCGTCCCGAAGATCGGCTGGAAGCCGTTGACCGCCCCGAAGACGGCGTAGGCGGTGATCGAGGAGACGAGGCTCGGCATGATCGCGTCGGCCTCGAGGTCGTTGCGGTAGAGCAGCTCGGCGCCGAGCAGCGCGCCGCCGAGCGGGGCGCGGAAGATCGCGCCGATGCCTGCCGCCATGCCGGCCGAGACGGCGATCCGCGCATCCCGGCGCGGCACCCGGAACCGGCCGCAGAGCATCGACACGACCGTCGCGCTGATCTGGGCGGCGGGCCCTTCGCGCCCGCCGGAGCCTCCCGAGCCGATGACGAGGGAGGAGGCGACGATCTTGACCAGCGCCACCCGTCCGCGCAGCGCGGTGGGCTCGTGGTGGACGGCGTGGATCGCCGCGTCGGTGCCGTGGCCCTTCGCCTCGGGGGCGAACGCCGCAACGAGCAGGCCGGCGACGAGCGCGCCGCCGCAGGTGACGAGCGGCACGGCCCAGGGGCGGGTAAAGCCGCCGCCCGTCAGGCCGCCACCCTCCCCGACGGTCGTCGGGGGCTGGTAGCCGCCGAGACCGACGAGCAACCACCCGGTGGCGCGGCCGAGGCACCAGTAGAAGACGACGGCGCCCGCGCCGGCGACGAGGCCGATGGCGACGCCGAACAGCAGCCACCGGGTCAGGGAGTCGCGCAGCGCCTTGGGGCGGCGCGGGACGAGGAGCCGCAGGAGGCCCCTGAGCCGGGCGCCGCGGCGACGGGACCGCGGGTTCCCCCGCACCGGCTCGAGCTTCGACACGGCGGCCATTATGGCACCGAGAGGCCGGTGCGGGGCGGCGGGTTCAGTCCGGCCCGGCCCCGGCCCGCGTGACGATCCGCACGGCCTCGTCCGGGTCGTCGGTGACGTGGAAGATGTCGACGTCCTCGGGGTTGATGCAGCCGCTGCCGGTGACGCTCGTGCGCAGCCAGTCGACCAGCCCCCGCCAGTAGCCGGAGCCGAACAGGACGACCGGGAAGTCCATCACCTTGCGCGTCTGGATGAGGGTCAGGGCCTCGAAGAGCTCGTCGAGGGTGCCGAAACCGCCGGGCATGGCGATGAAGCCTTGGGCGTACTTGAGGAACATCACCTTGCGGGCGAAGAAGTAGCGGAAGTTGACGCCGAGGTTCACGTACCGGTTCATCGTCTGCTCGAAGGGCAGCTCGATGCCCAGGCCGACCGAGCAGCCGCCGGCCTCGTGGGCGCCCCGGTTGGCGGCCTCCATGATGCCGGGGCCCCCGCCGGTGATGACGGCGAGCCCCCGGCTCACCAGCTCCCGCGCCATGTACTCGGCCTGCGCGTACTCGGGGGTGCCGCGCCCGGCGCGGGCGGAGCCGAACATCGAGATGGCCGGGCCCAGTTCGTCGAGGGCGCCGAAGCCCTCGACGAACTCGGCCTGGATCCGCAGCACGCGCCACGGGTCGTCGTGCATCCAGCTGTGGCCGCCCTCGAGCAGGCGCTGGTCTGTGGTGCGGCCGTCGATCTGGTCGCCCCGGCGGATGACCGGGCCCGCCGTCGCCTGCCGGTCCGGGGGACGGCCCGCCTCACTCATGGCCGCCTCCGGGCCGGAGCCAGGCGAGGAGGGCGTCGCGGGCGGCGTCGAGGTCGTCCAGCGGGCAGCACTCGTCGACGGCATGGGCCTTGCCGGCGTCACCGGGGCCGTAGTTGACGGCCGGCACACCGAGGGCCGAGAAGCGGGCCACGTCGGTCCAGCCGTACTTGGGGCCGGGCTCGCCGCCGACGGCGGCGCAGAACTGACGGGCGGCCGGACGGTCCAGACCGGGGCGCGCGGCCGGCGACAGGTCGAGCACCTCGAAGTCGACGCCCGGGCGCTCGAAGGTGCGGCGCATCGCGGCGAGGGCGCCCTCGGCGGACACGTCGGGCGCGAAACGGAAGTTGACGTACAGCTCGGCGGTGTCGGGAATGACATTGCCGGCGGTGCCGCCGCTCACGATGGTGGCGTTGAGCCCCTCTCGGAAGACGAGGCCCTCGACCCCGACGGCCTCGCGCACCGGGTAGTCGCGGATGGCCTCGAGCAGGCCGGTGAGCTCGTGGATGGCGTTGCGGCCGAGCCAGCTGCGCGCCGAGTGGGCGGCGGTACCGTGGGTAGTCAGCTTGAAGCGGGTCGTGCCCTGGCAGCCGCCCTCGATGCGGTCGCTGGTGGGCTCCATGAGGACGGCGAAGTCCCCGGCGAGCCAGTCGGGGTGGTCTTCGGCGATGCGTCCCAGGCCGTTCGCCGAGGCCTCGATCTCCTCGCACTCGTAGAAGACCCAGGTGACGTCGTGGACGGGCTCGTCGAGCGCCTGCGCCAGGTGGAGGGCCACGGCCACGCCTCCCTTCATGTCGGCGGCGCCGCGCCCGACGAGGACCTCGCGCCCGTCGCGCACCCCGACGCGGCTGGGCAGGTTGTCGGCGACCGGCACGGTGTCGAGGTGGCCCGCGATGATGACGCGCTGGTCGCGGCCGAGCCGGGTGCGGGCCACGATGCTGTTGCCGTGGCGCAGCACCTCCAGGTGCGGGCAGCCGGACAGCGCCCGCTCGACCAGATCGGCGAGGCGGGCCTCGTCCCGGCTGACCGACTCGATGTCGACGATCCGGGCGAACAGGCCGTGCAGATCGCCCGGCTCCAGGCCCTCGGCCTCCTCGTTGCGCATTGCCATGGACCGAAGCCTAGCCGCGCCGGCCCGGCGCGGGCGACCGGCGAGCCGCCCGGGGGCTGTCGTCGTGGGATGGGACCGTCCGGGGACCGGACCTGCGCGGGCGCTCGTCCGTGGCCCCGCGTCACGGAGAACCACCGCGGACGCCCGGACGGACCGGTCGGGGCGCCGGTCGGACTCGCGCGTCACGGGGAAACGGCGGCGCCCGTCAGTAGGCTGGGCGCCATGACTGACGCAACCCGCACCGCCTGGGGCTGGGGCCTGGCCACCGTGCACGACTCGGGCCGGACGCTCGACACCTGGTTCCCCTCCCCCGCCCTCGGCGAGCCCGACGACGGGCCCGCGCCCGCCCGGCTCGCCGCCGGCCGCGACGAGCTGCGCCGCGTGAGCACCGAGGTGCGCCGCGTCGTCATCGACCTCGACGCCCCGCCCGAGGAGGTGGGCGACGCCTATCTGCGCCTGCACCTGCTGAGCGCGCGCCTGGTCATCCCCAACAGCATCAACCTCGACGGCATCTTCGGGATCCTGCCCACCGTCGTGTGGACGAGCGCCGGGCCCTGCTCGCCGGGCGACTTCGACCAGCTCCGCCGCGCCCTGGCGGCCGACCGCGGCTCGCTCGTCATCACGAGCGTCGACAAGTTCCCCCGCATGGTGGACTACGTCATCCCCTCGGGGGTGCGCATCGGCGACGCCGACCGCATCCGCCTGGGCGCCCACCTGGCCGAGGGCACGACGGTCATGCACGAGGGCTTCGTGAACTTCAACGCCGGCACCCTCGGCGACTCGATGATCGAGGGCCGCATCTCGCAGGGGGTCATCGTCGAGGCGGGCTCCGACATCGGCGGCGGCGCCTCCACCATGGGCACCCTGTCGGGCGGCGGGACGCAGCGGGTGCGCATCGGCAGGGGCTGCCTGCTGGGCGCGGAGTCCGGCTGCGGCATCGCGCTGGGCGACAACTGCGTCATCGAGGCCGGCCTCTACGTCACCGCCGGCACCAAGGTGACGATGCCCGACGGCTCCGTGGTGCCGGCTCGCGAGCTGTCCGGCGGCTCCAACATGCTGTTCCTCCGCGACTCCGTCACCGGCGCCGTGCGCGTCATCGCCCGCGCCGGGCGGCGCATCGAGCTCAACACGGCCCTTCACGAGAACTGACATGGCGGCCCTGACCCGACGGGGACTGCTCGCCGGTCTCGGCGCCGGGGCGCTCGCCCTGCCGCTCGCCGCCTGCTCCGGCGGGGCCGTGGAGAGCCTGCCGGAGCAGGGCGCGCTGGTGAGCGCCGACGGGCTCACCCATCTGCTCGACCTCGACCAGGCGGCGAACGCGGCGATCATCGTCGGCGAGGCGATCCGTCGCGGCCTGCGGGCCCGGGCGGCGACGATCGCCCTCGCCACGGCGCTCCAGGAGTCGAAGCTGTACAACATCGAGTACGGGGATCGCGACTCGCTCGGCCTGTTCCAGCAGCGCACCAGCCAGGGCTGGGGCACCGAGGAGCAGATCATGGACCCCTGGTACTCCTCGGGCGCCTTCTACGACGCCCTGGTGAAGATCGACGGCTGGGACAGCGGGAGCATCAACGACGTGGCCCAGGCCGTGCAGCGCTCCGGGGTGCCCGACGGCTACGCCGAGCACGAGGACGTCAGCCGCACCTGGGCGAGCGCCCTGTACGGCTACGACCCGGCGGCCGTCACCCTCGTCGACCGGGCGGAGGCGGCTGCCGACGCGGAGGCGCTCACCGGTTTCGTCGGCACCGTCTGGGGCGAGGCTGTCGGCTCGGTAATCGACGGGACAACGATCACCTTCACGGTCCCCGACTCGCGTCAGGGCTGGTCGCTGGCCCAGCTGCTCCTGTGCCGCGGCTCGGCCGCCGGCCTCACGGGACTGCAGGCCGGGCAGGCGAGCTGGACGGCCAGCCGCACCGTGCGGACCGACTGGACCGGCGGGACGGACGAGGACGCCAGCATCGTCACCGCCACCCTGCACTCCTGAACTGGGGTGAAGCGGGTTCTCGGGCGGCGGTGAGCGTCTGGTTCAGGTTGCCTTTGCGACGTCCGGGTTCGGTGTCGATTTCGTCGGGTGTGCGGTGGTCGATCGCCGAGTGGGGGTCGTCCGGGATTGTGCCCCGGTTCGGTCCAGGATGGCACGTCCCGGGTCGCGTGGACCCTGCTCGGGTGGACCTTGCGGTTCACGAATTCTTTCCTCCGGGAGGATTGTTCAAAAGTCATTTTTGACTCTTCAGGGGACTTTCGTCCGATTTTCTTGTGGGGACAGCGGGGAGGGCCTGTTCGCGCGACGAATGAATTGTCGAAACAGTCGTCGCGAACAGGCCCTCACATGTAGACTGCAACGGGACTCCCGGTCGTGGTCGCAGACGCCCGCTACGAGCGGATCGCCGGTCGGTGCCCCACTCTTGACAGGCCCGGGGGAAGGCTCACGATCCTGGAAGCCCATTCAAAATTCTCGGCGAAGCAGGCTCTGAGGCTTATTCACAGGAGGTCAGGCGAGAGGCGCAGCCTCTAGCCATGACCTGGTTCATCGAGGCAGTGAACAAGCTTCTCCGACCAGGTATTTCCCTTGTCGACGCGCCAGTTTTGAACAATCCTCCTTCCACACATTCACCCAGACCATCACCACAGCCATCGCATCACAGCTCCACGAACAGACTTTGGACAATCCTCCGGGAACGTCCGTCTATGCCAATTCCGCCCTGCTGAAAAGGGTTCGCGCATCCTCGGGGTCGTCGACGAGCCGCTCGAGCAGGGCCCGGATTCGTCGGAGCGCCTTCGTGTCGGCGCTGAAGGCAAAAAGCTCCTGCGCATCAGGGTCGAGCTCGACCCGGTCGGCCAGCTCGGGAGCACGTTCATCGATCAGGACACGGGTCAAGGCCGCCCAATCGTCACCACTTCCCTCGGCACCTTCATCAGCCCGGGACGCGAAGACCTCCTTCAAACAGGTGCCGGCCTGGATCGTCAGGCACCCCTGATCATCACCAGCCTCGGGATCCGGCTCAGACAAAGCATGGCCGTCATGAAACAAAATCGTTTCTGGTTTCGCGGAGTGGGAGGTGTTCGAAGCCGTGGTCGACGGTGCGTCCGGTGACGTGTGAGACGAATGCGCCGAAGGTTTCTTCGGGGGTCTCGCGCTGGATGTTCGCGATGTTGCTCTTGGCCGTGTTCCGGACGTGCCCGGCCGGGTTGTGGTCGGGCGCGTACGGCGGCAGATGAATCGGCGTGATGCGCTCCAACAGCCGGCCCGGCTCGTGGAGGCCGGTCAACGCTCTCGCATGGTGGAATCGGGCGTCGTCCAGGACGACCACGATCTTGCCGGCCTCGGTTTCGCGTTGGAGTCGTTCCAGGGCGAGGATCGTCTGCTCGGTGTTCTGGTTCCCCTCGATCGGGTACAGTTTGACTTTTTTGCTGGTCGGGGAGAGGGCGCCGAAGAAGGACTGGGACGTCTTCTTCCGGTCCACGGACCGGCCTGGTGCGCTGCCCCCTTTTGGGGGCTGCATGCGGCGGGTCCAGGCCTCGTGCTCGGGGCGGGCCTCGTCTGCGGTGTAGACCTCCCAGCCGGCGTCCAACAGGGCATTGACTTGGGTTTTCACTTCGGTCATGCGTCTGGTGACGGCTTTCTCGTTGCGGTGCTCGTCGAACGGGTCGGGCGGCTCGAGGCTCGGCCCGCACAGGGGCGGGAGCAGCTGGTGGGAGGGGCCCGACTGGTACCGGCCGTCGGACAGGATCTTCACGACGTCACCGCAGGGCCGGGACATCCCAGAACTCGGCGCGGATGCCCGTCCGGGAGGGCGGCCGGGCCAGGATGGCCTTGAGTTCTTCCTTCCGGGTGCGGGTGAGTTTCGCCGCGTTCTGGTTCCCGGCATGCCCAGTCAGGACCGAGCACATCCTGGTGGCCTGCCACTCGGCCAGCCATTCCTGCACGGCCCGCTCCGTGCGCTCAACCAGTTCAGCGAAGATGCCCACGTCGACCCCACGGGAGGCGTACAGGACAGCTTCTGCTTTCATCCGAACCAGCACATGATTGTCGGAACGCTTCTTCCATCTGATCAGGACGGCTGTTTCTTCCGGGATGACCTCGACCTGCATGCCCCGAACACATCCGAAACGGCACAGGAAATCCATGGAAAATACGGTTTCGTTTCACGCCAGCCATACAAAAAGATTTTCGAATAATCCTCCTGCGCTGGAGATTAAAAAGCAACGGGGTTTAATAAATTTTTTTGCAAGCAAATCTTATTTATCTTTACTAGTCCATTCAGCCATTCCACCACCCGGAAGACATATCAAATGAATCGAGTTCTCATACCATAGATCCCAAGCCTCGTACATCGGCGATGGCTTTATTGCAACTTGATATCCCCCATCAAAACTAATATGCATTTCACCAAAACTTGATATTTTCAGCTCTGTAAAGTATCTACGCACAAGGGCTAGCACAGGAGCTAAAGACTCTGGGTTTGATTGGGGGTCAAGTTCAATGGGAGCCGAGACTCGATTGAGTAGTGTAAAAGGACATTCGATGCGAATAGCAGTATCTGCGTCAAGCGTAAAAGTTACAGCCCAATCAAACGATAAAGAAGTCTGTACTGAATTAACCGCCACGAGAGACCATGACCCCTCAAGCGTCTTGTCCAAGATTAGCTGGGCCACCCTGGCCGCCTCCCTTTATAAAACTCGTCAATATGCGTTTCCACCTGGCCCCCTGGCTTACCATTTACATCGATAGACTGCCCCCCACCCTTGCCGTTATAAACTCTTACGTATCCATTAGGATACTGGGGAGTTGGCTCCATTATCCTAATTGAGTTCTGATTTTTTAGTGATCCTGGTTTTTGAAAAACAATTCCTCGACCATTATCGGCCGTTCTGCCAGCCCAACCGCTTGGCACATCAAATGTTGTGCCCCTAGGGGCTACAACAAAAGTCTTTCCACTGGACCCGCAGGCTCCGTTTTCGCCGGTGAGTGGGTTTTGGTCATTGTGGACGAGGATAGCCTGTCCGGTGTCGGTGACCACGTGGTAGTTGTGAAGGCCACCGATGGCTAGGTTGTGGACGGTTTGGGCGTGTCCGGTGGCCTGGACCGACACCACCTCGGTGACTCGCCCGTCCGGGGTGTGGAGGATGTCGCCCTCATGCAACTGCTCGGCCGGGATGTAGCCACGATCCTCAACATA
>NZ_AUFR01000010.1 GCF_000426605.1 Propionibacterium acidifaciens DSM 21887
CTCAACCATCTTCGCGATGATGCCGATTCCGACTCCTTCAGAGGCGTACAGGATCGCTTCTGCTTTCATCCGCACCAGCACATGATTGTCGGAACGCCTCCTCCACCCGACCAGGACGGCGGTTTCCTCCGGGGCGACCTCAACCTGCATGCTCCAATCATATCCGAAACGGCGCAGGAAATCCATGAAAAATACGGTTTCGTTTCATGTCAGCCATACAACACGATAGACTTTACCTCAAGCTTGGGTTCAACTTACATATGGTGTATATTTATTTTAGATCTTTTACCTCGGTAAGTAAAGGGGGATGCTGAAGTTCATCGGATTTCACAGAAGACTGACAGGTTTTCGTACTAAGAGTTGTCTCGTGCCCGCTGCATCCAAAGGTGGAAAGCCTACGGAGTCTATTAGTGATTGGCCGCCAGAACCACCTGCGTTTGCCTTCGAACTTGAACAGACCGGAAACGCGAGCCCACTCCTACGTTTCCTCTTGACCTCCGCCACTCGGATCGACGACTCCCAAGAGCTTCCGGATGAAGCATTACCCTTCATCGTCACAACGATGATCAGCGCCATCGGAGGACTTCTGCGCCGGCAACGGAAAACCGCCTGACCGAGGAGGCGTGGGGAATGTCTTCGTCACGCGTTGAGCTACTCATGACCGTTGCACGCCTGGGTCGCCCCACCATGAGCGAACTCGCAAGAACTCTCTCCGTCACCCCACGGGCCATCACTCGGCTCGTAGACGGACTCGAGGCAGATGGTCACGTCGTCCGCGAACGTCAGGCTGATGACGGGCGAATAACTCGAGTAAGACTCAGCGATGAGGCCCTCGAGCGTATCGCCACAATGGGCGACAACCACCTTGACCGCATCACCCATCTGAGCGACGGTATCAGCGTGGACGACCTTCGGACGACTCTTCGAGTACTCCACGCACTCAACACTGCCGTTCACGCCGATCTCGACTTGGAGACGTGAGAGCGTCTACATCCATCCTCCACAGCACGAGCGGCCAATCGACGGGCGGACCGCGATGCCACCCACCCCCGCGATGCGCTACTCTGTCCTGGGCTTAAGCAGGTATTCAGTTTTGCTTAACCCCCACCCGTTGAGAACGACCGGCGGAACGGAGCGCACCGGCATGAGCACCTTCGCATGGCAGGTCGTGGCGATGATCGTCTACCTGGGGGCCATGGTCGCCATCGGCTTCTGGGGCAACCACCAGACCGTCGACCTCGACGACTACATGCTCGGCGGGCGACGACTGCCCCCGCTCGTCTCGGCGCTCAGCGCCGGGGCCGCCGACTCGAGCGGCTGGCTGCTCATGGGCCTGCCCGGCGCCGTCTACGCGTCGGGCCTCGTCGAGGCGTGGATCGGCATCGGCCTCACGATCGGCGCCTGGTTCAACTGGCGGATCGTCGCCCCACGGCTGCGCAGCTACACCGAGACGGCGCGCAACGCGATCACGATCCCCAGCTTCTACGGCAACCGCCTCCACGACGAGCGCGGCATCCTGCGCATCATCACGGGCCTCATCATCCTCGTCTACTTCACCTTCTACATCTCCTCCGGCATGGTCTCCGGCGGCACCTTCTTCGAGTCGAGCTTCCACCTGCCCTATCTGTGGGGCATGCTCCTGGTGGCCGGCGTCACCGTGCTCTACACGCTCGTCGGCGGCTTCCTCGCCGTCTCGTGGACCGATGTCATCCAGGGTCTCATGATGGTCCTCGCCCTCGTCGTCCTGCCGATCGTCGGCATCATCCGCCTGGGGGGCCCGGGCGAGGCGCTGGCCGCGATCCGCGGCGTCGACCCCGACCTCACCTCGCTCGTCCACGGCGGCACCCTCATCGGCGTCGTCTCCGCCCTCGCCTGGGGCCTGGGCTACTTCGGCCAGCCGCACATCCTCGTGCGCCTCATGGCGCTGAGCTCGCCCACCGAGGCCCGACGGGCCCGCCGCATCGGCATCGACTGGATGGTCCTGTCGTACCTGGGGGCAGTCGCGACGGCCCTGGTCGGCGTGGCCGTCTACCAGCAAGACGCGGCCCGTCTGGCCAATCCCGAGACGGTCTTCATCACGCTGGCCCAGCTGCTCTTCCACCCGCTCATCGCCGGCTTCCTCCTGGCCGCCATCCTGGCCGCCATCATGTCGACGATCTCCAGCCAGCTCATCGTCACCTCGTCGGCCCTCGTCGAGGACCTCTACCGCGGCGTCACGCGCAGGCCCCTCACCCCCGCCAAGGGCGTCTGGGCCGGCCGCATCGGCGTGCTCGCCGTGGCCGTCGTCGCCATGGCCCTGGCGGTCGGCCGCAGCGACACGATCCTCGGTCTCGTGGCCTTCGCCTGGGCCGGTTTCGGCGCCGGCTTCGGACCGACCACCCTGCTGGCCCTGTGGTGGCGCCGGCTCACGACGGCGGGCGCGGCCTCCGGCATGATCGTCGGCGCGGCGCTCGTGTTCCTCTGGGACCACCTGGGCGACACCCTCGGCGGCGTCTTCACCCTGTACGAGCTGCTGCCCGGCTTCGTCGCGAACCTCGTCGTCGCGATCGTCGTCTCGCTCCTCACCCACCGGCCGAACCCCGCGATCGACGCGGAGTTCTCCCGGGCCATCGAGCTGACGAGGGGCTGAGCCCCCGGCGAACGGCCCGCGCGCCCGGCCGCCGAGGACAGCAGCAGCGCCTCCCCCGAGTCTGACGCCCCGGGACGAGGAGAGCACGACGAGCATCGGCTCGGCGCCCGCGGGCAGGATCGACGCACGCCTGTCCATCGAGGGCCGGGAGAAGTCGACGAAGGCCTCGTCATCCGCATCGTCGTCGAGGTGGACGGCGCCGTCGCCTTCCGTTCCGCGACGATCCCCGCCGAGCGCCAGGGACCTGCTGACCGACAGCGACCGGACGATCTCCGGGCCGCGCACCGCCGGGATCCGCTCAGCGCAGCGAGGTGTGGTGCTCGATCGAGTTCACCGCCCAGATGGCCAGCACGGTCGCCAGCAGCGGCCCCAGGAGGGCGGAGCCGAGCCCCACGGTCGTCGGATCGGTGCCGCCGCGGATCGCGTCGAGCAGGGGTGTCGCCATGTCGCCGACGACGAGCCGCATGCCACCGCCCTCCGGGCCGTCCAGGCGCAGGCCGACGGGGACGACGAGCATGAGCACGAGGGACAGCGCCTGGCTCACCACCTCGAGGAGCACGAGGCCGATGATCGGGGCGCCGATGCCCAGGTGGGCCCAGCGCGAGCGGGCCCCGACGCTCATGACCCCGGCGCACTCGATGACGATGCACAGCGCCGACACGAGCGCGAGGGCGACCATCGCCCACAGGAACCGGGCGTCGATCGCGTCGTAGTACCCGCGGAGGACGTCGACGAGGTCGCCGAGCCGCTTGCCCTCGGGGATCGACAGCAGCCAGACGTGCAGCGCCAGCGCGATGATCATGACCGCCGAGGACATGAGCAGCCAGCACGAGCCGCGGGTGACCTTGGCCCAGAAGACGACCCGCCCGCGCACCGGCAACGAGAAGGTGAAGTAGCCGCGCTGGCCGTACATCGTCTGCCAGTAGACGACGGCCAGGTAGACGAGGACGATGACGGGCAGCGCGCCGAGCACGAGCAGCCCGAGCCTGGCGCACAGTTCGCCGAGGACCGGCACGGGCAGCATCCCCAGCCCCGTGAGGAGGAGCCCGGTGAGCAGGTCGAGACCCGTGATGACGGCGCAGGCGCGTCCGTGGGAGCGGAACTCCTGACCGACGAGGGTTGCGTACATCAGCGGTACTCCTTCCGGAAGATGGCGTCCAGGCTCATGCCGCGGCGCTCGCGCAGGTCGTCCGCGTCGTCGGCGAGGAGGACGCGGCCGTCGCGCATGAGGACGACCGAGTCGACGATCGGTTCGACGTCGGCGATGAGATGGGTGGAGATGAGCATGAGGGCGTCGGGCTCGAAGTCGCGCAGGATGCCGTCGAGGATGACCTCGCGCGCCGCAGGGTCGACGCCCGAGATGGGCTCGTCGAGCAGGTAGACGCGCGCCCGGCGGCTCATGACGAGGGCGATCTGGAGCTTCTCGCCCATGCCCCGCGACATCTCCTTGAGCGGGCGGTCGACGGGCAGCCCGAAGAAGCGCACCGCCTCGCGGGCCCGGTCGGTGTCGAAGTCGGGGAAGAAGCGGGCGTAGAGCTCGATGGCCTGCCCGACCCGCAGCGCGGGGTCGAGGAAGTCCGCGTCGCCGAGGTAGGAGATGATCGCCTTCGTGCCCGGTCCGGGCACCATGCCCGCGATGGCGACCTCACCGGTCCAGTCGGCGAGCAGGCCGGCCAGGACCTTGAGGAGGGTGGTCTTGCCGCAGCCGTTGGCCCCCATGAGGCCGACGATGCGCCCCGCGGGCAGGTCGAGGTCGAGGTCGTCCAGCGCCACGATGCGGCGGTATCGCTTGGTCAGGCCGGCGATGCGGACCAGCGGCGCGGAGCCGTCGGGGGACGGGGGGACGGCCTGCGGCCGTGGTGTCGTGTCAGTGCTCATGGGAATCGTCCTGGTCGTGGTCGTCGTGGGGTCGGTCGGCCGCGGCGGCCCCGGCGCCGTGCCAGCACTCGGTGAGCAGGTCGACGGCCCGACCGAGGTCGAGGCCGACGGCCCTCGCGTCGTCGCGGTAGACCCTGGCGGCCCCCGCGGCGAGCTCCCGGCGGATCGTGTCGATCACCGCGTCATCGGCGGCGACGAAGCGCCCCGAGGTGCGCTCCGTCGCGGTCAGCCCGCTGCGGTCGAGTTCGGCGAGGGCGCGCTGCACGGTGTTCGGGTTGACCCCGGCCCGCTGGGCGAGCTCGCGGACGCTGGGCACGCGCGATCCCGAGGGCCACCGGCCGGTGACGATGCACCGCCGGAACTCCTCGACGAGCTGGACCCAGATCGGCCGGGTGTCATCCACCGTCACTCGTCCCCTCCTGCTCTCGACCGGGAGGAGGACGGACGCCCCGTCCGCCTCGCTGTGTTAATACAGTAACACAGCGAGGCGGACGGCATCATCGCCGGGCTCGGGCCCGGAGGGCGGGGAAGGTCCCGCTCAGAGGGCCCCTGCGGCGTGGATGAGTCCCTGAGCGGCGTCGAGGATGTACCGAGTCTGGCCCTGCCAGTCGACCTCCTGCCCGCGGTAGGGGCCGGTGGCCAGCGAGATGGCGACCCCGGCCGCCCGCAGCCGCAACTGGACCGGGTCGACGCGGCGGTCGAAGACCTCGACGAGACCGTTGCGCAGCACCCCGACCCGGGCGGTCTGCACCGGGTCCATGCGCTGGACGGTCGACAGGTGCGCGACGAGGCAGGCCAGGTCGTCGACCCTGCGCCCCGGCCCGCAGGCGTCGACGTCGAGCAGTCCGACGATCCGTCCGTCGGCGAGGTGGATCTGCCCCTCGTGGAAGTCGCCGTGCGTCGGCTCGGAGCCCGGCGCGGCGCCAGCGGTGCCGGCGCAGATGGCCTCGACCATCGCGTCGAGCCGGTTCCCCTCGCCGGGCAGCTGGTTCGCGACGATGCCGGCGTAGTGGATGGCGGCATCGGCCCAGGCGGCGCGGCGCGGCAGGGCCGCGAGCTCCCCGGGCAGGGCGTCGAGCAGCTCGACCATCCGCTCACCGGCCACCTGCGGCACGGACTCGAAGAGCAGGCCCGCCATGGGCCTGCCGGGCAGGGCCCCGGTGATGAGCAGGTGGTCGGCGGTGACGCCCAGGATGCGCGGCACGGGCAGCCCTGCGCGGGCGAGGATCTCCAGCCTCGAGACGGTCCGGGCCAGCTGCTCGGAGCCCTGTGCCTTGACGTAGAGGCTCGGCCCGCCGAGCACGTCGACACGCACGACGGCCCGGCGCCGGGGCCGGTAACTCACGACGCGGATGGTCAGCCGGGCCGGGTCGGGCTCGCCGGGGACGAGGCCGCGGCGCGCCAGCAGGCCGACGGCCGGGCCGGTCCGGGTGATGCGCGCCAGACCGGGCAGATCGGGGTCGTCCGGGTACAGCCAGGCGGCGACGCGCCGCCCTCCCCTCTCGAAGATCTGCGCTCCGGCGTCCTCCGCGGTGGGACCCCCGGGGCGGGCAGTGAGACCGACGAGCTCGGTGCGTCCCGCTGCTCCGGAGGTCCGGGCCTGATACGTGACGGTGAGCGCGCGGCCCGGCTCGTGGTCGACGTGGTCGAGCCGGGCGCCGGCCATCTCGTGGCCCCGCACGGCGAGCACCGCTGCGACGAGCTCGACGGCCCCGGGCCCGGTGAGTTCGGCCGCCAGCCGGGCGTCCTCGCGCGAGGACCGGGCCGGACCGTCGCGCGGGGCGCGGGCCGACGGCGCGGACGCGCCGGGACCCGGGCCGAGTCCGCCGAGGATCACGGCAGCACGCCCGGGGTCCGCTCGTCGGCGCGCTGGAGCCCGGCGGCGAGGTTCGTGCGCGCCTGGCTGTCGGCGGCCATGACGGCGGCGTTGGAGTCGACGGGGCGCTCGCCCTGCTGCCCGGCCTCGGACCCCGCGGGCCGCCCGGCGCCGGGGGCCCCCGCGTCGAGGGCCTGGACGCTGAGCCAGGCGATGCGGCGCCCGTCCATCTGGGTGACGCCGATGAGGAAGGGGTCCTCCGGCGGGACCTCGTCCTCGCCCTCGTCGGCCTCGGGATCGAGGGGGGCGAGTGCGACGGTGATCGACTCGCCGACCCGCGGGATGGCCCCGTACCGGGCCATGAAGAAGCCCGCCAGGGTGTCGTAGGGGCCCTCGGGCAGCACGTGGCCGGTGAGATCGGCGAAGTCCTCGAGGGTGGTCAGCCCGTCGATGTCGCGCTGGAGGCGGTGACGACGGGTCTCGGGGTCGACGACGTCGTACTCGTCGGTGATGTCGCCGATGAGCTCCTCGACGAGATCCTCGAGCGTGACGATCCCGGCGGTGCCGCCGTACTCGTCGAGGACGACGGCCAGGTGCGAATGGGCGCGTCGCATGTCGGACAGGGCCCTCGGCACGCGCACCGTCTCGGGCAGGCGCAGCACGGGGCGGACGAGACGGCGCAGCCGGATGCCGGCGCCCGCGGCCCGGCCCATGAGGTCGCGCACATGGAGGAAGCCGAGCACCTTGTCGGGCGAGCCGTCGATGACCGGGTAGCGGCTGTGCGGGGAGCTCTGGACGTGGGCGATGGCCTCGTCGACGGTCATCTCCCCGGGCAGGAACTCCACCTCCGTGCGGGGCACCATGACCTCGCGCATCGAGCGCTCCCCGGCGCTGAAGACCTCGTCGACGATGTGCTTCTGGTCGGCGCCCAGCGAGTCGGCGTTCGTGACCATGGTGCGCAGCTCGTCATCGCTGACCGCCTCGCGGT
This sequence comes from Propionibacterium acidifaciens DSM 21887, assembly GCF_000426605.1. Taxonomy (GTDB): domain Bacteria; phylum Actinomycetota; class Actinomycetes; order Propionibacteriales; family Propionibacteriaceae; genus Propionibacterium; species Propionibacterium acidifaciens. The sequence goes on from NZ_AUFR01000010.1 coordinate 7,312, forward strand.
TCGCGTCGGGGTCCATGCCGACCAGGCGCACGAGCAGGTTGGTGCAGAAGCCGAGCGCCCAGATGAGCGGGCGGAAGAGGCGCGCGATGGAGTTGACGACGGGGGCCAGGGCCAGGGCGATCGCCTCGGGCTGCTGCATGGCCAGACGCTTGCTGAACAGCTCGCTGATGACGATCGAGCCGAACGAGATGACCGCCGTGACGACGATGACGGCCAGCACCCTCGCGAGGGACTCCCCCAGACCCCGGCCCATGAGCAGCGGGGCGACCCACCGGCCGGCCAGCGAGTCCGAGCCGAAGGCCGAGGAGAGGAAGCCCGCCAGCGTCACGCCGATCTGCACGGCCGACAGGAAGCGGTTCGGGTTGCTCGTGAGCTGCTCGATCGCCCGACCGCGGCTGCCCCGCCGGGCGAGCGCGGCGATCTGGGACTCGCGCAGCGAGACGAGGGCCATCTCGGCGGCGGAGAAGACGCCCGCGATGAAGAAGAGCAGGAGGATGAGGAGGAGCGAGGCCCACAGCGGCATGTCAGCGGCCCCCCGCACCGGTCGCGACCCCATCCGGGCGGGCGTCGGGGACGTGCACGTGTCTCACGCCTGCCAGGATATCGAGTCGGAGTCCGGTCCGCCCGCCGCTCATCCCAACGCCCGCGCGAGGCCCTCGTCCAGGGCCGCCAGGAACTGCTCGGTGGTCAACCAGGGCTGGTCGCCGCCGACGAGCAGCGCCAGGTCCTTCGTCATCCGGCCCGACTCGACGGTCTCGACGCAGACCCGTTCGAGGGTCCGGGCGAACCCGGTGACCTCGGGGGTGCCGTCGAGCTCGCCGCGGTGCTTCAGGCCGCCGGTCCACGCGAAGATCGAGGCGATCGGGTTCGTGCTCGTGGCCTCGCCGCGCTGGTGGGCGCGGAAGTGGCGGGTGACGGTGCCGTGGGCGGCCTCGGCCTCGACGGTGCGCCCGTCCGGGGTCATGAGGACGGAGGTCATGAGGCCGAGCGAGCCGAAGCCCTGGGCGACGGTGTCGGACTGGACGTCGCCGTCGTAGTTCTTGCAGGCCCACACGTAGCCGCCCTCCCACTTGAGGGCGCTGGCGACCATGTCGTCGATGAGGCGGTGCTCGTAGCCCAGGCCGGCGGCGGCGAAGCGGTCCCTGTACTCCTCGTCGAAGACGCGGGCGAAGACGTCCTTGAACCGGCCGTCGTAGGCCTTGAGGATCGTGTTCTTCGTCGACAGGTACACCGGGTAACCGCGCCGGAGGGCGTAGGCGAAGCAGGCGCGGGCGAAGCCCTCGATGGACTCGTCGAGGTTGTACTGCACCTGGGCGACGCCGGGGCCCGGGTAGCCGTACACGACGTGCTCGATGGGCTCGGAGCCGTCGGCGGGGGTGAAGGCGACGGTGAGCCGGCCGGCGCCGGGCACCCGGAAGTCGGTGGCCTTGTACTGGTCGCCGAAGGCGTGGCGGGCGACGACGATCGGCTTCGTCCAGCCGGGCACCAGGCGCGGGATGTTCGAGATGACGATGGGCTCGCGGAAGATCGTGCCGCCCAGGATGTTGCGGATCGTGCCGTTGGGCGAGGACCACATGCGCTTGAGGCCGAACTCGGCGACGCGGGCCTCGTCGGGGGTGATGGTCGCGCACTTGACGCCGACGCCGTGCCGCTCGATCGCATGGGCGGCGTCGACGGTGACCTGGTCGTCGGTGGCGTCGCGGTTCGTGATGCCCAGGTCGTAGTACTCGAGGTCGACGTCCAGGTACGGCAGGATGAGGCGGTCCTTGATGAACTGCCAGATGACCCGGGTCATCTCGTCGCCGTCGAGCTCCACGACCGTGCCCACGACCTTGATCCTGCTCATTGCTGCACCTTCCGCCTCGACTGAACTCTCGATGTCAAGATATCGGACGGGGCCGCTCCCCGCACCCGGCCCGGAACGGGCGCCCCGACGTCGAGGATGAGCCTCTCACGCGGTAATGTCAGCGGCAACCCACTCAATGGATGAGGAGAAGCTCTTGAGCACTACACCAGTCAAGGTGGCTGTCACCGGTGCCGCCGGTCAGATCTGCTACAGCCTGTTGTTCCGCATCGCCTCCGGTTCGCTCCTCGGCGACACGCCGGTCGAGCTCCGCCTGCTCGAGATCACCCCGGCCCTGCCGCGCCTGGAGGGCGTGGTCATGGAGCTGGACGACTGCGCGTTCCCGAACCTCGCGGGCGTCGAGATCGGCGACGACCCCGAGAAGGTCTTCGACGGCGTCGACCTGGCCATGCTCGTCGGCGCCATGCCCCGCAAGGAGGGCATGGACCGCAGCGATCTGCTGAGCGCCAACGGCAAGATCTTCACCGCCCAGGGCGCAGCCCTCAACAAGGTCGCGGCCTCGGACGTGAAGGTGCTCGTCACCGGCAACCCGGCCAACACCAACGCGCTGATCGCCATGGACAACGCCCCGGACATCCCCAACGAGCGCTTCAGCGCCCTGACCCGCCTCGACCACAACCGCGCCAAGACGCAGCTCGCCAAGAAGCTCGGCGTCAACGTGGGCGAGGTCACCAACATGACCATCTGGGGCAACCACTCCAACACCCAGTACCCCGATCTGTTCAACGCCAAGGTCGGCGGCACGTGCGCCTACGACCTCGTGAACGACCAGGCCTGGTACGAGAACGAGTACATCCCCACCGTCGCCAAGCGCGGCGGCGCCGTGATCAAGGCCCGTGGCGCCTCCTCGGCCGCCTCCGCCGCCAATGCGACCGTCGAGGCCATGCACGACTGGGTGCTCGGCACCCCCGAGGACGACTGGGTCTCCATGTCCGTCGTCTCCGACGGCTCCTACGGCGTCCCCGAGGGCCTCATCTCGTCGTTCCCCGTCACCGTGCGGAACGGCACGTACGAGATCGTCCAGGGCCTGGAGATCAACGACTTCGGCAAGAAGAAGATCGCCGAGACCGTCGCCGAACTGCAGACCGAGCAGGGCGCCGTGCGCGAGCTCGGCCTCATCTGACCGACAGCAACCGCTGGAACGGCGGGTCGTCCCTCGTGGACGGCCCGCCGTTGCGCGTCCCGGGCGAGGGGCCCCGACGGGCGGTGGGGGCGTGCGGTCGGGGCGTCGAGGGCCGTGGGCGGGCCGGAGGGAGGGCGGAGGCGCCCGAGGGGGAGGACGACGAACGACCCTCGGCCGCGTCACAGGCGGCAGGTCCGCGTGTACCCGATCCCCTCGGTGTACGCGCGGGTCCGCTCGTCAACCTCGGAGTAGAAGCCGTCGGGGCTCTGCGTGAGGGGCAGCTCCTGCACGTCGGCGCCGGACGCGCCGGCCAGGAGAGCCAGCTCCCACAGATGGGTCCGCGTGTCGAGCCGGATGTCGGGCGCGATCCGCCAGGCGGCGCCGAACCAGTCGCCGGGGCGGGACCTGAGCCGTGCGACGACGGCGCCGAAGACCTCGCCGGCGCGGCGGGCGCGACCGTCCTGGCCCTCGGGATCGTCCACCCAGGCGCCGTCGATGAGCACCCGGCCCTGACGGCTGCGCACGTACGCGAGGGCGGTGCGGCCGTCGACGTGGTGGGGACCGGCCGTGATGTCGAGGGCGGCCCGCTCGTCGCGCATGTCGTGCTGGACGGTGATGTCGATGCCGCCGAGGGCGTCCACGAGGTCGACGAAGGCCCGCAGGGTGACCGCCACGACGTGGTCCGCCGGGATGTTGAGCGTGAGGCAGGTCTGGTCGACGAGGGTCTGGGGATCGTCGCGCCAGGCCAGGCCGAGCCTGCCGGACAGGCCCATGCCGATCGAGTAGTGCACGTCGCGGCGCACGCTCGTGAGGTGCCACTGGTCCTCGGTGCGCGTGGCGACGAGGATGACGTCGGCATTGGCCGCCGCGTCGCGGTGACCGTCCTGGTCGCCGATGTCGTTGCCCTCGGCCTGCTGGGTCCGGTCGTCGAGGCCGAGGATCAGCCAGGTGCTCGGACCGTCACCGGTGGGCATGCGCAGGGCGACGTCGCCGGAACGATGGTCGAGCACGCCGAGGACGATGACGGGCACGAGCACGGCGAGGACGAGGACCCCGATGAGACAGGACAGCACCCGGTGGCGCCGGATGGGGCCACCGGGTGCTGCCGTCATGTGAGGAGGAGGAAGGCGCGAGGGCGTCAGTGCTTGCGGCGCAGGGCCACAGCGCCGGCACCGGCCGCGATCACCGCACCGACGAGGCCGGAGCCGGCCAGGTCAGCGGTCTCGGAACCGGTCTTCGGCAGGGCCTGGGGGCGGGACGTCCCGTCCATCGGGGTGCCCTGCTGGGGAGCGGCCTCCTTGCTCTCGGCCGGGCCGGCGGTCGCCTCCTCCTGGTTCTGGTCGCCGGCGCTCTCGGGAGCGTCCCAGTAGTAGCCGGCGCTGGCCACGAGCTGGTTGCCGGCGGCATCGGTGCCGACGGCCTCGAGGCGGAAGTTGCCGGTCTTGTCGTAGGGCAGGACGACGTCGAGGGAGACGTTGCCGCTGTCATCGGCGGTGGCGGTCCAGGTGTGCAGGACCTCGTCGGAGGCGCGGTTGTAGTCGGCATCGGCGTCGTACAGGTTGAACGTCACGGCCGAGCCCGGGGCGAAACCGGAGCCGGTGACCTTGACGGTGTCACCGGAGGTCCAATTGCTGGGGGTGATGTCGAGGACACCCTCCTGGGTCGCCTCGGCGGTGGCGGAGACCGCATCCGCGGCGGAGGACATCTTCGTGTTCGCGTCGTAGGTGTTGCAGTGCAGACTGGCCGTCACGGTGCCGGCGCCCACGTAGCCGATCTGCACGGTGTCGGACTGGGCGGTGCCGGAGTGACTGGGCACCTCGACCTGGCCCTGCTCGACCCCGTTGAGAGCGACGACGACGGCACCGCCCCAGCCGTCGGCGCAGGTGGCGTTGGCGCTGAGGTCATGGGGGGACGCGTTGAGGGTCAGCGCGTCGGCGGGGTTCGCCATGGCGCTGCCAGCGCTCAGGATGATGCCCGTGCTGGCGAGGGCGGCGGTCGAAAGACCGACCGTGAGCTTCTTCAGAATCGACATGGTCAGGGGTTCTCCTAGTGGTTCCGGTGACTCCGGGCGCACCGGCATCGGCGCACCCGGAAGTGGTCTCACCGTATGACAATTCACTGAACACCCTCAAGAATCTCGAAGAATGAACTTTATTGAAAATGAATTCATCGAGACGAAACCCCTTGCGAGCATGGGAACGAAGAAGATGATTTAATTCTTTATCATCTCGCAGGAAGTGAAACCCTCTCAGTCGAACGCCCTCCGGGGCCTCGGGGGATCGTCCGGGCGAGCACCCGTCGGACCCCCTGGACGCCGTCCCGCCCTCCTGCGGCGGGGCCCCAGGGAGCACCGGGGCCCCTCGGGGTCGCTTCACTGGGGCGGGACGACGAGTGCCACGAGCCAGATGACGGCGCCGGCGCCGAGCATGAGCAGCACGTCGAACCAGCGGCGGCGCACGGCGAGCATGCCCGCCCACTGCTGGGGCAGCACCCAGCGGATGACGCCGCCGGCGAGAGCCGCGGCCCCCATGACGAAGGCGCCGCGGCGCCAGTGCCCCGTCCCGGCGATGGCCATCCCCGCGGCGAACAGGAGCAGCACGGCGCAGGAGGGCGCCTGGAACCGGCGCGCGCCCACAGCCGGGTCCTCGGGCGGTGCGGCCGGCTCGGCGGGCCGGGAGGGCCCGGACGGGGCGGGGCCCGTGTCGACAGGGCTCACGGCTGTCGGGAACCGGCGAGCCTCTCGGCCCGGTCGACCACATTGGCCAACAGCATGGCCCGGGTCATCGGGCCGACGCCGCCGGGATTGGGCGTGGCGTAACCGGCGACGTCCCAGACCTCGGGCGCGAAGTCGCCGACCGGCGTGCCGTTCACACGGGTGATACCCACGTCGACGACGACGACCCCGGGCCTGATCATGTCGGCGGTGACGAGGCCGGGATGCCCCGCGGCGCCCACGACGATGTCGGCCCGTCGGGTGTGCTCGGCGAGGTCCTTCGTCCCGGTGTGGCACAGGGTGACCGTCGCATTGTTCTCGCGGGTGGTCAGCAGCAGGCCCAGCGGACGGCCGACCGTCGTGCCGCGGCCGATGATGCACACGTCCGCCCCGTCGAGCGGGATCTCGTAACGGCGCAGGAGTTCGACGATGCCGCGCGGTGTGCACGGCAGCGGCCCCTGCTGGCCGAGGACGAGCTTGCCGAGGCTGTCGGCGGTCAGGCCGTCGGCGTCCTTGTCGGGGTCGATGAGCTCGAGCACCCAGGTGAGGTCGATGTGCTGCGGCAGCGGCAGCTGGACGATGTAGCCGGTGCACAGGGCCGAGTCGTTGAGCACCCGGATGGAGCGCTCGACCTGCTCGGGGGTGGCGTCGGCGGCGAGGTCGACGCGGAACGACTCGATGCCCACCTGCTCGCAGTCGCGATGCTTGCCGTTGACGTAGATCTGGCTCGCGGGGTCGTCACCGACCAGGACGGTGCCCAGGCCCACGGCCGCGCCCTGGGCGTGCAGGGCGGCGACGCGGTCCTTGAGCTCGGCCTTGATCTGGGCCGCGACGGCCTTGCCGTCCATCCGGATTGCTGTCATGCGACATGCACCTTCTCTCGTTCAGTGGAAGAAGTGTCGGTTGCCGGTGAGGTACATCGTGACGCCGGCCTTCTGCGCCGCCTCGATGGTCTGGTCGTCGCGGATCGAGCCGCCGGGCTGGACGATGGCGCGCACGCCGGCGTCGAGCAGGATCTGCGGGCCGTCGCTGAACGGGAAGAAGGCGTCCGACGCGGCGACGGAGCCCTTGGCCCGCTCGCCGGCGCGCTCGACCGCGAGCCGGCAGGAGTCGACGCGGTTGACCTGGCCCATGCCGACGCCGACGGAGGCGCCGTCGTGGGCGAGCAGGATGGCGTTCGACTTGACCGAGCGGCAGGCCCGCCAGGCGAAGAGGAGATCGGCGAGGGTGGCCTCGTCGGCCGGCTCGCCGGACACGAGCCGCCAGCCGGCGGCCTCGTCGCCGGGGGCGTCGAGGCGGTCGGGGTCGCTCACGAGCAGGCCGCCGGAGACCTCGCGCCACATGAACCGGTCCGGGCGGTGGTCCTCGGCCCTCAGGATGCGCAGGTTCTTCTTCGTCTCCAGCAGCTCGAGAGCCGCGGGCTCGTAGTCGGGGGCGACGATGACCTCGGTGAAGATCTTCTTCACGGTCTGCGCCATCTCCAGGCTGACGGGACGGTTCGCGGCGATGACCCCTCCGTAGGCCGACACCGGGTCGCAGGCGTGGGCCTTGCGGTGGGCCTCGGCGATGTCGGCGCCGACGGCGATGCCGCACGGGTTGGCGTGCTTGATGATCGCCACGGCGGGCTCGTCGAAGTCGTAGGCGGCGCGGCGGGCGGCGTCGGTGTCGGTGTAGTTGTTGTAGCTCATGGCCTTGCCGCCGAGCAGTTCGGCGCCGACGAGACCGGCGCTGGCGCCGTCGACCGCGTAGACGGCCGCGTTCTGGTGGGAGTTCTCGCCGTAGCGCAGGTCGCGGATCTTGGTGGCGGCGATGCCGGTGAAGGAGGGCAGGCCCTCGTCGGTGGTCCGCTCGGCCATCCAGGAGGCCACGGCCGCATCGTAGGCGGCGGTGTGGGCGAAGGCGCGCGCGGCGAGGACGCGGCGCCGCGCGAGCGTGAAGCCGCCGTCTGCGAGTGCCGCGGTGAGCTCGTCGTACTGGTCGGGGTCGGTGATGATGGCCACCGACGGATGGTTCTTGGCGGCGGCGCGGACCATCGAGGGCCCGCCGATGTCGATCTGCTCGATGCAGGCGTCGAAGTCGGCGCCCGAGGCGACGGTCAGGGTGAACGGGTAGAGGTTCGACACGACGAGGTCGAAGGGCTTCACGCCGAGCCGGGCGAGCTGGTCGCGGTGCGAGGCGAGGCGGCGGTCGGCGAGAATGCCGGCGTGGACCATCGGGTGCAGCGTCTTGACCCGACCGTCGAGGCACTCGGGGAAGCCGGTGAGCTCCTCGACCGGGGTCACCTCGATCCCCGCCTCGGAGAGCCTCGCGGCGGTGGAACCGGTCGAGACGATCTCGACGCCGGCCGCGGCCAGGGCCCTGCCGAGCTCGACGAGGCCGGTCTTGTCGTAGACGCTGACCAAGGCGCGCCGGATCGGGTTTCGGGTGGAGTCCTCGCTCATGGCATGACCTTTCTCGCGGCGGGCCGCGGGCCCGTCGCGTGCTGAGCCGCCAGCTCGTTGACGGTCTTGACCAACAAGGTGCGTTCGGACACCTTGATGCGCTCGTGCAGTGTCGGTTCGTCGTCGCCGGGAAGGATCTCCACGGGGACCTGGGCGATCATCCGGCCGGTGTCGACGCCCTCGTCGACCCAGAAGATGGAGCATCCGGTGCCCGTCGCGCCCGCCGCGAGGGCGTCACGGACGGCGTGGGCGCCGGGGAAGGCCGGGAGCAACGCCGGGTGGGAGTTGATGATGCGGTCGCCGAAGCGGTCCGTGAAGGGGGCGCCGAGGAGCTTCATGAAGCCGGCCAGGACGATGAGGTCGGGCTCGTGGCGGGCCACCTCGTCGGCGAACCGCCGGTCCCAGTCCTCCCGCTCGGCCGAGCCCCGCGCCAGCAGTCGGGGCATGGGCACCACGAAGGTCGTCACGCCCGCCCGGCGGGCGCGCTCGAGACCGGTGCACCTGCTGTTCTCCGAGCCCACCGCGACGACTCGGGCATCGAGACGGCCCTGCGCCTGGGCGTCGAGGAGGGCCTGCAGGAGCGTGCCGGACCCGGAGACGAGGACGACTACGCGATAGGCCACGGGCGCCAGTTTAGCCGTTGCCCCCGCGACTGAGCCGCAGGGCGGTGGCGAAGCCCCCGAGCATGCCTCCCGCGCCGAGCACCGTGGGCGCCAGGACGAGCAGCCGTCCGAGCAGCGGCCCCAGCTCGGTGAGACGACGGGTGCCGAGCGCGCCGTGAGAGAGCAGGGCGAGCAGGCACAGCAACAGGGCCGCGAGGACGCCGACGATGAGTCCGTACAGGGCGCCCTCGTCGGGGAGGAACTCCCGTTCGGGCAGGGCGCGGCGGGCATCGTCGTGACGGGCGCGGACGCAGACGTGGGCGCCGACGGCGCCGGCCAGGGCGCCGGCAAGGAGCCAGACGGCGATCATCGCCGGATGGGCGTCGCCGGTCGACACGGCGGCGAGGAGCGGGATGGTGGGCAGGTCCCCGGTCGAGGAGCCGATCGGCGCGACGAGCGCGCCCTGCCCGAGCGAGAAGCCCGCGCCGAGCGTCCACGAGCAGGCCCAGAGGACCATCGAGGGGATCCAGGGCATCTGGGCCAGGGCGAGCAGCACCGATCCCGGCCCCCCGGCGCCGAGCGCGGCGTGCGCCCCGGTGACGGTCGTGTGGTTGACGACGAGGACGACCGCCAGGCGTGCGCAGCCGACGAGGACGGCGCCGGCCAGCGCAGCGCCGACGCCGGCGAGGACGCCGGTCGACCAGCCCCCCTGGCTGAGGCCGACGGGCGCCCATCCGAGGACCCGGCCGGAGGCGAGCAGCGAGCAAAGGCCCCCGATGAGCGCCCCGCAGACGAGGGCCCGGCCGAGCTCGGCGGACTGGCCGGCGAGGACCGTCGCGATGCCGAGGAGCAGGGCGTAGGAGCCGCCGAACCACAGGGCCAGGCGGCAGGACAGGGCGCGCAGGTCGGACTGCCGGCGGGCACGGACCGGGCCCTCGATGAACTCGTCGGCGGCACGCCGGGCGATGGCGCGCGACAGGCGCCAGACCATGAGGACGATGAGCGCCGTGAGCCCCAGCGGGACGAGCGTGAGCAGCCCCCTGCCGAGGTGCGCCGGCACGCCGTTGGCCAGCAGCCAGAAGCGCGTCGAGACCGTCAGCACCGAGCCGAACCCGATCCGCGGATCGGCGGCCCAGCCCAGGGCGCAGATGACGAGAAGGGGCAGCCAGCCGGCGAGAGCGATGCCGAGCGAGCCGACGAGGACGGCGCTGCGCCACGACAGCCCTGCGAGGGCGGCGCGGAGACCGCGTCGGCGGTTCTCGACCGCCACTTCCTCGTCCTCGTCGGGACCCGGGTCAACAGACGGCATCGCACCTCCAGTGATCGGCCCCGACGATACCCAACGGCGGGGGCCCGGGGAACGATGGTCCTCCCGTCCGCCGGGGCCGCTCCGGGGCGCCGGCCCTCGGGGTCCCGCTCCGGTCGTCCGCAGGCCGGGGCCCGCCTGCACGAACGGTCCGAGGCGGGGCCCGGGGAACCGGACTCGGCGCGCCCACGGCCGCGGGCCGCCCCACGGAAGACGGGAAGGAAGAAGGGCGTCGCCCCAGAGCCACCACGGCTCGGGGCGACGCCCCCTCGCACCGATCGATCGGCTCAGGCGCCGCCTGCGCTGAAGATGTCGCTGGAGATCTGCTGGGTCTGCTGCTGGAGCTCGTTGATCTGCTCGACCATCTGCTTCAGGGCGCTCGACAGCGACGGCCACGTCTCGTTGCTGAACTTGTCGGCCAGCGGGCCGTCCCAGTTGCTCTTGTCGCACAGGACCTGGCCCTGGGTCTCCAGGCCGTTCAGCTGATCCGTCAGACCGCCATCGGTGATGCTCTTGATCTGCGTGATCGCGTTCTGCGCAGCCTCAGTCGAAAGTACTCGACCGCTCATCGTGCCTCCATCTGTCAAGGGGTGGTGTTGAGACGCCCCGGCCGGAACGCCCGTTCTCACGACCATAGGGCAGATCACCGCGTCGACGCCACCTCGGCGGCCACGTTGCGAACCGGGGAGCCGACCGCCCCGACCGCTGTCAAGAGCAACGAAATGCCTAGTCAAAGGCATATCATGTAGGCTCAGGGAAAACACGGCGACAACCCCCATCCTCCCCTGACAATGATCGCGGGCGCCATGGCCGGACTCACCGGGCCGTCGGTCCGGCGGTCTGGACGAGTTCGACGGTGCCGCTCATGCACATGTACCCCCGCCCGATGGTCACTGGCACGGTCGCCCGACGCGGCAGCCGGGCACCCAACAGGTCGCCGTCGTAGTCGACATTGGGCTGGAGCAGAATGCCGCAACGCGACTTGCGCAGGGTCTTCGTCCAGTGCGAGTAGAGACTGCGCAGGTCATCGGAACGACCGGCGGCGACGATGTGCAGGGTGGGCATGCCCGACTCGATGAGCGAGTTGATGGACTTGTCGCTGTCGTCGAACTGCTCGGCGTCATCGATGAGCAGCAGCACCTGCTCCGTGGCGAGCCGCAGCTGGGCGGTGACGGCCGACACGCCGTCCCTTCCGACGGACACCTGGTCGAGCAGGGGCGAGTCGACGAGCGGGGAGCGGCGCATGCACAGGCCCCACACGCTCAGCTCGACGCCATCGCGGGCCGCGGCGGCCCTGGCGACCTCTGCCACGGCGAGCAGCACGGTGGACTTCCCGCTGCGGGCCGGCCCCGCGACGAGCATGTGCTCGCCCTCGTAGGTCTCCAGCGCGCCGACCGTCAGGTCGGAGCCGCGCAGGCCGATCGGAAGGCGCCACGGCTCGCCGGTCAGCTGCGCCGCGTCGAGGCAGTCGATGACGGCGACCTCAGTGGGCAGGGTCGCCACGACGCTGCGCTTCGGCTCCGGGCTCCCCCAGCGGCCGCGGACGAGCCCGACCGCCGCCTCGACGCCGCCGTGCGGGGTGGCGACGTGGGTCTGGAGCTTCGTCTCGGCGCCGACGCAGCGGCCCGGCACCGGGGGCGGGGCCTCGATGGCCTTGATGCCGCTCAGCGCGTAGTCGTAGCGGTCGGCGAGGTGGAACAGCCAGCGCTGGGTGGTGACCTCGTCGACGGCGGAGGGGATCGACTTGGCGCGGCTGGTGGCCACGGCCGTCCAGATGCCCAGTTCGGGGCCGTCGGCATAGACGCGGTACAGGCTGTCGAGCAGGGCCATGCCGTCGATGTCCTGGTACTCGTCGCGCAGAGTCGCCAGGCCGTCCAGCAGGAAGACGATGCGCCGGTGGTCGCCGGTCGGATCGGCCTTGCGCCGGTCGAGTTCGTTCTTGAGGTGGCGCAGCAGCCGCGTCTGCTGCTCGCGGGAGCCCGAGCCGGACCCGGCGTAGCCGATGGTGTGCGGCAGCGCCTGGAGCGGCGCCAGGTCGCCGGCGCCCATGTCGAGGATGATGAGGTCCATCTCGTCGGGCGGCAGCTCGTCGGCGAGGGCGAGCGCCACCGTCATGAGGGTGGTGCTCGTGCCGCTGCCCGGGATGCCGAGGAACATGGCGTTGCCGCGGCTCATGTCCCAGTGGGCGAGGACCTGGCGCTGGTGGTCGGGGTCGTCGGACAGTCCCAGGGCGACACGCGTGCCGTCGGTGCCGCCCACGACCGGCTGCTGGGCCTCCTCGACCTGTCCGCCGGGCGCGTCGGCCGCATCGAGCCCATCGTCGGCGGTGAAGCCGGCCAGGTCGACGCGGGCGCCGAGCGGGGTCGGCCAGACCGGCCTGGGCGATGCGATGCCCAGATGGTCGGAGGCCTCGACGATGGCCTCGATCATGAGGTCCATGTCGGCTTCGGTGACCTCGGCGCCCTTCGTCCCCCCGAAGGAGACGCTCCCGCCGGGGGCGCCGAAGACGACGTCGCGGTACTCGATCTGGACGGCGTCGACGGCCTCCGCGCGGCCGGTGACCAGCGCGGTCTGCACCGGCGTGATGTCCTCCTGGCCGAGCTTGACCCAGGAGCGGCCCTTCTGGGATCGGCTGATCGCGGCGGCGTGCGGCACGCCGATGACGTTGTTGGAGTCCTCCTTGCTCTGCACCCGCAGGGCCACGCGCAGGTTCGTATTGGCGAGGATGTCGTCGTTGACGACGCCGGCCGGACGCTGGGTCGCCAGGATCATGTGGACGCCGAGGGTGCGGCCGACGGCGCCGATCGAGACGAGCGAGGTGAGCACGTCGGGGAAGTCCTTGGCGAGCATGGCGAACTCGTCGACGACGAGCAGCAGTCGCGGCATCGGCTCGGAGGGATTGGTGGCCAGATAGGCGTCGAGGTTGTCGACGCCCTCCCCCGCCGCGGCGAACATGCGCTGGCGGTAGTCCATCTCGGCCTCCAGGGCGCGCAGCGCGCGGTCGGCCAGCTGCTCGTCCAGGTTCGAGATGGTGCCGATGGTGTGCGGCAGCGCCTCGAGGGGCTTGAAGGCCGCACCGCCCTTGAAGTCGATGAGGATGAAGGTGAGCTTCGTCGGGTCGTTGCGGGCGGCGAGGCCCGAGATGAGCGACCGCAGGAACTCCGACTTGCCCGAACCGGTCGTGCCGCCGACCAGGCCGTGCGGGCCGTCCCGCACCAGATCGAGCTCGAACGGGCCGTTCTCGCCGATGCCGATCGGGGTGGAGGTGCCCCGCGAGTGGGCCCACAGCTCCTCGATCCCCCCGGGGGTGATCTCGTCGATGCCCAGCAGCGGCGGCAGACGCACCAGCGAGGGCAGGGCGGCGCCGGGCACGACGAGCTCGGGGTCCTCGAAGCGCGACAGGGCCACAGCGGCCTCGCGCGCGGTCCGCAGGTCGATGCCGGCCAGCACCGCGTCGTCAATGGTCGTGCGGGTGCTGGGGTAGGTGACGACGCCGGCGCCGTCCTCGCGCACCTCGACGATCGTCGTGCAGGCCGCGGGCAGCTGCTCGACGGCCGAGGCGATGACGATGCCGGGCACGTGGTTGACGCGCTTGCCATCCCGGTCGGCGGTCGCGCCCCGGGCGTGGCCGAGCAGCTCGCGGGCGGGCGCCTCGCGGCCCTCCAGGAGCACGTCGGAGTCGATGACGAGGAGCACCTCGGGCACCGGATGGCCGTCGATCTCGTCGCGCAGGGAGCGCAGCTGGGTCTCCGAGCGGGACCGCTCGCACGACAGCCAGCGGTCCTCGACGCCGCCGAGGCAGCGGGTGTGGGGCAGCCATGTCGCCCACTCCCAGGCCTGCTGGCGGCCGGGGTCGCAGTAGACGCCGATGGACAGGTCGGCCGGACCGGACTGCACGGCGGCTTGGACGACGAGCGAGCGGGCCACCGCCAGGACGTCCTCGCGTTCGCCGACGACGCCGACGACCCCCGAGTCGGCCAGGTCGGCCCGGATCGGTGCCGCGGTGACTCGGCTCGCGTCGATCAGCGCCTTCACGTCGTCATCGAGATGGCGCGAGGCGTTGCGGTCGACGGGCACGGTCCAGTCGCTCGTCCCGGTCCCGGCGTGCAGGCTCAGGAAGTCGGGGTGCTCGGGACGGCGCTGCCACAGCGTCGTCGCCGGCAGCTCGGCGATCCGGACGAGGGTGGCCGGGTCGGGCGAGGCGCCGCGGAGCCGTTCGCGCTCCTCGCGCACGGCGTCGGCGAGGTCGGTGGTGAACTGCTCGCAGGCCTTCGCGAAGCGCTCGTCCTCCTCCTTCCTCTCCTTCTTGGAGCGGCGCTTCTGCTCGATCCACTGGAAGACCGCCATGAACGGGCTGAGCATCGAGATCATCGCGTAGCGGGGGTTGCCCATGACGACGACCATGCCCACGGCGAGGACGATCGGACCCAGGACGGTGGCGACCGAGAACTTGCTGGAGCTCGTGACCTTCTTGCGCTCGGGGGGCACGAGCTGCTCGGGCGGGGCGGGCTGGCCCGGGCGCGGCGGGCGGTTGAACGGGACCGTGCCGGCGCGGGTCTGGTTGTGGAGCGATCCGGGACGCGGGGCGAGGGGCTCGGAGCCCTCCTTGCGCAGCAGCACGGTGGCGCCGCCGACGGTGATCAGCGCGTCGCGCTCCACGAGGACTCCCTCGTCCTCCTCGACGCGGATGCCGTCGCCGAAGGTGCCGTTCGTGGAGCGGCAGTCGGTGACGCGCAGCCCCTCATCCTCGCGGACAATGCGGGTGTGCTCCCACGAGGCGCTGGGCGAGTCGATGACGATGTCGGCCTGCGGGGCACGACCGATGACGAGGCGGCGGCGCAGCGGCACCGGGACGGCGGCCCCGGCGTGCATGCCGCCGGTGAGGGTCGCCGTCCAGCCCTCGAGGTTGGCCGGCGGGCGCACCGGCTCGGAGCCGATCGTGCAGCCCTCGAGCAGGGTGACGTCGTCGATCCTGTCGGACGCGCCGCAGCGCACGTCGTCGACCCAAACGCTCTCGTCGTCGCCGGGGCGCTGCTGGCCGGCCGCCTCGACGAGATCGGCCAGGCAGGCGTCCGGCGCGAACTTCGTGAGGTCGATCTCGTGCGCGGTCGGGCCCGCCGAGACGATCAGTCGCACAGTGCTTCACTCCCCTTCGCCGACGCGGCCGCCGCGCCGTCGGGCCGCCCGAGGGCGACCCCTCAGCCGTTCGTCGTCGTCCTGAACCAGACGAGATTGCGGGTGGCGCTGTCCGGGCGCAGGCCCAAATCCTGCGAGGTCGCGCTGAGCGCGTGCACGGAGGCGTCGGGCAGGCCGGCGTGGTTGCCCAGGTCGAGCGCCGCTCCGGCCAGGCCGGCGCCGTGGTCGGGCCTGAGCCCGTTCATGGCCTCGGCGACCTTGCCGGGTTTCGTGCTGCCGGCCGCGGCGGCGGCGTCGGCGAGGACGACGACGGCGTCGTGCGAGGCGACGTCGGCGGCCTGGGAGACCTCGTTGAAGCTCCGCTCGCCGGACAGGTCCTTGGTGTCGGGCTGGGACGCCACGACACGCACGCCGGACAGATAGGCCGAGACGGCATCGCCGTCGGCGTCGCTCGTGAGGGCGGCGGCATCGCCCGTGTCGGCGCCCGCACTGAGCAGCGGCGCCGACAGCGAGGCGCCGCTGTCGACGAGCGACTGGGAGAACCGGGAGCTCAGGGCGTCGGGGGTGCAGATGATCGGCACCGTGACACCGGCGTTCTGCAGGCCCGCGACGGCCGAGCCCAGGCGCGACGCCTGCCCGGAGACGACCACCGAGTCGGCGCCGGACGACTCGATCCTGCCCTCGACGGTGGACGCGAAGTCCTCGGCCGAGGCGTCGACGCTGTCGACGTAGGCGATGCCGTCGACGCCTCCCCCGCCGGCGTCGACGAGCAGCGGGCTCGTGGCGCTCTGGGAGGCGAGGGCGTCGCCGAGTCCGCGGCGCGTCTGGCCCGCGCTCGGCCCGGTGATCCAGGCGTCGGCCCCGAGCGAGTCGGTGGACTGCTCGTACGGGGCGATGACGGGCATGTCGAGCTCATCGGCCTTGGCCAGGGCGGCGTCGATGTGGTCGCCACTGGTGGCCATGACGATGCCCATGACTCCGGCGTCCGACAGGGCCTGCACGGCGTCCGCCGCCTCGGCCGAGTCCCCCCGGTCGTCGACGGTCGTGAACTCGACCTCCGTGCCGCCGAGCCCGAGGCGGTAGGCGGCGACCTCGGCGCCGTTGGCGTTGTCGGCCCACTGCGATCCCTCGAGCTCGCCGGAGCCGAGACTCACGATGACGCCGATGTTCAGGTGCGAGGGGACGCCGCTGATGCGCAGTGCCAGCTCGGTGGGGTGGGCCGGCGTCCCGCCGGACCCGTCGTCCTGGCCGCCCCGGTCGCCGCTGCAGCCGCTCACGCCGAGCGCCACGGCGAGGACGAGGGCGGCGGCCCGACGGCCGCCGGGGGGGCGGGCCCTCATCGGGAGCTCTCGATCGAGAAGGTGTAGACCGAGCCGGTCGTCCCGCCGCTGGGCTTGCGCATCTGGAACAGCGGCAGCGCGTCGAGCCGCTCCAGCGCGGCGCTCATCTGCGCCTGGCGCAGCAGCAGACCGCCCAGATCGGCGCTGCGCACGTTCGCGTAGCCGGTCATGGTGCCGCTGGCGACGGCCAGCTGGGTGTCGGCGGCCTGGGCCAAGGCGGCATTCTTGCCGAGCGAGCCGAGCAGACCCGAACCGGCCGCCTCGGGATCGCCGATGTCGGCCAGCAGCTTGGCCATGTCGTCGCCGAGCAGCGCGTTCGCACCGGCGAGGTCGGCCGCCGATTGGTCGACGGAGTCGGCCACGGACTGCTGGGCCTGCTGGGTGGCGCTGTCCATGGACTGCTGGGCCTGCGTGTAACCGTTGGCCAGTTGCTGGTTCTGGGCGTCGATGGTCGACTTGGCCTGGTCGGTCATCTGCTGGGCCTGCTGGTCAAGGGCCGACCGGTCGAAGACGTCCTGGTCGGCGGACTGGCCGCTGCCGTCCTTGGCGGAGCCGATCCGGCGGATCTGCTCGTCGAGGGCGCCATCGCCATTCTTCTGGGCCAGCTCGGCGGCGGAGATCGCCTGCTCCAGTGCACTGGGCTGCCCGTCGAAGGCGTTGACGCTGTGGTTGAGCTTCTCGGCGGTCGAGCTGAGCTCGGCGGCCATGTCGTCGAGGCTGCTGGACTGCCGCTGCATCTCCCCGGCGCTGTCGGTCAGCCTGGCCATCGCGGCGTCCAGCTCGCCGTCACCGGCCTGTCCACCGGCGTTCCCGGTGGCCGTGGAGGAGGGCGAGGGGGACGCTGAGCCCGTCGAGGGCGAGGGGGACGTCGGGGAGGCGGAGGCCGCTCCCCCGGCCTGTCCGCCCGCGGTCAGCGCGTCGTAGTCGGACCTGAGCTGCTGGTAGGTCGCGGTGGCGTCACTGAGCGCCTTGCCGGCGCCGCCGGTCGTGTCGTTCCGGTCGAGGGTCCTGCTGAGATCGCCCCACGTCGCGCCCTCGTCGGCGAGCAGCGCCTCCACGGACGTGGTCTGCGCGTCGCCGGTCTGCGCGTCGCCGTTGCAGTCCTTGGTGCTGAGCAGCGGCATGAGCTTCGCTCGGTCGGCGGCGCTCATCTGGCAGACCTGCTTCGTCACGTCCCCGAGTCTTGCCGAGGCCGAGTCGTTCGAGGCCTTGCCCGCATCGGCCTTCGCCTTGGCGGCGTCGATCGCAGTGCCCAGCGCGGTGATCCGGGTGTTCAGGGCGTCGATGTTCGCGCCCAGCGCGGCGACCTGCGGGGTCGCGGGGTCGACCCGGGCGGAGTCGTCGGGCAGGGCGTTCTTCACGGCCTGGACGTCGCCGACGACGGTGTTGGCCTGCGCGAGCGCGCCTCCGGCGGCCGTGGCGAGGCTCGAGGCCTGCTGCGCCGTGTCCTGGGCCGATCCCTTCAGCCCGTCGACGGCGCTCCTGGCGGCCGTGGTGAAGTCGGAGATCGCGGCGTTCAGCGACTGCTGGCCCTGGTAGAGGGCGCACGTCGCGGGCAGGGCCTCGGAGGAGGCCGAGCCGGTGGCGCTCGCCTCGGAGGGCCTGCTCGACTGCCCGTCGCCGGCCTCCTGGCCGACGGCCGCGCCCGAGGACGGCGCCTTCGAGGACGGCGTTCCCTGAGGGGTCTCGTCCCCGGTCGGCCCGGACGCCCCACTCGTGGGTTGGGGGGCGGCTGGCGTGGCGGCCGCCGGGCAGTTCTCCTCGTTCGGCTCCGACGGTCCGATGGCGGCCTCGAGGGCCGCCCGGACGCTCTCGCGCTGGTCGTCGCCGGCATCGGCGTAGGCCTGGAGCTGGGCGGCGATGTTCTGCACCGTCGCGTAGACGCTGGTCGACCGGCCGTCGGGCGCCGCGCCGCTCGTGTCGCCGAGCATCGCGCTCATGGCCTCGACACTGCTGGTCAGCTGGGCGAGGGTCTGCGACGAGCTCTGCGCCGAGGCGCTCTGCAGCTCGCCTTTGAGGCCGTCGAGCTGGCTGCCGACCGAAGTCATCGCGCCGCTCAGGTTCTGCGCATTGGACTGCATGTCCGACAGGGTCTGGGCGCCGATCGTCTCGGCCGAGGTGTCGAGGCTGGAGCGCACGTCCTGGATCGTCGAGGAGGTCTGCGCGAGCACCTGGTTGACCTGGGCGGCGAGCTCGATGGTGCGCTCCTCGAGGTCCATCTGGGCCCTCATCTGCGACGAGGCGTCCAGCAGGGAGTTCGACGAGGAGTCGGTGGCCAGTCCCGGCTGCACCGAGATGGAGAAGTCGGGGCTCGAGAAGTTCTTGGCGTCGACGACAAGGCGCAGATCGGCGCTGGCCGGCATCATCGGCGGGGCCAGCAGGTCGGCCCACTGCACCTGGGTCCTGCCGTCGGAGTCCATGCTCACCAGGCCGTTCGTCGTGTCGCCATCACCCTCGACGATGACGTCGCCGGCGCCCGTGCCCTCGAGCGAGGCCGAGGCGACGACGGTCAGCGGCGCCCCGACGAGCGCGCTGGTGCTGTAGGAGTTGCCGTCCATGTCGTAGCTGACCTGCTGGGCGACGAGCGTGAGGTTCTCGATCGAGACGTCGATGACGACCTTGCCGCTGTAGCCGTTGAGCTCGGACAGGTCGCTGCCGGACGAGTCCGCGGTCCGGTAGCTCGTGGTGACGCGCGCGGGGAGGTCGTCGGCGGTCTCGGACGGGGAGAACTCGTCGGACGAGGAGCTGCTCGACCGGTTCGACCTCGTCGTGATGCTCGTGGCCCTGACCGCCGTCATCGTGCCGTCGCCCGACATGGTGACGTCGACGGCGCGCAGCAGGGAGTCGCCCTGGCCCAGCGCCGTGCCGGGCCTGATCGCCATGCCCGCCACCAGGGCGGCGATGGCCGCCGCGGCGAGACCGGCGCGCGTCCGCCGTGACGAATGGATCAGACGGCTGCCACGATGAGTGCCCATTGCGTTCCTTCCAGGGGGTGGGAGGCCTCGGCGCGGCCGCATCCCGCGCACCTCGACCGGGAAAACACCCATCGAGTCTACGGGATCATCATGGCCCGTCCACAGCGTTCTCCCAGTGAGACGGAGACGGCCCGTCCGGTCGGACCACGGACGAGGAGCAGCCGGGCGGCGCTCCCAGAGAGACGGGGACGCCCGCCGCAGCCCTGCCCCGATCAGGGGGAGGCACCGGGGCCCTCCCGCGAGGAGGGGACGGTCCCGATCCGATCACCTCCGGAGGGGTGCGGCTCAGCTCCCGTGCGCCGCGATCTGGAAGCTGCTGCTCGTGAGGTCCGTGAAGTTGCCCACCTGGGCGTCGACCGTGCACGAATCGGCCACCTGCTGGGCCGCCACGTTGAGGCCGTCGCTCGTGACGGTGAGCGCGCCGGCGCATCCGTCCGAGAAGCGCACTCCGGACTCCCCTCCCGCGACGGCCTCGAGCATGGAGCTGGGTTTGCCGGTGGACGGGCTCTTGTACAGGGGGTTCAGGTCGTCCTGCCCGCTGGGCCACACCGGCAGCAGCGAGATCTCCAGGCCGGACTGGTTGACGACCTTGTCGGGGGTCTTGACGGTGATGTCCTGCAGGCGCTGGACCGGGTAGTGGGTCGACTCGACGCTCGAGTCCGTGACGGCCGCCGTCGTCGCGGCGGCGGCCCGGTCGAGCCAGGCCTGCACCGCCGACTCCTCGTCGCCGTCGTCGAACGTCACGGGCACCTGGGCCTGCACCTGGAGGTTCTGCCCCGCCGGCACCTGCCCCGGGTCGACGGACCAGCCGCAGTCGACGCTCAGACCGCTCGTGGTCGTCAGGTTGTGGCCGGCCCGGGCCCCGCCGAGCCAGGTGACGTCCGGGCAGGCCGCGCCGTCGGCGGCACCGGGGACGACTTCGAGGAACGGCCCTTCCAGGGGGGCCTTCTGCGCCGTGTAGGTGATGGTCAGGTTCACCGACCCGGACGAGGCGTCGTAGCCGGCCTCGCGCCGGATG
The DNA here is from genome assembly GCF_000426605.1 of Propionibacterium acidifaciens DSM 21887. Taxonomy (GTDB): domain Bacteria; phylum Actinomycetota; class Actinomycetes; order Propionibacteriales; family Propionibacteriaceae; genus Propionibacterium; species Propionibacterium acidifaciens. The sequence continues at coordinate 27,830 of NZ_AUFR01000010.1, forward strand.
CCCAGCCCCGTCGGGAGGGCCTGGTCCTGCTGGCTCGCCTTGACCGGACCGGAGTTCCTGCGGTGGGGCGGGAAGAGGTGCCCGCCGCCGCGGAGGATCGCGAAGGCGCTCACCCCGACGAGCACCATGGCGGCGCCGATGATCAGGGACACCATCCGCTTGCCGGGACGCCTCGGGCCGGGCGCGGATTCGGCCCCCGTCGTCCCCAACTGCACCTGTTCCGGCTGGTGCGGCGTGACGGGCCGCAGCCGAGTGGCACCGGAGGGGGCGTCGAGCTCGGGCTCGGGGCTGATGTCGACGACGGCGGTGGGACGCGACTCCGCCGCGGCGGATTCGACCCCGGGGCTCCTCACCACCGTCATGGGGTGGGCGCCCTCGAACTCCTCGGGCGCCTCCACCGGCTCGAGCGCAGGCAGCTGCGCGACGAGGAGCACCAGCTCCCGGCAGGAGGCCGCGGCCTCCTGCGCGCCGGGTCTGCGCCCGGGGTCCTTCTCGAGCATCCCCGACAGCAGCTCCCACAGCGGCTCCGGCACGTCGAGAACGGGCACGCGGGACTGCACGTGTCGGTGGGCGACGGCGTAGTCCGTACCGGGCCCGGCGAACGGCGTACGCCCGGCGAGCAGCTCGTAGGCCATGATGCCGGCCGAGTAGACGTCCGACGCGAAGCCGGCCCGGCCCGAGTAGATGAGCTCCGGACTCATGTACTCGGGTGTGCCGATGAGTCCCGTCGTGGACTTCGCATCGCCCATCATCACCGAGGCGATGCCGAAGTCGCTCACCCTGAGGGCGCCCGGATCCTGCGGACCCCACTCGGGGTCGAGCAGCACGTTGTCGGGCTTGACGTCGCGGTGCACCACGTCGTGCTCGTGCGAGGCGGCCAGCGCGTCGAGGACGGCGGCCATCGCGGCCAGCGCCGTGCCCGGCGGCAGGGTCCGGCTCGTGTCGAGCCGGTCGCGCAGCGATCCCCCGGCGACGAAGTCCATGACGATCGCCAGCTGCTCGCCCTCGACGACGAGGTCGCGGAAGCCGACGATGTTGGGATGCCTCAGGGACTCCAGGACGGCACGCTCCTGGATGAACCGCCCCACCAGGTCGCGGTCGGCGGCGTGCTGCGGGTAGAGGAGCTTGGCGGCCACGCGTTCGCCCGTGCGCAGGTCGGTGGCGGCCCAGACCGCACCCGTGGCGCCCTGCCCGACCTTCTCGACCAGACGGTACGAGGCACCCAGGGCGTCGTCGAACTTCTTACCGACCATCTTCCTCCGCCTGCTCCGACCCGCCGGTCCGCGGGCACGCAGCCCATTATCCATGCCCGGCGCACCGCCCCACGGTCGGCGCCCCCATGGCCTGACGGCCCGGCGTCCGTTCCGAGGGTTCGATGAGGCGGGCGCGAGGGTGACTGGCGGCTCATCCAACTCGTCCGCCTCACCCCGTCCAACGTGGCTTCGCGGGCACCGGGGCGGCCAGCGGATCCGACCCGAGGTGCACGCCTCAGCGTTGGTTTGAGCTGTTCGGGGTGCGTCGGGGCTTGTCGGCGTGATTTGCGTGGGCGGTTGGGAGGCACTATATGGTCTCGATGGGATGGTGGCTCATGCGCCCGTTCGCGCGGAAGGTGAGGACCGCTTCGGGGCGCCTGCAGTGCAGATCGTGGAGAAGAAGCACGGGCGGCGTCGTGTCGTGGAGCATCCGGGCCCGGCTCGTACGGAGGCCGGCACTGCCGCGTTGATGCCGGTGGGACGGGAGGAACCGGCTGTCAGGGATCAGCCTGACCTCGGTTCCGATGACCCCTTGGACGACCGGTCTCGATCACGCGGCGGCGCGGCCGTGCAGGGGCAGGCCTCCCGGTTGTTCGTCGAGACGATTCGCGGGGCCTGGGACCGGCTCGGGTCCCGAGCGGTCGAGGACGAGGCGTTCTTCCAGCTCGTGCCGGCGCGTCCGGTGGAACCGGCCCCGAACTCGGACGGCCTCCGTGCGATCGACGGACGCGGGCTGCCCGCGCCGCACCGCAACGCATTCACCAGAGCGCTCCGCCGCTGCGCGGGCGACGACCACCGCAGCACGATCACCGGGGTGTGCTCCCAGCATGCCCGGCATGAGCGCGGCGGGGACGTCTCGTTGCTGCTCCATGACATGACCACTTCGTGTTTCGAGGCCGAGAAGGAAGACAGTCCGCGGAAGACCGGCTACTCGAAGGTAGAGTGAAGTGGGTTTTTCGGACAGTGGTGAATGTTCGTCTCGGGCCGCTTGGGTCCGGTGCCGGCTTCGCCCGGTGCGCGGTGGTCGATCGCCGGGTGGGGCCTGCTGCGACCGCATGCCGACCCGGTCCCGGGGGTCCACCCCGGCGGCGCTCGGATCGTGCATGTGCTTCCGGGGGATCGGGGCGGCCGTCCACCGCCGGGACGACGGCCGGGTTCCCGACTCGGGGCCGCGGCTCCCGGCCGCGGGCCATGCCTCGGGCTCCGCGACCGCCGGCTCAGAGTTTCTCGAGCGGCGCGAAGCGCAGGGCGAGGCGTTTGACGCCACCCGAGCCGAAGTCGACGTCGGCCTTGGCGTTGTCGCCACTGCCGCTTGTCGCGACGACCGTGCCCAGCCCGAAGCTGGGGTGCAGCACGCGATCGCCCGCCTCGAGCGAGACGATCCGAGAGTCACGGCCGGCCCCCGAGGCGGGCATGTGCCCCCGCCCCGAGCCGAACGCCGGGGCGTCGTCCCGCGGCCCGGAGGCGCCCGCGGCCCGCCGCGAGGCGCCCGTACGGGCGCCGGCGCTCAGGGTCCAGCCGTCCAGCTCGACGGCGGTGCGCTGCCAGTCGATGAGCTCGGCGGGGATCTCCTCGAGGAAGCGGCTGGCCGGGTTGTACTGCGGGGCGCCCCACGCCGACCGGACGGCAGCGCGCGAGACGTAGAGCCGCCGTCGGGCCCGGGTGATGCCCACATAGCTCAGCCGGCGCTCCTCGGCGAGCTCGTCCTTGCTCGCCAGGGCCCTCATGTGGGGGAAGACGCCATCCTCCATCCCGGTGAGGAAGACGTTGTCGAACTCCAGTCCCTTGGCCGTGTGCAGGGTCATGAGGGTGACGACGCCCGGCGAGTCCGGGTCGGCGTCGGGGATCTGGTCGGAGTCGGCCACCAGGGCGATGCGCTCCAGGAAGACGCCGAGCGAGTCGTCGCCCTCGAGGGCGCGGGCGTCCAGCTCCTCGTCGTCGACGGCGACCTGGTCGGCCTCCAGGTCGACGACGTGGGCCTGGGCGACGAACTCCTGGGCGACCGCCACGAGCTCGACGAGGTTCTCGACGCGAGTCTGGTCCTGCGGGTCCTTCGAGGCCTTCAGCTCGTCCAGCAGGCCGGAGTCCTTGAGCACCGCCGCCAGGACCTGGTCGGCGGGGGCCCCCTGCTCGACGAGCCCGCGGAGGCCGCGCATCAGTTCGCCGAACGCCCGCACCTGCCTGGTCGAGCGGGTGGCCATGCCGGGCACCTCGTCGACGCGGTCGACGGCCTCGGTGAAGGCGATCCCCTCGTCGGCGGCGAAGACCTCGAGCGCCGCCTCGGCACGGGCACCGATGCCCCTCTTGGGCACGTTGAGGATGCGGCGCACCGAGACGTCGTCCACGGGATTGGCGATGGCCCGCAGGTAGCTCAGGGCGTCGCGCACCTCGCGGCGCTCGTAGAAGCGCACTCCCCCGACCACCCGGTACGGCAGGCCGAGACGGATGAAGACCTCCTCGAACGGGCGCGACTGGGCGTTGGTGCGGTAGAAGACGGCCGTGTCGGAGTACTTGCAGCCCTCCTCGTCGTGCAGCCGGTCGATCTCGTCGGCCACCCAGCGGGCCTCGTCGTGCTCGGTGTCGGAGACGTAGCCGATGATGCGCTCGCCGCCGGACACGCTGCTCCACAGCTTCTTGGCGGGCCGGTCCGGGTTGTTGCCGATGACGGCGTTGGCGGCCGACAGGATCGTCTGGGTGCTGCGGTAGTTCTGCTCCAGCAGGATCGTGCGGGCGCCGGGGAAGTCCTTCTCGAAGTCGAGGATGTTGCGCACGTCGGCGCCCCTGAAGGAGTAGATCGACTGGTCGGAGTCGCCCACGACCATGAGCTCGGGCGGCGGCACCGCCGGCGCGCCGGGAACCGGGTCGAGCGGCGAGCAGAGCTCGCGGATGAGCATGTACTGGGCGTGGTTCGTGTCCTGGTACTCGTCGACGAGCACCTGGCGGAAGCGGCGGCGGTACTTCTCGCGGACGTCCGGGTGCGTCCGGAGGAGCCGGACCGTCAGCATGATGAGGTCGTCGAAGTCCACGGCGTTGGCGGCGCGCAGTCTGCGGTCGTACTCGGCGTAGGCGCGCGCATGGAGCTCGTCGTTGCCGCTGGCGGCATCGGCGAGCGCCTCGGCCGGGCCTGTCAGCTCGTTCTTGGCGTTCGAGACCCGGGCGAGCACCGAGCGCGGCGGGAACTTCTTCGCGTCGACGTCCTCGTCGCGCAGCACGAGGGCCATGAGTCGGCGGGCGTCGGCGTCGTCGTAGATCGAGAAGTTGCGCCGCAGCCCGAACTCGGGCGCCTCGCCCAGTTCGGCGCGCAGGATGCGCACGCAGGCCGAGTGGAAGGTGGAGACCCACATCGCCCGGGCGCGCCGGCCGACCAACGCTGTGACGCGGGCCCGCATCTCCGCCGCCGCCTTGTTGGTGAAGGTGATCGCCAGCACCGAGCCCGGGTGCACGCCGCACCGGGAGATGAGGTGGGCGATGCGGCGCGTCAGTACGCGCGTCTTGCCCGAGCCGGCACCGGCCACGACGAGCACGGGCCCCCCGGTGTGGACGACGGCCTCGCGCTGGGGCCCGTTGAGGCCCTCGAGCAGGCGAGCCTCGTCCTCGTCGGGCCCGGACGGGCCGTCGACGCCGGGCGCAGGCACCGCCCCGGCCCCGTGAAGGGCATCGAGACGAGCGCCGAAGGCGGCGAACGGGTTGGGCGAGGCGGCATCAGTCATGACCCAGCAATCGTACCGGCGCACCTGCTCCTCGGCACGCGCCCGCCGGGCGCGCCGCACGACGGGCGCCAATCCCCCGGCACGCGCCCGCCGGGCGCGCCGCACGACGGGCGCCAATCCCCCGCATCATGGCCCGGCGACCCTAGAATCGGCCCATGTCCTCGATTCCCCACCGTGTCAGGCGCGCGATCGGCGTGGCACTCCTGGCGGTCGCCGCAGCACAGACGACCGCGGCAGCGGCGGTCATGACGATGGATCATCTGCGCAAACGCCGCCAGGGCCCGCCCACCTTCCCGCGCAGTCCGGTGGCCGAGGCCAGCGCCCACCACGACGAGGTGACGGTCTACTCGTTCGGCGAGGACCTCTACGCGGACATGCTGGCCGCCATCGACGCCGCCACCGACCGCATCTACTTCGAGACCTTCATCTGGAAGGGCGACGAGATGGGCCGGCGCTTCAAGCGGGCGCTCATCGACGCCGCCGACCGCGGCGTCGAGGTCTACGTCGTTTACGACGCCTTCGCGAACATCGTCGTCGACCCCCGTTTCTTCAGCCTCCCCGGGTCGATCCACGTCAAGACGCACCCGCTGGTCCAGTCGGCCGCCTTCTGGAACCTGCGCTACTCGGGCCGGGACCACCGCAAACTGCTCGTCATCGACGGCGAGGTCGCCTTCATGGGCGGGTACAACATCGGCTCGCTGTACGCCGACTCCTGGCGCGACACCCACGGCCGTTTCACCGGCCCGTGCGTGGCGGAGTTCGAGAACGCCTTCATCGACTACTGGAACATGCGCCCGGTGCACCTGTTCTGGTGGCGCCCGTCCTCGCGCCCCGAGCTGCCCGACGTGGTCGAGCGAGACTGGGGCGGGCCCGTCACCCTGCAGCGCAACGTGCCGCGCCGGCGGGTCTACCCGATCCGCAACATGTACCTCGAGGCGATCGACCGGGCCCAGCGGAACATCTGGCTCACGACGGCCTATCTCATCCCCGACGATGACCTCCGCACCGCCCTGGGGCGCGCCGCCAAACGCGGGGTCGACGTGCGGATCATCGTGCCGGCCGAGTCGAACCACATCCTCACCGACTGGTTGAGCCGGGGCTTCTACTCGGGCATGCTCCGCGACGGCATCCGGCTGTTCCTCTACCAGAACGCCATGGTCCACGCGAAGACGGCGACGATCGACGGCCAGTGGTCGACGATCGGCACCGCCAACCTCGACCGCCTCTCGCTCGTGGGCAACTACGAGATCAATGCCGAGATCGTCTCGCCGACCGTCGCCGACGCCCTCGAGGGGATCTTCCTCACCGACCTCACGAACTGCCGCGAGGTCGACCTGGCGCACTGGGAGCAGCGCAGCCCGGTCGCGAAGTTCACCGAGGGCCTGCTGGCGCCCTGGCGCCCGATCTTCTGAGCCGACGGGACCCGGCGCGCTCGTCCCGGGTCGGCGCGCTCAGACCAGCTTGCGGTCGGTGGCCCACTTCGTCAGCTCGTGGCGGTTCGACAGCTGGAGCTTGCGCAGTACGCTCGACACGTGCGTCTCGACCGTCTTGATCGAGATGAACAACTCCTTGGCGACCTCCTTGTAGGTGTAGCCGCGGGCGATGAGCTTCATGACCTCGCGCTCGCGCTGGCTGAGCCGGTCGAGGTCCTCGTCGACGCTGGCGACCGAGATGGAGCCGGAGAAGGCGTCGAGGACGAAGCCGGCGAGCCGGGGGCTGAACACGGCGTCACCGGTGGCGACGCGGCTGATGGCGTCGACCAGGTCGTCGGTGCTGATGGACTTGGTGACGTAGCCGCGGGCACCGGCGCGGATGACGCCGATGACGTCCTCGGCCGCGTCGGAGACCGACAGGGCCAGGAAGGTGATCTCGGGCGCGTTCCGGTGCACCTGCTTGGCGACCTCGGCCCCGCCCCCGCCGGGCAGGTGGACGTCGAGCAGGACGACGTCGGGCCGCGTGTCGAGGATGGTCCGGACGGCGCTCGTCACGTCCTCGCCCTCGCCGACGACGTCGACGTGCTCGGGCGCGGAGCTGGTGAGCTCGTGGCGCACACCCGCGCGGAAGATCGCGTGGTCGTCCACGAGGACGACCCGCCAGGGCCCCTCGTGCGTGGGCTGCTCGGGGCTCACGAGAGCCTGCGGGGCGTTGGTCATCGCGTCATCTCCAGTCTCACCTCAGTGCCTTCGCCCGGTGCCGTGCGGATGACCGCCCGGCCCCCGTAGCGTTCCATGCGTTCGACAATCGATCTTTTCACACCCATGCGGTCCTCCCCGATCTGTTCCGGATCGAATCCCCTGCCACGGTCGCGGACGAAGACCTCGACCGTCTCCGGCCCCACCTCCGCGTAGACGTCGATCTTGTCGGCGCCGGAGTGCTTGGAGGCGTTCATCATCGCCTCGCGCGCCGCGCGGAGCGTGGCCTCCAGGCCCGGCGTGTTCTCGGCGTCGCCGACGCAGACCACCTCGATGGGCACGCCCCGCTCGTCCTCGATCTCGGCGCCCGCCTCGACGAGGGCCGCCCGGAAGGTCTCCGGGCCGGGCTGCTCCCCGTAGAGCCAGGCGCGCAGCTCACGCTCCTGGCGGCGGGCGAGCGAGGCGACGGCCTTGGGGTCGCCCGCCTGGCGCTGGATGAGGGCGAGGGTCTGCAGGACGGAGTCGTGCAGGTGGGCGGCCATGTCGGCGCGGGCGTCCGAGACGATCCGCGCCTCGCGCGCAGCGGCGAGGTTGTTGCGCATGCGGTTCATGGCGGGCGCGGCGACGACGCCGATGCCGATGAGGGTGAGGGCCGCGACGGCGAGCATCGACGGCAGATAGGGCTGCCCGGCCTGGCTGTAGGCCAGCAGCGAGATGGCCGCACCGATGAGGATGAGCGCCAGACCCATGCGCACGAGCAGTGCCCAGTGGTCCTGGCTCACGAGGGGGGCCAGCCAGCGCGGGGTGCCGTGCTCCGAACCGTCCCCCTCGGGGGCCTCGGCCTGCCGCCAGACGAGGGCGACGCCCAGACAGGCGAGGATGATCGGCCAGAAGAAGACGCCGCCCGGATTGACGTCCATCATGCGCACGAGCATGAGCACGCCGACGCACAGGACGATGACCGCCAGCGCGCTCCCGGTGCCGGCCGGGCTCGTGTCCCTGGTCGTGCGGCGCATGTCGGCGCGGTTGGCCATCTCCAGGCCCGGCGCCTCGTGGTCGGGCACCTTGGCGGGGATGAGCAGCCAGGCCAGGGCGTAGAAGATGATGCCGATGTAATCGGCGCCCACGAGCACGATGAAGCACACGCGCACGACCCACACCGGCCAGCCGAGGTGGTCGGCCACACCGGTGCACACCCCGCCGAGCCAGCGTCGGTCCAGGGGCCGGCGCAGCTTGGGGCGGGGTGCGCGGCGCGCCGGGGCGGGGGGCCCGTCGGGCGCGGGGGACGGGTCGTCGGCGGCGCGCGCCGGGCCGGGGCCGGGACGAGGAGCGGAACCGGCGGCCTGCGCGGGCGCGCCGGCCCCCATCGCCCGCTGCCCCGCGGAGGGCTCGTCCTGGTACCTCACCCCTCAATCTTTGCGCATCCCCGGACCCGGGGGAACGGCGAGGACGCCGATGGGAGGGGGACGATCCGGGCACGAGGGGCATTTCAGGGGTGTCTCGTGTGGGGAGGAGGGGTGACGTGGACGAGACTGGGCCCATGGCGAATGGGGACGAGCAGGGCACCGGCCCGGCGGTCGACGACGTCCCCGGACGATCGGCCCGACCCGTCACCAGGCGCCGGGGGCCGGGCTCGCTCATCGTCCGCGACCCCGATGCCGGCGTCATCGGCGGCGTCTGCCAGGGCATCGCAGACCGCACCGGCATCGATCCCCTGCTGCTGCGCCTCGTCGCCGCGCTGGCCGGACTCAGCGCCGGCCTCGGCGTCGCCCTCTACCTCACCCTGTGGGTCACCACACCCACCCGTCAGGACGACCGCAGCCCCGTCGAGCGGGTCCTGCCCTGCCTGCGCCGCACCGGCTGGTTCGGCTTCGCGGTCCTGCTGCTGGCGGTCGGCGCAGCCACGGTCCTGGCCGTGCACGACCTCGTCCCCCTCACGTGGTGGCCGATCGCCCTCATCGCGCTCCTCGTCATCATCATGTGGGCGGTCGGGCCGCTGCGCGCCGCCCGGGCCCGACGGCGCCGCGCCGACGCGGCCGCCCCCGACGCGCGACGCCCCGGGCCGGTCACCGCCATCGCGGCGGTCACGCTGCCCCTGGCGGCCGGGGCCGGCGCGGCAGTGTTCCTCCTCGTCGACGCCCGGCCCCTCGCCCGGCTGGTCTGCGGCGTCGCCGCCGCCCTCGGCACGATCGGCGCCGGCCTGGTGCTCTCGAGCCCCTGGGGCCTTTCGCGCCCGCTGCGCGACGTCGGCGCCTGCCTCGGCGTCCTCATCCTCGTGCTCGACGCGCCCTTCATGACCACCCTCGGTCAGCAGGCGCACCCCGGGGACCGCCTCGGCCCGGACGAGTACGCCGCCGGCCCGCTCGACATCGAGAGCCGCAGCGTCCTCCTCGACCTGAGCTCCCTGCCCGCCCAGCGCGACGAGCTGACGATCCAGGCGCACGACGCGATCGTGCGCATCATCGTCCCGGCCGACCGCACGGTGACGATCGAGTACAGCTGCTTCTTCTCGGAGCTCGCCCTGCCCTCGGCGGGCGGCTGCGCGAGCGTCGGCTCGGGCACGTGGACGAGCACCGTCGGGCCCGGCGCGCCGGTCCCCGACGACGGGACCGACGGGACCGACGGGGCGCAGGCCCGCCCGGCCCCCGGAGCCCTGCGCGTCGAGGTGCGACTCGTGCGCTCGCAGATGGAGGTCGTCCGATGAGCCCCGAGAGCCGGCGCCCGGACGGGCGCTCCCAGCGGTCCGCCTCCCTCGTGTGGGGGCTTCTGTTCCTCATCATCGCCGCGGTGGCGGTGCTCACCTCGAACCACCTGGTCGGCCATGCCGCCGTGCGACTCGGAGTACCGCTGGCCCTCATCGTCACCGGGCTCCTGGGGCTGGCCGCGGGTAACATGAGGACACACGGCGGAATCGGGGGCGCGGGGCCGTCCGGCGCCCCGACGCCCACGACGACGCGACACAACGCGACGGGACAAGGAGAACCCTGATGGCCTCGAAGAAGCTCACGCGAAGCCGTGACCACCGGATGCTCAGCGGCGTGGCCGGAGGCATCGCCGACTACTTCGGCATCGACTCGAACCTCGTCCGCCTCGTCTTCTGCGTCCTCGCCCTCGTGACGAGCGGCGGCGGGGTCATCGCCTATCTCATCGGCTGGCTGCTGCTGCCCGACGAGTACGACGACGTGCGCGGCTTCGACCAGGTCAAGAAGAAGCTCGACGAGTTCGGTGGCAAGAAGTCCGACGGCTACGACGGCGGCTCCTGGTGACCGGCCGGGCGCCGGGGCGACGACGCTCGCCCGCGCGTCTCGTCCTGCCCGGCCGGATCCGCGACTGAGGATCCGGCGCAGTCCGCCCCGCGGGGGAGACCGGGGGATCGGCCCCGCCGGCCGGTCCATCATCCCCCGAGCCGCGAGATCGTGACGTCCTGACCGCTCAGGGCGACCCTCATGCCGTCCTGGACGATTTCCAGCCCCGAGTAGCCGAGGCCCTCGGGCGGCTCCGGCAGGCGGAGCCGGTCCTGGACCTCGGCCAGGACCGGCTGGGCGAGCGCATCGGGCAGGTCGGAGTCGGCGACCCGGACCCCGGCGCCGGTCAACGTGACGGTCCCGTCGGCGGCCACGGCCGGCGACGCCGAGGTGATCGTCACCGGGAGCTGCGCCCCGACGGCAGACACCGTGGTGGTGGCCTCGACCGTCCCGTCGCCGGAGCGGCTCACCGTCAGGCCCGTGGCCGAGGCGATCGCGTCCCAGCCCATGACGGCCGAGGCCCTGAGACTCCCGGCCGTCAGCGCGTCGGGCTCGCGCACATGGGTGAGATCGGTGAGCTCGGCGCGGGCCGAGCGCAGCGTGACGTCCTGGCCCCGAACGGTCAGCCCGAACTCGTCGACGTCGACGCTGAGGTCGTCGAGCGTGCCGGAGGTGAGCACCGGCAGCAGGATCCGCTGGGAGCTCGCGACGTGGACCCGGGAGGGGTCCTCGCCGAGCCGAGCGGCGACGCGCGACTGCACGGAGCGCATCGCCACATGGTAGGACACCCCGACCGCCGCGCCGGCGAGCAGCAGGACGAGGACCAGGAGGCCGCACAGGACCTTCAGACCGCGGGGCACGGCAGGCTCACAGACCGAGGATCTCGTCCATGCCGACGGTGAGACCGGGCCGGTCGACGACCGCGCGCACCCCGGCCAGGACACCGGGCATGAAGGAGACGCGGTCGTAGGAGTCGTCGCGGAGCGTGAGGGTCTCCCCCGCCGTGCCGAGCAGCACCTCCTGGTGGGCGACCAGGCCCTGCAGCCGGACGGAGTGGATCGGCACCTCGTCGACGCGCGCGCCGCGGGCGCCGTCGAGGGCCGTCCGCGTGGCGTCGGGCATCGGGGCGCAGCCGGCGGCGCGGCGGGCCGCCGCGATGCGCCGGGCGGTGCTGGCGGCGGTGCCGGAGGGGGCGTCGAGTTTGCGGGGATGGTGCAGCTCGACGATCTCGGCGGAGTCGAAGAAGGGGGCGGCCTTCTCGGCGAAGGCCATCATGAGGACGGCGCCGATGGAGAAGTTCGAGGCGATGAGGACGCCGACCCGCGGGGCGTCGCCGAGCCAGGAGCGCACCCGGTCGAGCCGCTCGTCGTCGAAGCCGGTGGTGCCGACGACGGCGTTGACGCCGTGGTCGATGCACCACTCGATGTCGTCCATGACGGCATCGGGCCGGGTGAAGTCGACCATGACGCGGGCCGCCCCGGCGGGGGCGCGGTCATCGCCGGCATCGATGCGGGCCACCAGCTCCATGTCGGGAGCCCCCTCGACCGCCTCGCACACGGTGGAGCCCATGCGGCCCTTCGCGCCGAACACACCGACCTCGATCATCGCTACCTCGCAGTTCCCTCGCCCGACGGATCGCTGACCAGCCTACCCGCGCCACGGGACCGACGGCCCCCGCGGCGCAGCCGCCGTGGGACCGGACGGAGGGCCGGCCCCGCTCGAGCGGGGCCGGCCCTCCGTCGGTCGAGCGATCCTGATCAGTCCTCGTCCTCGTCATCCTCGAGGACCGGGCTCAGCGAGAGCTTGCCCCGGTCGTCGACATCGGTGATCTCGACCTGCAGCTTCTGGCCGACCGAGAGCACGTCGTCGACCTCCTCGACGCGCTTGCCGCCGTTGAGGGCGCGCAGCCTCGAGATGTGGAGCAGGCCGTCCTTGCCCGGCAGCAGCGAGACGAAGGCTCCGAAGCTCGTGAGCTTCACGACGGTGCCCAGATAGCGCTCGCCCTCCTCCGGCATGGTCGGATTGGCGATGGCATTGATCATCGTACGCGCAGACTCGGCGGACTCGCCGTTGTCGGCGCCGATGTAGATCGTGCCGTCCTCCTCGATGGAGATGCTGGCGCCGGTGTCGTCCTGGATCTGGTTGATGACCTTGCCCTTGGGCCCGATGACCTCGCCGATCTTGTCGGTGGGGATGTGCACGGTGATGATGCGCGGGGCGAACTCGCTCATCTCGTCGGGCTCGTCGATCGCGTCGTGGATGACGCCGAGGATCGTCGTGCGGGCCTCGCGGGCCTGCAGCAGGGCCTGGGCGAGCACGTCGGCGGGGATGCCGTCGAGCTTCGTGTCGAGCTGCAGGGCGGTGACGAACTCGCTGGTGCCGGCCACCTTGAAGTCCATGTCGCCGAGGGCGTCCTCGGCGCCGAGGATGTCGGTGAGGGCCAGGTAGGTGGTCTCACCGCTCTTCTCGTCCGTCTCGCTCATGAGACCCATGGCGATGCCGGCCACGGGCGCCCTCAACGGCACGCCGGCGTTGAGCAGGGAGAGCGTCGAGGCGCAGACCGAGCCCATCGAGGTGGAGCCGTTGGAGCCGATGGCCTCGGAGACCTGACGGATGGCGTAGGGGAACTCGTCGCGGGTGGGCAGCACCGGGACGATGGCGCGCTCGGCCAAGTGGCCGTGGCCGACCTCGCGGCGCTTCGGCGAACCGATGCGGCCGGTCTCGCCGGTGGAGTACGGCGGCATCTCGTACTGGTGCATGTAGCGCTTGGTCCTGGCCGAGCTGAGGGTGTCGAGCTTCTGCTCCATGTCGAGCATGTTGAGCGTCGTGATGCCCAGCACCTGGGTCTCACCGCGCTGGAACAGGCCGGAGCCGTGGACGCGCGGGATGACGCCGACCTCGCTGGACAGCGTGCGGATGTCCTTGGGGCCGCGGCCGTCGATGCGGACGCCCTCGGACAGGACGCGCCCGCGGACGATCTGCTTCGTCATGGCCTTGAAGGCGCCCGAGATCTCGCCCTCTCGGCCGGCGAAGACCTCCTCGGCGCCCATGACGTCCTTGATCTCGTGCTTGAGATCGGACTCGGCCTCCTGGCGCTCCAGCTTGGCGGCGATCTGCTCGATCGCGTCGAGCCGGTCGCGGCCGAGCTCGTTCACGCGCGTCCAGACGTCGTCCTCGTAGTCCTTGAAGACCGGGAAGTCGTAGGTCTCCTTGTTGACCTGGGCGGCCAACTCGGCCTGGGCGTCGCACAGGACCTTGATGAACGGCTTGGCGGCCTCGAGACCGGCGCCGACGACCTCCTCGGTCGGGGCGGTGCGGCCCGCCTTCACGAGATCCCAGGTGGCCTCGGTCGAACCGGCCTCGACCATCATGATCGCGACGTCGCCGCCGGCCAGGACACGGCCGGCGACGACCATCGAGAAGGTGGCCTCCTTCTCCTGGTCGACGGTGGGGAAGCACACCCACTGGTCGCCGATGAGGCTGATGCGCACGCCGCCGATCGGGCCGCTGAAGGGCAGGCCGGAGATCTGGGTGGACATCGACGCGGCGTTGATGGCCACGACGTCGTACTCGACCTGCGGGTTGAGGGCGAGGACGGTGATGACGACCTGGACCTCGTTGCGCAGTCCCTTCTTGAACGCGGGGCGCAGCGGACGGTCGATGAGGCGGCAGGCCAGGATGGCGCCCTCGGACGGGCGGCCCTCGCGACGGAAGAACGAGCCGGGGATGCGGCCCACGGCGTACATCTTCTCGTCGACGTCGACGGTCAGCGGGAAGAAGTCGATGGACTCGCGCGGGGTCTTCTGGGCGGTGGTGGCGCTCAGCAGCATGGTGTCGCCGTCGAGGTAGACGGCCGCCGAGCCGTCCGCCTGCTTGGCGAGTTTGCCCGTCTCGAAACGGACTACGTGCCTGCCGAACGAGCCGTTGTCGATGACGGCCTCGGCGAACTTGACGTCAGGTCCCTCCATGGGATTCCTTTCACTGGGGAATCGCCACTGGCATGGACGCCCGTCAGAACCGGTCTTCGATCGAGGACGCCGGGACGGGCCCGGGATCCACCACCGAGGACCGAGGGCTGATCGTGGCGGCCATGACGGCGGCGTCATAGGGGTGCGCGTCGGGCGCACCGGGTCAAGGCTAGCCGACGCACCCGGATTCCACCTATTCGGGCACCGCTCCGCGCGCCGCGGGGCCCGTTCCGACCCGGACGGACGCGGGCCCGGACGGACGGAACCGCCCGGGGACGATCCCCGGGCGGTTCCCGTGGCTGCGACGCGCCGGACCTCAGCGGCGGATGCCGAGGCGCTTGACGAGCGCGCGGTAGTGGTTGATGTCCTCCTTGGCCACGTAGTTGAGCAGGCGGCGGCGCTGGCCGACCATGAGCATGAGCCCGCGGCGGCTGTGGTGGTCGCCCTTGTGCTCCTTGAGGTGCTCGGTCAGGTGCGAGATGCGCCTGGTCAGCAGGGCGATCTGGACATCGGGGGAACCGGTGTCGCCCGGGTGCGTCGCGTACTCTTCGATGATCCTCTTCTTCTCGGCGGCATCCATGATGGCCTCCCCTTCCCGTTCCCGCTGCGCGGCGCCGCCCCACCCTGTCCGTGGGCGGCTCTTGGTGCTCCGCGGCCGATCGACGGCAACTCGCGAAGCCTAGCAGGCCCCGGCCCGGACGACCGAATCGGCGACCGCCGTCACAGGGGCAGCGACCGGTTCGCCGGGTCGGCGAGCAGCCGCCGCGTCTCGGCGACGTCGCGGCGCATCTGGACGACGAGCCCCTCGGCCCCGGCGAAGCGCAGCTGCCCGCGCAGCGACCTCACGAATTCGACGCGCACCTTCGCGCCGTACAGCTCCAGGTCGGTGCGGTCGAGCACGTAGGACTCGACGCGGCGCTCGATGCCGTCGAAGGTCGGGTTCGTGCCGACGCTCACAGCGGCGGGCATGGCCTCGGCGCCGGGCTCGTCGAGGCGGCGCAGCCAGCCGGCGTAGACGCCGTCGCCGGGCGTCGCGAGCTCGGCGGGGATCGGCAGATTGGCCGTCGGGAAGCCGAGCATGCGGCCGCGCTGGTCGCCGACGACCACGACGCCCGACAGGGAGAACCAGCGGCCGAGGTGCTCGGCGGCGCCGGTGACCTCGCCTGCGGCCAGGGCCTTGCGGATGCGGCTCGAGGAGGTGTCGACGCCCCCGACCCCGACCAGGTCGAGGGCGGTGGTCTCGAAACGGCCGGCGCCGAGCTCGGCGAGGGTCCGGGCGGTCCCGGCGGCGCCCCTGCCGAAGGTGAAGTTCGTGCCGACGATGACGAGCCGGGGGTCGAGCGGGTCGATGATGCGCTCGACGAAACGGGCGGGGGGCCAGGCGGCGACCTCCCCGTTGAACTGGACGACCCGCACCTGCGAGGCGCCGCAGCGCTTCAGCAGCTCGATGCGGTCGTCGAGACTGGTGAGCAGGCGTGGCACCCGGTCCGGCGCGAAGACGGTCATCGGGTGGGGCCACAGGGTCACCGCGACGACCGGCAGCGGGACGCCGTCGACGCCGAGGGCGGCGGCCCGGGCGCGCGCGCGGTCCAGCAGCGCCCGATGACCGCGGTGAACGCCGTCGAAGTTGCCGATGACGACAACCGATCCAGCCATGACCCACCTCTCCGGTCCGCGCGGGGCGGTGCGCGCCGCGCCGGGCCGAGTGTAGTACGGGCCGCCGGCGCGGGCCGGGCGCCGACCCCGGGCCCGGGCGTCACCCGCCGGACGCGCAGCGAGGGGCCCCGGTGACGGGGCCCCTCGCACGGTCGGCGATCAGCGGGTCACTCGACGACGTCCTCGTCGACCCAGTTGAGGGTGCGCTGGACGGCCTTCTTCCAGTTGCGGTAGAGGCGGTCCCGCTCGGCGGGAACGGCCGCCGGCTCCCAGCGGGTGTCCTCGGCCCAGTTGTCGATGACGTCCTGCTCGCCGCTCCAGAAGCCCACCGCGATACCGGCCGCGTAGGCGGCGCCGAGGGCGGTGGTCTCGGCAACGACCGGGCGGATGACCGGCACGTCGAGCTGGTCGGCCTGGAACTGCATGAGCAGCTGGTTCGCGGTCATGCCGCCGTCGACCTTGAGCTCGGTCAGCGGCACGCCGGAGTCGGCGTTCATGGCGTCCAGGACCTCCCGGGTCTGGTAGGCGGTCGACTCGAGCACAGCGCGGGCGATGTGGCCCCGGTTGACGTAGCGGGTCAGGCCGACGAGGGCCCCGCGGGCGTCCGGGCGCCAGTACGGCGCGAAGAGACCCGAGAAGGCCGGCACGAAGTAGGCGCCGCCGTTGTCGTCCACCGAGGCGGCCAGGGCCTCGGACTCGGGGGCGCTCGCGACCATCTTCAGGCTGTCGCGCAGCCACTGCACGAGCGAGCCCGCCACGGCGATCGAGCCCTCGAGGGCGTACACCGCGGGCCGGTCGCCGAGCTTGTAGCAGACGGTGGTGAGCAGGCCGTTCTTGCTGAAGACGGGCTCGGTGCCCGTGTTCTGGAGCATGAAGCAGCCCGTACCGTAGGTGTTCTTCGCCATGCCGGGCTCGAAGCAGGCCTGGCCGAAGGTGGCCGCCTGCTGGTCACCGAGGATGCCGGCGATCGGGGTGTCGATGAGCAGGCCGTTCTTGCGGCCGAGGCCGTAGACCTCGGAGCTGGACCTGATCTGCGGCAGCATCGAGGCCGGGATGCCGAGGGCCTCGATCATGCGCTCGTCCCACTGGAGGGTCTCGATGTTCATGAGCATGGTCCGCGAGGCGTTCGTCACGTCGGTGACGTGGACGCCGCCGTCGAGACCGCCGGTGAGGTTCCACAGCACCCAGGTGTCCATGGTGCCCATGAGGAGCCCGCCCTCCTCGGCCCGCTGCCGGGCGCCCTCGACGTTCTCGAGGATCCAGCGCACCTTGGGCCCCGCGAAGTAGGTGTTGAGGGGCAGGCCGCAGATGCTCTTGAAACGGTCGGGGCCCTCGTCCCCGGCCAGCTCCTCGCAGATCCGCTGGGTGCGGGTGTCCTGCCAGACGATGGCGTTGTAGACGGGCTCGCCGGTCTCGCGGTCCCACACGACGGTGGTCTCGCGCTGGTTCGTGATGCCCACCGCGGCGAGCTGGTGCCGGTTGATCTCGGCGTTCGACAGGGCCTGGCCGACGACGGCCCGGACGGCCTCCCAGATCTCGACCGGGTTGTGCTCGACCCAGCCGGCCCGTGGAAAGATCTGCTCGAACTCCTGCTGACCGGTGGCGACGATGCGGCCGGCATGGTTGAAGATGATGGCCCGTGCGGAGGTGGTGCCCTCGTCGATGGCCAGGATGTACTGCTCTTCTTCTGCCATGTGAGTGTTCCTTTCAGCTGTGGTGCGCTCGCCTTCGAACGCACTCTGAGCGGCCCGCGACGGCCGGGGACGGGAGCCCGCGGTCCGGGCGCGTGACCCTCGCCGCGGGCGCCCGGGGGATCACCAGAAGATCTGGTAGGTGAGGCCGGCGAGGACGCCGCCGAGCAGCGGGCCGACGACCGGGACCCAGGAGTAGGCCCAGTCGGAGTCGCCCTTGCCCTTGATGGGCAGGACGGCGTGGGCCAGGCGCGGCATGAGGTCACGAGCCGGGTTCAGGGCGTACCCGGTGGGCCCGCCGAGGCTGTTGCCGATGCCGACGATGACGAGCATGACGCCCAGGGGGCCGATGAGGGAGCCGGCGAGCTGCTCGACCCCGTCGGCGGTCGTGACGGTGGCGATGTTGGTGTAGCCGGACAGGATGACCCAGATCACCAGGACGTAGGTCGCGACGGTCTCGACGAGGCAGTTCCAGCCGTAGGCGCGGATCTGCGGGGCGGTGCAGAAGGAGCCCCGCTTGAGGGCCGGCTCGCAGTCCTCGTCGTACTGCTTCTTGTAGACGAGCCAGGCGAAGACGGCGCCGACGAAGCCGCCGCACAGCTGGGCGATGATGTAGATCGCGATGTTGCTCGCGGTGGCCGGGATGCCGGTGGCGAGGTCCTTGCCGGAGGCCGCCAGGCCGACGGTGACGGCGGGGTTGAGGTGGCCACCGGTCCGGTAGGCGCCGTAGACGCCCACCATGACCGCGATGCCCCATCCCCAGTTGATGAACTGCGGGCCTCCGCCGTGGCCGCCGGTCTTCGGGAGATTGTGGTTCGCGACGACGCCCACGCCGAGCAGCATGAGCAGTGCGGTGCCGAGGAACTCGGAGCCGAAGATGGCCGCCGAGGAGACAAGAGGAATCATGTGGCACTTCCTTGTGTCTTGTGGACGAGTACCCGCCGGCGCCGTGCCGACGGGCCGCCGGACCGCTCGCCACGCGCGAGCCCGAATTCCCACGAGCCCGTGCGCAGAGGATGCGACCCGACCCAACCCCCTAGGGGGAAGCCGCAGAACAAGTTTTCACCTCTCGGCGCCGAATGCCAGTTCGAGAGGGGTTCTCGCAGGAAAAATGCAAGATGTGCACCGGATTATGCCGAGCGGCGCACTTCCTCCCAGGCGCCCGCCGCCCGCGCGGAGCGCCGGCGCCGAGGACGGGACGAGGCGAGCCTCCACTCACCGCGCTGCGCTCCGCCGGATCCGCCCCCCCGCCGCCGCAAGCGACGACGCCGATCGGGGGTCGGACGCCCGCCGCGACGGCCGACACGCGAACCGTCACCGGTCCCCGGGCGGTTCCGGCCGTGAGAAGCGACTATCGTGGGCCTGAGCCGGTGGGACGGGCCGATCCGGACCGTGTCCGCCGAGCGGAGCGCCCCGGCGCCCGGCGGGAGCCGGCGGCGGGCCATGATCCCAAGCTGTTCGGAGGAGAACGAACGATGACCGATCCGACCCGCGACGAGGTCGCCGGGATCCTCGAGCGCTGGGGCCACTCGCGCGAGCACATCCTGTCGATCCTCCAGGACGTCCAGCACGCCTGCCCCGAGCACTACGTCGGCCGGGAGGCCGCCGCGCAGGTGGCGGCCGACCTGGGGATGACGACCACCGGGATCTACGAGATCGTCACCTTCTACCACATGCTCCACCCCGAGCCCCACGGGCGGCACCACGTGGAGATCTGCGAGAGCACCCCCTGCTTCTTCCAGGGCGGACGGGCCCTCCAGGACGTCGCCGCCGAGCGGCTGGGCGTCGCCGTGGACGAGGTGAGCCCGGACGGCGCCGTCTGCCTCGAGACCGTCCCGTGCTTCGGCCGCTGCGCCAGCGCGCCGAACGTCAAGATCGACGGCAGGGTGCACCACCGGGTCTCCCCCGCCGCGCTCCGCGGGCTCGTCGACCGCCTCGTCGCCGACGGGGCCGCCGAGCGGGGCCGCGCCGACGAACAGGAGCGGGTGGGCCGCCATGTATGACCGCCTGCTCGAGCACGTCGGCGACGACGAGGACCAGAAGCAGCTGTCCGTCTACCTCGGCCAGGGCGGCTACGAGGGGCTGCGCAGGGCCGTGACGATGGCCCCGGACGCGGTCATCGAGGAGATCTCCACCGCCTACGTGCGCGGCCGCGGCGGCGCCGCCTACCCCACCGGCCGCAAGTGGGGTCAGCTGGCCCGCATCGACGGCTCGCCCAAGTACATCGTCTGCAACGCCGACGAGGGCGAGCCGGGCACCTTCAAGGACCAGATCCTCCTCGAGAAGAACCCCTACTCGGTCATCGAGGGGATGACGATCGCGGGTCGCGTCTTCGGCTCGCCCAAGGGCATCATCTACGTGCGCGGCGAGTACCCCGAGGAGTTCGGCATCCTGCGCGCCTGCCTCGAGCAGGCCCGCGAGGCCGGCCTGCTCGGGCGCGGCGTCCTGGGCATCGAGGGCTTCGACTACGACATCGACACCGTCGCGGGGGGAGGCGCCTACGTCTGCGGCGAGAACTCGGCCATGCTCAACTCGATCGAGGGCAAACCGGGCCGCCCGCGCATCAAGCCCCCGCACCTGGCCGAAGTCGGCCTCCACGGCAAGCCGACCCTCGTCAACAACGTCGAGAGCTACGCCGACGTCACGCTCGTCCTGGCCAACGGCGGCGAGCACTACAGGGACCAGGGTTCGGAGCACGGCGGCGGCATGAAGCTCATCTCCCTCTGCGGCCACGTCGCCCACCCGGGCGTCTACGAGGTGCCCTTCGGGCGGTACACGCTGCGCGAGCTCATCTGGGCCCCCGAGTTCGGCGGCGGCGTCGTCGGGGGCGGCTTCGGCTTCGTCCACTGCGGCGGGCACTCGGGGCCGATCGGCTTCGAGGGCTGCCTGGACGCCCCCTACGACTACGACGACGAGTGGTCCGGCGGCAAGGCGATCGGCTCGGGCGCGATCGTCGTGATGAACGAGACGGTCGACGTCGTCGACTACCTGCGCCAGGTGATGGTCTTCTTCCGCAAGGAGTCGTGCGGCAAGTGCACGCCCTGCCGCCTCGGCACGACCCGCGTCTGGGAGGTCCTCGAGCGGCTGGTCGCCGGCCGGGGCGAGCCCGACGACCTCGAGCGGCTGCGCACCACCACCGAGCAGGTCCACAAGCTGTCGGCCTGCGGCCTCGGGGAGTCCATCGACGTCCCCGTCCTCAGCGCCCTCGACGGCGCACCCGCCGCCTTCGAGGCGGCCCTCGCGAAGGAGCCCAGCCATGTCTGACACCCCGGCACCGAATCCGGTCCGCCCCGACGGCGGGCGGACCGCCCCGGCCGGCGCCGCCGCGACCCCGACCGTCCGCATGACGATCGACGGCGGCGAGTACGACGTGCCCGAGGACCGCACCGTCCTGGAGGCCTGCCGGGAGCTGGGGATCGAGATCCCCACGCTGTGCGAGATGAGGGAGCTCGCCCCCGACGGCTCCTGTCGCATGTGCACGGTGCGGGTCACCCACCGGGGCCGCACGGGGCTGAAGGTCTCGTGCGCCGAGCCGGTGGCCGAGGGCATGGAGGTCGTCACGACGGACGACGAGATCGTCGAATCCCGCCGCTTCCTCCTCGACCTCCTCTGCTCCAACCACGAGTTCGACTGCTTCCGGTGCGCCGCCAACGGCGACTGCCGGCTGCAGGACTACTCGCTGCAGTACGGCATCGACCGCACGGACTTCCCCTCCGGCCGCTTCATCGGGCACCGGGTCGACTCGTCCAACCCCTTCCTCGCCTTCCACGCCGACCGCTGCATCATGTGCCGGCGCTGCGTGCGCGCCTGCGGCGAGCTGCAGGGCCGCAACGTCATCGCCCTCACCCAGCGCGGCTTCGACACCCGGATGTCGACGAGCTGGGAGATGCCCTGGGATCTCACCAACTGCGAGTCCTGCGGCAACTGCGTCTCGGTGTGCCCCGTCGGCGCGCTCGAGGCCAAGGACCACCAGCGCGGCTACCGCGACTGGCAGGTCGAGGACAGGGTCGTCACCACCTGCCCGCACTGCGGCGTCGGTTGCCAGCTCGAGCTCCAGGTCGCCGGCGGGCGGGTCGTGGGCGTCGAACCGGCCTGGGGCCCGGCCAACCGGGGCATCCTGTGCGTCAAGGGCAAGTTCGGCTCCTACAAGTTCGCCGCCTCGACCGACCGCCTCACCGATCCCCTCGTCAAGGAGGACGGGCGCTTCCGCACGGCGAGCTGGGACGAGGCCCTCGACCTCATCGCCGACCGGATGAGGACCATCATCGCCGAGGACGGCCCGGACGCCATCGCCGGCTTCTCGTGCTCGCGTGCGCCCAACGAGGACAACTACATGTTCCAGAAGTTGATGCGCGCCGGCATCGGCACCAACAACGTCGACAACTGCGCGCGCGTCTGCCACTCGGCCTCGGTCACCGGCCTGGCCACGACGCTCGGCTCGGGCGCCATGACGAACACGATCCGCGACGTCACCCACGACGTCGACGCGATCCTGCTCGTCGGCTCCAACACCACCGAGGCGCACCCGGTCATGGGGGCGCAGATCCGCGCCGCGGTGCGGGCCGGCGCCCGGCTCGTCGTCGTCGACCCGCGCCGGACCGACCTCGCCTCGATGGCCGAGCTCCACCTGCCCATCAGGCCCGGCACCGACATCGCCTTCGCCAACGCACTGGTGAACATCATCATCTCCCGGGGCTGGGCCGACGAGCGGTTCATCGCCGAGCGCACCGAGGGCTTCGAGGCCCTGCGCGGGATCGTCGCGGGCTACGAGCCGGAGAAGGTGGCGCGACTGTGCCACATCCCGGTGGCCGACCTGTACCGGACCGCCGAGATCTACGCCCGGGCCGAGCGGGCCCCGATCATCTACTGCCTGGGCGTCACCGAGCACACGAGCGGCACCCAGAACGTCATGGCGCTGTCGAACCTGGCGATGGTCGTCGGCAAGTACGGCCGGCCGGGCTGCGGCATCAACCCGCTGCGCGGCCAGAACAACGTGCAGGGCGCCTGCGACATGGGCTGCGAGCCCCACAATCTGCCCGGCTACCAGCGCTACGACGCGCCGGGGGTCATGGAGAAGTTCGAGCGCGTCTGGGGCCGGGCGCTGCCCCGCGAGACCGGCCTGCGCGCCACCCAGGTGTTCGGCGCCGCGGCCGAGGGCCGCGTCAGGGGCCTGTTCATCTTCGGCGAGGACCCGATCGTCACCGACCCGAACACCGCCCACGTGAGGACCGGGCTGGAGGCGCTCGACCTGCTCGTCGTCGACGAGCTCTTCATGACGCCGACGGCCGAGCTCGCCGACGTCGTCCTGCCCGGCTCGGCGTACGTCGAGAAGGAGGGCACCTTCTCCAACACCGAGCGCCGCGTCCAGCGCGTGCGCAAGGCCGTCGACGCCCCCGGCGACGCCCGCCTCGACACGTGGATCTTCGCCGAGCTCATGCGGCGCATGGGCTACCCCGAGACGCTCGACACGGCGGCCGACATCATGGACGAGATCGCCCTCGTCGACCCCGACTTCGGCGGCATCTCGCACGCCCGGCTGGACGCCGGCGAGTCGCTGCAGTGGCCCTGCCCCTCGAAGGACCACCCGGGCACGCCGATCCTCCACGTCGGCGCGTTCAAGCGCGGCCGCGGCTACTTCTACCCCACCGAGTACCAAGAGCCGGACGAGGCGCCCGACGAGGACTACCCGATCCTCATGAGCACCGGCCGCATGCTCTACCACTACAACAACGGCGCGATGACCCACCGCACCGAGGGGTTGGAGCGGCTGGCCTCCCAGTCCTACATCCAGCTCAACGAGACCGACGCGCACGCCCTCGGCATCGCCCAGGGCGACCGGGTGCGGGTCAGCTCGCGGCGCGGCGCCATCGAGACGCAGGCCTGGGTCGGCGACCGGGTCGGCGAGGGCGAGGCCTTCATGACCTTCCACTTCGCCGAGGGCAACCCGAACGTGGTGGCGAACGACGCGACCGACCCGCTGTGCTTCATCCCCGAGTTCAAGGTCTGCGCCGTCAGGGTCGCCAAGACCGCCGACGCGCCCGTCCCCGGGCACCTGAGCGGACTCCACGAACCCGCGCTGCTCTGAGGGCGCGGGGAGGACGAGCCATGGGCCGGGTCACCACGCGGCACCGCGTCGTGCGCCTCGACGGGCGCCACCCCGAGGGCACGACCGCCGTCGACACGCTCGCCGTCGAGGAGCCCCTCGAGATCCGTCTCGGCGCGACGAGCTACGCCACGACGATGCGCACCCCCGGCCACGACCTGGAGCTGGCGCACGGCTTCCTCTCCGCCGAGGGCGTCATCGCCGGTCCGGAGGACGTCGTGAGCGCCCGCTACTGCACGGGCACCGTCGAGGACGAGGAGACCGGGCTGGCGCGCAACACCTACAACGTCCTGCAGATCGCCCTCGCCGACTCCGTCCCGCCGCCGAGGGCCGGCCGCACGACGGTGACCTCGTCCGCCTGCGGCATCTGCGGGACCGACGCGATCGAGGCCCTGCGGCGCGACTCCCGCTTCGACCTGCGCGCCGACCGCACCTCCGTGGCGGCGGGCACGGTCCTCGGGCTGCCCGACGAGCTCCGCCGCGCCCAACGGGCCTTCTCCAGCACCGGCGCCACGCACGCCGCAGCGCTGTTCGGCTCCGACGGCGAGCTGCTCGTGGCCCGCGAGGACATCGGACGGCACAACGCCGTCGACAAGGTGGTCGGCTGGGCGATGCTCTCCGGGCGCCGCCCGGCGACCGGCTGCGTGCTCATGGTCTCGGGGCGCATCGGCTTCGAACTCGCGCAGAAGTCCGTCCTGGCGGGGATCCCCGTCCTGGCGGGCATCTCGGCGCCCACCGCCCTGGCCGTGCGCACCGCCGACGAGACCGGGCTGACACTGGCCGGCTTCGTGCGAGGCGACCGGATGAGCATCTACGCGAACTCCGAGCGGATCCTCCGGAGCAGGCACTGAGGGCATCCTCAGTCCGGCACGCCCGCCCCGTCGTCGTGACCCGGCGTCCCCGCTTGTCATCGGCTCGCTCACGGCGGACGCCGAGTTGTCCGAACCCGGCTCCGACCACTGGTCAGGGAACGGGCCGGGGCCCTAGCATGAGCACCGGGTGCCCGGACCCCGGCGCCGACGACCGCACCGATGCGGCCCGCGGCGCCGGATCCGCCCCCGGTCGGATCGTGGTCGGGATCCGGAGCGCAGGCTCCGTCCCGGCCGACCCGGTCGACCTTCCCTGCAAGCATCCGGACAGATCCAGGTGATCAGTTTCATGGCCGAACAGACATCAGCATCCGCGTTGCCCACCTACACGCCCGAGGAGGAGCGGCGCGTCATCCGCAACTCGAAGGGCGTACCGGTCGGCATCAGACCCGACAGCAGATGGACGCCCCGACGGATCGTCCTGTGGGTCGCCATCACCGCGCTGGGCGTGCTCGGCTGGACGATGCTCGCCGCCGTACGGGGCGAACGGGTCGACACGATCTGGTTCGTCATCACCGCGGTGTGCACCTACGTCATCGCCTACCGCTTCTACGCGCTGTACGTCCAGCGCACGATCATGCGCCCCGACGACACGAACGCGACGCCGTCCGAGCGCATCAACAACGGCAAGGACTTCGACCCGACGAACCGGATCGTCCTCTACGGCCACCACTTCGCCGCCATCGCCGGCGCCGGCCCGCTCGTCGGCCCCGTGCTCGCCGCGCAGATGGGCTACCTCCCGGGCACGCTGTGGATCATCGTCGGCGTCTGCCTGGCAGGGGCCATCCAGGACATGCTCGTCCTGTTCTTCTCGATGCGCCGCGGCGGCCGCTCGCTCGGCCAGATGGCCACCGACGAGATCGGCAAGGTCGGCGGCATCGTCGCAACCGTCATCGTCTTCGTCATGCTCATGATCGTCCTGGCCGTGCTCGCCATGATCTGCGTCAACGCACTGGCCGCCTCCCCATGGGGCGTCTTCTCGGTCGGCTGCACCATCCCGATCGCCATCGCGATGGGCCTGTGGCTGCGCTTCGTCCAGCCCGGCAGGATCACCCAGGTGTCGATCGTCGGCTTCGCCATCCTCATCGGCGTCATCGTCGCGGGGCGTTGGGTCGCCGACTCGGCCTTCGGCCGGGCGCACCTGCACCTGTCCCCCACCGCCCTCGTGTGGGCGATGATCGTCTACGGCTTCTTCGCCGCGGTCCTGCCCGTGTGGATGCTGCTCACCCCGCGCGACTACCTGTCCACCTTCATGAAGGTCGGCACGATCGTCGTCCTGGCCCTCGGCATCCTCATCGTGCGCCCCATCGTCGAGATGCCCGCCGTCACCGAGTTCGCGACGAACACGGCCGGCCCGGTCTTCGCCGGGTCGATCTTCCCGTTCCTGTTCATCACGATCGCCTGCGGCGCCCTGTCCGGCATGCACGCCATGGTCTCCTCGGGCACGAGCCCCAAGATGATCCAGAAGGAGTCGCAGACCCGCATGATCGGCTACGGCGGCATGCTCATGGAGTCCTTCGTGGCCGTCATGGCCATGGCCGCCGCGGTGAGCCTCAACCAGGGCATCTACTTCGGCATGAACACCTCGACGGCCACCGTCGACAAGCTGGCCGGCAGCGCCGTCGTCCAGTCGGCCGGCAACCGCGAGGACATCACCGCCGAGGCCGTGCAGAACCTCGGGGTCACCGACGTCCACGGCGACCGGATCCGCGCGACCTGGGAGACCTGGGACGAGAACGGCAACACGATCACCGTCCACGACGGCGACGCCTACCGGGCCGTCGCCGAGGACGTCGGCGAGACCTCGATCGTCTCGCGCACCGGCGGCGCACCGACCCTGGCCGTGGGCATGGCGCACATCCTCCACCAGGTCGGCGGCGGGCGCACGATGATGGGCTTCTGGTACCACTTCGCGATCATGTTCGAGGCCCTGTTCATCCTCTCGGCGGTCGACGCGGTCACGAGGGTCGCGCGCTTCCAGCTCTCCGATGCCCTGGGCAATGCGATCCCGCGGTTCGCCGATCCCTCCTGGCGGGTCGGCGCATGGATCACCACCGCCATCGTTGTGGCGGCCTGGGGCTCCCTGCTGCTCATGGGCGTCACGGACCCGCGCGGCGGCATCCAGACGCTCTACCCGCTGTTCGGCATCGCCAACCAGCTCATCGCCGCCGTGGCGCTGCTCGTCGTCACCGTCATGGTGGTGCGCAAGGGCTACGCCCGGTACGTGTGGATCCCGATCATCCCGCTCGTCTTCGACACGGTGGTGACCTTCGTCGCGAGCTGGCAGAAGATCTTCTCGCACGACTCGGCGCTGGGCTACTGGCAGCAGTGGCGCGATGCCCGGGCCAAGCTGGCCTCGCTCACCGACGCCGACCAGATCGCCGTCCAGCGGGCCATCGAGCGCAACACCTTCATCCAGGGCACGCTGTCGATCGTCTTCCTCGTGACGGTGGCGTTCGTCATGGCCTGCGGCATCGTCCGCGTCGTCCGGACACTGCGCACCGGCGACCCGAGCACCTCGGAGGACCCGCGCCAGGAGTCGAACTTCTTCGCCCCCTGCACGTTCGTCCCCTCAGCGCTCGACCGCAAGTGCGCCGCCGAGTACGAGGTCGTCGGCGACCCGGCGCTCATCCCGGGCCTCAAGCAGGCCGAACGGGCCGCCCGGCTCCAGACGGCAGGGACCGGGACGGGGGACGGGACATGAGCCGATCCCCCGGCGCGGCCCGTCCACCACTGCCCGGGCCCGCGGGACCCGGGCGCGTCCGGAGGCTGCTGGACCCGGCGCGGGCGCTGTGGCGCGACTTCACCGGCGAGTCGGCGTACGACAGGTACGTGCTACGGCACCGCCTGGAGCATCCCGGGCACGAGCCGATGAGCGAGCGCCGGTTCTGGCGGGCGCGCATCGCCGTCGACGAGGGGAACGTCCAGTCGGGCTGCTGCTGAGCGACCGCGGGGCGGTCCGGGCATGCGGCGGGGCCGCCCCGTTCGCGCGTCCGGCCCCGCCGCCCCGGGCGTCTGTCAGGGGCCGTCCCCGCCGATGAGCACCGCCACCGGGCGGGCCCGACCCGGCCCGTCCGGGCGGTAGAGGGCGACGAGCCGCCCCTGCGGGTCGATGAGGCCGGTGGGCCCGGCGGGCACGTCGATGGGCAGCGCGGCGCCGTGGCCGACGGCGACGCACTGGTCGGCATCGATGTCGAGCACCGGAAGGCTGATCCTGGCCGCATCGGCCATGCTCATGAGCGGCGGCGCGACGGCCTCGGGGTCGTCGGGGTCCGGCAGGGCCCAGGCGTCCTCGATGCGGTGACCGCCGATGCGGGTGCGGCGCAGGGCGGTGAGGTGGCCGCCGACCCCCAGGGCGGAGCCGAGGTCCCGGGCCAGGGCCCGCACGTAGGTGCCCGAGGAGCAGGTGACGACGACGTCGAGATCGGTCAGGCCGTCGTGGCTGCGCCGCCCGAGCACGGTGAACTCGTCGACGGTGACCGGGCGGGCGGCGAGCTCGACCCGCTCGCCGGCGCGCACCCGGGCGTGGGAGCGCCGCCCGTTCACCTTGATGGCCGAGACGGCGCTCGGAACCTGCATGATCGGCCCGCGCAGCGCGGCGACGGCGGCCTCGACGGCCGCGTCGGCCAGGCCGGAGGCGTCGGCGCTCGTGAGGACCTCCCCGGAGGCGTCATCCGTGACGGTCGAGCGCCCCAACCGGATGGTGGCCGTGTAGGACTTGTCGTGCAGGGCCAAGCGGCCGAGCAGACGGGTGGCCCGGTTGACGCCGATGATGAGCACCCCGGTGGCCATCGGGTCGAGCGTGCCGGCATGCCCGACGCGCCGGGTCGCGTAGAGCCGCCGGCAGCGCCCCACCACCTGGTGGGAAGTGAGACCCGCCGGCTTGTCGATGACGATCAGGCCGCTGGGGCCGGTCGACGCCGCCCGGCCGCTCACTCGGCCCCTCCGTCGGCCCGGTAGGGGTCGGCCTCACCGGCGAAGCTGGTGCCCCTGCGGGCCTCGAGCTCGGCGTCGGCCCGACGGACCCGGGCGAGCAGCGCCTCCATGTCGGCGGCGGTCGCGGTGGTCGCGTCGGGCACGAAGGCCAGCGTCGGGACGAAGCGCAGCCCGAGCCGCCTGCCCACGGCCGAGCGCAGCAGGCCCTTCGCCGACTCGAGCGCCGCAGCGGTGGCGGCCAGATCCGCCTCGGCCCCCATCACCGTGTAGAAGACGGTGGCCTCGCGGGCGTCGCCCGTGAGCCGCACGTCGGTGACGGTGACGAAGCCGAGGCGCGGGTCCTTGACGCGCGTCTGGAGCAGCTGCGCGACGATGACCTGAATCCGGTCCTCGAGCCTGGCGATGCGAGGGCTGGGCATCCCTACTTGTCCCTCTCCTTCTCGACCATCTCGTGGGTCTCGATCTGGTCGCCGACGCGGATGTCGGAGTAGCCCAGCGTGAGGCCGCACTCGAAGCCCTCGCGGACCTCGGTGACGTCGTCCTTCTCCCGACGCAGCGAGTTGATCGAGGTCTCGGCGACGACGACGCCGTCGCGCACCAGGCGCGCCGTGGCGTTGCGCCGGATGATGCCGTCGAGCACCATGCAGCCGGCGATGTTGCCCACCTTGGAGGAGTGGAAGATCTCGCGGATCTCGGCCGTGCCGAGCGTCCTCTCCTCGTAGACCGGCTTGAGCATGCCCTTGAGGGCGGCCTCGATCTCGTCGATCGCGTCGTAGATGACCGTGTAGTAGCGCACGTCGACGTTGTCCTGGTCGGCCATGCGGGCGGCCTGGACGGTCGGACGTACGTTGAAGCCGATGATGACGGCGTGCGGCTCGGACGCGGCCGCCAGCGTGACATTGGTCTCGGTGATGGCGCCGACGCCGCGGTCGATGACGCGCAGGTCGACCTCGTTGCCCACGTCGATCTGGCTGAGCGAGTCCTCCAGCGCCTCGACCGAGCCGGCCGAATCGCCCTTGAGGATGAGCAGCAGCTCGTTGGTCTCGCCCTTCTCCATCTGCTCGAACAGCTCGTCGAGCGTGCGACGGCGGCTCGACGCGGCCTGCTGGGCGGCGCGGATGCGGGCCTCGCGCTTCTCGGCGATCTGGCGGGCCATGCGGTCGTCCTCGACGACCAGGAAGTTGTCGCCGGCGCCGGGGACGCTGGTCAGGCCGAGCACCTGGACCGGCATCGATGGCGTGGCCTCGTCGACCTGCTCGCCGTGGTCGTTGACGAGGGCGCGCACGCGGCCGTAGGCCGAGCCCGCGACGATCGAGTCCCCCTTGCGCAGGGTGCCGCGCTGGACCAGGGCGGTGGCCACGGGACCGCGGCCCTTGTCGAGGTGGGCCTCGATGGCGACGCCCTGGGCGTCCATGTCGGGATTGGCCCGCAGGTCCAGGGCGGCGTCGGCGGTGAGGACGATGGCCTGCAGCAGGTCGTCCAGGCCCTGACCGGTGACGGCCGAGACGTCGACGAACATGGTGTCGCCGCCGTACTCCTCGGGGACCAGCTCGAACTCGGTCAGCTGACCGCGCACCTTGGTGGGGTCGGCGCCGGGCTTGTCGATCTTGTTCACCGCGACGACGATCGGCACATCGGCGGCCTTCGCGTGGTTGAGGGCCTCGATGGTCTGGGGCATGACGCCGTCATCGGCCGCGACGACGAGCACCGCGATGTCGGTGGACTTGGCGCCGCGGGCCCGCATGGCGGTGAAGGCCTCGTGACCGGGGGTGTCGATGAAGGTGATCGGACGGTCCTCGCCGTCGACCTCCGCCTGCACCTGGTAGGCGCCGATCGACTGGGTGATGCCGCCGGCCTCGCCCTCGACGACGTGCGTGTGGCGCAGCGCGTCGAGCAGCTTCGTCTTGCCGTGGTCGACGTGGCCCATGACGGTGACGACCGGGGGGCGCGGGGCGAGGTCGGACTCGTCGCCTTCGTCCTCGCCGAACTCCAGGTCGAAGCTCTCCAGGAGCTCGCGGTCCTCGTCCTCGGGCGAGACCACGTCGATGGTGTAGTTCAGCTCGGCGCCGAGGACCTCGAGGGTCTCGTCGGGGACCGACTGGGTGGCCGTGATCATCTCGCCCAGATTGAACAGGACCTGCACGAGGGCGGCCGGATCGGCGCCGATCTTCTCGGCGAGATCGGTCAACGAGGAGCCGCGGCGCAGCCGAACGGTCTCGCCATTGCCCTGCTTGATGCGCACGCCGCCGATCGTCGGCGCCTGCATCTCGTCGAACTCCTGCCTGCGCTGCTTGCGGCTCTTGCGACCGCGGCGGTTCCCGCCGCCGCGCCCGAAGGCGCCCTGCGTGCCGGAGCCGCCACGGCCGCCACGGCCGCCGCGACCGCCGCCGAGGGGCACGCCCATGCCGGGGCCGCCGCGGAAGCCGCCGCCACCGCGGCCGGGGCCGCCGCTGCCGCGCCCGCGACCGCCGCCGCGGGTGGAGCGTGAGCCGGCCGGGGCCAGCTGGGAGTTGTGACGCTTGGGCATCATCGCCGGGTTGGGGCGGGGCAGACCGCCGGTGGCGCCGGGACGGGGCGCGTGCGGCCGGGCGCCCTCGGCGGAACGGCCCTGGCCGCGGCGCTGCTGACCCATCCCCTGGGACTGGCTGAACGGGTTGTTCCCGGGACGCGGGGCACCGCCGCGGCGGCCGCCGCGACCGGTGGGCAGGCCGCCGGTCGCCCCCGCGCGGGAACCCCCGGGGCGCGGGCCGGGACGGGCGCCGGAGCCCCGACCGGGACGCGGCGCGGGGGCGGCCGGGCGCGGGCCGGGGGTCGGGCGGGCGCCGGAACGGGCCGGGGCGCCGGGGCGCGGAGCCGGACCGGAGGCGGGCGCCGACGGCGAGGCGGAGCCCTGGGCCCTGCCGCCAGGACGCGGGCGGGCGCCCGGCTTGGGGGCGCCGGAGGGCGCGGCCGGCTTCGGGGCGCCGGGACGGGCCGCAGGACGCGCGGCGGGTGCGGACGAGCCCACCGTCGGCGCGGACGAGCGCGCGGGCCGGGCCTCCGCGGCCGGCTTGGCGGCGGACGACGAATCGCCATCGCCCCCCGTGCGCTCGGACCGGACCTTCTCGGTCACCCTGCGCACCACGGGGGCTTCAATGGTCGACGAGGCGGACCGGACGAACTCGCCCATGTCCTTCAGCTTCGCCAGAAGTTCTTTGCTTTCGAGTCCGAGCTCCTTGGCGAGCTCGTAGACGCGGACCTTGGCCACTACTCTCCTTCAGGTCCGGGCGTCCGCCAGGACCGGTTAGTCGTCGGTTGTGCTCATTGCTGCGTACTCATCGAGTGGTCATGAGCGTTAGCCCACTTTCTGAAGATCACTGGGAACACACCGCACCTCACGGCACGAATGAACGCGCGCCGCAATGGCGCGCACGAATCAGTCTACTCCGCGGCACCCCTCGCAGACCAACCGGTGACGGGCGTCGACGACCGCGCGGACGCCGTCCGCGGCGCTACTCGAACGGAGGCCGGTCGATCTCGTCGGGGCGCACGGGGGCGCGCAGGGCGCGGGCGAATCCTCCGCGCAGCGCCCCGTCCCAGCACCGGCGGTCCGGATGCACCCAGACGCCCCGCCCGGGCGCACCACCGGCCTCGTCGAGCACCAGCCCCCGGTCGGTGCGCACGTACCGGCGCAGCGCGGACCGCTCGTCGGTGCGGCGGCAGCCGACGCAGGTGCGGATCGGACGGGAGGCGCTCACCCGGTCAGGATAGCCGGGGCCGCCGCCGGGCCCCGCCCGGAGTCGACCCGTCCCCCATCAACCCACTGCTTCGGCGGCAAGGAGGGCCTGTTCCGGCAGGCGATGGAGATCCCCGTCGAGCCGCAGGAGGTCCTCGCCCGCTTCGAGGCGATCGGCACGGCCGACGAACTGCCCGAGGTGATCGTGAGGGCCTTCGTCGACATCTGGGAGAGCCCGCGCAGCGGGCCCCAGATGAGGGCCCTCCTGCGCCGCGCCCTCGAGGACCCCGAGCGCTTCGGCGCCCTGGTCGACTTCCTCTCGACGGCGGCCGTCGAACCCGTCTCGGCGCGCCTCGAGGGCCTCTCCCCCCAGCAGGCCCGGCTGCGCCTGACCCTCGTCGCCTCGCACCTGCTGGGCACGGTCGTCATCCGCGGGCTCATGGGTGTGGAGCCGCCGGCGGGTCTGGACGCCGAACGACTCGTCGAGCTGCCCGAGCCGGCCATCCGGGCCGACCTGGCGCTCGGCGCCCCACCGAAGGACGGTCACCGGGCCCGTCCGGAGGACGACCATGGGCGCTGACACGGTGATCCTCGCACGCGGGCTGGTCAAGCGGTTCGGAGCCACCATCGCCCTCGCCGGCCCCGACCTGGCGGTCGGGGCCGGGGGTGCGGCCGCTGCTCGTGATGACGCTGCGCCGGGACGTCCGGGGCACCGCGCCCTGGATCGTCCTCGTCGGCACCCCGTCGGCGAGCTCGGCCGCCGCCCGCCGGTGGTCTTACCGACTGCCGAGGACCGCGCGGCGCTGGCCGTGGCCATGTCCTCCGATCCGGCGATCGACCTGGTCCTCGGGCCGGCCCGTGACCTGATGACCGTCGACGGCTCCACCGCCTGGCGGTCCGGGACGCTCGGCTCCCTGCTGTCCGGTCTCATGGCGGTCCTGCTCGTCGCGCGCGACACCCGCGAGGATGAGCGAGGATGAGACTGCAGGCGCGCCGAGCCCGTCGCCTCGGGCGTCATCGGCCGTCGGAGCCGGCTGCTCGTGCCGATTGTCCTGCTGGTTGTCCTGCTGGTCCTGTTCGCGACCGCGCTCGGCACGTTCTGCTTCGCGCTCACCCGCGCGTTCGGCGGCGGGGCCGTCCCGACGCTCGTCCCGGCGGCGACCTTCGCGGTCTCCGCGCTGGTCTTCGGCGCGCTCACCGCCCAGTTCGGCGCGGACGCGCACGCCGCCGGATCCCGCGCGTTCGGCGGCCCGGGCGCTCTACGTCGTCCGGGGCTGCCTCGACGCGAACGACGCGCCAGACCGGACGCAGTGGCTCACCCCGTTCGGCCGGTTCGAGCGGACCGGTCCGGCCGTCGAGAACGACCCGCTGCCGCTGCTCGCGGCGCTCGGGCTGACGGCCGCGCTGCTCGTCGCGGCCCTGGCCGCCGCCGAGCACCGGGACCTCAGCGGCGGCATCGTCCCTCCCCGACCGGTCCCGCCCACGCGCCGCACTGGGCCGTCCTGGCCCTGACCTGGCGCCTCCACAGCGCGCTGGGCCGGTGGGGCGCCGCCTTCGCCGTGCTCGACCTCACCATGGGCTCGCCGGGCACCTCGGTCGGCTCGATCCTGACCGGACGACCCGGTGGTCTCCGCCCTCCTCGTCTCCGGCCGGATGGACGAGGACGAGCTGTCGTCCGCGTTCATCGTCACGACTGGGCAGCTGCTGGACGTCGTCGCCGCGGTCCTGGGGACGCAGATCGTCATGCGCGTCCGCGCCGAGGAGCTCGACCGCCGCGCGGAACCGCTGCTGGCCGGCCCGCTGCGCCGCGACCGCTACCTCGCGCCGTCCTCGTGGCGCTCGGCTCGTCCGGAGGCGCGATGCTCGTCGCCGACGCCGGCATCGGCCTGGTGAACGCGCTCGGGGGCACGGCCATCACGTTCGGCGAGACCCTGGAACAGGCCGCCTGCACGGTCCCGGCCGTCTGGCTGCTCGTCGGGCTCGCGACGGCGGTCGTCGCCACGCGTCCGACGCTGCGCCCCCTCGGAGGGGCGGGCATCGTGGCGACCTTCGGCATCACCCTGCTGGGCCCGACGTTCAGGTTCCCGGACCAAGCGATGTCGATCAGCCCCATAGGCCACGTACCGAACATCACCGCGGACGACGCCCCGTGGACCGGGCTCCTCGTCGTCGGCGGCATCGCGATGGCCCCTGCTCGCAGTCGGCTTCGTCGGTTTCGAGCGACGCGACGTGCGATGAGACCCCTGGGCGGCGCGACGGGCGCCGCCCAGGGGGTTAAGTGAAGCGGCTGGGATCCCCACCCCCTGGGATCCCAGCCTTCGGTGCGAGAGCGGGAGGATGATTCACCCCTCAACCGGTCACTCGCGACCTATTAGAAACCTACCACACCGATATGCCCGGGTCAACTGGCTGTTACAGAGGGTGAATCGGGGGTGATATCGGGCTTGATGTCGATCCTCCAGCCGGTGAGGCGCGCGGCGAGCCGGACGTTCTGCCCCTCCCTGCCGATCGCCAGGGAGAGCTGGTAGTCCGGCACGATGACGCGCACCGTGCGGGCCGCCCGGTCGATGATCTGGACGGTGACCGCCTTGGCGGGGCTCAGCGAGTTGCCGACGTACACGGCGGGGTCCTCGGACCAGTCGACGATGTCGATCTTCTCCTCGTTCAGCTCGTGCATGACGGCGCGCACCCGCTGGCCCATCGGACCGATGCAGGCGCCCTTGGCCGAGACGTCGGGGTTGTGCGAGACGACCGCGATCTTCGAGCGGTGGCCGGCCTCCCGGGCGATGCCCATGATCTCCACGACGCCCTGCTCGACCTCGGGGACCTCGAGCTCGAAGAGCTTCTTCACGAGGTTCGGGTGGGTGCGGCTGACCATGACCCGGGGTCCGCGGGCCTCCATGCGCACGCTCACGACGTAAATGCGCAGGCGTTTGCCGTGCTCGTAGTTCTCGCCGGGGGTCTGCTCGGCCAGCGGCATGAAGCCCTCGGTCTCGCCCAGGTCCACGCGCACGGTCCTGCTGCCGCCGTCCTTCTGGACGACGCCGGTGAGGATGTCGCCCTCGGAGGCGCTGAACTTGCCGTACGTGCGCTCGTCCTCGGCCTCGCGCAGCCGCTGGAAGATCACCTGGCGGGCGGTCGAGGCGGCGACCCGGCCGAAGTCGGCGGGGGTGTCGTCGTATTCGCCGACGACCTCACCGGCCTCGTCGCGCTCGGGGACCATGACCGAGGCCCTGCCGGAGCGACGGTCGAGCACGACCCGAGCGCCCGGCTTGGGGCTGCCGGTCTTCGTGTAGGCGTTGTAGAGCGCGTCCTCGATGGCGCGCACCAAGTAGTCGAAGGAGATGTCCTTCTCGTTGCCGATGGCCCTCAGGGCCGTCATGTCCACGTCCATCTCAGACCTCCTCGTCCCTGCGGTTCAGCTCGACCTGGACCACGGCGCGGCGCACCGCGTCGAAGCCGAGGCGCCGACGACGCCCGTCGACGTCGAGTTCGGCGCCGGTGTCGTCGACGGCGCGGATCCGCCCGACGAAGCGCTCGCCCTCGACGGGGGTGATCCGGACCAGGCGGGAGACGTTGCGGCGCCAGTGCGCCGGGCGCTCGAGCGGCGCGGACACGCCGCGGGAGCCGACCTCGAGCGTGTAGGGATGCTCACCGATGGCGTCGGAGTCGTCGAGCGCGGCCGAGATGGCGCGCGTGGCCTCGGCGATGTCGTCGATGGTGGGACCGCGGCCGTCGGGACCGTCCCCGTCGAGCGCGATGCGCAGGACGCTGCGCCTGCCGGCGTTCACCACGGTGAGATCGTCCAATTCGAGTCCGTGCGCGGCCACGATGGGCTCGAGCACGGCTACCAACGCTGATTCGTTCACAGGCCGGCCCTCATCCTCTTGTCGGTTCGGTTGTGCCTTCCAGCATAGCCGGGCCCGCCCGTCCGCAGACCCGACGACGAGGGCCGGCGGACGGGGCGGGAGGGGCCGTCGCGGGCATGGGCGGGGGTGCTCCAGAGACGGGGATGCCCCAGAGGCCCGGCAGGTGGACGTCCAGGGGGCGGGGCGCGGCCCCGGGGCCGGACGGGCGCCCGCACTAGGGTGTGGGGCATGGTCTCCCGCAGGATGATTCTGGCCGTCCCGGCCCTCGGCGCGCTCGCGGCCTGCGCGCCCTCGCCCGTCGTGTCGGCCGGGTCCTCGGCGGCGTCGCACACCCTGGCGCCCGACGACCCCCGGCGCGTCGGGGCCGGCGTCGAGGCCGGCCTGGGCGCATTCGTCGAGGCCCGCCGCGCCGACGCGGCCGCCGACGAGGACGCCGGGCTCGCCGCGTGGTACGAGGCGGCGGCGGCCGCGCACTCCTCGCACGTCCGGGTGCTCCTGCAGGCCGACCCGTTGGGCGGCACGCGCGCCGACCCCTCCCCGATCGCCGAGCCGTCGACGCCGGCCCCCTCCCCCGAGCCCTCCGGCGCCCTCGCGCAGGCCTACCGCGACGCGGAGGCCTCGCACCGTGCGGCGGCGTCCGGCGAGCAGGACTCCTCGATGCGCATGCTCTGGTGCTCGCTGGCGGTCTTCGCCGGCCGCGCGGCGGTGGCGCTGGGCGGTCCTGACCCCTTCCCCGCGCCCGTCGCCGGGCGGGCCGTCCCGGTGCACGTCGAGCCCGGCACCGCCCTGGACTCCGCCGACGCGCTCGTGAGCCGCCTCGACGCCCTGCGCTACGGGCTGGAGACGATGATCGGCCGCTCGGGCGGCACCCGTGCCGACATGTCGGCGCGCCGCGACGAGGTCGAGGCCCTGCGCGTCGAGGCGGCCGAGCGGATCGCCGCGGCGGGCGGGCGGACGGCCGGCCCCGAACTGGAGTACGAGCTGGGCGGCGATCCCGACGACGAGGACTCGCGCGACGGGATCTGGGCCGGCCTGGAGGACGCCGTGCTCGCCGGCTGGCTGCGCCTGGCCGCCGCCACCCCCGGCGCGGGCGAGTCGGCGGGCCCCTCCGGCACCGGCTCGCCCGGCGCGGGCCTCCCCTACGGGCTGGACGAGATCCTCGACCGGGCCGTCGCGCAGGCCGGTCAGGCGCCGGCCCGGGGACTCGGCACCTGCTGGTGGCCCGGCTGGGTGTGAACGGCCGCGTCTCACCCGCCGCGGACGACGGCGAGCACCTGCTCGACGGCCTCGTCCGCCCCGACCTCGCGCCGGGAGCCGCTGGCGCGGTCGCGCAGCTCGACGACGCCGTCGACCAGGCCGCGGCCGACGACCACGAGGGTGGGCATGCCGAGCAGCTCGGCGTCGTTGAACTTCACGCCCGGGCTCGCCTTGCGGTCGTCGAGCAGGACGGGCACGCCGGCAGCGTCGAGGGCCTCGGCGATCCCGGTCGCCCTGTCGATGATCTCGGCGCCCCTGCCCGTGGCGAGCACCTGCACCTGGAACGGCGCGACCTCGCGCGGCCAGCACAGGCCCTTCTCGTCGCAGGCGGCCTCGGCGATCATGCCGACGGCCCGGGTGACGCCGATGCCGTAGGAGCCCATGGTGACGGTGACGAGCCGGCCGTTGCGGTCGAGGACCTTCAGTCCGAGGGCCTCGGCGTACTTGCGGCCGAGCTGGAAGATGTGGCCCATCTCGACGCCGCGGGCCAGGCTCAGCGGGCCCGAGCCGTCGGGGGCCGGGTCGCCCTCGCGGATCTCGGCGACGTCGCCGACGCCGTCGGCGGTGAAGTCGCGCCCGGCGACCAGCCCGATGACGTGCCGGAAGCGCTCGTTTGCGCCGGTCGCCCAGCTGGTGCCGGGCACGACCCGGGGGTCGAGCAGGTAGCGCACCCCGGCGGGGGCCTCGGCGCCGAGGAACTGGGCGCCGTCGCGAGCCGGACCGATGTAGCCCTTGACGAGCTGCGGGTACCTCTCGAAGTCCTCGTCGGTGAAGTCGTCGACCTCGGCGGGCTGGACGGCCACCGCGAGGCGCTTGGGGTCGACGGCGCGGTCGCCCGGCAGGCCGATGACGACCGGCTCGCGGGTGCCGTCGGGGGTCACGGTCATGAAGACGACGTTCTTGAGGGTGTCCGCGGCGGTCCAGGGGCGGTCGGGCCGGGGGTGGGCGCTGTTGAGCAGCTCGACGAGCGTGTCGATGGTCGGCACGTCGGGCGTGTCGACGACCCGCGCCGCGGGGGCGTCCTCGCACGGCACCGGCTCGGGCGCCGGCACGGCGACGGCCTCGACGTTGGCGGCGTAGCCGCCCGGGGAGCGCACGAAGGTGTCCTCGCCGTTCTCGGCGACGGCCAGGAACTCCTCCGAGGCCGAGCCGCCCATGGCGCCGGCGTTCGCCCTCACGATGACGTAGTCGAGGCCGAGGCGGTCGAAGATGCGGATGTAGGCCCCGCGGTGCCTCAGGTAGCTGGCGTCCAGGCCCTCGTCGTCGACGTCGAAGGAGTAGGAGTCCTTCATGACGAACTCTCGCCCGCGCAGCACGCCGGCGCGCGGCCGGGCCTCGTCGCGGTACTTGTTCTGGATCTGGTACAACGTGACCGGGAGGTCCTTGTAGGAGGAGTAGAGGTCCTTGACCATGAGGGTGAACATCTCCTCATGGGTGGGCCCGAGGAGCATGTCGGCCCCCCGGCGGTCGACCAGCCGGAAGAGGTTCGGGCCGTACTCGGTCCAGCGGCCGGTGGTCTCGTAGGGCTCGCGCGGCAGCAGGACCGGCAGGCGGACCTCCTGAGCACCGATGGCGTCCATCTCCTCGCGAACGATGGCCTCGACCCGTGACAGGACCCGCAGGCCGAGCGGCAGCCAGGCGTAGACGCCGGGGGCGACGCGGCGGATGTACCCGGCCCGGACGAGGAAGCGGTGGCTGGGGATCTCCGCGTCCGCCGGGTCATCGCGCAGCGTGCGGACGAAGAGCTTGCTCATTCGGGTGATCACGGGTCCTGGGGCCTTTCTCGAAGCGGTGCCGTGCCAATCCTAGTGCCGGACGGGCGAGGCGCCCCGCAGGTCGTCTGCCGGCGCCGGTCGGATCGAATGCACCCGGGGGATCCGAATGGTTCGGCGCCTCGGACACGGGAGCGCACCGGATGTCGGTGCATGGCGGTAATGCGACCGTCACGTGAGAAGCTCTGCCCGGAGGTGCATGATGACGATCACAACCACCGGCGAGGTCTCCACCCGTCGTCGGGTTGTCGATCTCACCCTGGACTTGGCCGGCTGCACCGGTGATGTCCCGACCCTTCGCGTCGTGGAACCGAGCATCGGGTCCGGCGCGTTCGTGGGCCCGATGGTGAGGCGGCTCGCGATGAGCGGGGCACGCTGGGAATCCATGTTCGACGCGTTGCGCGGCTACGACCTGCGCACCGAGCACGTCATGACCTGTCGGAAACTCGCCGCAGCGATCCTGACCAGTGCAGGCTGCCCGATGGCCGTTGAATTAGCCGCCGCTTGGTTCCACACAGGGGATTTTCTCCTCGGCGACGTCCCGACCGCTGATCTTGCGATAGGCGATCCCCCATGCATCCGGGTGGGGAACCTCGATCCGGCACTGCTCGCGACCTACCGTCGAAAATGCCCTACCATGGGTGGAGAAAATGCCCTACCATGAGTGGCTGAGCTGACCCTCGTCGGTTTCTTCGAACGCGTCCCCGCCCTCCTCAGGCCCGATGGTCGACTGCTGTTCATCTGCGCAGACCGGTGGATGCGCAGTGGTTACGGAAAGGGGCTGCGCGCGAAGATTGTGCGCGATTTCAGCGTCGATGACGTCCTCGTCATGCATGACGCAGACGCGTTCGACGACAGAGTCAGCGCCTATCCCGCGCCTATCCCGCGATCGTGAACATCCACCGCGGCGCGCAGGGCACGGTGCGCCTCGCGACCGCGTCCGAGCATTTCGGAGGGGATGCCGCCCGCGACCACCTCGCATGGCGAGCCACTCCCACCGACGGATACCGCAACCTCGATGCCACCACCGCCCGTATGGATCACTGTCATACCACCAGTGGCATATGGCCTGATGGCACACCAGAGGAGCTCGCCTGGCCCACCAAGCTCGACACCATGCCCCAGATCGAGCAGGCAGGCGTCACACCGGGCATCGGGATCGCCACGGGTGCCGACACGGTCTGCATTCAACGACAGGCCACTGTGGAACCGGACCGCATGATTCCCATGGCCACTCCCGACGCGGTCAGGGGCCCTGGTTCGAGTGGACCGGTGAACACCTTGTGAGCCCATGGGCGGGCCGCGCTCTTGTCCCGATCGACGAGTATCCGCTGCTGCGCCGTTTCTACGAGGCGCACCGTGACCAGCCGATGTCACGGAACGTCGCGAAAAGATCCACACACTGGTGGCGGACGACCGACTCATCCAACCCCTCTCTCATGGAGCAGGACCTGCTGGTGGTGCAGGACATGAAACTCCATGCCCATCCAGTCCGCGTCCCGAGGGGGTTCTACCCGCACCACGGTCTGACATGGTTCATCAGCACTGAGTGGGACTTGGATGCACTCGGCGGCCTCCTCATGTCAGTGCCCATCGGGAAGCAGGTCGCGGCGCACTGCGTCCGGATGCGCGGCGGGACCCTGAGATTCCAGCCCACTGTGCTGCGCACGGTGCACATCCCAGCCCCCGATCAGGTCCCGGCTGAAGCCTCCTCCGAGCTCGCAGCCGCGTTCCGCCTCCATGATCGGAAGCGCGCGAACGCCGCTGCCTGGAAACTGTTCCCGACCTTGTGAGTCTCCACCATGAACGCACGAGACAGGGAACGCATCACGAACGCCGTTGACTTCTGGATCACGACCAAACTGGGACAGCAAGAGCTCTCCGAGACGACCGGTCGGGCCCAGGGCGGTGCACGAGCAGCAGCCACGGGTGGAAGACATCTGGCCGGTGTGAACAGGCTCATCGTCGAAGAGCTCCAGGATCTCGGGCTGACCGGGCACACCTGCTGCACAGACCGACGAGCCACCGCACCCGGGTACCATCGCGTCTCGAAGTCCTGGGACCTGCTCGTCTTGAACAACGGGATACCTGATTCTTGCCACCGAGTACAAGTCCATGGCCGGATCCGAGGGCAAGAACCTCAACAACCGCGCCGCTGAGGTCATCGGCGCAGCGCAGGACCTCGAACGAGCACAAGAACTGGGCCTCGTCCCTGCGACCATGCTGCGTGGTTACGTCCTTCCTCATGGAGATCACTCCGGAGCTCAGGAACCTGTTGGCACCACAGACGGGACAGGCCGCCCGAGACATGGAGATCACTCCGGAGGCTCAGAAACCTGTTGGAGCCAGAACGCGGATCGGTGTCCCCGATCCCGCGTTCAGGGGCGCCGGTTGCGTGGACCGCATGGCGATCATGTGCGAGCGTCTCAGGGAGGACGGCCTCTACGACATGGCTTGGGCGCTCGGTGTCACCCGCAATCCCACCGGATTCCTGGAGCCTCGCGTCACTGTCGGCCGGAACCGGTTCACGATGGACCTACGCCGGGCACTCTGCTGAAGCCGAAGAGCCCGGGCCTCGGCGCGGGCCGGGGCCTCAGTACAGGATCGTCGCCAGCTCGCCGACCTGCCGGAAGCCGACGTGCTCGTAGACGGCGCGGGCCGCGGCGTTGTAGTCGTTGACGTACAGCGAGACGACGGGGTGGAACCGGCGGGCCAGCTCGACGACGCGGGCCACGGCGGGCACCGCCAGGCCCCGGCCCCGCAGGTCGGGGGCGACCCACACCCCCTGGACCTGGCAGACCCGC
This sequence comes from Propionibacterium acidifaciens DSM 21887, assembly GCF_000426605.1. Classification (GTDB taxonomy): domain Bacteria; phylum Actinomycetota; class Actinomycetes; order Propionibacteriales; family Propionibacteriaceae; genus Propionibacterium; species Propionibacterium acidifaciens. The sequence goes on from NZ_AUFR01000010.1 coordinate 69,810, forward strand.
TCGTGCACGGCGCCGATGTCGGACTTGAACCAGAAGCGCCCGCCGAGCGGGTCGTAGGCGCCGAAGGCGCGGCGGGTCGTGATGAGGCTCCGCACGTACGCGGCGTAGCTGTTGGCCGGGTCGAGCGGGCTGGCGCCGACCTCCTCGGTGTACATCGCGACGGCGGCGTCGAAGTAGGGCCCGAGGCGGTCGTCGGCGACGACGCCGACGCGCGGGTCCCCGGCCACCGTCGGCGGGTGGTCGATGGCCATGAGCGGCTGGTGGGCCCTGAGGGAGCGGGCCCCGAGCCAGGCGGGGCCCCAGCGAGCGACGAGGCGCTCGTGGACGGCGGCCACCGTCGCCGAGCGCCCCATGATGGCCTGACTGGTGCGCCGCGGGCCGAGCCGGTCGACGAAGGCGTCGAGGGCGTCGGGGTCGTCGCCGACGAGGACGAGATTCGCGCCCGCATGGCAGGCGGCGACGAGTCGGCCGTCCCGGAAGTAGCCCCAGATGCGGCAGCCGAGGGCCGACGGAGCGAGACCGGCCGCATCGAGCCGCGCGTTGAGGAAGACGTTCTCCACCGGGTGCTCGTCCAGCAGGGCGCGCAGCGCCGGCAGGTCCATCGACCCGAGTGCTCTGGCCCGTCCCCGCAACGGGACGGGCCAGAGCGCGTCGGCCGAGTGGGCGAGGGGCATCAGACGATGACCTGCGGGGAGCCCTGCTCGGCGAAGTCGGCGGCCATCTCGTGGGCCATCGTCACGAGGGTCTCGACGATCTCGTCCTCGGGCACGGTCCTGATGACCTGGCCCTTGGCGATGATCTGGCCCTTGCCGTTCCCGGAGGCCACGCCGAGGTCGGCCTCGCGGGCCTCGCCGGGCCCGTTCACGACGCAGCCCATGACGGCCACGCGGATCGGTACGGTCATGTCCTTGAGGGCCTCGGTGACCTGCTCGGCGAGCGTGCAGACGTCGACCTGGGCGCGCCCGCAGCTGGGGCAGCTGACGATCTCGAACTGGCGGGGCCGCAGGTTGAGGGACTCGAGGATCTTGACGCCGACCTTGACCTCCTCGACCGGGTCGGCGGACAGGGACACCCGGATGGTGTCGCCGATGCCCTCGGCCAGCAGCGCCCCGAAGGCGACGGAGGACTTGATGGTGCCCTGGAAGGCCGGGCCGGCCTCGGTGACGCCGAGGTGCAGCGGGTAGTCGCAGGCCTCGGACAGGCGCCGGTAGGCCTGGATCATGATGACCGGGTCGTGGTGCTTGACCGAGATGGCGAAGTCGTGGAAGCCGACGTCCTCGAAGAGGCGGGCCTCGTTGAGCGCGGACTGCACGAGGGCGCCGGCCGGGTCGGTCCGGTACATCTCCATGAGGCGCTTGTCGAGGGAGCCCGCATTGATGCCGATGCGCAGGCCGGTGCCGTGGTCGACGGCGGCCCTGGCGATCTCGCCCACCTTGTCGTCGAAGCGCTTGATGTTGCCGGGATTGACGCGGACGCCGGCGCAGCCGGCCCCGATGGCCGCGAAGACGTACTTGGGGTTGAAGTGGATGTCGGCGACGACGGGGATCCGGGACTTCGCGGCGATCGCCGGCAGGGCGTCGGCGTCGTCCTGGCTCGGGACGGCGACCCGGACGATGTCGCAGCCGGCCGCGGTGAGCTGGGCGATCTGCTGGAGCGTCGCATTGATGTCGGCGGTGAGGGTTGTGGTCATCGACTGCACGGAGACCGGGGCGTCGCCGCCCATCGCCACCGCGCCCACGTGGATCATGCGGGTCCTGCGCCGTGTGGCGACGGTGGGGACCGGCTTGTCGTCCGGGGGGTCGATGAGGAGGTCGTCAGCCATGCCCCCAAGGGTAGCCGGGGCGCAGGAGCGGGGACTGGCCAGGCCTCACTCGTCCGCCTCGCGGACCCCTGCTGACGGGTGCGGCCGCACGGGCGAGGGCGCGGCCGGCGGCCGTCCTGCCGGCATCCGGAGTCGGGCCGATCCGGGCGTCGACCAGGGCCCCGAGGCCGGCTCGCCCGCACAGCCCTGCCGGGGCCTTCGCGACCGGGTCTCAGCGGCACAGCTGCTCGGCGCGGCGGCGCGCCCAGGCATCGGCGCCCAGGACCGCCTCGACGCTCAACCCGGCGTCGTCCACGTGGCCGTCGGCGAGGTGCTCGTCGACGACGCGCGCGATCGTGTCGGTGATGCCGAGGAAGCCGAGGCGGCCCTCGAAGAAGGCGTCCACGCAGACCTCGTTGGCCCCGTTGAGGACGGCCGGCGCGGTGCCCCCGGCCCGCCCGGCGCGGCGGGCCAGCTCGACCGCCGGGAAGGTCCGCGAGTCGAGCGGCTCGAAGGTCCAGGCGGCGGCACTCGACCAGTCGCACCCGGCCGCGGCGCCCGCCATCCGCTCCGGCCAGGCGAGGGCCAGCCCGATGGGCAGCCTCATGTCGGGCGGGGAGGCCTGGAGGATCGTCGCGCCGTCGAAGAACTCGACGCCGGAGTGAACCACCGACTGGGGGTGGACGACGACGGTGATGTCGTCCAGGCCGACGTCGTAGAGCAGGGCGGCCTCGAGCAGCTCGAGGCCCTTGTTGACGAGGGTGGCCGAGTTGATGGTGATGACCCGCCCCATGCTCCAGGTGGGGTGCGCCAGGGCCTGCTCCGGCGTCACGCCGGCGAGCTCGTCGCGGGTCATGCCGCGGAAGGGGCCGCCGGAGGCGGTGAGCACGAGGCGGCGCACCTCGCGGGCCCCGCCGCCGCGCAGGCACTGGGCGAAGGCGGAGTGCTCGGAGTCCACGGCGACCAGCTGGCCGGGACGCGCCCGGTCGGTGACCAAGTGCCCGCCGATGACGAGGGACTCCTTGTTGGCCAGGGCCAGCGTCGTCCCGGCGTCGAGGGCGGCGAGGGTGGCGAGCAGTCCGGCCGAGCCGGTGATGGCGTTGAGGACGACGTCGGCCCGCGCGGCGGCGAGCTCGGTGTTCGCCTCGGGCCCGCTGAGGAGGGCGGGTCGGCTCGTGCCGCCGGCGGCCTCGAAGGCCGCCCAGAACTCGTCCTCGTGGCCGGACTCGGCGATGCCGACCGCCCTCGGGGCGAAGTGCGCGGCCTGGCGGGCCAGCCGTCCGACCTGCCCTCCCCCGGCGCTGAGCGCCACGATGCGGAACCGCTCGCGCCGTGCGTCGATCACCTCGCAGGTCTGCGTCCCGATCGACCCGGTACTGCCCAGAAGCACAACATCTCGCACCCCGGTGATTATGGTCCTGCCGGGCCGCCCATGGGAAACTGCGAAGAACACCGCTCCGACCAGGGCTTTCATCTGGGAATTGTTCCGGACCGGCGCACATGTGTTCACAGGGCGTCGCTGCCCGCGCCCCGCCGCCGCTCACGCCCCGGCCGGGGCGCCCCCGACCGCCCGGCGGGCGAGGTCGCCGCCGTCGGCGCCGACCCGGGCGGCGAGCTGGCCGCAGGCGCCGTCGATCTCGCGTCCGCGGGTGTCGCGCACGGTCACGGGGATGCCGTGCCGGGCCAGGTGCCGGACGAAGGCCTCCTCGTCCTCCCGGCGCGAGGCGGTCCACCGGGAGCCGGGCGTCGGGTTGAGCGGGATGAGGTTGACGTGCGCCCAGTTCCAGTCGCCGCGCTCGGCGAGCCGGCGGGCCAGCAGGTCGGCCCGCCAGGCCTGGTCGTTGACGTCCTTGATGAGGACGTACTCGATCGAGACGCGCCGCCCGCTGGTCCTCGCGTGGTCCCAGGCGGCGTCGAGCACCGCGTCGATGTCGAAGTGCCGGTTGAGCGGCACGAGCTCGTCGCGCAGCTCGTCGTCGGGGGCGTGCAGCGAGACGGCCAGCGTCACGGGAACGCCCGCCCCGGTCAGCTGGCGCATGCGGGGCACCATCCCGACGGTCGAGACGGTGAGGCCCCGGGCGGAGATGCCCAGCCCGTCGGGTTCGGGGCGCGTGAGCTCGCGCACCGCGGCGAGCACCGCCGAGAAGTTGGCCAGGGGCTCGCCCATGCCCATGAAGACGACGTTGGTGACGCGCCCCGGCCCGCCGGGCGCCGAGCCCCGGGCCAGCAGGCGCGCGCCGTGGACGACCTGGCCGACGATCTCGGCGGTCGACAGATTGCGCTGCAGGCCGCCCTGCCCGGTGGCGCAGAACGGGCAGCCGATGCCGCAGCCGGCCTCCGAGCTGATGCAGACGGTGGTGCGGTGCAGGTAGCGCATGAGCACCGACTCGACGAGGCAGCCGTCGTACAGGCGCCATGCGGTCTTGACCGTCGTGCCGTGGTCGGCGGCGAGCTCCTGGACGGGCTCCAGGAGGGGCGGGAGGAGGATCCCGGCGATCCGTTCGCGCGCGTCGGCGGGAAGATCGGTCCACCCGGCCGGGTCGTCCTCGAGGCGCGTGAACCAGTGGGTCGAGATCTGCCGGGCGCGGAAGGCGGGCAGACCCATGGCGCGCACCGCGTCGACGCGCTCGGCGGGCGCGAGGTCCATCCAGTGACGGGGCGGGCGCCGACCCGGGCCGGGGGACATGATCTGCTCGATGGTGGGGGCCCCGGCGGGCCCTCCGGTGCGCTGGTTCACACCACGAGAAGGTACAGCACGAACCAAGCCGCCGGCGCGGCCAGGACGATCGAGTCGAGCCGGTCCATCGCCCCGCCGTGCCCGGGCACGACGTGCGACATGTCCTTGATGCCGGCGTCGCGTTTGATCGCCGACTCCACCAGGTCGCCGAGGGCCCCGACGGCCCCGACGACGACGCCCATGAGGGCGCCCACCCACACGGGGGCGTCCAGCATGAGGCGGACCGAGACGGCGCCCGCCACGAGGGCGACGACGAGGCCCCCGACGAGGCCCTCCCAGCTCTTGCCCGGACTGACCCGGGGGGCCATCCTGTGCCGGCCGAAGAGCACGCCGAGGGCGAAGGCCCCGGTGTCGCAGGCGATGACGGCGATGAGGAAGCACAGCACGCGACGGCCGCCGTGGTCGTCGGCGAGCATGAGCGTGCAGGTGGAGCCGAGCAGCGGCAGGTAGCCGATGGTGAAGACGCTGGCGGCGGCGTCCCTGAGGAAGCCGTCCGGGCCCTTCGGGATGCGCGCCAGCAGGACGGCGACCACCATGAACGCGAGCATCCCGATGATCACGCCCAGCGCGCGTTCGCGCTGGCCCGCGTCGAACAGGGCGTAGGAGGCGAGCACGAGCAGGGGCGTGCCGACGAGCACGGGCCAGCGGGCCGGATGGGCGCCGACCCGCTCGATGGCGTTGCAGACCTCCTGGACGCCGGCCGTGAGGGCGACCGCGCTGAAGAGGGCGAAGCCCCAGTGCCACCACATGAGCGTGGCGATGACGATCGCGCCGAGGACGACCCCGGTCGTGATGGCGACCGGCAGGTTGCGGCCCGTCCGGTGCGCGTGGGCGGACCCGTCGCCGCCCGCCGGATGGGGGGCCGTCGGATGGGGGGAGGTCATGGCGGGTCGATGCCCCTAGACGGACATCAGCTCCTGCTCCTTGGCCTTGAGCAGCTCGTCGACCCTCGCCACGTGCTTCTTCGTGGTGGCGTCGAGGGCCTTCTCGGCGCGCTTGGCCTCGTCCTCGCCGATCTCCTTGTTCTTGGCCTTCCTCTTGATGGCCTCGAGGGCGTGGTGACGGTGACCGCGGATCGTGACGCGGGCCTCCTCGGCCCTGCCCCGCACGATCTTGATGTACTCCTTGCGGCGCTCCTGCGTGAGCTCGGGCAGGACGCAGCGGATGGCGTTGCCGTCGCTGGCCGGGTTGACGCCGAGATCGGAGTCGCGCACGGCCTTCTCGATGGCCCCCAGGGCCCCCTTGTCGTAGGGCGTGATGAGCATGGTCCGGGGCTCGGGCGAGCTGAAGGAGGCCAGCTGCTGGAGCGGGGTCGGCGCACCGTAGTAGTCGGCCTCGAGCTTGTTGAACATGGCGGGGTTGGCGCGGCCCGTGCGCACGGCGGCGAAGTCCTCCTTCGCGAAGGCGATGGCGCCCTCCATCTTCTTCTCGGCGCCCCTGATGATGTCTGCCGTCACGATGATTCCTTTCCGAGGATTGCGATGCCCTGCCGATCAGCAGTGCACGAGGGTGCCGATCTTCTCGCCGCGCACGGCCCGCATGATGTTGTCGGGGTCGTCGAGGTTGAAGAAGATCATGTCGAGGTCGTTGTCGCGGGCCAGGCTGACGGCCGTGGCGTCGGCGACCTTCAGGTCCTGGGCGAGGAACTGGTCGTAGCTCAGCTCGGCGTACATGGTGGCCCCCGGCTCGGCGCGCGGGTCGGCGTCGTAGACGCCGTCGACGCCGTTCTTCGCCATGAGGAGCACCTCGGCGCCGATCTCGAGGGCGCGCTGAGCGGCGACCGTGTCGGTGGAGAAGTACGGCATGCCCGAGCCGGCGGCGAAGATGACGATGCGGCCCTTCTCGAGGTGGCGCTCCGCGCGGCGCGGGATGTAGGACTCGGCGACCTGACCCATCGTGATGGCGCTCTGGACGCGGGTGGGCACGCCCTCCTTCTCGCAGAAGTCCTGGAGGGCGAGCGCGTTCATGACGGTGCCGAGCATGCCGATGTAGTCGGCGCGGTCGCGGTCCATGCCGCCGGCCTGCAGCTCGGCCCCGCGGAAGTAGTTGCCGCCGCCGACGACGACGGCGACCTGCGTGCCGGACCTCGTCACCGCGACGATCTGCTGGGCGATGGTGCGGACCGTGTGCGGGTCGACACCGAGCCTCCCGTTGCCGAAGGCCTCGCCGGAGAGCTTGAGCAGGACTCGGTGGAAGGGTTCGGGCACAGTGTCCTCCTGGGGCGGTGATCGACGCGGTCTGACTGCTGTGGCCACTCTACCGGTTGCGGGCCCTCCCGCCCGGACGGCCGGACCGCCCGGGGACGCACGAGGGCCCCACCCGGTCGTCCCCCGGGTGGGGCCCTCGTGAGCCTGGACTCAGGCGCCCGCGGCGAAGCGCACGAAGCGCGTCACCGTGACGCCGTGCTCGTCGGCCAGCGCGCCGACCGACTTCTTGTCGTCGGCGACGCTGGGCTGCTCGAGCAGGCAGACGTCCTTGTAGAAGGCGCTGATCCGGCCCTCGACGATGCGCGGGATGATCTTCTCGGGCTTGCCCTCCTCCTTCGCGGTCTCCTCGGCGATGCGCCGCTCCTTGGCGAGCACGTCGGCGGGGACGTCCTCCCGCGTGAGGTACTGGGGGCTCATCGAGGCGATCTGGAGCGCGACCTGGTGGACGAACTCCGCGTCGTCGCCCTCGTAGGCGACGGCCACGCCGACCTGCGGCGGCAGGTCGGGGTTGCGCCTGTGCAGGTAGACGTCGATGGCGCCGGGCAGGCGGGCGGCGTCGGCCAGCTCGATCTTCTCGCCGATCTTGGCGGCGATCTCGCCGATCGCCTCGGCGACGGTGCGCCCGTCGGCGAGCTCGACCTCGAGGGCCGCCTGCCTGCCGTCGGCGCCGGCCCTGTCGACGGCCTCGGCGATGGCCTGTCCGAGCTCGATGAACTCGGCGTTCTTGGCGACGAAGTCGGTCTCGGAGCCGAGGTGGATCAGGGCATTCCCGGAGGCGGCGACGAGACCGTTGGCGGCGTCGCGGTCGGCGCGCTTGGCGGCCTTGGCGGCCCCGCTCACGCGCAGGATCTCGACGGCCTTCTCGAAGTCGCCGTCGGCCTCGGTGAGGGCCTTCTTGGCGTCCATCATGCCGGCGCCGGTGGCGTCGCGCAGCTTCTTCACATCAGCGGCTTTGATTGCCATGATTGTCCGTTTCCTCGCAGTTCTCGTTCACTCTGCCCGGGGGGCCTCGGCGGCCCCGGGCTCCCCGGTGGCAGGGGCCGCGTCGGCGACCTCGGCGTTCAGGCGCCCCGCCTCGGGGTCGACCTGCTCGGTCCGCTCGGCCGTGTCGCCGGACTCGAGGAGCTCCTTCTCCCACTCGGCCATCGGCTCGGCGGGGGCCCCGTCCTGGGCCTGGGCGTCGGACCTGGCCAGCAGGCCCTCGGCGCAGGCGTCGGCGATGATGCGCGTGAGCAGGGAGACGGAGCGGATGGCGTCGTCGTTGCCCGGGATCGGGTGGTCGACCTCGTCGGGGTCGCAGTTGGTGTCGAGGATGGCGACGACGGGGATGTGCAGCTTGCGGGCCTCGTCGATGGCCAGGTGCTCCTTCTTCGTGTCGACGACCCACACGGCCTGGGGGATCCTGCCCATGTCGCGGATGCCGCCGAGGGACTTGGCCAGTTTCTCCTTCTCGCGGGAGAAGCCGAGGAGCTCCTTCTTCGTGAAGCCGCCGGGCTGAACGGTCTCGAGGTCCATGGCCTCGAGCTCCTTGAGGCGGGCGATGCGCTTGCTGATGGTCTGGAAGTTGGTGAGCATGCCGCCGAGCCAGCGCTGGTTGACGAAGGGCATGCCGACGCGCAGGGCCTGCTCCTCGACCGACTCCTGGGCCTGCTTCTTGGTGCCGACGAAGAGGATCTGGCCGCCCCTCGCGACGGTCTGCTTGACGAAGGCGTAGGCCTGATCGATGTAGGTCAGGGACTGGCGCAGGTCGATGATGTAGATGCCGTTGCGCTCGTTGAAGATGAAGCGCTTCATCTTCGGGTTCCAGCGACGGGTCTGGTGCCCGAAGTGGACGCCGCTCTCGAGCAGCTGCTTGGTCGTGACGACGGCCATTGCCGTCTCCTTTCGTGGTTGTCGGACGCGGTGTGCCCGCCTCCCCTGATGCGCCCGCCCCGGCGCCCCGGGCTCGCCGCCCGAGGACCACGCCGGGGACCGCGGCCGTCGGACGGCCGTTCCCGCGCATGCGAAGTCAGCCCGCCCGTGCGGACTGCGCCGGACAGTCTACGTGGCGGGGTCCGACGGGGGAAATCGGGTGGCGGGCCCGACCGGAGTCGCCCGAGGGGCCGGAGGCGTCCCGGTGAGGGGCGCCTCCGGCGTCGGAGCGGGCAGGGCCTCATCCCGGGTAGCGCGGGGCGGCCTGCCGGTCACGGCCGGGGCGCAGGCGCACGGCGGCCTCGCCCCGGGCGGCGCGGGGCGGCCGGGGCGCCCGGGCCGGGAGCGGTCTCCGACGACGTCGGAGCCGGCGCGGCTGACCGCGGCTCCGCACCCGGCGCCGGGATGATCGCCCGGGATCGCGCCATGGCCCGGCACCGGATGTTGTCCACAATCGGACTCGCGCGAGAGGAACGGGTCCGCCCCGCACACACTCCGGGCATGACGAGCACACCCAGCACGCACACGGGGCGGCCGGCCCGGTCGGGCCCGCCGTCCCACCGCCCCATCGCGAGGGTCAGGGCCGGTCTCCGCCGGCGTCCCGGAGGACCGGCGCGCGGCGCCGCTGTGCTGCTGTGCGTCGTCCTGCTGCTCGCGGTCGGACCCACCGCGGGGTGGGCGGACGGCGTCCACGTGATCCCGGTCGACGGCCCGGTGCTGCGCGGCTACGACCCTCCGGCGAAGAAGTGGCGGGCAGGGCACCGCGGCGTCGACCTGGGGGGCATCGTCGACGACGTCGTCCATGCGGCGGCCGACGGCACGGTCACCTTCGTCGGCACGATCAACGGCGTCCGGATGCTCACCGTCACGCACGAGGGCGGCCTGCGCACCACCTACCAGCCGGTGGCCGCCACCGTCGCGCAGGGCGACCACGTGATGGCGGGCCAGCAGATCGGCACGCTGCTGGCGGGTCACTGCCCCGGGCAGGCCTGCCTGCACCTCGGCCTCAAGCGCGGCGACGAGTACCTCGATCCGCTGGCCTGGATCAACGGCGGCGGGAGCGGTGGCGACGTCAGCCTGCTGCCGGCCGACGCCGCGCTCCACGACGTGCTGCCGGCATGGTGGGTGGAGCGTCTGCGCAGGGCGGCGGCCGACGCCGGCGGCAAGGCACCGGGCTGGCCCGCCGACGGGCCGGTCACCTCCCCGTTCTCGAACCGGATCAACCCGATCCTGGGCACGAGCGAGCTCCACGACGGCCTCGACATCGGCGCCTCGTGCGGTTCACCGGTGCGGGCGGCATGGGCGGGCACGGTCAGCTACGCCGCGCCGATGAGCGGTTTCGGCAACCGGGTCGAGGTCGACCACGGCGAGATGGAGGGCCGGCACCGCTCCAGCTCGTACAACCATCTCGCCGACGAGAGCGTCGGGCTGGTGCACGTGGGCGATCACGTCGAAGCGGGCCAGGTCATCGCCTACGTCGGCACGACCGGCCTGTCCACCGGCTGCCATCTGCACTTCTCCGTCTACCTGGACGGCTCGGCCGTCAACCCCGCCCCGTACCTGCCGTGACCGGGCGTGCCGGAAGAACCGGGGCCCGGCCCGGCAGGGAGCTCCGACGGGGCACGGCCCCAACCTCCCAGTCGGCCTCCGGGGCGGGTCCGCCGGGAGGAATCCCGCAGGGGGCCGCCCTGAGCGGGAACGGTCGGGCGTGCGTTGCCGCCGACGCGTGCTCCCCGGCCGCTCTCGGGCCCTCGGGTGCGCCTCCGCGCTGTTGCGGGCCCGGGGGTCTGCAGCACGGCGGCGCCACAGCCGCCACCCGCCAGGTGCTCCCTCCACGGTGCGGGCCCGGGGCCAGCGGCTTCTGCGGCTGTTCTCAGGCCCGTGGGTGCGCCTGTCTGTAGACGGCCCGGAGCCGCTCGTCGCTGATGTGGGTGTAGATCTGCGTGGTCGCCAGCGAGGCGTGCCCGAGGATCTCCTGCACACTGCGCAGATCGGCCCCGCCTTCGAGGAGGTGGGTGGCCATGGCGTGGCGCAGCCCGTGCGGGCCGACGTCGGGGGCCTGCGGGACGGCGCGCAGGGCGGTGTGCACGACGCGGCGCACGACGGCCGGATCGATGCGCCCGCCGCGCACGCCGAGGAAGATCGCGTGCCCCGAGGCGGGCCTCGCCCACTGGGGGCGCTGCGCCAGCCAGGCGTCCACGGCCCTCAGCGCCGGGACGCCGAGCGGCACGACCCGCTCCTTGCCGCCCTTGCCGAGCACCCGGACGGTACCGGTGGCCGCGTCGATGTCGCCGATGTCGAGCCCGCACAGCTCGCTCACGCGGATGCCGGAGCCGTAGAGCACCTCGAGGATCGCCACGTCGCGGGCGCCTCGGGGGCCCTCGGCCTCGGCCGCCGCGGCGGCGGCCGCGTCGAGGAGCTCCCGGGCGTCGTTCCTGGTGATGGTCCGCGGCAGCGCACGCCCGACCTTGGGCGATCTGAGCCCGCCGGCGACGTCGACGGGCACGATCCGGTTGTCCTTCGCCCAGGCGAAGAAGCCGCGGGCCGCCCCGGCACGGCGGGCCAGGGTGGCGGCCGCCGCGCCGTCGTCCTGCTGGGCGGCGAGCCAGCGCCTCAGATCGGCCAGCCCCACCTCGGCCAGATCGGTGCGGCCGCGCGCGGCGAGGAAGTCGAACAGCTCGCCGATGTCGCCCAGGTAGGCGCGGACGGTGTGCGGGGAGCAGCCGCGCTGGAACGTCAGGTGATCGCCGTAGCGCGCCACGACGGCGCCCCACGGATGCTGGCCGGCCGCCGGACTGCTCACGGACGCGAGTATAAGTTTGACCAGTGCGGCACCGTGGGACCTCCGGTGCGCGACGGCATCGAGCAGGAGGAACAGATGAGAAGCCCGGCAGAGTGGGCCACCACCGGCAAGCTGCTTCGGATCACCCGCTGGGACGAGCCGGTGATGAGCTCCCCGACCCGCCCGGTCTCGGAGTTCGGTGACGACCTGCACCAGCTGGTCGCCGACATGTTCCGGACGATGGCCGCCGCCGACGGGGTCGGCCTCGCCGCGCCGCAGGTCGACTCGGACCTGTCGATCTTCGTCTTCAACTGCCCCGACGCCGACGGGCGTCTGGTCCACGGCATCGTCTGCAACCCGGTCGTCACGCTCCCCGAGGGCAAGGATCGCCGCCTCGTGAGCGAGCAGGAGGGCTGCCTGTCATGGCCGGGCGCCTACCAGCAGCTCGCCCGCCCAGACTTCGCGGTCTGCGAGGGTCGGGACGAGAACGGCGAGCCGGTGCGCATCGAGGGAACCGGCCTGCTGGCCCGCTGCCTGCAGCACGAGACCGATCACCTGCACGGCACCGTCTTCGGCGACCGCCTCTCGAAGCGCTCGCGCCGCCGCCTCGACGAGGAGAAGGAGCGGCTCGCCCCCCTCTACCCGGATGACTGGCCGATCCACCCCAAGCGCACCGCCGGCGAGATCGACGGGGGCTGAGGTTTTCGGGCCCTTCCCAGACGGGGGTGCAGGCCGGGTTGGTGGTCTGTCGGCGCGTCGGTGGTCGGGTAGGGGTCGCGGTCTCCCTTACTCGGCACACCGATCGCCCCGATCCCGTTCCCACCTCACATTTGTGCTCCCACCTCGGACATAACCCGGGTGTCAGCAAGAAAGTGAGGTGGGAGCCGGTGAAAGGGGGCCAACAAACCTGGCTCTGGGCAAAGCCGGCCCTTGATGTCGGCGGGAACACGGACGCGCAGACCCGACGTCCCTGGCCACCATCTCGGCCTCCTCCACCAGCCGATCGCGCAGCGCCTCGACGGTCGAATGCGGGTTGGGCGCCCGGGCCGTCTCGCCGAGCATCTGCCAGCACGGAGAACCGCTGAGCCCTCTTGCCGGTGAAAAGGGTGTCGAGGAACTGCCGATCGGGCACCGGCCCCGGTCGGCCACCGCCACGACGCCCCGCCCGATCGCGTCGCCCGGGACGCCGCCTCCCGGCTCCCCTGACGGATCGCATGGAACATCCCGGAGCGCTCCCGCAGCCGCGCACCCGCCCCGCGGCAGCGCACCTATGATCCAGTCATGGCCAGGAGCGATGTCCGCGCGGATCGTCTGCGCGCATGGGAACGCCTCACCGAGTGGCCGCTGATCGCCGCCGCCCTGGTCTTCCTCGTGGCGTACGCGTGGGAGACGATCGCCGCCCTGCAGGGCGCGCCGCGCATGATCACCGAGACTACGATGAACATCATCTGGGCGGCCTTCGTCGTGGACTACCTCGTCCGTCTCGTCCTCGCGCCGGCCCGAGGACGCTGGTTCCTCGGGCACCTGTTCGACCTCGCAGCCGTGGCACTGCCCCTGCTGCGGCCGCTGCGCCTGCTGCGCGTGGTGGCGCTCGTCAGGGTGCTCCAGCGCAACGCGGGCCTCGCCCTGCGGGGTCGCATCATGATCTATGCGGCGGGCGGGGCGGCACTGATCACGTTCATCGCCTCGTTGGCCGTCCTGGACGCCGAGCGGAGCGCCCCGGGCGCCTCGATCACGACGTTCCCGAACGCGCTGTGGTGGGCGCTCGTGACCATCACGACGGTCGGCTACGGCGATCTCGCCCCGGTCACCGCGATCGGACGCACGATCGCGGCACTGCTCATGATCGGCGGTGTCGCGCTCATCGGTGTCATCACCGCGACACTCGCGTCGTGGATCGTCAGCACGATGGCCCTGGAGAGCGCCGAGGAGGAGGCGGCCACCCAGGCGCAGGTAGCCGACCTGCAGCGGCAGGTCGCCGAGCTCTCGGCGCAGATCACCGAGCTGTCCGGATTGACCAAGGAATCCCCGGACACGCGATGACGCCAACCACAGGAGAAGTCGTTCACGGTTGACGCGCCGTCGAGGCAATCACTTGGGTCAGGGCGGGTTCAACAAGGGGCCTGAATCAGTCCTGAGTTGCACAGGTTTGGCGCCCTAGAGCGTTGAGGAGTTCGGCTGCCTCGGTGCTGATGGTGGGTTCGGCTTCGATCTGGTGGCCGCTGATGGTGACGTGTCGGAGTGGTTCGAGGGTTTGGATGATCTTTTTGATGCTCCAGCCGGTGCTGGCTTGGAGGTCTCGGGCGATCGCGAGCACGGTGAACACGATCGTGAGGTGGGCCTCGATTGCTTCACGCCGGCAGTGGAAGATCAGACGGGCAGCGAGATCGCTTTTGGACATTCGAAATGACTGCTCAACATGCCAGAGATCGTGGTATAGCCGTCATGAAACAAGATCGTTTCATGCCAGCCATGTGAACAGGCTTCTGAATAATCCACCGGGGACGGTGAGCCCCCACCGAGCCCTCCAGGGGCGCAGCCGTGACGGCCCCCGGGCATGCCCGTCGCGTCATCGTGTCGTCGTCTGTCCGGTGGTTTCCAGGGATTGCCGGGAAAGCCCTTGGCAGGAGAGCTCAGTCCCTCGCATCGATGAACCTCCTCGGTGCGAGGGAGTACACGACGAAACCGATGGTGAACAGCGCGAGGGGGAAGATCAGCACTGCCGCGACGACCGTTCCGGAGAGCCCCAGTGGGTCGGAGGCGGTCGGAGTGACAGCAAGAACTTGGACCAAGAGCCCAACGACTGCTCCGCCGACCACTGGACCGGTCTGGCGGAGCACGTTGAGCAAGGAGGATGCCGGGCTGAAGTCCTCGGTGCGGAGAAATGACATTCCCACCGTCGTGAGGGGAGAGATCAGATAGCCGTTCCCGATCCCGAAGACCGTGGTGGTCGCCAGGAACCACAGCCACGATGTATCCGTGACCGCGATGAGTGCGCACAAGGCAGTGCCTGCCGCAGAGGCCCCGAAACCGATCTGCAGCACACGACGTGCCCGCCCCGAGTCAACCCGGCGGCCGGCGATGGGGGCTGTGACGACGGACGCTATTGAGGCTGGGGCGAGGACTGCTCCCGCCCAGAACGCAGGCTGTCCTGCCACCGACTGGACGTAGTTCGAGACCAGGAACGTCAGGGCGAAGACGCCGAGCGCAGAGACCAGCCCGAACAACGCAGCGGTGGTGAACCGAGGATTCTGCCGAAGGGAGCGTGGGAACACTGCACGGTCGGAGTCGACATGACGTTCATACACCAGGAATGCAAGCATGGAGAGCACCGCGAACGGAAGGCAAACGGCTCCCAGCCCGCGTGAGGGCCTTGCAGACAACTGTAGAGGAGCGCGACGAGGGCCAGGGCTGCGAGCAGGGTCCCCCCGAGATCGAACCTGACTGTCCGACTCCCCCCTCGCGGAAGGCCCCTGAGCCCCAGGGCCACGGCGAGGACAGCGATCGGAATAGTGATGAAGAAGACCCCGCGCCAGCTGAGCCGATCGATGAGGACTCCACCGATGAGCGGTCCGATGATTGACGCTGTTCCAGCGATCGATCCCCAGATACCGACCGCGCGGCCGCGGGCTTCCTCGGGGAATGTCAGGCCGATGAGCGTCAGAGTCTGTGGCACCAGTATGCCTGCGCCAAGCCCCTGAAGGAACCGACCAGCAATGAGCATGGTGGCAGAGGCCGAGACACCGCACAGGACGCTCGCCGCCGCGAGGATGATCGTTCCGGACAGGAACATGCGACGGTGGTCGAAGCGATCGCCCAGTCGTCCTGATGGGATGATCGTAAGGGCGAGAATGAGGCCGTAGCTGTTCACCGTCCAGAAGACCTGGGCGGTTGTTGCCCCCAGATCCCTTGTCAACGAGGGAACCGCGAGATTGATGATGGTCAGGTCAAGGAGGGCAATGAAATATCCTCCCGCCAGGGAACACAGACCAGTCCACTGTCGAGGGCTTATCTGTGGCGCCCGGGCACCCTCTGCTATTTTCTCCATTTCTCCACCCTCCCAAGTTTCGCTATCAACCGCATAGCACTGTAAACATAGCCGATTTAGCTACCTGTGTATGATCATGGGTGTCTTATTTGTCCTATCAACTCTGATCAAGTTATCGACGCATTTGACATGGAGCGCATCTGGGTACTTAGTCAAAATAGATGCCATATGAACGAAACTTGTGACGAGTTGCCGTCGTACAGTTTCTCCGAGCAGTTGGGCATGCCGTGATTCATAAAATGTTGTGAAGCAGATCGTTATTGAGCTAGCGGAGGTATTCTTTTCAGTTTTTCCTGAAAGTACGATTTGCGCATCAGAGACCCCTGATACCGAACGAACAATCTCGAGGATTTCTTCAGCACGGAAGATCGCACTCCGGAGACTTACAGTATCTCCAATGCGACCTAGTACGCGAATAGCACGACCACGTCCACACTTACATTGCGATGGCACAACCCGATCACCTAAGTTATAGCGCAGTAAGGGGATAGCCCAACCATTTGACTTGCGGCTGATCAGTGCCCCACTATCATGGCATTCTACTATGTGCTCAGGCAGGAGGTGGAGAACATTCGGCGTGCATTTTGGGGTACTTGTTCCCATTACCCAGGTTTCGACAGCGCCATAGTTACCCCATAGTGAAGTTTCAGGGAATGCCATGGCGATCGATTCCAATTTTTGAGGAGTCCAGGGTTCTGCCATCCAGATGATCTTCGTGATTGGTAGATTTAGTTTATGAACAAGGCATGATTCTGCGAAATCAGCCAAGGTTGTGGGGTTTCCGGCCAGTGTGTTAACTCCAGCACGTAGGAAAATTTCGATCCAGTTAGGAATCTCGGATTGCTCAAACGGTCCAGTGGGTAGAACGACTGAACGAGAGATGCGTGCGAGCTCTTGCATGTAGTAGTGCGAGCCCCATAGGCGTCCTGGGTTGAAGAGGTTGAGTAAGACGGATGACGCATCGAGTGGATTCCATTCTTGGCATTGTCGTTCTAATCCGAGATCGTAAGGTAACCACGATAACTTCGGAGCCCCTGTGGTGCCGCCGGAAGACATGAGTATAGCTCCTTGGGCCTCTGCTCGGGCGTGCGTTGTTGCTGCAATATCTACGTCACCGGTGATTGGATACTCGGAGAGTTCTTCATATCCACCATTTGGAACTATGGTGGCGAGCGTGGGAATGTTACATGCTGTCTCATATAATTCAGCACGGGTAAGTTCGCCAATCACCGGAATTTCCGATTGATTGTTCATAGTTGTTTTGACACCCTATTATTTCTAATTTAAGATAACTTGTTCAAATTTCTGGGGGATTATCAAAACCCTTGTCGAACCCAACTCTGACTAGGGTTTTCTCTTGATGACGAGTTAGTTTTGAATAGCCCTCCTAATACTATTATGCTGACGTTGATATGCCGCAAAGCGGGCACTGATGGCTTCATGCTGTTGCACTCGCATAGCTTTTGAGCTTGGAAATCCGATCGCTGCATCAGGTTCGAGTTCCGAGAGCCAGAATTTATCATTGGCGCGAAGAAAATCGATCGAATAATACTCGAGGTTGATTCGCTTGTGAACATACTCAATAGTTGAGATTAGGTCCTCGGGCAGGTCAATAAATTCCATCGAGCCGCCGCTGGTCACATTAGCAGTCAGAGCCGTCCCATGCGGGCTTCTTCTGATAGTGCTGTGCGGTCTACCAGAAATCATGTAAACCCGGAAGTCCTCAGTGCCGGAACCAAGATCGGGTTGGCACACTAATGCTGTGTTCGACCCACCCGCAAGTCCGACGAGACCGTGAAATTCATCTAGGTTCGCCGCCCGGGATACTCCCACTCCCATCCCCCAATAGGCGGGTTTGATAATTATGGGAAACTCTAGATCAGAGAGCGCTCTCTGATATTTCTTGTTTGCGCTGTTCCTACCGGTTCCGATCCGATACGTGGGGATTGGTGGGATCGGAGAATTGATGAATTCGAGATATGTTGCGTATTTATCGGTCGTCAACATCGAAACATCAGGGTCGATTGGTAAGTAAAATCCGAGTTTTTGTAAAATCCGATAGAGAAACAATTCATTTGCTACGTCACCCATTTGATGCGCAAGCGACCATACAGAGGTGACGAACACGGTATTATCAGGTGTCACGATTTGACCTTGCACCAGGACGTCAGGTTTTCCCGAGCTTTTTGCCCGCGTGAAAGTAATGTCTTCTGGAGCGCAAAGACTCATTTCAAAGCCTTGCTCGCGGGCGATGTCAATATAAACATCCCAGATATTTGATTCGGTAACCCTTTGCTGAGTTGTTGCTCTATCCGGATAGATCCAAATAATGCGTTTCATTTACAATTTCCTCTATCTGGTTTTAGTCAGAAATAAACTTGAGGATTTGATCAGCTGAATGTCGAGGATCTTCAAGAAATGGGATATGCCCCATTCCTCTAAGCTTGATATAGCTGCTTCTAGAAAGATGTGAGTGAAGCCAATTTCCGATATCGGTTGGGTATACTTGCGAGGCTTCACCAAAGAGAAGAAGCGTTGGTATATTATCACTAATTATAGCTTTTCGTTGATCGACCTGCGCCGCTTCTTCCCATAGTATTTGCAGCGCTTTCTGGCACACCATGCCGATCTCGTACTCCTTACTGTCAAGTACCTCTTTCTCAAAAGGAGCTGATGATCGTACAGCGAGGTTGTTGATGAATCTGGGAAAATCATTTTTTATTGTATTGCTAATATCAATTACCAAATCGCTAGTGAGTTGCCCAAAAGCACCATGAGGCCAGTTCATCTCGAGAGTTAAACGAGGTGATTGCTCTATGATTACAGCCCTTGAAATCGGCAAATCAATATCGCTGATTGTGTTTTCATGAATAATTTTCCAGACTGCTGTCGCACCGAGCGACCAACCTAACAGTGTGATATCATCGGACTTGACTGTGCGTAAAAAATCAAGAACAGTCGCAACATAATTGCTTAGTGTGTAATCGTTGAGCTGTGTATATTTACCATGCCCCGGCAGATCAAGGACGTATACATCTGTTGCATTAGATAGTTCTTTGGCTAACTGTCTGAATATCCCGGCTCCGAATCCGAGACCAGGGATCATGACGACGACGCGGTTCTGATCACTGGGGGCCCCATACTCGAATCGGAGGGGGCCATACGGAGCTTCAAATCTGCGGAGAGCGATAAGAGCTCCTTTGTCATATTTCCCAACTGGGGTGCGAGGTATTCTAGCAATACGTTTGACTATTGACTCCTCGGGCAATCCTTCGGTAAGCAAAATTTTCTTGACTGTTGCTTCATCAGGGGCGTTAGCGCCAATGTATGTCATGACAGAGAATTGGTCTGTTCCAGTTATTTTCTCTTGGATGCTGAGCACTTCTGTCGTCGAGTACCGTTTCCTGAGGTATTCATCAATTGAGAAAAGATTGATAGGATTTCCTTCACTATTAATGAAGTAATCTGACGCACGTCCGAGAATCTGGTAACCTCCTGAATTTGACTGAAGAGCGAGATCACCAGCTCGAAATACTCCCGGTCCAAAAGTGTAGTGAGAATCTGCTTCTCTGCGCCAGTATTCATCGGCAGTAAGAATCGAATCAAGCTCAAGCTCTCCAGGATTCTTATTATCACGTAAGCTTACACCGACGCCTGATACTGGGAAAAGATCTTGACGCTGTCCTCCAGCAGCAGGCGGGGATATCATCGCGAGACCAAATTCCGTTGAACCATATATTTCTCGAAGCTCGAGACCGAGTACCGAGTAAGCATCGCTGAGTAGCTGATCAGTTGTCATCGAACCGCCCGACATTGCGCATCTGATAGTTGCGAGTCGCTGTGGCGTAGAATCTCCCTCGCGGGTTCTATTTATAATCTCCCTATAATGCGTTGGCAGAGCACCTAAGGCGGTTACAGAATATTTATCTACTAAATCTACGAACTGATTACTATCACCGCTCTCGGGTAGTAAGATAAGATGAGCACCAGCTGCAACAGATGAAAAGAGATGTAGATCTGTTGCATGCGCCACATCCAAGGTGTGAAGACAGAGAAACACGTCTTCGTGGGTAAAACCAACATGTGTATTCCAGCGGAGACGCTCTGCAGCGAGCGTGTCTTGGCGCCATACGATGGGTTTACTTAGCCCAGTGGAGCCTGAAGACCACATGACCCTGAATGTTTCCGGGGGAAGCTGTGATTTAATTTTGCTTGGAAGTCTATGACTGATATCATCCTTGCTTGTGGTGAGATCATCCACTGCCATTGAACGGTCTCGCCATCGGTTTGGAACTGCGGATCTTGAGGGTTATGCAAAACTCCTGATTTGAATCTTCGGTGATTCCCGCTCCCGGGCGTGTCGGAACAGACAATGAGGACCTGCCCTGAGACAATAAAGCAACCAATGGCCGAAGGCCGAAAATCTCAAAACAGGTCCTCACGTGTATCATACAACAGGTTTCTCCGCGGCCGCAATGGCAGCCTTGTGCACGATCCTCATCGAGACCCACCCTCGTCCCCCGCAGAGAACAGGCAGGCCCCGGGCGCTGACCACCGAACAGGAAATCAGACTCACCCTCGTCTATCACCGACGTAACCGCACCCAGGCCGAGCTC
>NZ_AUFR01000011.1 GCF_000426605.1 Propionibacterium acidifaciens DSM 21887
GGGGCCTTTCGTGGGGCGTCAGGGGCATGAGTCGTTGTGGGACGAGATGGAGCCGGAGGAGCTCACTGCGGCCCTGAAGGGTTTCGAGGGTCAGCGGCTGCGGGCTGTGGACTCCGGTGAGGGCTGGCTGCACGTGGGCTTCACGGATGGGTGGATCCGTGTGGTGGCGACGGAGTGGGAGTCATGGGTCATGACTCTGCCCGGGGTCACGTGGATGGGGCACGGCCATGGGGCTCCCTCGGGTCCGGACGGGAAGTGGGCGTTCGGCGACATCGGACCCTGACCGGGAATCCCGGAACCATGCTCTGCGCACGTGAAGCGCCCTCAACCCCGGGGCAGCACCAGCAAACGCATCACCCGCCCCACGGGCAGAGCCACCGGCCGCGCCTGCACGGCCGCAGATCGAACCCCCGCACACGACAGGCCCCGACACCTGCGCCGACGACCAAGGAACCATCATCCCAACCAGCAGAACACGACACGAAGAAGGCCTCCAGAACGCCGGATTCCCGACGACTCCAACCAGAAGCCCCGGAACAAGCTATGACCTTCCTGATACAACTCCTGATACAACTAAGGTGCGAATCATGGAACCTAGTGGCCCAGCACCTCGCAGGGCAAGTCTCACCAACGCAAATGAGCAATCCGTGAATCCATTTGCAGGCAAGCCAGTTCAGCCCCCGCAAGGACTCTCGAGGTCAGCCAGAAAACAATATGTTCGAGAGCGGACCCACATTACGCTTGAGCCATGACAAAAATGAGGGACTTGTTGTGTCGGTAGCTCTTGATGAGCAGCTTGATTCCATCCTCCCTGCCCCTGTGACGAGGTTCGAATTGGTTTCCGAGACGATACCCTTGTTGCATGCCGGTGACATGGCCCTCGAGATCAATGGATCCTTTGTGGGGCAGTGTGGGCGCGAGGCGTTGTGGGAGGAGATGAATCCCAAAGATCTTGCCCTGCTCCTGCAGAAGTTTGAAGGACAGGACCTGCTTTCTGTTGAATCAGGTCTCGACTGGTTGCATCTGGATCTCAGCGATGGCTGGTTCCGCGTGGTAGCGAGTACATGGGAGCCATGGGTCATGACTCTTCCCAAGATCACATGGGTCGCAGAGGAGAATGACGACCCTCTGAATGGGAAGCATTTGACTGGTGGTCACTGAGACAGGCCCGTCATGAAACAGAATCGTCTTCATTTTCACGGGGCCGGAGGTGCTCGAAGTCGTGGTCGAAGGCGTGCTTGAGGATGACCGCCGGACCATCACCTACGCCTGTGACCGGTCGGGCCGGCGCACCGCCGAGGAGCACTCCGACGGCCGCCGCCGCGAGTACGAGTGGACCGGCCTGTGGACACTGTCCGCCATCACCGACCACCACGACGACCGGGCCGTACGGACCACGACCGTCGTGGACGCCCTCAGACAGCTCACCCGCGTCAACGACGAGGAGGTGTTCTTCGACGACCTGACCGGCCGGCTCCTCCAGGCCGGTGACCAGACCATCACCCACGCCGGCCCCCTCACCGCCACCGTGCCGGGCGGCTGGCTCGAACCCTCATGGCGGCCCCACCGCGACACGGACCCCCGGGACCCCTACCAGCCGCCCACAGCCCGAACCGTGTTGCCCGGCGGTCTCGGACTCGGGCCCGGCGGCGAGGCCCGCATCGCCGGCACCGAATGGCTCGGAGCCCGCGTTCACGACCCCGCCAGCCGCGGGTTCCTGTCACCGCCAGCCGCGGGTTCGTTCGCATAACCCTCTTGACCATCTCAGGGCAGGCCGCCTTTTCGTCCTCTGCGGCACGCCCCACGCGGGACCACCGGCAACAACCTGAACCGGCCTTATGAATAGGCCTCCTCGGCCACGAAAGCGGCCACCGCCCCGGCGCCGCCCCGTCCAGCCCCGAGCGAGCGGGTCGGCCCCACGAGCCCGACGCCGACCCTCAACCGCCCAGCCGCTCGGCCCACCAGGCGAGGTCCTCCGGGGAGTCCACGTCGCGGCACTGCTGAACCGGCGCGAGCACCTCGACGAGGTCGAGCACGCGCAGGGTCCGCGCCACACCCCGGTCGCGCACCCGCACGCGTCCCAGCAGGCCGGCGAGCCGGTCGCGCCGGTACAGGCCCTCCAGGTACTGCCGGTAGGGCTTCGGCTCCCCGCCGACGGCGACAGCGCCGTCCCCGCCCGGGTGCTCCCCCAGCGCCCGGAGCAGACGCCCGGCGAGCGCCCCGATCCCCGGGGTGTCGACGCCGCACACGAGCACGAGCTCGTCGGGTCCCTCCGGCTCCGGCAGGACGTCGAGACCGGCCGCGATGCCCGCCAGCGGGCCGCCCCCCGGCGGGTCCTCCAGCGTGCGCCGGCACCCCTCGGGCACCTCGACCGAGCCGGGTGCGACGACGACGAGCGCCCCGCTCACAACCGGCCCCAGGCCGTCCAGCACCAGCTCGAGCAGCCGCCGCCCGCCCAGGACGATGTCGGCCTTGCTCACCCCGCCGAGGCGCTCCCCGGAACCGCCGGCGAGCACGACCGCATGGACGACCCCGCCGGTCCTGCCGGCGCCGACCGGACCCGGACCCTTGCTCATGACCCGATCATGCCGCACGGGCCCCTCCCCCGACGGACCCGGCGCGCACCCTCGGAGCCGGGCCCACACCGCCCACGGTGTTCCGCCGGTTCTCGCGACGCGCCCGTGCGGGTGCCCCTATGCGGGTTGGTCAAGCCGCGGCGGGTAGTTGGCGGAGTGATTGGGGCTGTAGAGGGCATCCCGCTCGCAACCGCCACGGCCGACCTCGAGGACGGGCCCGGAGACGGGTCGCCGTCGGGCCCATGGAGGACGCGACGGCGCCCACCCGGACCGAGCCACACCGGCGGCGCGCCCGCGCCCGGCCCGTCTCGCGGTTAGAGTCGCAGGCATGAACGCGCAGCAGCCCGGCCCCGCTCCGGGGGCCCTCGTCGACCGCTTCGGCCGCGTCGCGACCGACCTGCGCGTCTCGCTCACCGACCGCTGCACGCTGCGCTGCAGCTACTGCATGCCGCCCGAGGGCCTCGACTGGCTGCCCACCGAGCAGACGCTCACCGACGACGAGGTCGTCCGGCTGTGCCGCATCGGCGTCGAGCGCCTCGGCATCCGCACGATCCGCTTCACCGGCGGCGAGCCGCTGCTGCGCCGCGGCCTCGAGACGATCGTCGCCGCGGCCGCCGGGATGCGCACCGACCGGGGGCGGGCGCCCGGGCTGGCGCTCACGACGAACGGCCTCGGGCTCGCCCACCGCGCCCGGGGGCTCGCCGACGCCGGCCTCGACCGCGTCAACGTCTCGCTCGACACCCTCGACCCGGAGCACTACGCGCGGATCACCCACCGCGACCGCCTGCCCGACGTCCTCGCCGGCCTCGCCGCGGCCCGGAGCGCCGGTCTCGCACCGGTGAAGGTCAACGCCGTCCTCCTGCGCGGGGTCAACGACGCCGACGCCGCGCAGCTCCTCGACTTCTGCCTGGCCGAGGGCATTCAACTGCGCTTCATCGAGCAGATGCCGATCGGCCCCATCGACGCCTGGCGCCGCAGCCGGCTCGTCACCCGCGAGGACATCCTCGCCCTGCTCGGCGCGGCGCACCGGCTGAGCCCGGCGCCGACGACCGACCCGCACGCACCGGCGCGCCTGTGGCAGGTGGACGACGACCCCTCCCGGACGGTCGGCATCATCGCCTCGGTGAGCGACCCGTTCTGCGGCGCGTGCAACCGCACCCGCCTCACCGCCGACGGGCAGATCCGCAGCTGCCTGTTCGCGATCAGTGAAACTGACCTCCGCGGGCCCCTCCGCGGGGGCGTCGACGACGCCGGGATCGCCCGCATCTGGGCCGACGCGATGCTCGCCAAACCGGCCGCCCACGGCCTCGACGGCATGGACTTCGCCGCCCCCAGCCGCACCATGAGCCGCATCGGCGGGTGAGTACTCCCTAGTCGCCGAACGGTGTCCGCGCCGGCCCGGGGAGGGCCCGCTCCGGGCCCGGGTGTCTCCCGTCGGCCCCGGAGCAAGACCGCCCTCAGTCGCCGGCGCGGGCCGGGCCGACACCCCGCCGAGCGGTTCCGGGGGCGCCGGCGGCGGGCCCCGCGGGCTCCCCGCGTCCCCGTGGATTGGCGGCGGGGAGCCCGCACCAGTTATTTTTGGGACCGGAACCGGACTAATTCCCCTGCGCGCCAGCGGCCGATGCCGTGACCGCCCTCGCCGGGCGCCTGGGGCACCGGTGGAGCGAGAGGAAGCGCATGTCCGCCGCGAAGAGCGCGACCGCGTCGAGGCACGTGGTCACCGACTGGAACCCCGAGGACGAGGCGAGCTGGGACTCCCGCCTCGCCTGGCGCACCCTGGCCATCTCGACCTACTCGATGATCCTGGCGTTCTGCGTCTGGTTCCTCGTGAGCGCCATCGCCCCGAAGCTCGCCTCGATCGGCTTCCACCTCACCAAGGGCCAGCTCTACTGGCTCACCGCCATGCCGGGCCTGTCCGGCGGCATCATCCGCCTCGTCTACATGTTCCTGCCCCCCGTCATCGGCACCCGCAGGATGGTGGCCTGGAGCTCGCTGCTGTACATCATCCCGATGTTCGGCTGGTTCTTCGCCGTGCAGAACCCGAACACCGACTACGGCGTCCTCCTCGCCCTGGCGATCGCCTGCGGCATCGGCGGCGGTACCTTCTCGGGCTACATGCCCAGCACCGGCTACTTCTTCCCCAAGCGCCTGTCGGGCACCGCGCTCGGCATCCAGGCGGGCATCGGCAACCTGGGCATGTCGGTCATCCAGCTCGTCGGCCCGGTCCTCATGACCTCCGGCCTGTTCGGCATCACCTGGATCGCCCCGCAGCACACCAGCGGTGGTGACCTGTGGGTGCACAATGCGGCGATCTTCTTCGTGCCGTGGTCGATCCTGGCCGCCGTCCTGGCGTTCGTCTACCTCAAGGACGTGCCGGTCAAGGCCAATTTCCGCGAGCAGATCGACATCTTCGGCAACCCGAACACGTGGCTCATGACCCTGCTCTACGTCATGACCTTCGGCCTGTTCAGCGGCTTCAGCGCCCAGTTCGGCCTGCTCATCAACAACACCTACGGCGCGACGAGCAGGTTCGCCGGCATGGAGGGCCTGCCCGCGGGCGCCACCTACGCCTTCCTCGGCCCGCTCATCGCCTCGATCGTCCGTGTCGCCTGGGGCCCGCTGTGCGACCGCTTCGGGGGCGCCATCTGGACCTTCGTCTCAGGCGTCGGCGTGGCCGGCACCCTCGTGTGGGCCGCCCTGTTCCTCGACCCGAGCGGCCCCGACCAGTTCCCCGGCTTCCTGTGGGCGATGCTCGCGTTCTTCTTCTTCAGCGGCATCGGCAACGCCGGCACCTTCAAGCAGATGCCGATGATCATGCCCAAGCGCCAGGCCGGCGGCGCCATCGGCTTCACCGCCGCCATCGCCTCCTTCGGCCCGTTCTTCGTCGGCGTGGCCCTGTCGAGCATGGCGGCCAGCACCTGGTTCTGGATCTGCGCGGTCTACGCGGCCGTCTGCGCCGTCATCTGCTGGATCCAGTACGCCCGCCCGAGGGCGCCCTTCCCCGGCTGACCCCATCGCCCTTCGTCAGAGCTCGATCCCCAGAGGAGCCTCGCCATGAGCACCGACATCAACGACAGCCCCGCCGCCACCGGCGGCGAACCGGCCCGCGAGGACGCCCTCCCGCACAGGACCCCGCGAGCCGACCCCGCCTCGGCCAAGGCCTCGCCGTTGCTCCGCATGGGCAGCTGGCTGCGCCGCGGCGCCACCGACGCCTCCGGCCGCCAGCTCTTCCTCGAGGGCGGACGCGCCGCCGACGCCTTCTACCGCCGGCGCTGGAGCCACGACAAGATCGCCCGCTCCACCCACGGCGTGAACTGCACCGGCTCGTGCTCCTGGCAGGTCTACGTCAAGGACGGCATCATCACGTGGGAGTCGCAGTGCACCGACTACCCCAGCACCGGCCCGACCATGCCCGAGTACGAGCCCCGCGGCTGTCCGCGCGGCGCCGCCTTCAGCTGGTACGAGTACTCGCCGACCCGCATCAAGTACCCGTACGTGCGCAGCGTCCTCCTCGAGGCCTACCGCGAGGCCAAGGAGCGCCTCGGCGACCCGGTGGACGCCTGGGCCGACGTCGTCTCCGACCCGGCCCGCGCCAAGGCCTACAAGAGCGCCCGCGGCACCGGCGGCATGGTCCGCGTGAGCTGGTCCGAGGCCACCGAGATCATCGCCGCCGCCTACGTCCACACGATCAAGGCCTTCGGCCCCGACCGCATCGCCGGCTTCTCCGTCATCCCGGCCATGAGCATGCTGTCCTACGGCGCCGGCGCCCGCTTCCACGAGCTCCTCGGCGCGACGATGCTCAGCTTCTACGACTGGTACGCCGACCTGCCGCCGGCGAGCCCGCAGGTCTTCGGCGACCAGACCGACGTGCCCGAGTCCGGCGACTGGTTCAACAGCCAGTACCTCATCATGTGGGGCTCCAACGTGCCGTTGACCCGCACCCCCGACGCCCACTTCATGGTCGAGGCCCGCTACCACGGCCAGAAGGTCGTCGTCGTGAGCCCCGACTTCGCCGACAACACGAAGTTCGCCGACGACTGGCTGCGCGTGGCCCCCGGCACCGACGGCGCCCTGGCCATCGCGATGGGCCATGTCGTCCTCACCGAGTTCCACGTGAAACGCCGCGAGCCCATGTTCCGCGACTACGTGAAGCGCTTCTCGGACGCCCCCTTCCTCGTCGAGCTGGACGAGGCCGACGCCCGGGCCCGCGCCGGCGCCGGCGACCTGGGAGAGGAGCGGGCCCTCGTCCCGGGCAAGTTCCTCACCGCCGACAAGATGCCCGAGGGCACCTGCGAGCGCACCGAGAACGCGGCCTTCCGCCCGCTCGTCCTCGACGCCGACGGGCGGGTGAAGGATCCGGGCGGCACGCTGGCCGACCACTTCGGGCCCCAGGGCGCGGGCCACTGGAACCTCGACCTCGACGGCGTCGACCCGGTCCTCTCGCTCATGGACACCGACGACTGGGAGCCGGCGCAGATCCTGCTGCCCCGCTTCGACCTGCCCGCCCAGGAGGATCAGGGGAGCATCGGCGCCGGCGTCGTGCGCCGCGGCGTGCCGGCCCGCCGCGTCAACGGCCGCCTCGTCACCACCGTCTACGACATCCTCCTGGCCCACTACGCGGTGGCCCGCGACGGGCTGCCCGGCGTCTGGCCCACCGGCTACGACGACGCCTCGGCCCCCGGCACCCCGGCCTGGCAGGCCGAGCTCACCGGCGTCGAGGCGGGCGCCGCCGTGCGGATCGGCCGGGAGTTCGCGCTCAACGCCCTCGAGTCCGGCGGGCGCTCCATGATCCTCATGGGCGCCGGCACGAACCACTACTTCCACTCCGACACGATCTACCGCACCTTCCTTGCGCTCACGACGATGTGCGCCACCCAGGGCGTCAACGGCGGCGGCTGGGCCCACTACGTCGGCCAGGAGAAGGTGCGCCCGATCACCGGCTGGGCGAACTACTCCTTCGCCCTCGACTGGCAGCGCCCGGCCCGCCAGATGATCGCCACCGGCTGGTACTACCTCACGACCGACCAGTGGCGCTACGACGGCGCGCGGGCCGAGCGCATGGCCAGCCCGCTGGGCGCCCGCACGCTCGCCGGCAGGACGACGGCCGACTGCCTCGTCGAATCCGCCCAGCGCGGCTGGATGCCCAGCTACCCGACCTTCGACCGCTCCCCGCTCGTCCTCGGCGACGAGGCCGCGAAGGCGGGCATGGCACCGGGCGAGTACATCGCCGCCGAGCTCGCCGCCGGCCGGCTCCACTTCGCCGCCGAGGACCCGGACGCCGGCGAGAACGTGCCGCGCATCCTGGCGAACTGGCGCACGAACCTGCTCGGCTCCTCCGCGAAGGGCACCGAGTTCTTCCTGCGCCACATGCTGGGCGCCGACAACGACGTCAACGCCGCCGAGCTGCCGCCCGGCCGGCGCCCCACCACCATGACCTGGCGCGACGAGGCGCCCGCCGGCAAGCTCGATCTCATGTGGACCGCCGACTTCCGCAACACGAGCACGACGCTGCACTCGGACGTCGTCCTTCCCGCGGCCACCTGGTACGAGAAGAACGACCTGTCGAGCACCGACATGCACCCCTTCGTCCACCCCTTCACCCCGGCGGTCGACCCGCCGTGGGAGGCCCGCACCGACTTCGAGACCTACCGGACGCTGGCCCATCTCGTCTCGCGGATGGCCGCCGAGCACCTCGGCTCGCACGTCGACGCGGTCGCCGCGCCTCTCGGCCACGACAGCCCCGACGAGATGACCAGCCCGGGCGGGGTCGTGACCGACCGGCAGGGCTGGGTGCCCGGCGTGACGATGCCGAAGATCGTCGGCGTGGAGCGCGACTACACGCTGATCGGCGAGAGGTTCGACACCCTCGGCCCCCTCACCGAGGCGCCCGGCATGGCCACGAAGGGCGTCGTCTACCACCCCGACCGCGAGGTGGGCGAGCTCGGCGAACTCAACGGTCGGGCGCTCGACGGGGCGGGGACGGGCCGTCCGCTCCTCGACACCGACGTGAAGGCCATCAACGCGATCCTCGCCCTGTCGGGCACGACGAACGGGCGCCTGGCCACGCAGGGCTTCCGCACCCTCGAGCAGCGCACCGGCACGCGGATGGCCGACCTGTCCGCCGGCGACGAGGAGAAGCGCATCACCTTCCGGGACGTCGTCATCCAGCCGCGCTCGGTGATCACCTCGCCGGAGTGGTCCGGCTCGGAGCACGGCGGACGGCGCTACTCGGCATTCGTGCAGAACATGGAGCGCCACAAGCCCTGGCACACGCTGACGGGCCGCCCGCAGTTCTACGTCGACCACGACTGGATGCGCGACATGGGCGAGTCCCTGCCGATGTTCCGACCCCCGGTGAACCTCCAGCAGCTGTACGGCGAACGCCCCGTCGGCTACGAGGGCGTCTCGCCCGAGGGCACCGCCGAGGTGGCCGTGCGCTATCTGACGATCCACAACAAGTAGGCCATCCACTCGCAGTACTACGACAACCCGCACATGCTCACGCTGGGCCGCGGCGGCCAGACGATCTGGATGAGCCCGGCCGACGCCGACAAGATCGGCGTGCACGACAATGAGTGGGTCGAGGCCTACAACCGCAACGGCATCGTCTCGGCGCGCGCGGTCGTCAGTCATCGCGTGCCCGAGGGCACCGTGTTCATGCACCACGCCCAGGAGCGCGTGGCGAACACTCCGCTCACCGAGCGCAGCGGACGACGCGGCGGCATCCACAACTCGTTGACCCGCATCCTCATCAAGCCGAGCCACCTCATCGGCGGCTACGCCCAGTTCTCGTACGCGTTCAACTACTACGGGCCCACCGGGAACCAGCGCGACGAGGTCACGCTGATCCGCCGCCGCAGCCAGGAGGTGCAGTTCTGATGAAGGTCATGGCACAGATCGCCATGGTGATGAACCTGGACAAGTGCATCGGCTGCCACACCTGCTCGGTCACCTGCAAGCAGGCGTGGACGAACCGCGAGGGCGCCGAGTACATGTGGTTCAACAACGTCGAGACCCGCCCCGGCGTCGGCTACCCGCGCCGCTGGGAGGACCAGGACGACTGGCACGGCGGCTGGCGGCGCACCGCGAGCGGCCGGGTCGTCCCCCGCCTGGGCGGGCGCCTGTCGACGTTGGCGAAGATCTTCGCCAACCCCTGCCTGCCCGGCATGGACGACTACTACGAGCCGTGGACCTACGACTACGACAAGCTGCTCAGCGCCCCGGCCGGGCAGCGGGCCGTCCCCACGGCCCGCGCCCGCTCACAGATCACCGGCCGCACCATGGACACCATCGAGTGGGGCCCGAACTGGGACGACGATCTGGGCGGCTCCATGGAGACGCTCGACACCGACCCGGTGCTGCACCAGATGAGCCTGCGGGTCTCGAAGACCATCGAGGACTCGTTCATGTTCCACCTGCCGCGCATCTGCGAGCACTGCCTCAACCCGACGTGCGTCTCCGTGTGCCCCTCGGGCGCCATGTACAAGCGCGCCGAGGACGGCATCGTCCTCGTCGACCAGGACAGGTGCCGCGGCTGGCGCATGTGCGTGTCGGGCTGCCCGTACAAGAAGGTCTACTTCAACCATGAGACCCACAAGGCCGAGAAGTGCACGCTGTGCTACCCGCGCCTGGAGGTGGGCCAGCCCACCGTCTGCTCCGAGACCTGCGTCGGGCGGCTGCGCTATCTCGGCGTCGTGCTCTACGACGCCGACCGCGTCGACTGGGCGGTCTCGCGCCCCGACGAGACCGCGCTGTACGCCGCCCAGCGCGAGATCCTGCTCGACCCCCACGACCCCGAGGTGATCGGCCGGGCCGCGGCCAACGGCGTCCCGCACTCGTGGCTCGTCGCCGCCCAGGAGTCGCCGGTCCACAGGCTCATCCACGACTACGAGCTGGCGCTGCCGCTGCACCCGGAGTACCGCACCCTGCCGATGGTCTGGTACATCCCGCCCCTGTCGCCGGTGGTCGACGCGGTGACCGCCTCGGGCGGCGACGGCGAGAACCACCGGGTGCTGCTGAGCGCCCTGTCGCAGATGCGCATCCCGCTGGAGTACCTCGCCGGCCTGTTCACCGCCGGCGACACGGCCCCGGTGGAGCGCTCGCTGCGCCGCCTCGCCGCGATGCGCTCGTACCTGCGCGACGTCTTCATGGACGCCCCGGGCGACGAGGAGATCCCCGCCGCCGTCGGCATGACGGGCCAGGACATGGAGGACATGTACCGACTGCTGTCGATCGCCAAGTACGACGACCGCTTCGTCGTCCCCACGACGCACTCGGAGCTGCCGCGAGGCCTCGCCCGGCTCGAGGGCTGCCCCATCCGCGGTCTCGACGACGACGCCTTCTTCCCGACGGCCCGCGGCAAGGGCCGTCACCCGTCGATTCCGCTGCAGGTGCTGCGATGAACGCCCTCGGCGCAATGTCTTCGGGCACGGCCCGGAACCAGCGGGCGCTCCGGGCCCCGGACGCCGCCCGGCCGGACCGGCCGCAGCGGACGGGCCTGCTGCGGCACGAGGAGGGCCATCCGGTGACCGATGTCTTCATGGGCGCACCTCGCCTGCCCGTCAGGCGGCACGTGCCCACCGACCGCGCCCAGCGGCGGACCGTCGAGATGGCCTGCTCGCTGCTGCTGGACTACCCGGCCGACGAGCTGGCCGAGCAGTGCACGGCCGTGCGGGCCGAGCTGGCGACCCTGCCCGCACCGGTCGCCGAGCACCTGGAGGCCTTCTGCGCCCGTGCCGAGGCCCTCGGACTGCGCGGACTGCGCGAGCACTACGTCGAGACCTTCGACCAGCGGCGCCGCTGCGCGCTGTACCTGAGCTACTACGAGCAGGGCGACACCCGCGGCCGCGGGCAGGCCATCGTGGCCTTCCGCGAGATCATGCGGGCCGCCGGCTTCGAGCAGGCCCGCGAGGAACTGGCCGACTACCTGCCGGTCGTCCTCGAGTTCGCCGCCCTCGACGACGAGCAGGGCATGGGCGAGGAGCTGCTCGAGACCCACCGCGAGGGGCTGGAGGTCATCCGGGCCGCCCTCGTGGACGCCGGCTCGCCCTACGCCGAGCTCGTCGAGGCGCTCGTGGCGACCCTGCCGGAGCCCGACGAGCGAACCATCGCCGCTTACCAGAAACTCATCAGCCAGGGCCCGCCGACCGAGCTGGTGGGTCTGGGCGCGGGGCGCCCGGGCGCCCCGGTCGGCGGCCGCGCGTCGGCCGTCGACGGGCCCCCAACCGAACCGAACTCCCCGAAGGAGGGGTGACCATCATGTCCGCCGCCACGGTCCTGGCCTGGGTCGTCCTGCCGTACCTGTCGATCGTCCTGCTCATCGGGGGGCTCGTCTGGCGCTTCCGCACCGACCAGTTCGGGTGGACGAGCAGGTCGAGCCAGTGGCGCGAGAGCGCGATCCTGCGCTGGAGCTCCCCGCTGTTCCACCTGGGCATCCTCCTCGTCGCCCTCGGGCACGTCCTGGGCCTCGTGGTCCCGCAGAGCGCCACCGACGCGATGGGGATCCCGCACCACGTCTACCATCTCGTCGCGACGATCCCCGGCTCGATCGCAGGCGCAGCCGCCGTCGTGGGCCTGGTCGGCCTGCTGTACCGCCGCATCGTCGTCAGGTCGGTGCGTCTGAACACCTCGAGGGGCGACATCCTCACCTATGCGCTGCTGACGATCCCCATCGCGCTCGGCGCGGCGGCCACCGTCAGCACCCAGCTCGTCGGCCCCGCCGGCGGCTACAACTACCGCGAGACGATCTCGGTCTGGTTCCGCTCCATCCCGATGCTGCACCCGCGGCCGGAGCTCATGGCCGACGTCCCGATGGTCTTCAAGCTGCACATCCTCGCCGGCATGCTCCTGCTGTGCATCTGGCCGTTCACCAGGCTCGTCCACGTCGTCTCGGCGCCGGTCGGCTACGTGACGCGCCCGAACGTCGTCTACCGCTCCAGGCGGGAGGGCCCCGTCGCCTCGGCGCCCGCGGCCCGCGGCTGGGACCGCCCCTTCGAGAGCCCCGGCCGGCGGGGCCGCCGGTCCGCCGCCCGCACCGCGAGCGACCGGACGGCGCTCGCGTGACGGATCCCGACCGCGACCCTCCCCGGACGCCGCGCCCTAGAATCGGAGCAGTGGACAGCGAACGAAGGGCCTCATCCATGCCTACCGACCACCGGGCTCCCCTCGACTGCGCCTGCAGCCACCGGGACCACCAGTACGACGCGAGCACGCCCGATCTGAGCGAGACGCTCAGGAGGATGGCCCGGCTCACCTCCGCGCAGCAGGCCCTGCTGCGCCGCATCTCCGCGCACGCCGGGTCCGTCACCGTCGCCGAGCTGGCCGCCGAGTCGGGCCTGCACCCGAACTCGGTGCGCGAGACCCTCGACGCGCTCGTCAACCTCGGCCTGGTCACCTGCGAGCAGATGCCGATCAGGGGCCGCGGCCGCCCCGCCCTGGGCTATCAGAGCTGGACGCCGACCGACCCGGCGTTCCCGGCGTGCACGCTCGCCCAGGTGAGCCATGCGATGTTCGCCTGGCTCACCGCCCACGTGGCCGACCCGCGCCAGGCGGCCCACGAGATGGGCCGCTACTGGGCCGACGACGCGCTGGCCATGATGCACGTGCCCGACCACACGCGGCTCAAACCGACCGGGGGCTTCACGATGGCGGGGCACCTCAACAAGATGCGCCTGTTCCTCACCTCGCTCGGCTTCGCGGCGCAGCCGCATCCGCGCATCGACACCGGACTGGTGCTGCACGGCTGCCCGTTCGGCTGCACCGACGAGTCGTGCCCGGACTCGCTGGCCCTCGAGATGCGCGACGGCCTGCTCGAGCGGGTCATCGAGCGCACCGCGGGCAGCATGGCCGACGCCCAGGTCATGGTCGACGTCAACCACCCGCTGCGCTGCGAGATCATCCTCACCCCGAAGGACCGGCTCGCCGACGGGGGGCCGGCCTCCGGCGGCGACGCCGAGGCGCCGGTGCGCGCCGCGGCATCCTGAAGGTCCCGCCCGACCGGGGCACGACAAGGGGGATCCATGATCACCGTACGGTACTTCGGCGGCGCGGCGGAGGCCGCGGGCGTCGAGTCGGAGCAGTGCGCCCCGGCGGGGCGCCTCGACGAGCTGACCGCGGCGCTGGCCGACGCCCACCCCGACCTCGAACGCGTCCTGCCCGTGTGCAGCTTCCTCGTCGACGAGGCCTCGGCCGCGGCCGACACGCCCCTGGGCGATGACGCGCTCGTCGACGTCCTGCCGCCCTTCGCCGGCGGCTGAGCCCGGGCCCGACCGCACCGTCCACCATCCGCTCCACCGTCCGGGTCCTGACGCCCGGGCGCCCGAAGGCATGACATGAACGCTGTTCTCTCCGGCATCACCGCCGAGGCGCTCGACCCGGCGGCGCTGTGCGCGCGGATCGGCGACGACCGCGCCGGCGCGGTGGCCTGCTTCGTCGGCGTCGTGCGCGACCACGACGCCGGCATGCCGGTGACCGCCATCGACTACTCGGCGCACCCGGCCGCCGGGCGGGTCCTCGACGGCATCTGCCGGCGCATCGCCGCCCGCGAGGGCGTCCACGCCGTCGGCGCCTGGCACCGCACCGGCGGTCTCGTCGTCGGCGACGTCGCGATGGTCGTGGCCGCGGCCGCCGAGCACCGGGGCCAGGCCCTCACGGCCGTCTCCGATCTCGTCGACCTCGTCAAGGCCGAGCTGCCGGCGTGGAAGTGCCAGTGGCTCCCCGACGGCTCCCACGTCTGGTCGGGCATCGCATGAGCGCCGGCGGGGACCGCGCGCCGGCCGGGAACGAGGGCGCGCGTGCGCCGGCCGGGAGCCGGACGGGGGTGCGCGTGCCGCTGCGCAACCGGGTCGGGCCCCTCGACGACGCGACGGCCGCCCGCCACCGCCGCACCCGGCTCGTCACGGGGATCGGCGAACGGGGTCAGGCCCGGCTCGCCGCCGCGCGGGTGCTCGTCATCGGGGCCGGCGGGTTGGGCTCCCCGGTGCTGCTCTACCTCGCCGCGGCGGGGGTCGGGACGTTGGGCGTGTGCGACTCCGACGTGGTCGAGCTCTCGAATCTCCAGCGCCAACTGCTGCACGGCGAGGCGGACGTCGGCACGCCCAAGCCGGCCAGCGCGGCCGCCCACCTGGGCGGGCTCAACTCGGCCGTGCGCGTCGAGCAGTACCCGCACGCGACGAGGGGTTTCCTCGACAAGCACGGCGCCGAGTGGGACGTCGTCATGGACTGCACCGACAGCTTCACCGCCAAGTACCTCGTGGCCGACTGGGCGGCCGAGGCCGGCGCGCCCCTCGTCTGGGGTACCGTCGTGGGGATGGGCTTCCAGCTGTCGGTGTTCTGGTCGCGCCCGCCGACCGGGCTCCCGGCGACGAGCCTGCGGACCCTGCACCCGCGGGTGCCCGAGCCCGGCTCGACGCCGACGAGCGCCCGGGCGGGCGTCCTCGGGACGGTCGTCGGACAGGCCGGCACGGCCATGGCCACCGAGGCCGTCAAACTCATCACGGGCGCCGGCGACCCGCTCATCGGGCGGGTCCTCGTCGGCGACGCCGCGCGGAACCGCTACGAGACGCTGCGCTTCGCGCGCTGACGGGCAGGGCCGGCCGACTGTCGTGGGCGGCCCGGGAAGGTGGATGACATGGGTGACGAGCCGTTGGGCCTCGACGAGTACCGGGCCCTCGTCGAGGCGCGGATCCCCGCCCGGGGCACGGCCACGAAACCGCTGGACGAGTGCCTGGGCCTGACGCTGGCCTCCGATGCGCCCGCCCGCATCCCGGTGCCCCCGTTCACGAACTCGGCGATGGACGGTTTCGCCGTGCGCCGCGTCGACGTCGCCGGGGCCTCCCCCGAGCATCCCGTGAGGCTCCCCGTCATCGCCGACGTCCCCGCCGGCGACCCCGCGGCGACGCCGCTGCGTCCCGGCACCGCCGAACGCATCATGACCGGCGCGATGATGCCCGCCGGGGCCGACACGGTGATCCGCGTCGAGGAGACGGACCACCGTCCGGGCACCGACCGGGCGCCCGAGGCCGTGACGATCCTCCGCGGGGCCGAGGAGGGCGCGAACGTGCGCCGGGCGGGCGAGGACGTCGAGGCCGGCGATCCCGTCCTGACGGCCGGGATCCCGCTCGACGCCGTGGCGATCGCCGCCGCCGCCTCGGTCGGCCACACCACCCTCGAGGTGGTTCCGCGTCCGCGCGTCGGCGTGCTGGCCACCGGCTCGGAGCTGCGCGAGGCCGGCGACCCGCTGGGGCCCGGGCAGATCCCCGACTCCAACTCCCATCTGCTGGCCGGCCTCGTGCGCGAGGCCGGCTGCGAGCCCGTCGAGGTCGGGCGCGCGCCCGACGACCCGGCGAAGCTGCTGGGCCTGCTCGCGCAGTGGCCCGCGCTCGACCTGGTCATCACCGCCGGCGGGATCTCCGCAGGCGCCTACGAGGTCGTGCGCCAGGCCCTGTCGGGCCCCGCCTCGCGCTTCCACCGCGTCGCCCAGCAGCCGGGCGGGCCGCAGGGCCTGGCCACCGCCGTGGTCGGCGGGCGCCCCACCCCGGTGCTGTGCCTGCCGGGCAACCCCGTGAGCGTGTGGGCCGGCTTCCACGTCCTCGCCGCCGGGGTGCTGCGGGTGCTGGCCGGGCGGGCCACGGGCACCGCCCCGCGGACCAGTCGTGTCGTGGCGGCCGAGCCCTGGTCGGGACCGGCCGCGAAGGTGCAGTTCATGCCGGTCGTGCGCGAGGGCGAGCGCGTCCGTCCGATGCACCCGCTCGGCTCGAGGTCGCACCTGGTGGCCTCGCTGCCCCGCGCCGACGGGCTGGCCGTCGTCCCGGTCGGCACGGGCCGGGTGGAGCCCGGAACGGAACTGGAGTTCATCGCGGCGCACCCGCGCTGAGGGCGGCAAGCGGGCGGACTCGAAGACGCCGCGGCCCCGGACACGGAAGGCAGAGATGACCGGTGGAGGCGCCAGCCCGTGGGGGCGACGCGGCCTCCTCGCCCTGTGCCTGCTCGCCCCTGCCTGTTCGAGGCGGAGACCCTCCTGCTCATCCGCTCCGGCAGGCCGCCCGGGAGGACAGCGGCAATCCCGCTGCGGGGCCCGATCGTGCCGGGGACGCTCGCTCATGGCCGCCCTCCGGGCCGGGTCATCCTCTCCCGCCGTCGCAGGCACGTGTGAAGGACGCCGCTGCGGCGCGGGCCGCCGGCCTGCGCCACGCGGACCACGACGCGCCCTACGCGGCGCGGCTCGAGCAGCCGTGCGGGATCCGCAGGGCCCGTGTCTTGGTCCGACGCGTCGTGGAGCGCCCCGACGGCACCCGCAGCGGCGAATTCCTCGTCCGCGGGGGCAAGGGGGAGAGCATCCGGTGCTTCGCCGACATGGCCCTGCCGGTGCCTGCCGGGCCTCCGGTGACCTGCAATGCGCTGACCGGCGACCGCGCCTTCGACGAGGAGTGGGCCCTCATGACGACGGCCCCTCCCCGGCGCCGGTGCTCGGCCCGCAGCTGCGCGCCGTCCTGGGCGCCGACTGCTTCCGCCGGCTGCATCTGGCCGACGGCCGTATGATCTGTCTGACCAGGAATTCCTTCCGGGTCGAGGACTTCGGGCGACCCGCCGGCCAGGTCCGGTGGCCGGGGCGGATCATCGAGGCCGAGTCGGCAGGGCCGGCGGCGGGCCCCGGCTGAGCCGAGGGAGCCGGCCGAGCAGTCCGCACGACCGCCGGACGCGGGAGAGCCTCCCCGGCCGGCGGAGGATCGACATGACCGACACGCCGGACGGTCCGATGCGCCTCCCGGAAGGTGTACGGCTGTGCGTCGGAGAGGAAGCGACATGACCGACACGCCGGAGAATCCGGTGCGCCTGCCGCACCTGCGCGGCGACGGCAGCGCCTTCATGGTCGACGTGACCGCCAAGGCGCCGAGCGTGCGCGAGGCCACCGCCGTCGCCGAGGTCGGCTGCTCGCCGCGGGTCATGTCCGCCCTGCGCGACGGCACCGTGCCGAAGGGCGACGTGCTGGCCGTGGCGCGCGTCGCCGGGATCATGGCCGCCAAGCGCACCCCCGACCTGCTGCCGTTGGCGCACCGCATCGGCGTGCACGGCTGCGAGCTCGACCTGTCCCTCGCCGAGGACCACGTGGCGATCCGCGCCACGGTCCGCACCGCCGATCGCACCGGCGTCGAGATGGAGGCCCTCACCGCGGCGACGGTGGCCGCCCTGGCCGTCGTCGACATGGTCAAGGGCGTCGACCGCTCGGCCGTCGTCCGGGAGGCGATGATCGTCCACAAGTCGGGCGGGCGCTCAGGCGACTGGACCCGCCCGGGCCGGGGGTGAGCCGGGCCCGGAGCCCGACCTCGTCCCGCATCCCGTCCCCGGATGCGGCCGAGAGGGCCCGACCGCGCACCATGCACGGGCGGACGCCCCAGCTGCGATCAAGGGACGCCGACCGCCCCGAGCGCCCGACCGCCGGGCCGGTCCGTCGGGGCCAGCCGAGTCAGGGCACCGGTCGGGCACCCGGCAGCGCACGGACGGTGAGGCCCGCGACGGCGACGACGACGGCCGTCGCCAGGGCCAGGACGGCCCAGGCCGCAGGGCGCCACGGCCCGAAGGGGGCGGTGGCCAACCACCGCACGAGGAAGTTCGCCGTCGCGGCCGAGGGGAAGGTGAACGACCACATGGCCGTCGTCGCAGGGGCCCTGAGATAGCAACCGGGCACCAGGAAGAGCTCGACGACGATGAACAGCGCCGTGATGCCGACGAGGATCTCGACGACGGCATCGCCGCGTCCGCCGTTCATCGTCACCCACGCGGTGCCGGCCGTGGCAGGCGGCGCGACGAGGATGGCCAACAGCGGCCATTGGGAGGGCGGCAGCGGCTCGCGCGTCCACAGTCGCACCGTGACGACGGCGCCGATCATCACCCACAGCATGATGCCGATGCCGAACTCGGCCATGGCCGGGCCCCGCGCGCCGACGAGCGAGAGCGCCGGGCTCGTGACGAAGGCACCCGCGATGAGCGGGACGAAGTAGCCGGTGTGCAGGGACTCGACCCGCACCGGCCGGATGCACCAGCGGGCGACGAGCCGCGCGCCGAACAGACCGACCACGAGGGCGCAGGCGATGATGAGCCAGAACGCCGCGGTCGGAGCCCGGATGTACAGGCGCTCGCCGAGCAGCACCCCCACCAGCGGGAAGTAGGAGAACGCGAAGCCGTCCAGGTCGTCGCCGAAGCGGTTGGCCCCGCACGCCAAGGCGCGGACGTAGCGCACGGCGATGACGAGCACGGCGGCCAGGGCCGCGAGGGCGAGCAGATCGGCGCACCACCCGGGCGCTCCGAGCAGCGGAACGGCGCTCCCCCAGGCCCCGGCCAGACCGCTCAGGCCCAGCGCGACGGCCAGGGCGCTCAGATCGAACGGGCGCGGTGCGGGCCCGTCGGGAACCCCCTGCCCTGGTGCGGGCGCGCTCATGAGGGCCGGCGCCCTCTCGTCGCGCCTGTGGCCGGCGCGGGGTGGTCGCCGCCGTCGAGCTGGTCGAGGACGTGCCCGAGCAGCGGCGCGACGACGGCGACGGCGTCGCGCACCCCGCCGGGCGAGCCCGGGGCGTTGACGACGAGGGCGGCGTCGGCACCGCGCGCACTGATGCCGACGAGGCCGCGGCCGAGACAGGCGGTCGGCGCGGAGGCCTCGCCGCGACGGCGGATCGCATCGGCGAGCCCGTCGAGGCGGGCTGCGAGCAGGGGCGCGGTGGCCTCGGGCGTCACATCGCGCGGGCCGATGCCGGTGCCGCCGGTGGTGAGGACGAGGCGGCAGCCGTCGGCCAGGGCGGCCGCGATGGCAGCCCTCACCGATTCGACGCCGTCGGGCACGACGACGACCGGGCCGGCCGCGATGCCGGCATCGGCGAGCAGACGAGCAGCGAGCGGACCGGACAGATCCTCGCGCTCGCCGTGCGCACAGCGGTCGGAGACGGTGACGACCCTCGCCAGGGGCCCGTCCCCGGTGGTTCCGGCCACGGTTCAGGCCAGCGCCGGCGAGCCGGGCGCGACGGGCACAGCGGCACCGTGCCCGAGCTCGTGCAGAGCGGCGCGGACCCGCTCGGTCGCGGCGTCCAGCTCGGTGCCGGGCACCTCGGCCCGGGCGTTGGTGAAGCTCAGTTCGGCCTCGCCCCAGGCGGGCAGGACGTGCAGGTGGAGGTGGGGGATCTCGAAGCCGGCGACGAGCAGGGCGGCGCGCGGCGAGTCGAAGGCCCGCTCGACCGCCTGGCCGATGATCTTGGCGACGGACATGAGGCGGGCCAGCAGCGCGTCGTCGGCGCTGGTGAACTTGGCGACCTCCTGGCGCGGCACGACGAGCATGTGGCCGTCGGTGATCGGGTTGATGGACGCGAAGACGACGCACGTCTCGTCCGCCCAGGCGAAGCGCCCGGGGATCCGACCCTCGATGATCTTCGTGAAGACAGTGCTCATGGCCCCATCGTGGCACGCCGAGGGCCCGGCCTCGGGACGGGGCCGGGCGGCGGCGGAAGCGGTGGACGGCACGGCCCGCGCTCCGGACCGGTCGGGTGTGCGAACACGCCGTCCGGGGGCGGGGGGAATGGCCCGGCCCTGCGCTCCGGAGACCGGGCTTGCGCGCCGGGGGCCGGAACGCGAGGATTGCTGCACGTCGGCGTCCCGCCGGGCCGGCGCAGGAGCGCCGCCCCTCCCCGGACGCGCGGAGGAGGTTCGGTCATGGCACGAGGACGAGCCGGATGGTTCGCGGCGGTCGTCGGGGCATTGCTCGGGCTGGCCCATCTGCACCGCCACCGCGCCGAGCGGTACGAGGCGGAGCTGTGGGCCGAGGTGGGTCGCGGCCTCAGGCCCTGAGGACCTCGTGCGCACGCCCGCCACCGACCTGATCGAATCCGCCTGCGACCCCCGTTCCTCTCGGAGCTCCGAGGGCCTCGTGCGCATGCCGCCCGCCATCACCGGTCGGGCGCGCAGCGCGGTCCTGGACGCTCGACCCCGCTGGCCCGAGTCCCGGGCCACCCCGACGACCCGGGCGCCGCACCCGACCGGCGAACCCGTCTCCGGGCGCCGCGCCCGCGCGACCCCGACCCCTCCAGAAGGGGCACGACGAGCCCATGAACCCCGGGCGCCGCGCCCGCGCGACCGACACCACCGTCGTACCCTCGTCCCCCGAGCCCGCACCGGCCCGTTGCGCCGGGGCGCGCGCCCTCGCTCACGCGGACTCCTCGATCGGCCCGCGACGGGCCCCGGCCGGGAACCCCGCGGCCGGCCCGGGAACGGTTCCCCGAGACCCCCTCGCCCGGACGCCCCGGCGGGGTCCGGGCCCGCGGAGACGACCGTAGACTCCGATCATGAGCCTCGTCCCCCCACTCCGCCGCTCCGCGCGCCGGGAGCTCATCGCCGATGGGGCGCTGGCCGCCTGCCTCACCGCGCTCACCTGCTTCTGGGGGGACGTCACCGTCCCCCAGCGCGACTCCTACCTCACGACGCTGCTCACCGGCCTGCCGCTCACGACGCCGATCGTCCTGCGCCGCCGCCGGCCCCTGCTCATGCTGGCCATCGCCACGGTCGGGGGCCTCGTGCAGTGCGTGGCCGTCGAGGCCCCGACCCCCTCGCTCATCGCGGTGCCGATCATCACCTACTCGGTCGCCCGCTGGGTCGACGGCCACGGCTCGCGGCTGGCGGTCCTGGCCGGCTTCATCGGCGCGGTCGTTGGCCCCTACCGCTGGTCGCACACGCGCGAGCCGTGGATCCCCGGTCCGGATCCCAGCAGCGTCTTCACGCTGCTCTTCCTCATCTGCACGGCGATGGTGCTCGTCCCCTACCTCATCGGACGCCGCGTCCGCGAGAGCGACCGGGTCGAGCTCGAACGCGAGCTGGCGGCCGAGGCGCAGTACGAGGCCGAGCTCACCGCGCAGGCCGAACGGGCCCGCACCACCGAGGCCCGCGTCCGCAACGAGATCGCCCGCGAACTGCACGACGTCGTCGCCCACTCGCTGAGCGTCATCACGGTCCAGGCCCAGGGCGGCAAGGCGCTCGCCGCGAAGAACCCCGACGCGGCGGTCCACGTGCTCGGCACGATCGCCGACATGAGCCGGGACGCGCTCGTCGAGATGCGCCGCATCGTCGGCGTGCTGCGCGAGGGGCCCGCCGAGTACCGTCCTCAGCCGGGGCTGGACGACATCCCGACCATGGTCGAGCGGGCCGGCGAGCGCGTGCACCTGGAGGTCGTCGGCAGCCCGCCGCAGGTGCCGCCGACGCTGGGGCTGGCCGCGTACCGCATCTGCCAGGAGGCGATGACGAACTTCCTCAAGCACGCCGGCCCGAAGGCCCACTGCTGGATGCGCCTCGACTACGGGGCCGAGCGCATCGTCATCGACGTCGTGGACGACGGGGCGGGCGCGGCCGTGCTGGACGACGGGGCCGGCAACGGGCTGCGCGGCATGGCCGAGCGGGCCACCGCGATGGGCGGCACCGCCGACGCCGGGCCCCGCCCCGAGGGCGGGTTCGCCGTGCACGCCGAGTTGCCGCTGGAGCAGCCGGGCCGCTGAGGACCCGCCCACGAGTCGCCGGACAGCGTCGACTCGGGCCTCGGCCCCTCCCGTTCCGCCCCGTCCGCGCGGATCGCCGGCGCCGTCGTGCTCGCCCGGCGACCACGGGCGACCGTCCTCGGCAGAGCCGTCGGGGCGGCGCCCACGGTGCCCTGCGGACGTCGAACCGCCGGTCGCCGTCGGGCGGGCCCGGCGGCGCGGTTACCGTGGGGGCACCCGACCACGCGGGACGTCCGGCGGGCGCCGGACGCGAGTGCAGGAGGAATCATGGCCGAGCCGATCACGGTGCTTCTCGTCGACGACCAAGAGCTGGTGCGCA
This sequence comes from Propionibacterium acidifaciens DSM 21887, assembly GCF_000426605.1. GTDB lineage: Bacteria > Actinomycetota > Actinomycetes > Propionibacteriales > Propionibacteriaceae > Propionibacterium > Propionibacterium acidifaciens. The sequence continues at coordinate 22,419 of NZ_AUFR01000011.1, forward strand.
GCGGTTTCCGCATGCTCATCGACGCCCAGGACGACATGGGCGTCGTCGGGGAGGCGGCGGACGGCGCCGAGAGCCTCGAGCAGCTGGACCGTCTGCGGCCCGACGTCGTCCTCATGGACATCAGGATGCCCGTCATGGACGGCGTCGAGGCGACCCGGCGCATCATCGCGTCCGGCCTCGACACGCGCGTCCTCGTGCTGACCACCTTCGACCTCGACGAGTACGTCTTCTCGGCGCTCAAGGCGGGCGCCTCGGGCTTCATGCTCAAGGACGCCCGGCCCGAGGAGCTGCTGGCGGCCATCCGCACCGTCGCCTCCGGCGACGCCGTCGTCGCCCCCAGCGCGACCCGCCGTCTGCTCGAACACGTCGCCCCCAGCCTGCCCGACCACGTCGGCGAGGAGGACGACCGCCTGTCGGTGCTCACCGAGCGCGAGCTCGAGGTCCTCGGCGAGGTGGCGCGCGGCGCGACGAACGCCGAGATCGCCGAGCACCTGTTCATGGCCGAGGGCACGGTGAAGACCCACATCGGGCGGCTGCTGTCGAAGCTCGAGGCACGCGACCGCGTCGGGCTCGTCCTCATCGCCTACGAGACGGGTCTCGTCCATCCCTGAGCGGCCCCGGGCGCCCCGTCCTGCCATCCGTTGCCCGCCCCGCAGGGCCGCCCGGACCGCGTCACGTGCTCTTCGACAAGGATTGATGGTCTCTCTCAGAGGCTCGACCGCACCCTTGCGGACCGATCGCGATCACATTCCGGTCGTTTTCGTCCCCCCGGAGTTCCCACTGGTCTATCATGAGGAACGCATCGGATGTCCTGCCCGTGCAGTCCGTCTCGCCCGATGACGCAGTCGACCGCGGGCCCGCAGGATCCAGGGCATTCCCGCCGCATTCGCGGCCCGCAGACGCCCAGGGGGCTGTTGGGGGTGACCAGCAGCCCTCTGGTGCCCCTTCCAACGCGCGACGAGGCGCTGTCACGGGGGATCCGGTGCGTGCGCGCCCGATGGATCCCGACGCCCGTTCGACGAGATGATCCACCCCGACGGCGGGCCGCCGCGGCGGGATGGTGCATGCCCTCGCGCCCGCCGCCCGCACATGCTGACCGTCTAGACTCCCCGTGACCGCGGGAGGGGGCGCGTGTGGAATTCACCCGGAGACTGAGCAGGCTGAGCAGGCACCGCGACTTCCGTCGGCTCGTCCTCGTGCGGCTGTGCGGCCAGTGCGGCGACGGCACCGCGCAGGTGGGCATGGCCTCGTACCTGCTGTTCAGCCCGCAGAGCCAGACGAGCGCCTGGGCGGTCGCCGGGGTGCTCGCCCTCACGATGCTCCCCTACTCGCTGCTCGGCCCCTTCGTCTCGGTGCTGCTCGACCGCTTCTCGCGCCGGCGCATCTCGGTGCTCGTCGACGTGACGCGCGCCGTGTGCAGTCTCGCCCTGGCGGCGATGATCGCCGTGCACCGGACAGGCGGCGGCGCGAGCGTCGTCCTGGCCGTGCTCCTGCTCGTCATGCTGAGCCTCAACCGGTTCACGCTGGCCGGCCTGCAGGCGGGCCTGGCGGGGACGGTCGAGGAGGCCGAGTACCTGGAGGCGAGCTCGATCATGCCGATGATCGGCCCGCTGGCCGCGCTCGTCGGCGGCGCCGCGGCCGGGGCCATCCGCCTGGCGCTGGGCGGTCCCCTGGGCACGGACGCCGCGAACGGGCTCATCTTCGTCCTCGCGGCGGCGCTGTTCGTCGGCGCCGCCGGCACCGCCTGCCGGATCGGGCGCACGGTCCTCGGCCCGGCGAAGGACGCCGAACGGGTGACGGTGGGCGACGTGGCGCACGGCCTGGCCACCGGGATGCGGCACCTGGCGCACCGCCCGCCGGCCTGGCTGGCACTGCTCGCCGAGGCCGTCGTGCGCATCGGCTACGGCTTCCTCATGGCCTTCGTCGTCGTGATCCACCGCCACCACTTCGCCGGCGAGGGGCGCCTCGGATCGGCGATGGCCGGCGCGGGCGGCTGGTTCGCCGTGAGCGGCGTCGGTTTCGTCCTGTCCGGGGTCGTGTCGGTGCCGGTCGCCGAGCGCATCGGCGTGCGGCGCTGCATCGGGGCGATGCTGCTCGTCATGGGGCTCTCGCAGGCCACCGTCGGCGCCATCATGGCCGTACCGGCCCTGCTCGTGAACTCCTTCCTCACCGGGCTGGCCGGTCAGTCGCTCAAGGTGCAGACCGACACCGTCGTGCAGGCCCACGTGGACGACGACCACCGCGGACGCGTCTTCACGCTCTACGACGTGCTCTACAACATCTCGACGGTACTGGGCGCCGTCCTCGCGGCCGTCGTGCTGCCGCCCGATGCGGTGAGCCCGCCCGCCATGGCCGCCCTCGGCGCCGGCGCCCTGCTCGCCGGGCTCGGCTTCCTGGCGGCCACGCGACCCCTGGGCGGCGCGACCTTCGACCGGGGCACCCGGGCCGCGGACGAGCGGGCCGGCGCACGGGCCTGAGCCGACGGGCGAAGCGCACCGGCCGAGCCCTCCCCTCCCGGCGTCGACGTGACATTCATCACGCCCCGGCATGACGAGGCGCACCGGATCCTGGGAACCACTTGTCAGAGGCGGTTTTCAGTCATTGACTGGGGCGTGCAGCACCTCACCGACCCAGAAGGGGACATCATGAGCGCACCAGTCAGCGTGCCGGGACAGGCCGCCATCGAGGTCGACTCGATCAGCAAGTCCTTCCGCACCGCGGGGGACGAACGGGTCGACGCCGTTCGGGGCATGAGCTTCACGATCCGCAGCGGCGAGGTCGTGGCCCTGCTCGGCCCCAACGGCGCGGGGAAGTCGACGACGATCGACATGATCCTCGGTCTCACCCACCCGGATTCGGGAACGGTGAGGGTCTTCGACGGAGCGCCGCTCGACGCCTCGCGCAGCGGGCGGACCGCGGCCGTCGCCCAGAGCGGCGGCCTGCTGGCCGAGAACACCGTGCAGCAGACGATGCGCGTCATCGCGGCCCTCCACCCGGGGTCGAGCATCGGCTCGTGCATGAGCCGCGCCGGCATCACCGACCTCGCCGACCGCCAGGTGTCGAAGTGCTCCGGCGGCGAGCAGCAGCGGCTGCGCTTCGCCCTGGCCCTGCTGCCCGACCCGGACCTGCTCATCCTCGACGAGCCGACGGCGGGGATGGACGTCCGGGCCAGGCGCGACTTCTGGCGCGAGATCCGCGCCGAGGCGCAGGCCGGCCGGACGATCCTCTTCGCCACGCACTACCTCGACGAGGTGGACGAGTTCGCCGACCGCGTCATCCTCATCAAGGAGGGGCGCGTCATCGCCGACGACACGGCCGACGCCATCCGCACCACCGCCGGCGGCTGCACCGTCTCGGCGGAACTGACCCCCGGGACCCTCGACCGCATCGGCCTGGCCGGCACGCGGCTGCTCGAGGAGCGCTCCGGGCGCACCTATCTGCACAACCCCGACTCGGACGCGCTGACCCGCCGCCTGCTGGAACTGGGCGGGCGCGGGATCAGGGTCGTCCCACGCAGCCTGGACGACGCCTTCCTCGCACTGACCTCGACCACGACGGAGAACTGACATGACGATCCTCACCGACACCCCCACGGCCCCCGGCCCCACCGCGACGAACTCGGTGCGGCTGCCGCCCCGGCGCACCCGGCTGCGCGGCATCCCGCTGAGCTACCTGTGGTGCGAGCTCCGCCGTCCGATGCGCCGCTCGAACCTGATCTTCAACCTGGCGCTGCCGGCGGTGCTCTACCTGGCGCTGTTCCGCGCCGGCCCGTCCGACGCGAACCTGCCCGGCGGCAACTTCGCACTGTGGATGATGATCGGCATCGCCGTCTACGGCTCGGCCGCGGCCAGTACGAGCGCGGCCGCCTCCATCGCCATGGAGAAGGCGTCGGGCTGGATGCGCACGATGCGGCTGACCCCGCTCAGCACCGCCGGCTACGTCCTCACGAAGATCGCCGGCGCCATGACCATGAGCATCCTGCCCGTCGGCGTCGCCGGCCTCCTCGGGCTGCTCACCGGCGCGCGGGGCACCGCGGCGGCATGGGCCTGCGGGCTGGTGGGCGCCTGGGCGTCGTCAGCGATCTTCTCGGCCCTCGGCCTGGCGATCGGCCTGGCCCTGCGCGCCGAGGTCGTCATCCATGTGCCGGGCCTGGTCATCACCGCCCTGGCCTTCCTCGGCAATCTGTTCATCCCGCTGTCGGGCACGATGCTCACGATCGGGCGCTTCACCCCGATGTACGGCGCCGCGACGATCGCCCGCTGGAGCCTGACCGGTGGCAGCAGCTTCAGCGCCGACCACGACTCGCTCGGCTGGGCGGTCGTCAACGCGGCCTGCTGGCTGGTCGGATTCGCCCTCTGGGCGGCGCGCAGGTTCACCAAGAGCACGGGGCGCGTCTGACCCCATCGCCCGGCGCCCCCGCCCGGCGGGCCGGGGCAGGCCTGTCAGAACAGCTTGCTCTGGTCCTTGGGCGGGGCGTAGGCGGGGTCGACGCCGTCGAACATCTTCGAGATGGACCGGCCCCGGTGGATGCGGTCGATGGCCTCGGCGAACATCGGGGCGATGGACAGCACCGTCAGCCCGGGCCAGTCGGCGGGGGCCGGAACGGTGTCGGTCGTGACGACCTCGCTGATGAACTCCTCGGCGCGCAGGCGCTCGGCGGCGCGCCCGGCGAACAGGCCGTGCGTGCAGGCGACAGAGGCCGATCGGGCGCCCTGCTCCTTGAGCTTGCGGGTGAGTTCGATGATCGAGCCGCCGGTGGCGATCTCGTCGTCGAGGACGATGCAGTGCCGGCCCTCGACGTCGCCGACGACCATGTCGATGACGACCCGGTCGTCGCCCAGGCGGCGCTTGGAGCCGGCCGCGACGGGCAGGCCGAGGAGGCGGGCGAAGTTCGAGGCGGACTTGGCGTTGCCGAAGTCGGGACTGACGACCACCGCGTCCTCGCAGGCGCCGCGGTAGTGGTCGGCGATGACGCCCAGGGCGGTGAGCTGGTCGACGGGCACCGAGAAGAAGGCCTGCACCTGCGGGGAGTGGAGCTGCATGGTGAGCACGCGGTCGACGCCCGCGGTGACGAGCAGGTCGGCGACGAGACGGCCGCCGACGCTGATGCGCGAGGCGTCCTTCTTGTCGGAGCGGGCGTACGAGTAGTGCGGGATGACGGCGGTCACCTGGGCGGCCGAGGCCGACTTGGCGGCCTGCACCATGAGCAGCAGCTCCATGAGGTGGTCCTGGGTGGGCGGCACGAGCGGCTGGACGATGTAGACGTCGCGCTGGCGCACGTTGACCAGCAGCTGCGCCTGGAGGCAGTCGTTGCTGAAGCGGCTGATCCCGACCGGTGAGAGGTCGACCCGCGCGCACCGGCAGATGTTCGCGGCGAGCTCGCGATGGGCCGAGCCCGAGAACACGACGATGTCTTCCACGGCCGTCCTTCCCGCAGCGGATCGGTGCGCAACCAGCCTAGACGTCCGCGGGGTCCGTGCCGCACTCGACGCACCCGGCGAGCCGTCGGGGAGCCCCCGATGGGGTTCCACCGGTTCCGCCCGTCCTACAGCCAGCCCTGGGAGCGGGCCGTCTCGATGGCCTGGATACGGCTCGTCGCGTCGAGCTTGGTCATCACGGCCGACAGGTAGTTGCGCACCGTCCCCTGCGAGAGGCACAGCTGCTTCGCGACCTCGGAGGTGGACGACCCGTCCGCGATGAGGCGCAGGACCTCCAGCTCGCGCTCGCTGAGCGGGCAGGGGCCGACGCGCAGGGCCTCGGCGGCCAGGTCCGGGTCGATCGCGGTGTGGTCGCCCATCACCGCCCTGATCGAGCTCATGAGGCGCGCGCCGGTGGTGGTCTTGAGCAGATAGCCGTTGGCGCCGGCCTGGATCGCGGCGTGGAGGTGGCCGCTGCCCTGGAGCGCGGTGAGGAGGAGGATCCTGCCCCGGTAGCCCTTCCCGCGCAGCTGCGCGGTGGCCTCGATACCGGTCGCGCCGGGCATGTCGACGTCCATGAGGACGAGGTCGGGGCGGTGCACCGCGACGGCCCGCAGGACGAGATCGCCGCGGCTGACGCGGGCCACCACCTCGAAGGACGGCTCGGTGCTCAGGAGGGCCTCGAAGGCCTCGGCGACGAGGTCGACGTCCTCGGCGAGGAGGATGCGCAATCTGCTCCTCTCGTCGGAGGGCGGGTGGGGGGTGACTGTGCTCATGGCAGCATTGTGCCGCGGCTCATTCTGCTCCGACAAGGGGGATCACGGCACGGAGACGGAACCTGCCGCCCTCCACCGGACCCGCCTCGAGACTCCCCCCGAGAAGAACGACCCTCTGACGCATCCGCCCCACACCACTGCCGTCCCCACCCACCGGCCGACCGTCCAGGACACCATCATTGACCACCGACACGACAGCACAACCGCCCTCGATCCCCACCTCGACCCGGCACGACGAGGCATCGGCATGCTTGAGCATGTTCGTGACCCCCTCACGAACCACCAGAGCGCACTCGGCATCTGCACCACCCACCGGCACCGCACTCGCCTCGAACCGAACACCGATCCGCTCACACAACGCCCGCGCCGACCCGAGCTCCTCCTCGACCCCCGCCACCATCGGCCCATGCGTAAGAGCCCGCAACTGAGCCTGACCCTCACGAACCGTCTCCCCCGACGCCACCAACTGCCGCCGCGCCAACCCGACATCCCGATCCAACAGATTGAGAGCAGCCTCCTGACGCAACGACACCGCCACCAGAGTCCGCCCAATGATGTCATGCAGATCACGAGAGATCCGCGACCGCTCCTCATCAACGCTGAGCCGAGCCAACCGCTCCCTGGAAACCTCCAACTGGATGAGGGTCCGGGCCAGCAGAGCAAAGGTCAACAGGACGATGCCGACAACGATGTTGAGGCAGACCAGCACGAGCTTCCCAGCGATCGTGTAGGGCCGGATGCACAACAGTGCCACCTCGACGAGGATGACAATCGTGATCATCACCATGCGGTGACGCTGCGACGACACGAGGAGCAGGAGGGCGACCACCACGACGGCATCGAAGAAGGCGGCCGAGACGAGGCCCTCCGTGATGAGGATCGCGATGATGAAGACCGTCGACGCGATCGACCACGAACGGTCGACGCGATCGACGATGACTGACTTCTGGATGGCGGGGTAGCACAGCATCAGCCCGGTCACGGCGACCAGGTAGATGACGGTCGCCACTCTGCCCGCGGTCGGGGTGACCTCGTAGGAGGTCACCCCGACGAGGGCGCCGCGACAGCAGGCCACGTAGCACAGGAAGACGACGAGAAGAGCCGTTCGCTGCACCTGACGGGGAGTGATGAGGTCCAGGAAGGATCTGAATTGTCTCGACACGTCTCAAACTCCAGGTTTCAAATCCGCATGCGCCACCCACACTGCCATCCAGAAACTGTCATCGACGTCACTGGATTGCAACCAGATGATGGAGTGTCTGCAAGAGGAGTATCCTGCGGTGGAGCCATTTTCAAAAGACTCGGGAGCCATGCAGAATCTCATCCCACTCTCATCTCATTCCTTCGGGGTCAGGATTTTTCCAGTGACGCTTGAGTTTTGCACAACCTCCGGTTCACCAATGACAGAAGACAGACCAGCTCATGATGACTGGGGAGTCGATCAGCTCGTCCTCCTGGGTGGCAAGAGCATGAAGATCGGTGAGGTTCATAGCATTGTCCGTTCATGTAGTGGTTTCCGTTGTGATTCCATTCTCTTCGGCGCGAAGGCTCCGAACCAGTCACCATGATCACCGACTCGGGATGATGAGTGTCATGCCAGTGCCAACGCATCGCTCACCACGGCCCATGGGTCGGGGGCCAGTGCCAGCGCCACGCCAGCGCTTCCTGAGGCGAGGTCAAGTCCGGCTCGGGCACCCGCCCGGCCGAGGACGACCGTGCGGGGCGCCCCGCTTCCGTCCGTGACCCGAGTGCATCCCCAGCGCAGCCGCCGAGCGTGTTCTGCCGACACCCGGTCACCAGGGGCCAGAGCTCTCAACGCCATAAGAAGACCGGCCCGGCCCCGTATCAGGCCTGCTTCGAGCACGTGAGGGCTGCGGCAGCTCGCCCCGGCCGCGGCGATGAGAGAGAGCACGGCATCGTCGTCGCCAAATGAGCCGGGAGGCAGCATCCGGGCGAGGAGGGCCGCCGCGAGCCCCCCATGACCGAGGTACGGCATGCGTCTGCTGCCGCTGACCGCAGTGAGAACCCGTCCGTCCATGGACAGCCGTCCCCTCTCGAGTCGGAGCGCAGCCGCCGCCTGTCCAACTGACGGGCCATCGCTCCTCAATGGGAGCAGAGCCAGACCCACCCCCGCCCAGCCGTGGAGAAGACCGGCCCGTCCCGGCATCCCGCTCTCAAGAGCCTCGCACGTCAGTCGCCGCTGCTGCCCGGCCATGCGGGTGAAGTCGGCGCGTTCGAGGGCCGCGCCCGCCTTGTCGAGCACGGCGGCGATCCCGGCCGTCCCGTTGGCCCACCAGGGGCAATCGGCGTCGGGCAGTCCGCGCGCGATGCAGCGTTCGAGGAGTTGCTCCGCCTCGTCCGGGCGCCCCATCCTGAGCAGGGCCCAGGCCATCCCCTCAGCCCCATCGGCCACGCCCCGGGGAAGCACCTGAAGGGCGCGGATCTGCTCGCACAGGATGTCCAGGAGCGGTTGGTCCACCGTTTCGCCCAGCAGGTGAAGCGAGAGCAGCACGCCGGCGCTGCCGTGGAGCAGTCCCAGCCCCGCACCGGGACGTTGGAACTGGACGGGATCGCCGGGGAAGAGACGCTCGGGTCGGGACGGGTCGGCGAAAGCCTTGATCCCCTCGACCAGCTCCTCGACCCGCAGCGGTTCGGTTCTCGTCGACGTCGGCAGTGGCGCGCCATCGCCGCGCAGCTCCTGCGAACCGACGCGCAGCATCTCGGTCTGCACCGGTCCGGACTGGTCCGCCGAGATGAGCGCGGGCACCTCGAGAACCGCCATGATCCTGCGCCGGGCCGATTCGTCCGCATGGTCGTCAGGTGCATCACGGGCCCGGGAGAACTGGGGATGGTGGAGTCCGGCCGAGGGGCCCGCGCCGTCAATCGTGCACGACTCGAAGTCGATCGCGACCAGACCGTCCGGCCCATCCATGAGATTGCCGGGGTGGAGGTCACCGTGGACGATCCCCATCCGGTTCATCGTGGCGACCAGTTCGTCCAGTCTTCCGCTCACGCCGTCCAGCCACTCCAGGTATCCCGTCCGGTCGGCATTCGGAACGGCCGATGGATGCCTCGTCTTCAGCACCGTGGCGAGCGAGGCGCCCGGCACGAGGCCCATGACCAGGAACTCACTGCTGCCGACCCGGAGATGGTCGAGGGGCTCGGGTGCGACGCCGGTGCCGGCGAGCCTGCGCAGGGCCTTCCACTCGTGCCGCAGTCTGATGCCCGCGGGTTGCTCCTCGAGGTCGAGGCCGCAGTGGTCGCGGGCCTCCTTGAGCACGACCCGTCGTCCGTGCCACTGGGCCGAGTAGACGCCCCCTGCGTTGGAGCGGTGGAGCAGGCGGACCTGCGAGATCTCCAGATGCTCGTCCTCCGGGCTCGTGGCCTCCACGCGGGCCATGAGGGCCGCTGGCAGGCCGGGCGCCGAGTGCTGCTCGATGCCGCGCCGGTCCTCGACCACTGCGCCGTCGACCCTCACGCCAGGACGCGGCGTACCGGCGGTGTCGAGCAGCCATTCGGCCTGGAACGCCCCGTGGCGGAGGCTCACCGGCGACCCGGCCAGGTGCGGCTCGCCTTGGACCGGTGGGTGCGGCAGACACGGCAGCTCATCGGCGAGCCGCAGGGCCAGGGCCTCGAGTCGCCCAGCGGCCGGGTAGCACGTGAAGACCTTCCCCGACTGGACAGGATCGGCGTACTTGAGCTGGCTCGCCAGGACGAGTTCTCGCGTGCGGAGCATCTTGTGGGCGACGCCCTGCTCGCGACAGATCCGGGCGGCGGCCCCGACGACGGCGGCGGCATCCCGTGGCAGGGCCGAGACATGGATCTTCCACCCCTGTCGCGGCAGCGGCTCGGCTGGGGCGAGCGGCGCCCAGGTCGACCAGGGGCCGGCATCACGACCGACCCATCCGGGGATGGGACCCTCCGGCCGGATGGGGGTCCGCAGGAAGGGCGATCCGGGGGCCCACGCCACCTCGAAGAAGGGGCTGCGCCACAGCATGTAGGGCGAGACCCGGTCCATTTCCGTCATGAGAAGGAGTTTAGATACTCGTGCCGGGTCGGTTCAGCGTATCAGCATGCGGTCCCGGCCCTGCCCCTCACGCCGCCGCCTCTCCGTCCTGAACGGCGTCGACGATCGTCTGCAAGAAGCCCGTGGCCCGCTGCCGGCTGTCGCTGCTGCGGTGGCCCAGGGTCAGGGAGGTCCGTCCGTTCACCGAGAAGGAACTGATGAACATCGCCGCGTACGGGACGAGCATCGGCAGGGTGAAGACCGCCTCGGGCCGCCACTCGGGCAGGGCGTACCGATGATCGGCGTCGATCCGGCCGTGGTCGGAGACGATGGCGGTGCACGGGAAGAGCCCGTCCCGGCCGGCCGAGCGGGCCTGCTCGAGGGAACGGGCCATCGGGTTGGATGCGACGAACCGGGCCATGATGGCCCGCAGCTCGTCCCCGTTCGCCATGGCCCGCAGGATCCTCCCCTGCACCTCCCGCCAGCCTCTCCCGGGGCGGGCCTCCATGTAGAGGGGGGCGCTCAGGTTGGCGGTGGAATCGATGGTGGGGTCGTGCCGGCGCAGGTCGACGGGGACCAGGACGCGCGCGCCGGGGCACACGTCCCCCAGCCGGCTGATGATCCTGGCCGTCATGAAGGGGAAGTCGCCGTCCAGCCGGACGTGGGACCACCGGGGAAGATCCGCGTCATCCCGCCCGGCGCCCAGCGGTGAGGGCTGAGGCGAGCCGGGGCTCGCCCACGGGGCATCGGGGGCCGGGCGCCGTCGTGCCTTGGAGAGGAAGTACTGGTCGGTGACGGTCGACGTGGAGCCGGCCGGCTCCTCCCCGCGCAGGGCCCGGAAGAGATCATCCGTCCAGCGTTCGATGCCGCGTCCGTCGGCCACGGCGTGGCTGACCCGGATGACGAGCCGGTCCACGTGGCCGTCGCTGATGAGTCCGACACTCGCCACCGGACCGTGGACGAGATCGAGAGGGGTGTGAAGGAAGGGATGATCGGTCCACTCCTCACCGGCCCCTGTCGTATGCACCTCGAGGGCGGGCGGCTCGCCCGTACCGAGCCAGAGCTTCCCCTTCCTCGCGACGGACAGGCCGGGGTTGGCCCGGCTCGTCACGACGATGGCACGTTCCAATTCCTGAGGGTCGAGCCGCCCGCGACCCTCGATGACGAAGCTGATGATGGGATTGTCCCCCTGGGTCGCGGCATTCAGGTAACCGCGTTCGATCGATGTGATGCGGCGCGAGTACTGCGCGGCGGTCATGTTCTTCATCCCTTCGGTTGGATGCGGGTACGAACGGGCGATGCGAGGCGCCCCCCGCGAGAGGAGCGGGAGACCCACCACCGGATCGTTGCAGGCCGGGTGGCCGCGACGGCGATGGCTCCCGCCCCACTGCAGTCGCTGCTCCACAGCCATGTCGAGTCGTCGAGTCGTCGCCATCCGGGCCGCCAACGGGGCAGCCTCACCTGCGAGAAGGTCTCCTTCGTGAGCCGGGTCGCCTTGATGATGGCCTCGGACTCGGCGAACTGCCGAATGCTCGCAGGCGCACCATCGGGCTCATGGACGAGCCCGCCCAGCCATGCGAGAGCCCCCGGCCGGTTCCGGTGATCCTGGACATCCACGCCGATGGGGCCCCCGGCGCACAGGGCGGTGAGACTCCACGCACCGCAGTGGGACAGGGACCCGTTCAGTCCATCGTCCCAGCGCCACCGCTTGTGCTCATCGCGAGCGGGGACGTCGTGACGCCCGGCCAGCAGGCGGGCCGCCTGCGTCAGCAGATGACGCCCGCCCGGGGGGATCCTCTCCCCGCGGGGCCCTCGAGGCAGGCCTTCGTGGCGGATGAGCAGGCACTCGATCGTCGGGGCGCAGCGCAGGGGGTCATGGGTCGTCGCGGTGCCGCTCATGCGCACTCCACCACCATCGAGGCGAAGGCACCGCCGTCCGAGCAGGATGAGAGCATGATCAGGTCGTCCTTCCTCCGCTCCTCGTCGACGAGCGCGTTCAACAGCCCCAGACCGGCGGCCGAACCGGCCGAATTCCCTATGAGCATTTGCGGAGCGAGGGTGCGGGTGCCGCTCAGGCCCACCCTCCGAGCCGCCTTCTTCTCGAGGGCGTCATGGGCGGGGTCGCCGCATCGCGCCGAGACGAAGGTGGCGATGTCCTCGGAGTCGGCTCCAGCGCGTTGGAGCGCCGTGCTCAGGCAATCCGCCCAGGACCTTTCGGCCGAGTCCTCCCCGCAGGGCTCCTCAGCCGTCCCCGTGGCGGCACTGGACATGATCCGGGCCAGCGGGGCCGCATCGCGTTCTCGGGCGCTCCGACGGGACTCGAGCATGATCGCCACCGCGCCATCGGCGAGGACCGCTCCGCACTGCTCGCCGACCCGTCTGAAACCACCCCGGAGGACGGCCGAGGAGATGGCGAGATCGGGGAATTCATCCGCGACGACGACGACGATGCGTTCTGCGCCGCCTCGAGCGATCACGTGCCTGGCCAGGGTCAGCGCCATGATGGAGCTGACGCCCGCTCCCGCCAGAGTGGCCGTGTACCCGCGCAGCCGATGAAGCATCGCCAGGTGCCCCGTGGCGGCATTGACGACGGTGTTCGGGAAGACGAGCGGGTCCGCGCCCCTCATGCCCTCCTTCACGACTCCCTCGTGGAAGCTGAGCAGAGCGCTCAGGGGGCCGTAGCCGGTGGCGAAGACGATGCCCGTTCCGGCCGATTCGGCCCGTGTGGGTCTGCCGTACCTGGAGTACATGTCCGTCAGTGCCGCATTGGCCAGCAGGCTCAGCGGATCCATGCGGCGGGCGCGGGCCGGGTTGACCCCGCGCCTGAGCCTGGTCAGGTCCGAACGAGCGAACGGTACTGCTCCCCCGATACCGCCAGGGAGGTTCTCGAGCTCCTCGAACTCGCCTCCGTCCGCGAACGCGGCGATCAGCTCCTCGGTCGTGGCGGCCTTCCCGCAGACCCCCGCGATGCCGGTGATCATCACATCGCTCCGGTGCGCTCCGGAGGCGGGGGAGGGCTTCCCGCGGGGGCCGGTGACGACCAAGGAGGCGTTGTTGCCGCCGAAGGCGAAGGAGTTCGACAGGACCACGTCGACCGGGCCGCTTCGCGCCTGGTCGGGAACGATGTCCAGACCGGATGGGCTCGTGATCCCGCGGGTGTTGATCGTCGGGGGAATCGTTCCTGTCCTGATGGCCAGTACCGCGCAGACCGCCTCCACGGCCCCGGCCGCGCCGAGGGTGTGGCCGAGTGCCGACTTCGTGGAACTCGTCACCGGAGCCGTCTCGCCGAAGAGACGGGAGATCGCCTTGGGCTCGACGGCGTCGTTCGTCGGGGTTCCCGTTCCATGCAGATTGACGTAGCTCACATCGGCGGGTTCACAGCCGGCGCACGCCAGGGCGTCCGCCATCGACTGGAAGGCGCCCTCACCACGCGGATCGGGCGCCGTCTGGTGGTAGCCGTCGCAGCTGGTCCCGTAGCCGCCGATCTCCGCGAGGATCTCGGCCCCTGCGCTCGGCCGTCTCCCGCCGTTCCAGCACGAGGAAACCGGCGCCTTCACCGAGGGTCAGTCCGGTCGAGGCGGACATGGGGCTGCAGGGCTCTGCGTCCAAGGCGCCCAGGCATGAGAACCCGTAGCTGGACAGGCTGGCCAGCGGGTCGACCCCGCCGCACACGACCCGGTCCACCTCACCGCTCCACAGGAGTTCCGCCGCGTAGCCGATGGCGATCGCGCCGGCGGCGCACGCATTGGAGGTGACCGCGCGGGGGCCCGTGACACCGAATCGTGTCGCGATGAAGTCGGCAACGGAGTGGATCTGGGAGTCGAGGGCCGTGACGGCGTCGACCGTGTCGTTGAGAACGGCTTCACGGTGCGCGGCTTGCAGTGATTCCATGGCTCCCAGGCTCGAGCCCACGACCAGAGCGGTCCGCGGCCCGGGAAGATCCGACGGGGTCAGACCCGCCTGGGCGAGAGCCTGCGCGACACCCCTCTCCGCCAGCGAGTAGCAGCGGTCGATACGTCCGGTCCGTTCCGTGGTCACCTGGCCCGCCCAGTCGCTGAGCAGTTCGGAGGTGTCGAAAAGACTGTTCCTGACGATTCCGGTCCGCCCCGCGCGCAACGAGGACCAGCTCTCCCGGGTGGTGCCGCCTGCCGCGGTGACCAGGCTGACACCGGTCACCATGACGCTGTTCCCGCTCATCACGGTCACGCCATCCTCTCGACGGAGGAGCGGGCCAGGACTCGGGGCAGAGCGACGGTTCGGATGGTCGTGCCGTCCTCACCCTCCAGGCTCAGCTCGATGCCCGGGACCCAGAAGGGGGCCTCGACGATCGCGAAGCCGAGTTCCTCATCGGGATTGGCCGAGGGCGTCACGTAGATCACCTCACCGATCCGCTGCCCGTCGGCGAGGACCGGGGCCGACGGCTCGATCGTGGAACCTGCGGCCGCGATGAAGGGGACGAGCCGACGCTGCTCGCGGGTGGGAGCGGTCAACGCATCCGAGCCCCGGAACTCCCCGACGCGGTTCCAGTCGATGAGCCAGGACAGATCCATCTCGGTGAGATCGCGGCCCCTGACGCCGAAGGCGTAGTGCGGGGTTCCCGCCTCGGCCTCGACCCGCGCCAGGGCCGCATCGCCGATCACGGCCCCGCCGAGGGCACGGGCCTTCTCGGCGATGGTCAGTTCCGCGATGCCGGCGGCGTCCGTGACGACCAGGTAGCCGTACTCCCCCGAGGTGGACACGCGGGCCATGATGGCCGACGTCCCCCTGTCCGCCCCGGGGATGGTGATCTCGGTGATGCCGTGCAGGACCAGACCGGAGATGTCGTAGTCGATGAAGTCCCCGGCGACCTTCCACGCGCCGGCCCCCTCGAAGGCGATGGCCCTCCACCCGGAAGGGGCCACGTCCACCGTGACGCCGTCGGGAACATCCATGCTCCCCAGGTAGTCGACCAGTTCCTCTGCGCCGACCGCGCTACGGGGGACCAGCCAGGAGACCTCGTCCAGTTCCAGGTGCAGCAGGATCGCGAACGGTCGGCCGTCATCCCCCAGGGCGAGGCACTCGCGGGCGGTGTCAGGATCGACGAAATCACTGGACCTCGACAGGAAGCCGTCGAGGAACTCCAACCGGTCATCGCCCGTGAGCCGCACAAGCGGCGCGCCGAGGGTGTGGACCGCAATGCTGTTGCGGATGATCTGGTAATCGGTCTGTGCAGTCATGCTTCCTTCTCCTCTTCGTGACGTCGATCCCTGTGGTCCGGGTCGACGAGCTGTGTCTGTTGGTCGTTGTTCTCCTGGTCGTCGGCGGATTCCGTCTCGTCGGATCAGGCCGCCGTCCCGACCCGGGTCATCCGGGTCAGAGGCGCCCCGGTGGCGCGCACTCGCCACACCATCGGGTCCTCCTCCAGGCCCGCGCGGCTCGTGCACCCAACGAGGAGGCCCGATGGCGTCGAGCGAACGAGGATCTCGGGGACGAGTTCCTCGTGACCGGGAGCCGGAGCGATGCTGAGCCAGATGCCCTGGTCCAGCTCGATGAGCGTCGACGGCGTCCACCGCTGCCAGACGCCACTGCTCGGGGTGCTCCACGGACCGCGGAGCCCCGGGAACACGACGCGGGTTCCCGGTCCGGTCATGGGGGTGAGCCACAGGACGTCCTCGCCGTCGGTCTCCACGCTCGTGACGGAGAACTCGTGGCGGCCGACAACGAGACTGTCGTTGATGGTGAACAGATTGCGGCGGTCGTCGCTGATGAGACTTCCCGTCTGAGTGGTGCTCCAGGTCTGGCGCGACAGGCCCCATCCCATGCCGTGCTCGCGGCGGTGGCGTTCCGGTTCATGCGTTGCCCACACGCCCGCTCTCCAGTAGGGGTTGCAGGCGAATCCACGGATCCTCGGGAAGGGCGTGCGGACGAGCCGGCGTCCGTTGATGCGCCAGTCGGCCACTCCTGCGGCACTCTCGCGAATACGCAGACTCTCCTTCGTCGAGACGACCGGATCGGCGACGAGGCCGCCGAAGGTGAGGGCGCCGGGACGGCTGCGCGCCGGTGGATGCACCACGGTGACGATCCGGGCAGCACCGGACTCGTCGGTCGTGAAGCGGCGATCCAGGAGCGTCGAGTGGATCATCGACGTGCGCCGGCCCGTGGTCTCCACGACCTTCTCCCCCTGTTCCCCGTACCACGTGGCGGGGAAGGACGGGTCGAGTTCGACCGATGCCGCCACCACCTCGGTGCAGTCGCGCACGGCCAACCCGGCGCCCACCGGCGCGCAGGTGAGGCTGGGGCCGCGGACCGGTACCGCGTCGAACCAGCCGGTGCGCAGTCCGACCGACTCGAACATGCGCAACTCGGAGTTCGGTTCAGCGACGAAATCCTGAATCAGCGCATCATCCTCCACCCGCGCCGTGCACGATATCGAGGTCTCCAACTCGGTGATCCGGACGCCGGAGGAGATCCGCTCCATCCTGAAGGCGCGTGAATCGGACTCACGCCATCCCGCCGCGCGGAAGCCGGGTCGCCCCGGCCAGGTGACGGACACGAGCGGACCGTAGTGGTCGGGGTGGCCGACGTCGACGGTGCCGTCGACGGGATCGACGGTGAGGGTGAGATCACCGCACCGGGCGACCATGGCCGGGACGTCCGGTTCGGGGATTGCCTGCGGATTGTCCAGCTCGAGTCGTCGAACGCTCCCGTCCGGCCCGATGAGAGTGGCCTCCACGACGACGGCCGCGTGGGCGTCGACGAGAGCATTCAGTTTCATCCCGCCCAGCGCAAGATGGTACTGCAGGGCCAGTCGCCCGTCGTGGAGGAAGGCATCGGAGGCCAAGTGGTCGTCGAGACGCTCGGAGATGCTGCCGAACGAACGCAGCTCCCCGAGCCGCTCACGGTCGGCGTCGCTGAGGTCCCCGACGACGGCGCGCATGATGAGCGGTATGTAGTTGTAGAGCTGGACGTTCCCGTCCTCGCCCGGAGAACCATAGCCCAAGCTCATGCAGCCCACTCGTCGGTAGAGCCGGAATGCGGTGCTGTTGGCGGGGTTGACGGTCAGACGCAGGACGCGTCTCCCCGAGCGGAACAGGCCTTCCACCGCTTCGGTGAACAGAAGACCCGAGGCCACGGAGCGCCGGTATCCCGGCGCGACGAAGAACATGTCGGCGAAGCCCTCGTGCTCGGCGACGGATCGCCGACCGTTGCTGCGGAAAACGCCGAAGGTTCCGATGACCTGTTCTCCGTCGACCGCGACGAGGAACGACTCCACGCCCCTCTCCCGGATCTCAAGAGCGAGCTGGTCGCCGGTGATTCCCCCTTCCACTGGGTTGGGACTGTCCTTGTGCGCATTGAACAGTCGTGCAATGGATTCTGCGTCGGCCTGCTCGAAGGGCCGTACGGAGATGGACATGGTGGATCCGTTTCGTGATGATGGGTTGCGGGCGTGAATTCTTTCAGGCTCTTTCGCTGACGATCAACTCACCGCTCGCAACGGCTGCGCGGCCGACGGCGGCGCTGACCCTGACGGTCCTGAGTCCGCCGAGTCTGGTGCCCATCCTGGCCTTCAGGGTGAGAACGTCACCGGGTACGACCAGACGGCTGAACTTCATGCTCCTGATGGCGCCCAGGTAGCCGACCCGGCTGCTCTGATCCTCGCCGGACCCGTCAACTGCGTTCTCGAGATGCTCGGAGACGTAGATGACGGCTACCAGCTGGGCCATGGCCTCGACGATCAGGACACCGGGCATGATGGGCTCGTCCGGGTAATGCCCTGCGAAGTACGGCTCGTTGACCGAGACCGCCTTGATCCCGTACCCGCAGACGCCGGGTTCGACATCGTAGGCGCGGTCGAGCAGGAGCATGGGGGCGCGATGGGGCAGCATCTTCCTGATCCGGTCCGCCGCATAGTCGTGCAGGACGCTCTCCCCGTGTCCGGTGCTCGACGTCGGCAGCGGGCGGGTGATGACGGACGTGGACATCATCGGACCTCGTTCGCCTCGATGTGATCAGCCATCGCATTGATCGAGCCGAACGCCTTCGCGTCGTCGTCGTTGATGCTCACCCCGAACTCGTTGTTGACCATGACGACGACTTCGAGGGTGTCCAGCGAGTCCATCTCGAGACCCCGGCCGAACAGCGGCTGGTTGTCCGAGACGACTTCGGGGGTGGTGTCCAGGCCGAGCCTGTTGATGATCTGCTCCTTGAGCCTGAAATTCTTGGCCATGCGGGCCTCGGCCTGCTGACGGACGCCCGAGGGCCTGACGGTGGTGGACATGATGTCTCCTCTTTCTTCTTCTGGTGATGGATTCTCCGGAACAGTGCCCGGTTCGTGACGTGACCGGGATCCGGACATGTCAGCCGTTGATCATCCCGCCGTCGATCGTCAGCACCTTGCCGGTGACGTAGGAGGCCAGCGGACTGGCCAGGAAGACGATGGCGTTGGCGACCTCCTCAGGCTGACCGAGTCGCCCCAGGGGGATCAGCCGCTCGGCCTGTTCCACGACCCTCCTGGGCGTCCTCCGGACCATGTCCGTGGCGATGAACCCTGGAGCCACGCAGTTGACCCGGATACCGCGACCGGCCGTCTCCTGGCAGACGCTCTTCGCCATGGCGATGATCCCGCCCTTGCTGGCCGCGTAGTTCGCCTGCCCGGGACGTCCCGCCACGCCACTCGTCGAGCTCGTGAGGACGATCGACCCTCCGGCCGAGTACATGGCCCTCACGGTCTCCCGGAGGCAGCAGAACGTTCCGGTCAGGTTGGTGCCGATGGCCTGGTCCCACTTGGCGAGACTCATGCCCGCCGCATGTCCGTCGGCGGTGACGCCGGAGTTGAGGACCGCGGTGTCGAGTCGGCCGAACTGCTCGCGGATCGTCCGGAACAGCGCGATGACCTGCGTCTCATCGGTGACGTCCGCGCGAACGGTCAGGCACTCACGACCGAGTTCCCGAACGCGCACCGCCGTCTTCTCCGCCTTGTCCGCCTTGGCGCGGTAGGCGACGACGACACGACATCCGGCCTGCGCCAGGGCGAGTGCCGCCGCCGCACCGATCCCGCGGGAACCGCCGGTGACGAGGGCGACCGCTCCGTCGGGGAAAACGCCTGTGAGGCCTCTCATCATCCGCTCCTCCGAGAATCGCTGAACTGTTGACGGCCTGGGTCGAAGCCGCCGATCTCCGATCCGAGGCCATTGATGTCGGCGAAATCGAGGACCTGTCCTGCAACGGCCAGATCGAGGATCCCCAGACCGAAGGGAGAGAAGATGATCGGTTTCCCGTTCCGCGGCAGTTCCCTCGCATCGCTCAGCAGCTCCCCGATGGTCGCCGAGATGAAGGCGCTCCCCCCTGACTCCTCGGCAGCGCGCTCGATGCTCGTTCCCGCCCGGCAGACATGCTCGACGTCATCCACGACGTTGGTCGCCGCCAATATCGAGGCGGTGCTCAGATCGCGCAAGGACAGGTGCAGGATCACTTGGTCCTCGCCCGCCGAGTCGTTGTCCAGATCGAGCCAGTACGTCGAGTCGGTCGTCGCGATCGACACCGTGTCGGACCCCTGCAGGACGTCCTGCGCGCTCTGGCGCACCTCGACGTCGAGAAATGGATGGGCGACCAGCGCAGACCTCGCGAAGCGCGTGGCCCGTTCAGGAGCGACGTCCTGGACGCGGATGGCCCGAAGATCGGAGTGAAGCGCGACGAGGAAGTCGAGCACCCTGCGGTTGATCGTCCCGGAACCGATGAATCCGGCTGTGAGAACGGGTTTCATGCCATGCAGGGTCTGACTCGCCAGCGCTGCGCTGGCGGCGGTCCTCGTGGCGGAGATCTGGCTGGCCTCGAGGACCGCGACCGGGTAACCGGTCCTGGGGTCGTTCAGCACCATCACCGAGGATGCGCGCTGCAATCCTCGCTCGGTGTTCCCGGGGAAGGACGAGATCCACTTGATCCCCATGACATCCTGCTGGCCGTGCAGATGTGCGGGCAGGGCGATGATCCGGTCGTCCTGGTGCCCCAGCGGTCGGAGGAAGCAGGAGAAGGGCAGCGCCGTCTGACCCAGGCAATGGGCCATGTACGCGTCCTGAACTGCTCGGACCGGTGAGAAGGCGCCACTGCGCAGGGCGATCGCGACGTCATCGTGGTTGAGGATTCTCATGCTGCTGCCTCCTCGTGGTCGGTGAGATGGATGGGCGGGTAGGAGCAGCTCGGCCCCGCCCATCGGGATGGTTCGGGCAACGGACCTATGTGCTGACGGACCCAGCTCCGGTCGTAGATGGTGTCGAGATAGCGCTCCCCGCCGTCCGGCAGGATCAGCGCGCACCGGGCCGATTCAGGCAGCCGCGGCGCGAAACGCAGTGCAGCGGTCAGGACGGCCCCGGAGGAACCGCCGACCAGCAGGGATTCCTTGCGAAGCATTTCGTGGCAGCCGACCACGCAGTCCGCATCGTCGACCCGCACGAGCCAGTCGGCCGAGTCGTTGCTCATCAGGGGTGGTCTCAGCGCAGCGCCGTGCCCTGGGATGACACGTGCGGCGCGCTGGGGCGGTTCTCCGAAAATGCGACTGGCGCACGAGTCGACCGCGATGACCGTCACGTCCTGACGGCCCGCTCGGCGCAGGCCCTCGGCGCATCCCCGCAGGGTACCGCAGGAACCCGTTGCGAGGAACAGGTGCGTCAGGCCGGGGATGGCGGTGAGGATCTCCTCCATCGTCCGGTGGTGGGCCCGCGCGTTGGCAGGATTCGCGTACTGGTTCGACCACCAGGAATCCGGCAGGCCCGCGATGAGTTCGTTGACCCGTCGGATGCGGACCGGCAGGTACTCCCCGGTCGCCTCGTCCGGACGATCGATGACCTCGACATCGGCGCCGTAGGCTCTCATGAGGGCGAGGTTCATCGAGGTGATCTTCGGATCGGTGACGCAGCGGAAGGAAACGCCGTGGAAATTGCAGATCTGAGCCATGGCGATCCCGAGATTGCCCGAACTCGACTCGACCACCGTGGTGCGCCCGGGAACGATCCGTCCGGACCCGAGGGCGTCGGTGAGCATGGACAGAGCGGTGCGGTCCTTGATGCTGCCGCCCGGGTTGAGCTTCTCCATCTTGCCGAAGAAGCGTGGGCCCGGCGGGGGGAAGAGGCGCTCCAGACTCACCATCGGAGTGTCACCAATCAGGCGCAGCGCATGGGGAACCGGCCCACCGGTCGACTCGTTCGGGGGATCCGCCACGGGGGTGCGGATGGTCATGACTCCTCCTTCACTGGGATTGCGGATGGGTTCACGGGGCCTCGCGTCATCTGGAAGCGGAGCTCGCTCACGTAGTGCTGGCCGGAGTCGTCGCACAGCCAGTTGTCCTCGGGAAGCGGCAGGCACTCGGATATCACGGCAGTGGCACCGAGCTCCTTCGCCCTGCGTGCCATGCGCACGAGATTCGCCGTGAGAACAGGGCTGGTGAAATCCACGTGGATCGGTTTCGTCTCGTGCGAGAACTTGGCGAACACGCGCGTGGGCAGACCGTTCGAGGTGCGCCATTCCTGGACCCGCACGAAATCCATGGCGGGGTCCCCGCGGCCGGGCGGGATGAGCTCCTCCGGGGTTGGGGTCCACGCCTCCCGGAACAGGACCAGGTCGTCGATGGACAGTCTGGGCGTGTGCTCACCCGGCAGACCGATCTTGAACGCGTCCGCGCACAGGATCGAGAGGGGAACGCCCCAGATCTCCCGCAGGGTGAGGACCCGACCGGAAGGCATGGTACCGACGATTCCCGCCGGCGTGTCCGTCAGGAGGATGCGCGAGGCCGGGACGACCCTTTCGGGATCGGCCGCGACGGCATTGGTGAACCCGATGCCGGTCTCGCCGGTTCCGATGCGCGCCGGCTTGACCCGGCCGGTGTTGCGCCGCCAACCGCTGGGGAACAGGGGCACGGTTCGGCTGGTGCCCAGGGCCCGGTTGATCGTGTCCCTGACGACCGGAGTCACAGCGGTTCCGGCGCTGCTCTCGACGGCCGGCATCTCCAGGGTCGCCAGACAGGCATGCAGCTCGCCCAGAACGACCTGGTAGTCACCGGCCTCGACGTTCTCGGCCGAGCGGGCGACGATCTGCAGATCGGGGCTGTGCACCGACATCGCGGGGACCGGCGCCTCCGTCCGGGGGAAGCACTCGTGGACCGCCCCACGAATGCGACGGCTCTCGAGGCGGATCCGAGTCGCACTCGCGCCGGGCTCGCCGAGGATGCCCGCCCAACGGCGGGACAGCTCCTCCTCGACGGTCCTGAGAGGGTTGTCCTCGGTCTCGCCCCACAGCAGCTCGAGGGAATGGTCCCAGACGTCGGCGACCGTTCCCGCTCCACCGCCCGTCGAGACGATGAACTCAGTCATCGACCTCTCGAAGGCGAGGCAGAGCCTCTCGCCGAACCACTCGGCGGAACGCAGGACCAGGTCCAGTGGCTCGGCAATGCGGGTCAGCAGAGATTCGCCGACGGACGCCGCGCAGGGCCTCGTCGCGTCCATGTAGACCGTGGTGCGGGCCGCGTAGGCCTTTCCCTCGGAACGATACGAGGGCCCGTGTGCGATGGATTCGTAATACTCGTCGAACTCCGTCAGTCGCTCGCGGAGTTCCCGATGGTCGGCGGCGTTCCCCAGCTCTTGGAGCCGGGCCATGATGCCGTCGAGGACACCGCTGAAGCGGCGACGCAGTCCTTCGTCACCGATGCGCTCCACGCGCTTCATCAGGAGAGGGAGCGCCGCCGGACTGACCGGGATGGCGGCGTCCCATGTGAGGAACCTCCTGTGGACGTACTTCACCAGGGTCTTCTCCACCCGGGCCCTGCTCCACGCGGAGGCGTCGGGGCCACCGGCGAGCTCGGCAAGGATGTCGGATCCATTCCGCGATCCATCGACGAGACGCAGGACGCGCATGTCCTGAGCGGGTACGTGCGGATTCACGTGGCCCGGGCGGACGAGCTCGCCGAGCTCCTCGTCGAGGCCCTGATCCGGTCGTACTCGTGGCGGGAACCACCAGCGACCCCCCGATTCGGAGAACACGGTTCCGAGGCGTTGCACGGCCCATGCCTCCATGCAGACCCACAGGTCCTCGACGGATTCAGCCGACGGGGTGAACCCGAGCGCCACGCCCGGAGTACCGACGGGGATCCACGCGAAGGGGCCGAAGAAGCCGATCGTCTCCGCCTTGCTGCAGTAACGCTGCCAGTAGAGAGCCGCGGCCTCCTCCCTCCGGCGCCGTCGCGAGGACAGCCGCTCGGCCTCCGTGGACAGCTCGTGCATTCCATGGGAGAGGACGTTCCGGTTCTGCCAGGTCAAGGCGGACAGGAAATCCTCCCGGCGGAGGAGACCTGTGATCCTGGTGGACAGACGGAGCCGCTCCCCGGCGAACGCATCACGGTACTCGGTCTCGTCGATGATGCCGTCCATGTACCGCTGAGCGGCCGTGCAGAGCTCGGGACACGAGAGGAGGTCGAGTCCTTCGACCGGGAAGCCGGCGCTCCGCAGGACACCCGCACCGAACGCCCTCCAATCGGAGTCCCCGACCGGAACGAGATCCTTGATCCTGGAAATCGTTCTGCGATTCCTCGTGATCGTCGGGGTCGTCATGCCGCGCCCTCCTGAACGGTCCCTGCCCCGGAGATGACCGCGCAGAGGCGATCGGCGGCGACGTGCAGTTCGCTCTCGCTCGCGCCGCTGAACGACAGCCGCAGGCCGGCCCTGGCCGCTCCGGTACCGCCGAACCGCGCTCCGGGGACGAGAGCGATCCCGGCCCGCCGCGCCGCCTCAGCGAGTCCGGAGGCGTCGACTCCGGTCGCGTCGGTGAGCCAGAGGTAGAAGCCCCCGTCAGGTTCGCGCCAGCTCCAACGATCGCGGTCGAGCCCGGAGGCGACCAGCGCCTCCGACAGGGTCATGGCCTTCCCCGCGTAGATCTCGCGGAACCGTGCAATGGCACGGTCCCAGCCGCATCTGCGGTGATGGCCGGCGATGATCGCCTGCGCGATCGGCGAGGGCGACAGGGTCGCCGTCTCGACCGCGCCACGGATCCTCTCGTGGTACTGGGCGGCCGGATCGATCCAGCCGCACCGCAGGCCGGGAACGAAGACCTTCGAGAAGGTCCCCAGATAGGTGACGCCGGCGGGGCTCATGGATTTCAGTGCGGGTAGCTCACGGCCCGTGAATGAGAGCATCCCGTAGGGATTGTCCTCGATCACGTGCACGTCGAGCGCCTCGCAGGCCTCGAGGAGCCTCTGCCGCCGGCCCGTGCCCTGGGTGCGCCCGGTCGGGTTGTGGAAGGTTGGCACCGTGTACAGCACGTCGAGCCGGCCCCCAGACGCTCGAACACGCGTGACGGTCTCGACGAGGGCCTCTGGGACGAGGCCCTCCTCATCCATGGGCACTGGGGCGACGCGGGCTCCGCACCAGGCGAAAGCGCTGAGGGCACCGGGGTAGGTGAGCTCTTCTGTCGCGATGTACTCCCCGTCGGCCACGAGCGCCCGGCACACGGCGACCAGGCCGAGTTGACTGCCGCTGGTGGGGACGAGGTTCGAGGCGAGGGGGTGCATCGATTCCCGGCCGGCCAGGTCCTCGATCGCCTCGACGAGGTCGCTCGGCGTCTCCATGGTCGAGTACTGGAGGATGGTGGGCCCGCCCAGGCGGATCTGGCGGCCGACCTGCTCCGAGAGTCCCCTCATCTCGATGGGGCTCAGATCGGGCACCCCGCCGGCCAGCGAGATGCCTCCGGACGGCACGTCGAAGAGGTGCGCTGCTCCTGCGGTCATGGCGATGCGCTCATTCCGCATGAGTCGTGACCGCGCTCTCGGCGTAGGCATGCATCTCCGCCGGGGTCCGGGGCAGCCCATCGGCGAACGACGCGGGGTCGATCTCGATGGAGTAGCTGTCCTCGACAGCCACGAGGACGTTCAGGAGACCGAGCGAGTCGAGTCCCTGGGCCGTGAAACTGGTCTGGGGGTCATCGAGCTCGACTCGCGCTGCGGTCGAGATGACTGCGGTGAATTCTTCGATGGTCATGTTCTGCTCCTTGTTCCGGTTGAGGCGACGCTCAGGAGACGGTGCCGAGGCAGAGGTTCTCCAGCTGACGTCGATCGGGTTTCGCGTTGTGCGTGAGGGGGATGGAGTCCATGCGGATGATCCGGTCGGGGGCCCTCGCCTGATCGAGGAACTCCTCGAGAGTGATGCCGAGGGAGTCGGGATCGGCCGGACCCGTGAAGCAGAGGGTGAGGCTCTCGGAGGGCCCGGACGGGTGGAGGGCGACGGCAGCATCCACCCCTTCGACCCGCTCGGCCGCGGATTCGATCTCGTTGAGCGAGATTCGAATGCCATGGCGTTTGACGATGTCGTCGTTGCGGCCCATGAAGAACAACCTGCCGGTGTCGTCCAGGCGACCTCGATCGCCGGTGTGCAACTCGACCGATCCGTCCGGAGCCCGGCGATAGCGGTCCTGAGCCTCCATGGGGACACCCCAGTAGCCACTCATCACGGTGCGGCCGCGGACGACGATCTCACCGGGATGACCCGTCCCGACCGGTTCGCCGTTCTCGTCGAGGATGAGGATCTCGTCCCCCGGGATGGCTCGTCCCACGGATTCGGGATGAGCCCGCCATTCGTTGGTGGGCAGGATCGAAATCCTCTTGCACTCGGTCATGCCGTACATGGAGGCGTACTGCACCCGGGGGAAACGCTCCAGGAACTCCTCCATGAGCGCGGGCGCCATCCGGGCGCCGGTGTTCGTCACGAGGCGCAGCACCGTGCCGACAGGACGGTGCCGGTGCAGGGCGATGAGCATGCGGGCCAGCGATGGAACCAGCGGAACGACCGTGACGCCCCGCTCCACGATGATGCGCAGCAGGCGAACGTCCTCGGCGGCACTGACGATGACGACCTCGGCCCCGCAGTCAGCGGCGAGAAGGAGCTGGTAGAGGCCGTAGTCGAAGGCGAGCGGAAGACGACAGGCGATGACGTCGTCGCTGCGGTAGCCGAGACAGGAACCGATCGACTCGACTGCTGCACGCACCTGACGATGGGGGCAGACGACCCCTTTGGGATTCCCGGTCGTGCCCGAGGTGTAGATCAGCAGGGCCGGAGCGTTCTCCGAGGTCGTTGCACGACGGGGGCGGGGCGTGGCACTGACGCGAGGAAGATCGGCGAGGTCGATGACCCGTCGGCCTCCGGCGAGGGGGGCACCGGCCGGACCGTCGGCGACGACGACTCGCGCATCGCAGTCGTTGACGACGTGGTCGACCTGCATTCTCGTGAGACCCGGGTGCAGCGGGACGAACACGGCACCGAGTTCCAGCACCGCCCACATGAGGACGACGGTTCGGACGCACGGCCCGGCGAGAGCGACGACGCGGTCACCAGGGCGGACACCGAGATCGGTGAGCTCATCGGCCGTTGCGGCGACCCTCGCCCCCAGTTCCGACCAGCGGAGCCGTTCCGTGCGATCGCTCACGGCGGGCCTGTCGGGGCGGTTCCTCACGGAGTTCCAGAGGAGTTCTTGGACGACCATGATCATGCCTTCCGGGTGAGATCTCGAGGGGTGGTGACGCACATGACCGATGACGAGGGGAGCCGACGGCGGGCCAGGCCGCTCAGCGTCCTGCCGGGAGGAGCGGCCACGATCATCCCCGGGTCGAGCGACTCGATCGTGTCCATGCACAGGTCCCAGCGCACGGGAGCGGTGATCTGACGCACCAGACGATCGCGGAGCTCGTCCCCGTCACGGATGACTCGACCATCCAGGTTCTGGATGATCGGAATGGGGGCTGCACGGAAGGGGACTTCGTCTGCCGCCAGGCCGAAGGCCTCGAGTGCGGGCCTCATGAACGGGGTGTGGAAGGCTCCCGCCACCGCCAGACGCTTCACCGCGCAGCCCTCCGGAGGTGCACTGGTCAGTCGTTCGATGGCTTTCAGCGATCCGGCCGCAACCACCTGCCCCGTGCCATTGCGATTGGCCACGGATGCACCGGCCGCCCCGATGGCATCGGCGACGACCGCGGGGTCGCCCCCCAGGACGGCCGCCATCGTCGTCTCCGCCGCCCTGCAGGCCTCGGCCATGGCCAACCCGCGGAGACGGGCCAACCGCACGGCCTCGCCCGGCTCCAGCACACCGGCCATCGCCGCGGCAGACAGTTCGCCGACGGAGTGACCGGCCACCGCGATGCTCCGGCCGGTCACCTCGGTCATGATGAGAAGGGCTTGGGCGACGAGCAGCGGTTGGGCATTCTCCGTGCGGGAGATCTCGGCCATCGAGCCCTCCGTGCCGAGCGCTGCCAGATCGATCCCCGCCCGGAGGGACCACTCGCGCAACCGTGCGGAGGCGGCCGGCTCCCTGATCCAGGGCGTCAGCATTCGGGGCCGTTGGGCCCCCTGCCCTGGGCAGATGACGATCGCGGTGGTCATTTCCATCCTTCCTCCCCCGTGGTTCGTGCAGGACCGCTCACGCGCGGCCCGAACTCTTCGTGTAGGCGCGTGCGGCGAGCAGCACGAACAGGACGAACCAGCCGCCGACGTCGAGGAGCACGAAGGTCAACGAGGAGTGGACACCGGACAGGGAGCAGCCATCGGTGAGGGCACGACGAGCGATGTCGGACACCCCGAACATCGGAGTCCAGCGGCCGACTTGGAGCACCCTGCCCGACAGGGGGAGGAAGAGGTTGCCGATGAAGGCGAGTGCAGTCGTCGTGAGACCGGGGATCGACGTGACGATCTCGGCGCGCAGGGTCAACCCGATACCGAGCCCGAATGCGGCGAAGACCGCTGAACCGCCCCATGCGGTGAGCAGACCGAGAATCCAGACCCGCAGATTCCCCTCGGCGCCGGTCCCCCAGCCGAGAAGACCGACGACAACGACGGGCAGCACGGCCGAGAGCATGGCGGAAGCCACTTTGGACAGGACATATCCGACCGATGAGATCGGCATGAGACGCATGGTGCGCATCCAGCCCGAAGACTTCTCAATGGCGATTCCCACTGCGGTCGACGTGGAGGCCGTGGCCGATCCGTACACCGCAATGCCGATCATCATCCACATGGCGAAATTTCCGTGCGGGGGAGCGGTGTGCGAGCTGCCGGTCCGGTGGAGCGCGAGATAGAGGACTGCGGGAAGCGCCACATTGATGAGCAGGGCCTGCCTGTTGAAGGGCCGCTTCAACTCGTGGCCCAAGTAGGTGAGGCTGAGGCCACCGGCCGGCCTCGCGGAGACGGGGGCGAATGTCTTGACAGCCCGGGCCGGAGCGTGATCGGCGAGAACAGGTGCAGTGGTGAGCAGGGACATGATGGTCTCTCAGTTCTTGCGGGTGAGGGTGAGGAAGGCGTCCTCGAGGCTCTGCGGGAGAACTTCGATGTCGGTGGCTCCGACTCGTACGAGATCGCCCACGAGGGCGTCGGAGTCGGTGCTGTGCAGATAGGTGCGGCCCGCGGACCGTTTGACGATGCTGACCCCCGGGTCATCGAGGACCGTCCGCGCGGCGTCAGCCGGCAGGACGCAGGAGGCGATGCGGCCCGAACTCGCGGCTCGGATGTTGTCCGCCGTGTCATCGGCGATGATCCGACCGTCCTGGATGAGGATGACCCGGTCCGCGAACTGGTCCGCCTCCTCGATGTAGTGGGTGGCGAAGACAACCGTGCGGCCACGGTCCGCGTCCTCGTGGACGCGCTCCCAGAAGGTCCTCCGGGCCTCCACGTCCATGGCGGCGGTGGGTTCGTCGAGGATCATCAGCTCAGGATTCGGGATGAGGGCCATCCCGAAGCGGACGCGCTGGATCTCCCCGCCCGAGCACGTGGAGATCTTCCGGTCCGCCAGCTCGTTGATGTTGGCCCGCGCCATGCACCTGTCGACCTCGGCTTCGCGGAACAGGCCTCCGACCATGTGCATCAGGTCGCGCACGGTGAGGTCCGGGAGCATGCCTCCGGACTGCATGACGGCGGAGACCAGTCCTGCATGGGCGGCAGTGATCGGGTCGAGTCCGAAGATGCGTGCGCTTCCGGAATCCGGCCCGAGCAGTCCCAGGGCCAGGTCGATCGTCGTGGATTTTCCAGCGCCGTTGGGGCCGAGAAAGGCGACGACCTCGCCCCGGTCGATGGTGAACGAGACGTCATCGACGGCGGTGATGGTTCCTCCGCTCGGGGCCCGGAACGTCTTCGTGAGGGATTCGAGACGGATCGCTGCATTCGGATCATGCTCACGAGATGTCAACGGGTCATTCAGGTACTGGGCCATGAGGATCCTTTCAGTGCGCCGAGGAGCGGGTAATCCTTGTTCCGCCATCGATCCTGTGACGCCGGGAACCGTTCTGGCGAGGGAACATGGGAGGCTCATGAGAAGTCGGGGCACCTGTGTGCCGGTCGATGTGACAGATGTCATGACAGCCCGCCACGCACGCTTGTTCAGCGGAACGGCGCGGCAAGTCCACCGGGCCCTCCCGGATCACTGCGCGGAAGGATCCACCAGCCGTCATGCATGGGCGGGTCCCGGTCGGAGGAGAGATCGATGAAGTCGCAGCAGACGAACCGCTCGGGCGCGCCGCGAGGGGCCGGACGTTCTCCGGATCGTTGTCGGTTTCGCGGACGGCACGCGCTCAGCCCCGATCGGGCGGGCTGCGCGCCGAATCCGTCAGCGTCGGCGGGGAAGACGCGGACCCGCCCGTTGGGATGGCCGCCGTCCTCCGCCCCGCGAGTCGGTGCGGAGGCTGTCGCCGTGCGTGAATCGATCCCGCCGGTCCCGCCCCGAACGCATCCTCGTCACGACGAACGCCCCCGGTCCGCCCCAGCCCTCACAGCAGGCCGATCCTCCGCGGGATCGCCTGGCGCTGGCCGCCGACGTGGCGGATGCACCGCTCGGCGCCGGAGCCGACGACGGTGAGCTGCGTGCGGAAGCGGCGCAGCGCCGCGACGACCCGGGCCTCGAGCGCCGGGTCGTCGACGTCGAGCCAGGCGGCCGCGGCGGCGTCGCCGGCGGCCGGGTTGTCCTCCTGCGAGAGCACCTGGACGAAGGGCAGGCCGGCGCGCTCGCACGTCAGGGCGACGATCTCGTGGCAGCGCACATGGTCGGGATGACCGTAGCCGCCGCCGTCGTCGTAGCTCACGAGCGCGTCGTAGCCGCGGCCCTCCAGCCCTGCGAGCAGGTCGGCGGCCTCCTGCTCCAGCGGCGCCCTCGTGAGGGCGCGCGCGCCGGCGCCGGCGGCGGGCCCGGCCAGCGTCGGCGTCACCCAGCGCATCCCCGAGTCCTCGTAGCGGCACTCGGGCAGCCCGGCGGCGCGCCACGGTGCGGAGCCGAGGAACCACCGCTCGGCGATGCCCAGCTCGGCGCAGGCGGCGTCGAGCTCGCCCTCGCGCACGGCGACGAGCCCGTCGGGCGAGGTGCCGGCGGGCAGGACGCCGTCCACGACCTCGCCGCGCTCACCGCGCGTGCAGGTGACGAGGTCGACGCGGCCTCCCCGGCTCGTCACCCGGGCGGCGAGCGGGCCGGTCGAGAGGGTGTCGTCGTCGGGGTGGGCGTGGACGAGCAGCACGCGCAGGCCCGCGGGGTCGCCGATGAGTCGCTCGATCACGGCGGTGTTGTCGATGGGCACGGTGCTGCTCCTCTTCTCCCGGACGGTCAGCGGGGCCGGCCCCGTCCGCCGGGCGCCCCGCCGGGGGACGACCGGTCAGCCGGTCGCGCGGCGGTAGGCGGCGAGCAGTCCCGCCGCGGTGCGGTCCCAGCTGCGCTCGCGCGCGAAGTCGCGGGCGGCCCGCACCATGCGCTCGCGCAGCGCCTCGTCGTTGCGGACCGACTGGGCGGCCGCGGCCCACTCGGCCGGGTCGCGGCCCTCGAGCAGGATCCCGGTGACGCCGTCGCGGACCGCCTCGGGGATGCCGCCGACGCGGCCGGCGATGACCGGGGCGCCGCTGGCCTCGGCCTCGAGGCAGACGAGCGAGAAGGTCTCCGAGTAGCTCGGGTTGATGAGCGCGCAGGCGCCCCGCAGCATGCAGGCCAGCTCGTCGCGGTTCTGCGAGCCGAGGAAGACGACGTGCTCGTCGAGGCCCAGCTCGTGCACGAGCCGGTGCAGCCGCCCCTCGTAGTCGGTGAAGTCCTGCGAGGCCTCGCCGGCGACGATCAGGTGCGGGCGGTCGTACTCGGGGATCTCGGCCATCATGCGGATGGCCAGGTCGGGGCCCTTGAGCGGTTGGAGGCGCGAGGCGAACAGGTAGTAGCAGCCGCCCGTGGCGCCCCAGGCCCAGTGCCGCTCGCCGGGCTGCAGGGGGTGGAAGCGGTCGGCGTCGACGCCGGGGTGCACCGGCACGATGGGCGTCGACAGCGGCCCGTAGCGCTCAATGATGGTCCGCCTCTCGGCCTCGGAGACCGAGACGATGAGGTCGGAGCCCTCGGCGACGAGCGCCTCGCCGCCGGGCCGGCCCGGCGACTCGGGCGGCTCGCCGTCCGACAGGGAGTGCGTGCCGGGCGGGGCCGACACCGAGTGGAAGCTCTGGACGTGCGGGACACCCCAGCGCCGCGCCAGCGGCAGGGCCGCGACCCCGCTGAACCAGTGGTGCGAGTGGACGAGCCCGTAGTCGTGGTCGAGCCGTCCCATCGCCTCGCGGAAGGGCTCGATGAGCGCCTCGGCCCTGCTCTTGGCGACGACCCGGGCCGGGCCGGCGTCGAGGTTGATGAGCCGCACGCCGGGCGCGATCTCGGCCCGGTCGGGCGCGTCGGGGTCGTCGCGCCGGGTGATGAGGTCGACCTCGTGGCCGGCCCGGGCCAGCGCCATGGCGGAGTTCAGCTCGACGACGTTCATGCCGCCGGCGTCGGCCGTGCCGGGGGACGCGACGGGCGAGGTGTGCAACGAGACGAAGGCGATGCGCGCCAGCTCAACCATCGAGTCCACCTCCGTCGTCACGGCAAGTGTTCCACAGATGGCCGGGCGAAAGAATCGCATCCGGGGATCGCCCCTGGTCGGGGGGCGCCGCCGTCGGGGGCCCCTCAGGGGACGCCCGACGGGGTCCGCAGGGGGCCCGCCCGGGTCGTCGACGCCCCGTCATCGGGGAGCGCCTCGGGGTCGACCGACGGGCCCGGGCCGGTCGCTGCGGCCCGAGGGCGGCCGCCTCGCCTAGGGTTGGCCCCATGAACCGTGTTGGCCCCGTGACCCGCCGCATCGTCCCCGCGCTCCTCGCCGCCGCCGTCCTGTCGGCCGCCGGCTGCGCCCAGAACCCCTCGGCCAAGAACGGCGACCCGTCGGGCTTCGGCCCCACGAGCACCTCCCCCGGCGCCACGAGCACCGACGGGGCCAAGGCCATCGAGGGCTTCGACTTCGCCGGCGCCGACTGGTACGACGCCCGCTCGGGGCAGACGCTCCACGCCGGCTCGACGCCCTCGCAGGACTTCTGGTGGCAGGTCGACACCGGGACCAGCGGCAACCCCGTGCAGTACGCCGACCTCGACCACGACGGCGACGAGGACGCCGTCGTCTGGCTGACGAGCGGCGAGGGCAACGGCTACTGGCACCACGCCTACATCTGGACCTGGGACGCCGCCCGGGGCACCGCCGTCCAGTCGCCGTACCCGATCACCGACGACTCCTCGTGCGGCAACGCGACGAAGTCCCTGAGCGTCGACGCGGCGGCCGGCACGATCACGGCGACGCGCCTCATCCGCAACGGCGAGGCCTGCTCGGATCTTCCGTCGCACGAGGTCACCAACACGATCACGCTCGAGAACGGCGTGCCGATCCGCACGGCCCCGGTCCGCGCCTCGGCCGGCCCGTGCCTCAACCCGGCCTCCGACGGCCGCGCGACCACCGAGATCGCCACCAGGCCGTTCAAACTGGCGCCCGATGCCGGCGCCCCCGAGCTCCCGCTCGACCGAGTCACGTGGGTGGCCCTCGGCGGCGGCCGCGACCAGACGACGAACGGCTTCCACCAGGTGCTCTTCCGCGCCGACGGCGACTCGCTCACCTGGTACTGCGCCTACACCGACGAGGTGGGCGTCGCCAACGGCTGAACGGCGCCCACCGCTCGTCCGACCGGGACGGCCCTGCGCCCGTCCGGGCGGGTTCGGACCGGCCCCTCAGCCGCGGGCCAGCTCGGCGCCGTCCAGCGCGTAGGTGATGGTGAGGCGCCGGGCGCCGGCGTCCTGGCCGATGCGGCTGTCGGCGACGATGACGACCTGCCCGTGGGCGTCCGACCAGCCGATGCTCAGCGCCTCGGCGGTCGGCGACGCGGTGGGCAGCTCGGGGACGGCGAGGAGCCGGGCGAGCAGCCCGGCGTCGAGCCCGCCCGGATCGACGCGGTGCGCAGCATCCCCGGCCCCGGCATCCCCGACGCCGTCCGGGGCCGAGGGCTCGTCGACGACGGTGAGCGGCAGCTTGCCCTCCGAGGGGCCCCCTCCCGAGCACAGGCGGGTCTGGTCCATCCAGGGCCGGCCGCCGCCCGGCGCGCCGCCGGCGTCCTCGGCCGGCCACAGCGCCTCGGCCGCGCAGTCCTGCCGGTTCGCCAGCCGGACGACGGCCGCGCCCCCGGCCGGGGCGAGACGGTCCAGGTCGCCGAGCACCGAGCCGAGGGCGGCGGCGGTCCCCAGATCGCTGTGCACCTGGACGACGCGCGTCCCGATCCAGTCCTGCACGATGCCCACGGTCGGCGTGCCGGTCCAGTCGCCGCGCGTGCAGTGCGCGGTGATGCGGGCGGCCCCGCCGGCCCCGGCGGCCGCCTCGACCCGTGTGAACTCCTCGCCGCAGGCCGTCATCGACCCGGCGTAGCGGGTCCAGGCGCGCGAGAGCTGCTCGGCGTCGGCCTGGAAGAACTCGCCGGCCGTCTCCCCGGTGCGCGGCGGGGAGCCGGAGACGAGCCGTGGCAGCGACTGCGGGCGGACGCTCCACAGCTGGTCCCGGCCGTCGGGCGCGCGGACGGTCAGCTCGAGCTCGGCGCGGGCGATGGACGCGGAGACGAAACCGGTCGCCCCGGAGTCGGCGCGCACGCTGCTCACCGCCCAGGCGAGGAACGGGGCACTCGTGACGGCGTCGTCCAGCGGGGCCTCGGCCCCGGCGCGGGCCACGAGACCGGGGGCCACCGCGCAGCCGAGCGCCGCGGTCACCGCGACGGCGCAGACGGTCCCGCCGAGGCGCAGGGCCCGTCGTCCCCCGGCGCGCCGCCCGTCCCGGGCCCCTGCAGCGCGCGAGCCCCCGGCCGGTCCGGCGGCCATGGCTCAGGCGAGCCCGGACAGGCCGTTGACCAGCTGCTCGACCCCCTGGGAGAGGATCGCCGGGGTGGTGGCCAGGTTGAAGCGGACGAAGCCCTTCGCCTGCGGCGAGAACCATTCGCCGTAGTCGACGGCCAGCCCGCAGGTGTCCTGGAGGAACGAGCGCATGTCGGCGGGCCGGACGTAGTCGCGCAGGTCGAGCCACAGCAGATAGGTGCCCTCGAGGGTCGGCATGAGGGCGGTCGGGGCGACCTCGCGGACCCGGGCCCGGAAGCCCGCGTCGTTGACGCGGAGGAGCTCGGTGAAGCCGTCCAGCCAGTCCGCGCCGCCCCGCCAGGCGGCCTCGGCGGCGGTGAGCCCCAGGATGTTCGGCTCGGTCTGCACGTAGGCCCTCGCCCAGGAGTCGTAGCGGGCGCGCAGGCCCTCGTCGTGGATGACGATGTGCGAGTGGACGAGGCCGGCCAGGTTGAAGGTCTTGGAGACCGCGCTCAACGTGATGACGCGGTCGCGGTGGCGTCCGCCGGCCACCTCGGACATCGCGATGAACGGGCGGGTGCCGGGCAGGATGTCCTGGTGGATCTCGTCGGCGACGACGAGGACGTCGTGGCGGGCGCAGATGCCCAGCACCGCGTCGAGCTCGTCCTCGGTCCACACGCGGCCGACCGGGTTGTGCGGGGAGCAGGCGATCCACAGCCGCACGCCGCCGTCGACGACGGCGCGCTCGAAGCCGTCGAGGTCGAAGCCGTACTCGCCGGCCCCGTCGCGGACCAGCTCGCTCGTGACGAGCCGGCGGCCGGTGTCGCGCACCGCGCTGTGCATCGGGTAGTAGACCGGCGTCGTGAGCAGGACGGCGTCGCCGGGCTCGGTGAAGGCGCTGATCATCCAGTAGAAGGACGAGACGACGCCGGTGCCGAAGCGCACCCGCTCCCGCCTGACCCGGGCCTGGCCGCGGGCCGCCGCCCAGGCGTCGAAGGCCTCGAAGTAGGAGTCCGGCACCGTGGCGTAGCCGAAGGCTCCGTGCCGCACGCGGGCGGTCAGCGCGTCGAGGACGGCCTCGGGCGCGCGGAACTCCGTGTCGGCCACCCACAGGGGCAGCAGATCGGGGTTGCCGAATCGTTCGCCCAGGGCGTCCCACTTGAGGGAGTCGGTGTTGCGGCGCTCCACCCGGTAGCGCTGCACGAAGGTCTCGGCGTCCATCGGTCCTCCTGTCGGTGCACGAACCCGTGAATTCTCTCACCCCGGCGCGCACCGTCGGGCCTCGTCCGGGCGGCGACTCTCCGGCTGAGACCGCTTCGTCGGGCGCGCGGGGCGTGACAGGCTTGGCCCGTGACGAATCCAGAGGCCGAGCTCCCCGCACGGGGCCCGGCCGCGCACGGATTCGTCGACGGGGCCTTCACCGAGGTGCTGGCCGGCGCCCGCGTCCTCATCACCGCGCAGCGCCGTGCCGAGGACCTGTCGGCCGCCCTGAGGCGCCGCGGCGCCGGCACGGTCATCGCCTCGATCCTGGGGGTCGAGCACCACATCGACGAGGCGGGCCTGCTGGGCGTCACCCGCGACCTCATCGACGAACCGCCCGACTGCGTCGTCGTGACGACGGGCATCGGCCTGCGCGCCTGGCTCGACGCGGCCGACACCGCGGGCCTGTCCGAGGCGCTCGCCGGGATGCTCCGGGGCACCTCCACGATCGCCCGGGGCCCGAAGGCGCTCGGCGCGCTGCGCGGCGCGGGGGCCGAGCCGGCATGGGTCTCCCCCCGGGCCAGCTCCCGCGAGATCCTCGACCGCCTGCTCGGGGCCGGCGTCGAGGGCCGGCGCGTCGTCGTCCAGTGCCACGGCGCCGGGGACGACGGCCTGTCCGAGGCGCTGCGCGAGGCGGGCGCCGAGGTGACGCCGTTGACCGTCTACCGGTGGGGCCCGCCGCCCGACGCCGGGGCCGTGACGGACTCGATCGACGAGCTGCGCGCCGCCCGCTTCGACGCGGTGGCGTTCACCTCCTCGCCCGGCTCGGCCGCCTGGGTGCGGGCCCTCGACCGGGCGGGGGCCCTCGCCGAGGTGCGCGCCCAGAACCTGGCGGGCCGGCTGCTCCTCGCCGCGGTCGGCCCGGTCGCCGCGGAGCCCCTCGTCGGGGCAGGTCTCGATGCGGGCTGCCCCGAGCGCGGGCGCATGGGTGCGCTCGTCCGGTACATCTCGACGCGGGTCGCCGAGAACGCCCTGACCTGCGTCATCCCGGCCGGCCTGCTGCGCGTCCACGCCACTGACGCCGCCCTCGGCCAGCGGCCGCTCCGCCTGTCGCCGGGCGGGCTGGCGGTCGCGCGTCTGCTCGCGGGGCACCCCGGCGAGACCGTGAGCCGCGAGCAGATCCTCCGCGTGCTGCCCGGCGACTCGACCGACCCGCACGCCGCCGAGGTCGCCATCGCCCGCCTCCGCGAGGCGCTGGCCAGCCCGGCGTCCATCCGGACGGTGGTGCGCCGGGGCTACCGTCTCGTCGACGCCAGCTGACGGGCCGGCGCAGGGCGCGGAGTGCGTCGCCCGCCGCCGCGGGGCGACAATGGGGGCCACCACCGGCAGACGACAGGAGGGCCATGAACTTCGCCTCGCTCTACGACCAGGGCTTCGCGCGCATCGCCGCGTGCACGAACGCCGTGGCGATCGCCGACCCGGCCACGAACGCGGAGCGCCTGGCCGGGCAGGGGCACCGCATGGCGGGCCGCGGCGCCGCCGTCGTCGCCTTCCCCGAGTTGAGCCTGACCGGCTACGCCATCGACGATCTGCTGCTCAACGGGCGGCTGCTCGACGCGACGCTCGAGGCGCTCGGCTCCTTCGCCCGGGCCACCGCCGCCCTGACGCCGCTGTTCATCGTCGGCGCGCCGCTGCGGCGGGGCAACCGGCTGTACAACTGCGCGGTGGTGGTGCACCGCGGCCGGGTGCTCGGCGTGGCGCCCAAGAGCTATCTGCCGAACTACCGCGAGTTC
Source organism: Propionibacterium acidifaciens DSM 21887 (assembly GCF_000426605.1). Taxonomy (GTDB): domain Bacteria; phylum Actinomycetota; class Actinomycetes; order Propionibacteriales; family Propionibacteriaceae; genus Propionibacterium; species Propionibacterium acidifaciens. Next base: position 59,743 of record NZ_AUFR01000011.1, read on the forward strand.
TACGAGAAGCGCCACTTCGCGCTCGGCGCGGGCATGCGCGGCGCCATCGACCTCGGCGGGCTCGGACGGGCGCCCTTCGGCGACAATCTGCACTTCCGCGCCCGCGACGTCGAGGGCCTGCAGGTGCACGTGGAGATCTGCGAGGACATGTGGGTCCCGGTGCCGCCGAGCTCGCGCGCCGCCCTGGCCGGGGCGACCGTGCTGGTCAACATCTCGGGCTCGCCGATCACCGTCGGACGCGCCGAGGACCGCCGCCTCATGTGCCGCTCGGCCTCGGCCCGGGACCTGGCCGCCCACGTCTACTGCGCCGCCGGCCTCGGCGAGTCGAGCACCGACCTGGCCTGGGACGGCCAGACGATGATCCACGAGAACGGCGTCCTGCTCGCCGAGACCGAGCGCTTCCCCGACGGCCCGCGCGCCTCGGTCGCCGACGTCGACCTGGCGCTGCTGACCGGGGAGCGGCTGCGCAACGGGTCCTTCGACGACAACGCCGTCCGCTTGGCCGGAGCCGGCCTCGACGACGGGGCCGAGGTCATCGACTTCGTCCTCGACCCGCCGCGCACCGATCTGGGGCTGGCCCGCGAGGTCGAGCGCTTCCCCTTCGTCCCCGCCGACTCCTCGCGGCTGGCTCAGGACTGCTACGAGGCCTACAGCATCCAGGTGGCCGCGCTGCGCCAGCGGCTCGCGGCGATCGGCGAGCCGCGGATCGTCCTGGGCGTCTCGGGCGGGCTCGACTCGACGCACGCCCTGCTCGTCGCCGCCCGGGCGATGGACCTCGCCGGGCGCCCGCGCACCGACATCCTCGCCGTGACGATGCCGGGCTTCGCCACGAGCTCGCGCACCCGGGGCAACGCCATGCGGCTGGCGCAGGCGCTCGGCACCACCTTCGAGACGCTCGACATCCGCCCGGCCGCGACCCGGATGCTCCAGGACCTGGGCCACGCCGAGGACGAGTACGACGTCACCTTCGAGAACGTGCAGGCCGGTCTGCGCACCGACTACCTGTTCCGCATCGCCAACCAGCGCGGCGGCATCGTGCTGGGCACCGGGGACCTGTCGGAGCTGGCGCTCGGCTGGTGCACCTACGGCGTCGGCGACCAGATGAGCCACTACGCGGTGAACGCGGGCGTCCCGAAGACGCTCATGCAGCACCTCATCCGCTGGGTCATCGCCTCGGGGCAGTTCCCGGGCGAGGTCGGCGCGGTCCTCCAGTCGATCCTCGACACCGAGATCAGCCCCGAGCTCGTCCCCGTCGGCGACGGCGACCGGCCCCAGTCGACGCAGGACGCGATCGGCCCGTACGCGCTCCACGACTTCGCCCTCTACTACTGGCTGCGGCACGGTTTCCGGCCCAACCGGATCGCCTTCCTCGCCCAGCGGGCCTGGAGCGACGCCGACGAGGGCGACTGGCCGGCGAACTTCCCCGAGGATGAGAAGCGCTCCTACACGCCGGCCGAGATCACGCACTGGCTCGGCGTCTTCTGTCGGCGCTTCATGCAGTCGCAGTTCAAGCGCACGGCCGTCCCGAACGGCCCGAAGGTGCTCGCCGGCGGCGCGCTGAGCCCGCGCGGCGACTGGCGCTCCCCCTCCGACGGCAACGCCCGCGTCTGGCTGGCCGAGCTCGACAACATCCTTGGGAGCTGAGTCAGCCGCGACTGATGAGGACCGGACAGACTCGCGACCGCAGGCGTGTCGGCGGTCAGCGGTACCGTGATGGTCATGGACATGGTGGGGCGCGCGGCCCGCAGGCGCGAAACTGCGCTGGCCGATCTTGACGAGACCGAGCGAGCGGCGAGAGGTCAGTTCTTCACGCCCACCGCCGTCGCCAAGATCATGGCCCGTCTGCTCAAGGTTCCCGATCACGGAGTCGTGCGAGTGCTCGATCCCGGCGCCGGATCGGGGATGCTCACTGCAACGCTGGTCAGCCATCTCGCAACCGTCACCCCAAGCCTCCGGGTTCACGTAACCGCCGTCGAGGACGACACCTCCCTGCTGCCAGCGCTGCGCGAGACACTAGACGACTGCTCCGTGCTCGGGGCCGAGACTCGCCTCATCGCCGAGGATTACGTCTCGTGGGCCGTGACCAGTGACGAACGTTTCGACCTTGTCATTCAGAATCCGCCTTACCATAAACTCCGCGTTGATAGCACCGCCGACGTGCTGCTCCGCAATGCAGGGATCGTCGTCCCCAACATCTACGCGGGGTTCATGGCGCTGGCAGCGCGTCAATTGACTCCAGGTGGTCAGATGGTGGCGATCACACCGAGGTCGTGGATGAATGGCACCTACTATGAATCCTTCCGCCGTGGTCTCTTGGATCGCGCCGCCATCGACGCGATCCACACTTTCGCATCGCGCTCCTCGGTGTTCGGAGACATGGGCGTGCTCCAAGAGTCGATTATCGTGTCAGTGACCTCAAATGCAATCCAGGGACCGGTGCGACTTTATTCGTCGGTCGATCAGGCCTCTGAAACCGCTGAACGTATCGTCCCCGGAAACCAAGTAGTCACACCCGATTTCGTGTTCGTCCCGGCCAGCCGGTCAGACGCCGATGCCGTGTCGTGGATGGCGAGCGCGACCCGAACTCTCGCTGACCTCGGACTGACGGTTTCAACTGGGCGAGTGGTGGATTTCCGCTCGCGCGACCTGCTCCGCCACTCCCCCGACCAGCCCTGCTCCCCCATGATTTACCCGGCCAACATCGTTGAACGCACAGTCCAACACCCCCGCACGAGACTGAGAAAACCCCAGTGGTTTGCGATCGATTCCACAACAGCGAGCAAACTCCTCGTTCCGGCGGGCGTCTACGTCTTGGTCAAGCGCTTCTCCTCGAAGGAGGAGAAGCGCCGCATCGTCGCAGCCGTCTGGGACGACGACCGGGCCCCCGCCTTCGACAACAAGCTCAACTACATTCATCGGGCCGGGCACGGACTCGACCCGGGTCTCGCACGCGGCTTGGCCATATGGTTAAACTCCACCCGGGTCGACGACTACTTCCGCGTCTTCAGTGGACACACTCAAGTCAACGCGACCGACCTGCGACACATGAGATTCCCCAGCCATGCCGAGCTCCTCGAGCTGGCTCGGACGAACAGCGACATCGACATTGCAGTCGAACAACTCTTCGCCGCTAGGAGGAAGGCCGCGTGAGCACCATGGAGGAGGCCAGACGGATCCTCACCGCACTCGAGTTCGACACGAAACGAACCAACGAAATGGCAGGCCGCACCCTCATGGCACTCGCCGGCGTCGACGAGAACACGCCTTGGTCAAAGGCCACTGGAGAACGCCTCGGAGTCCGAGCCATCATGGACTGGATGCGTGAGAGGCTGGAGCATCCGATCGCGGAGAATTCCCGTGAGACCTTCCGTCGTTTCGTCCTGCATCAGTTCGTGGATGCCGGGTTCTGCCTCCACAACGACGATGATCCTTCCCGGCCGACCAATTCCTCACTCAACAACTACCGCATCAATCCCGAGGCACTCCTAGTGATCCGAGAGTTCGGTACACCAGATTTCGAGCAAGCGGTCGGTGAGTACCTCGCGGACGCGCCCGGATTGGCCACTAGGTATGCAGCGGTGCGCGAGATGACCCGCATACCAGTCACCCTGCCCGGCGGCAGGACCATCGATCTTAAAGGCGGTGGTCAGAACGTCCTGCTCAGGGACATGATAAAGGATTTCTGTGCCTACTTCATTTCCGGCGGAGAAGTCCTCTACGTCGGAGACGCAGATGCAAAACTCATGCTTTTCGAGCAACAGCGACTTGCCTCTCTGGAAATCCAGCTCGACTTGCACGGAAAGTTCCCGGACCTGATCGTGCACGAACCCGATAAGAACTGGCTCTTTCTCATGGAGGCCGCGTCCACACACGGACCGATCGACCACATCCGTCACAGCGAGCTCTCGACCATTTTCGCATCCTGCACCGCGAAGCTCATCTACGTCTCCTGCTTCCCTACTCTCGCAATCATGAGAAAATTCCTCGTCGACCTTGCCTGGGAGACCGAGGCTTGGGTCGCAAACAACCCGACCCACATGATCCATCTCGATGGTGACAGATTCCTCGGGCCACATCGATAGGCATCGTGAATTCGTTCTCAGTACTGAAGACAGTGAGTTCTCCTCAATCCCGAGCACATCCCGCGTCTTTGAGGTTTATGCAAAACCTTGACACAATCCAAGTGAAACACCTAGCCAGCAGGCCCATGGAATTAAGTTCTGCATAAGCCTCCCTGTCGACTTGGCTCGACGCCGAATCCATACTGAGGGGCGGGCCGGTTGGGTTCCCGTCATCACGCACCCGGAGGAACGGGCGGCTGAACCTTCTGCTGCGCGGTGCTGGACGCCCGGAACCACCGGATCGTGGATTGGACCGAAGCCGGTGGTGCGATGAAGCCGGACCGAAATGGGCTCTAGGGGAGGCTCCGGATGATCTCCTTGTACGGTCGACGGCGTTGTCCTCGGCGCCGATGTCCCGGCCGTGCGAAACATGTCAAGACGTCGGGACAACGCCCGCGTCTGGCTGGCCGAGCTCGACGAACCGGCCGAGCGGGACTGACGTCGATCCGTGGCTCGGCAAGCGTTCCCAGACCCCGAGACGCGCCCTCGCACCCGCTGACGCCCTCCGGAGGCGCGGCGGGCGTCCCTGGATGCGGCTGGCAGCGCGCACCCGCGCACAATCCGCGCGCCGGCGCTGTGACTGCGGTTCCGGGCCGCAACCCCGCGCTCGACCCCGCCCGTCGGCCGTGCACTCTTGATTGTGTCGATGTATCGAAGTAGCATTCGATACATCGACATGATGGCCGGGCGTCCATGTTCCTGGGCCGCCGCACGGGCCCGATCCGGACGGCTCGTCGACCCCGTACGGGGCGGCAGACGCACGAAGGGCCCCGGGAAGCCCGGCGACCATCCGCAGGCGGGGCAGAGCGAACCCACCCGGCGCGCGAAGAGCCCAGAGGAGCCCGACGACCATCACGAGCATCACCCGACAAGGGCACGAGAGGCGAGGACAGAATCATGAGAAGGCGTTTCGAGCACTACATGGCCATGAACCCGGACGACATCGGGCACGGCCCGGCAGGACGCAGCCGACACCGCCACGAGGACTGCGAGGGTCGCGCCGGGGCCGAGAGCCGGCGCCGCGGGCGTCCCCCGTACGGCCCCGGCGCCGGCAGGGACGACGAGCACCGCACGCCCCGCGACGAGGCCAGAGGGCGCCGTCGGCGCGGCGGGTGCGGGCCGTGGGACAGCGCCGATGGGCCCCGCGGCCCCTGGGACGGGCGCGACGACTGGGACGAGCAGGCCCCCCGGGACCCCTGGGGAGGCAGGCCCCCGATGGGCGCCCGACCCGACGGCGGGCCCCGTGACGGCTGGGGGCGGCCCACTCCGCCGCACCCCGGACGGGGCCGCGGGCGCCGCGGCGATGTGCGCCAGGCCGTGCTGCGCGTCATCGCCGAGCAGCCGTCCACCGGCTACCAGGTCATGACCGCCATCGCCGACAGATCGCGGAATCTGTGGAAGCCGGGGCCGGGCTCGATCTACCCGGCACTGCAGGCGATGGCCGACGAGGGCCTGGTCAGCTGTCAGGAGGGCGAGGGCGGCAAAAAGATCTACACGATCACCGAGGCCGGCACGAGCCGCTTGGCCGAGCACCCCGGAACGGCCCCCTGGGAGCGCATGACGCGCGACATGGCCGGCACGCTCGATCTGCGCCCGGCGATGGGGGCTCTGCGCAGCGCCGTCGCGCAGGCCGCCCGCTCGGGCACGCAGGCCCAGCGGCGGAGGGTCGCCGAGCTCCTCGATGCGACGCGCAGGCAGGTCTACCTGGTCCTCGCCGCCGACGAGGCCGAGAAGACCGGGGAGGACGCGGCGGGGCCGGACGGGGCGCCGACGGCACCGGCCGAGAACTGATCGACCCGGTCGGGAGTCGTGCCACGCCAGGCGACCGCCGGGCCCGCCCGTGGAGCGCCGCCGCGTCCTTCGCCGGATCCGGGGCGCCCCCAGTGCGGGCTCGACGGCCCGACCCGTCCCCGCATGCGGCTGACAGCGCCACCCGTGCACGATCCGCGCGCACGCGCTGTGACTGCGTTCAAGGGTCGCAGGACGCCCGGAACTCAGTTCTCGAGCTGCTCGAACTTGCGGGACCAGGCGGTGCGCACCGGGTTCGCGTCGGCGACGAGCCGGTCGAAGCGGTTCTCGGCTATCTCGACGACCTGGCCCAGCGCGACGCGGCGCTCCAGCTCGGGCGAGTGCTCGACGCGGCGCCAGGCGTCGGCGATGAGCTGCTCGCGGGAGGCGAGGTTGGCCACGCAGACGACGAGCGGCATGCCGAAGCGCTCGCGGTAGGCGGCCGAGGCCGCCGCGAGCTCGCCGCGCTGGACGTCATCCATGCGGTCGAGGGCGATGGACCCGACGTCGACCTGCGCCTGCTGGTCGTCCGCCGTCCGGCCGTCGGCGTCCGCGGCGACGAGATCGACGATGTCGACGTAGCCGTTCACGAGGGACTTCTGCTCATCGGGGGCGGCTGCGAGGACGGCGTCCTCGAAGGCCTCGCGCAGGGCGGTGACCGAGGCGAAGGGCCGGGCCTGCGCGGCTCGCTCGACGGGCCAGACGGCGCCGCTGAACAGCAGGGCGAAGGCGGCGGCGAAGGCGTCCGGGCTCATCGCGTTGATCTCCTCGAGGTCGACCTGCCGGCCGTCGCTCACGGCGACGTCGGGCGTGCGGTGCGGGCCGACATGGAAGAACAGGATGTTGAGGATGATCGCGACGACGGCTCCGAGGGTGACACCGGAGCCGAAGAGGATCTGCAGCCAGCCGGGCACCATCGTGGCGAGCCGGGGCTGGAGGGTGACGAGCAGGGCCAGCCCGATCGAGGTCGACACGATGACGGAGTTGCGGTTGTCGTGCAGGTCGACCGTGCGCAGGGTCTGGATGCCGACGACGGCGACGGAGGCGAACATGGCCAGCGAGGCGCCGCCGATGACCGGCGAGGGGATCGAGTCGACGACGGCCCCGGCCTTGGGCAGGAGGCCCAGCACGATCATGACGGCGCCCGCGGTCGTGACGACCCAGCGGGACTTCACACGCGACAGGCGCACGAGGCCGACGTTCTGCGCGAAGCAGGTGTAGGGGAACGAGTTGAGCACGCCGCCGAGCAGGGTGGACAGGCCGTCGGCGCGCAGGGCGTTGGCGATGTGCCGGGAGGTGATGCGCCGGCCGACGACCTCGCCGGTGGCGAAGACGTCGCCGGTGGTCTCGACGGCCGTGATCGCCATGACGATGACCATCGAGACGATGCCCGCCACGGTGAAGCGCGGCAGGCCGAAGTGGAAGGGCGTCGTGACGCCGACGACCCCCGCCCGGCCGACGGCGGAGAAGTTGGCGTCGCCGAGGGCCAGGGCGACGAGCGTGCCGGCGACGAGGCCGATGAGCACGGAGATGGTGGCGACGAAGCCCTTGGACAGCCACTGGACGACGACGATGACGGCGAGCGTGAGCAGGGCGTAGCACAGCCCGCGGACGGTCAGGGCGGCGGCGTCCTGGCCCTCGGCGGCCCCGGTCCCCCACGAGACGATGTCGGAGGCGGCGACGTTCATGAGGGTGGTGCCCATGATGGTCAGGAGGGTGCCGGTGACCACGGGCGGGAAGAAGCGCAGGAGCTTCGCGAACAGGGGCGCCGCGAGGAAGGTGAGAAGCCCGGCGACGATGATCGAGCCGTACATGGCGCCGAGGCCGGCGACCCCGCCGCCGTTGGCCAGGCCGATGGCGATGAGAGGGCTCACCGCGGTGAACGTGACGCCCTGGAGCAGCGGAAGGCGCACGCCGATCCGGGGGCCGAGACCGGCCGACTGGATGATCGAGGCGATGCCGCAGGTGAGCAGGTCGGCGTTGATGAGGTGGATCGTCGTCTCCGAGTCGAGGCCGAGCCCGCTGGCGATGACGAGGGGCACGACGACCGCGCCGGCGTAGAAGGCCAGCACGTGCTGGACGCCCAGGACGGCGAGCCGACCGACCGGGGGCACCTGGTCGACGGGGTCCTTCGTCCTCGCTGCGGTGCCGGCTCCCGGCGCGGTGATGGCTTCTGACATGGGCTGGTGCTCCTGACGGACGACGATCCCTCCCATTGTCCCGGAGCCGGCCCCCGGGCGGCCCCGGGGACCGCCCGGTGAGCACCACCCGGGTCCGCCGGCCCGGCGGGCGGGACGCGGCCACCCGCGCGGGGCGACGGAGCGGGAAAGTTGTCCACATTTCCCGCGGGCTCTTGTGCTGCGGGGCGCGCAGCGGGTTGGGTACGGGTACGGAACCAATGACGGTCCCCGCGAAAGGCCCACCCCCATGGCTGCTCCAACGCATCAGATCCCCGCGTTCCTCCAGCGGACGGGGTCGCCCTCGCTGCGCGCCCGCAGGAGTCCGCGACTCATCCTCATCGGCCTGCTCTGCACCTGCCTCGGCGGGTTGGGCTGCGCCGTCGCCTGGCAGCGGACGACGCACGCCCACCAGGTGATCGTCGTCGCCCGCGCGCTGGCCCGGGGCGAGCAGGTCGGCGCCGGCGACCTCACCACGACGAGCATCGGCGCGGCGTCCGGCGTGTCCACCGTGGCGGCCGACCGCCTCGACGCCCTCGTCGGACGCACCGCGCTCGTCGACCTGCCGTCCGGGGCCCTCGTCACGGCCGACTCCATCGGCGACTCGGCGATCGCCCCGGGCACCTCGGTCATCGGCCTCCACCTGCCCGCGGGCCGCGTCCCGAGCACCCTCGTGCCGGGTGCGGACGTCGTGCTCGCCACGGCCCCCGCGCCCGACGACGACCCCGACGCCGAGTTGGCCAAGGAGCAGAGCCCTGGCATGGTCGTCAGCACGCCGGTCCAGGCCAGCGACGGCTCCTGGTCGCTCGACGTGCAGGTCCGGACCGATGTCGCGCTCCACCTGGCCGGGCTGGCCTCGGTGGGCCGTCTCGTCGTCGTCCAGACGGGAGGCGCGTGATGGCCCTCGTCATGCTGTGCTCGGCGACGGGGTCCCCGGGCGTCACGACCTCGGCGCTGGCCCTGGCGCTCGGCTGGCCGCGCGGCGTGCTGCTCGTCGACTGCGACCGCGACCCGGCCCAGGCGGTGCAGGCCGGCTGGCTGCGCGCGGCGCCCGTCGCCTCGCGGGGACTCGTCGACCTGGCGCAGGCGCACCGCGAGTTGCAGCCGATCGCCCCGCTGCTGTGGGGCCGCACCGTTCCCCTTCTCGACCCCGGGCCCGAGGGCGCGGACGCGGCGGAGCAGGCGCCTGTCCGGCGCTTCCTGCCCGGCTTCACCCACCCGGGCTCGGCCGTCGTCTTCGAGCCGGTCTGGGTCGAGCTGGCCGAGGCCCTCGCGGCGCTGTCGGGCAGCGGGGTCGACGTGATCGTCGACGCCGGGCGGATCGGCCGCGGCGGCCTGCCCCGCCCGCTGCTCGCCGCCGCGGACGCCGTGCTCGTCGTCGTGCGCAGCACCCTGCGCTCGCTGGCCGCCGTGCGCCTGCACCTGGACGACCTGCGCTCCTCGCTCGAGGAGGCCGCGTCGGGCGCGCAGCCGGGATTCCTCGTCGTCGGCCCCGGCATGCCGTACGGCGACGCCGAGATCACGGGGCAGCTGGGGCTGCCGGTCGTCGCCGACCTGGGCTGGCGGCCCGAGCAGGCGGCGGTGCTGAGCGACGGGGTCACGGCGCCGCGGCGCTTCGAGCAGCGCGGCCTGCTGCGCGGCGCCCGGGCCGCCGCGTCCGCGCTCGCCTCGTCGCTGGGCCCGGGCGGGGCTCCCCGGCCCGACGGCGCGGCGGGCGGGGAACGGGCGGACGGCGCCCCCGCGGCCGTGGTGCGCGGGGACGGCCGCGTCCCGGCGCCGATCGGGGGTGCCCGATGAACCCGTACGAGTCGAGGAGCCCCGGGCCTGCCGACCCTGCCGGGATCGGGTTGGGCCTGGCGTTCTCGGGCCTGCGCACCGCGCCCCCGCCGCCCGGCTGGGCGGCCCGGGCGCTGCGCGAACGCAAGCAGGCCGGCACGGGTACGACCGGGGGCTCCGCGGAGGACGGCCCCGCGGGCGCGCCGTCGACCGCGCCGGAGTGCCCCCGCCGGCCCGAGGCCGCGCCCTCGGCGCGTCTCGCGCCCGGGCCGGGCGCCGACGGCGCGGGTAGGGCCCGGCGCGGCACGGGCCCGGCGCAGGCCCTCGACGAGGACGCGGAGCCCGACTGGCAGGTCGTCATCGCCCTGCGCGCCACGGCGTCCGAGCTCATCACCGAGCGCCGGGAGCAGTGGGAGCTGGAGCACCGGCGCACGATGGCCCCCGAGGACCGCCGCCTCATGGGCCGCTCGATCATCGTCCGCACCGTGCACGAGCACGCCGACGAGCTGGCCCGCTCGGGCCGGGCGCTGTGGCCGCTGGCGCTCGAGCGGCGGTACGCGAAGGCGGTCGAGGACGCGATCTTCGGCTACGGGCGCATGCAGCCGGTCTTCGACATCCCCGACGCCGAGAACATCGAGATCCACGGCTTCGACACCGTCGTCGCCCAGTTCGGCGACGGGCGGCGCCGCGAGCTCGCACCGGTCGCCGACTCGGACGAGGAGCTCGTCGCGGCGGTGCGCTTCCTCGGCGAGAACGCGAACCCGCCCAGGCCCTTCGACGACGCCCATCCGACGATCACCGTGGCCGTCGGCGACCGCTTCCGCCTGCACGCCATCGGCTTCGGGCTGGCCGACAGGCCCTCGGTGATCATCCGCCAGCACCTGCTCACCGACGTGAGCCTGGGCCGGCTGGCCGCCGGCGGGCTGATGCCCCGCGAGGTCGCCGACCTGCTGCGCCGCGCGGTGCTGGCGCGCCTGTCGATCGTCATCTCGGGCGACCAGGGCGCCGGCAAGACGACACTGCTGCGGGCCCTCGTCGATGCGATCCCCGACACGGAGCGCTTCGGCACCCTCGAGACCGACTACGAGCTCCTCACCCATCTGCAGCCGCGGCGCCGCAACATGGTGGCCCTCCAGGCCACGGTCGGTCTCGGCGAGGTGATCGACGGGCGGCGCATCGGCGAGTACACGGTGGCCGATCTCATCCCCGAGGCGCTGCGGCAGAACCTCGCCCGGCTCGTCGTCGGCGAGGTGCGCGGCAACGAGGCGGGCGCGATGCTCCAGGCCATGCAGTCGGGGGCCGGCGCGCTCACCACGACGCACTCGCACTCGGCGGCCTCGACGATGGACCGGCTGGCCGCCCGGGTGGCGGCCGGCGGGGTGCTGCGCCTGGACGAGGCCTACCGGCAGATCGCCTACAACATCCATCTGCTCGTGCACGTCACCCTGCTCGACGACAGCTGGCGCGGCGGGCCCCGGCGCCGTTTCATCGGCGAGATCCGCTCGCTGACGGGCGCGGTCGAGGGCGAACGCCCCGTGACGCACCTGGTCTACCGGGCCGGGCGCGACGGCGAACCGGAGGTCTTCGACCCCGGCGAGGAGCTGCTCGCCGAGCTGGCGCCCTTCGCGGGCGAGGGGGCGCGGCCATGACCGCGCTCGTCGCCGCCAGCGCGACGCTGCTCCTCATCGGCGCGGTCTCGCTCGTCCTGGGGCTCGGGTCCGAGTCGGGCCGAGGGCCGGGCGCGGGCGTCCTCGCGGATCTGCGGGCCAGGGCCGTCTCGTGGTGGACGACGGCCCCGCGGGCGCGGCGGATCAGGCTCGCCGCGGCGGCCGCCGGCGGTCTCGCGGGCTTCGCCCTCACCCGCCAGCCGCTCGTCCTGATCGGCGTGCCGGCGCTCGTCCTCGTGCTCCCGGCCCTGCTGGCCGGCCCCGCCGACCGGGACCTCCTCGTCCTCGAGGCGCTCGACCGGTGGGTGCGGCTGCTCATCGGCTCGGTCTCCACGGGGAAGTCGACGGTCGACGCGATCCGCGCCACCAGGGCGCAGCTGCCCGTCGTCCTGCGGGGCCCGGTGAACGCGGTGATCGCCCGGCTCGACGCGCGCTGGACCCTGGACGCCTCGCTGCGCGCCATGGCCGACGAGCTCGCCAGCCCCGACGCCGACGCCGTCATCGCGGCGCTCATCGTCGCGACCCGCCGCGGCGGCACCGGATCGGCCGGCGCCCTGCGCGCCCTCGGCGAGCACACGCGCAGGCGGCTGGCCGCGCTGCGCGAGATCGGGACGGAGCGGGCCAAGCCGCGGATCGTCGTGCGCCAGGTCACGGTCATCACGCTCGCGGTGCTGGCCGGCGTGGCACTGGTGAGCCCCGGCTACATGGCCCCGTACGCCTCAGGGGCCGGGCAGCTCGTGGGGGCGCTGCTCCTGGCGGCCTACCTGGGCTCCCTCGTCATGCTGCGTACGGTGGCCCGCCCCCGGCGCCGCGAGCGCGTCCTCCAGACGGCGGGTGGTCGTCATGATCGTTGAGCCCCTCGTCATCGTCTCGTCCGCCGGGCTTCTCCTCGGGCTCGGTCTCTTCCTCGTGCTCCTCGGGGCGAGCCGGCGGGCCGTGCGGATGGGCGACGCCCTCGCCGTCCTCGACGGGCGCGACCCGCAGCAGGCGCCCGCCCAGGCCGATCTCGTGCACGACGCCGACAGCGCCCTGGAGCGGCTGGGCGCCGGGGCGTACACGCGCCTGCGCATCCCGCTCGGCGAGCGGACCACTCGGCTGCTGGGGCTGCACGACCGGTCGATCGGCGACTTCGTGGCCGAGAAGATCGTGCTGGCCCTCGCCGGACTGGGCGCCCCGGTGCTCGTCATGGCGCTCAGCGCCCTCATGGGCGCCCCGCTGCCGGCCCCGACGGGCGGGCTGTCGGTCGTGGCGGCCGCAGCCGGCTGGTGCTGGCCCGACGTGGCGCTGCGGCGCGGCGCCGAGCGGGCCCGCTTCGCGGCGGACGAGGCGCTGCTCACCCTGTTCGACCTCGTGCTGCTGGAGCGCATGTCGAACCGCTCGGGCGCGCAGGCCCTCGAGGCGGCCGCCGCGGTCTCGGACGCGCCGGTGTTCCGCCGGGTGCGCGGCGTCCTGGCGCAGGCGGGCCTGGAACAGCGCACCCCGTGGTCGGGGCTGCGGTCGCTGGCCGACGAGCTGAGGCTCCCGGCGCTGACCGACCTGGCCGACATCATGCAGCTCGATGACCAGGGCGCCTCGCTCACCGAGCCGCTCGCCGCCCGGGTCGAGGAGCTGCGCGACGCCCACCTGACCGCCGAGCGCGCCGCCGCCCAGGAGGTCAGCGAGCGGATGACCATCTGGATGGCGCTGCCGGTCATGGTCTTCGGCCTGGCCTTCATCGCCCCGCCCCTGCTCAGACTCGCCGGCCTGGCCTGAGGCCGGGCGCCGGATCCGTCCCACCCCACCCCATGAAGGAGACCGTCATGAACGACCGATTCCCCGCCCCCGTGCTCCCCGACCCCGTGGCGCGTCTCGGCGCGCTGCTCGTCGGCGTCCTCGTCGGGCCGGCCCCGCGCGCCCGCCGCGACGAGCGGGGCCTGTCGCAGTCCACCGAGAACGCCGTCCTGCTGGCCGGCGCGGTGGCCGTCGCGGGCGTCGTCGTGGCCGCCGTGCGCGCCTATGTCACGGCGCACATGCCGTCATGACCGCCGAGGCCCGCCGAACGGGCCCGCGTCGAGGGCTCCCGGGCCGTCGGGCCCGCGAGCGGAGCGGACGGAGCGGGAGCCACGGGCGCCGCGACGAGCGGGGCCTCAGCCAGTCGATCCAGTGGGCCGTGCTGGCCCCGGCGATCATGCTCGCCCTGCTCGGCGCCATCGACGCGGGCGTGTGGCTGCACGCCCGCAGCATCGTCCAACAGGCGGCGATGACCGCCGCCGAGACGCAGGCCCTCGCCGATGAGGGCCCCGGCAGGGCCGAGGAGGTCGTCCGCTCGATGACCGGCGAGCTGGCCGACGTGACGACCTCCGTCGACGCCGGGCCGACGCAGGTCACCGTGACGGTCCGGGCCCGGGTTCCGCTCGCCCTCGACCTCGGGCTGGCCCGGGTCGGCGCGAGCTCGACGCGGGCCAGGGAGCGCGGCTGAGGGCCGGGCGCGCCCGGCAGGAGCAGTGGCAGGAGGAGCGATGAGCGATCCACGAGCACGAACCCGCCACGGTGACGAGCGCGGCTCGGCGAGCCTGGAGCTCGTCATCGTCGTTCCCGCCGTCGTCGCGGTGATCGCCCTGCTCACCGCGGGGTGGCGGCTGTGGTCGGTGCGCTCGCAGGTGCGCGAGGCCGCCGCCGCGGGGGCTCGCGCCGCGACCCTCGCGCGCAGCGGCGCGGAGGCCGAGCAGGCCGCGTCGGCGGCGATCGACGCCGATCTCGAGACCGTGGGGAGCAGCTGCACCGGCCCGACGGTCGGCATCGACGTCTCGGCCTTCTCGGCCCCGCCCGGACAGGGCGGCGACGTCGGCGTGGACGTCACCTGCGAGGTGCCCTTCACGGATCTGCTCATCCCCATGCCCGGCGCGCTCACCGTGGAGGGGCACGCCGGTTCCCGACTCGACAGCTTCAGGGAGCGGCAACCATGAGAAGACTCCTCGCGCGGCTCGCGGCGAGCGCCGTCCTCGTCGCCCTCGTCCCGGGCGGCGCCTGGGCGCTCGTCCGCTGGGGACGACTCGACCTGCTCGGCCGGATCCCGTGGGCCCGACTGTTCACGCGGCCCGACGACGGCTCGCTCGTGCTCGTCGTCCTCACACTGCTCGGCTGGCTGGCCTGGTTGCTGCTGGTCGCCTCGCTCGTCTGCGAGACGATCGGGCTCCTCACCCGCGGCGCGGTGCGCCTCGATCTGCCCGGCGCCGGGCTGTTCGCGCCCTTGGCGGCGGTGCTCGTCGCCTCCATCGCCGGACTCGCCGCGACGCAGTCGCAGCCGGCTCCCGGGGTTCGGGCCGCCGACCAGGCGCCGCCCCGGGCCGCCCAGTCCGCGGCGCCCGCCCCCACCGAGCAGGCCGAGGCCGTGCCCGTGGCGGCGCCCGGGTCGGACGCCGTGCAGCACGCGGTGGCCGACGGGGACGACCTGTGGGGCCTGGCAGAGCGCTACTACGGCGCCGGCGAGGACTGGCGGCGCATCGCCGACGCGAACCGCAGCATCGTCCTCTCCCCGCTCGACCCGCTCCGGCCCGGCACCGTGCTCGAGATACCCGGGCCGGTCCGCGCCGGGGCCCCGGCCGCTGCGGACGACGGCTCCGACGGGGGCGCCCCGGCGCGCCCGCTCTCCCACCGCGTCGACGACCGGAACGCCGGCGAGGGCACGGTCGCCGTCGCGGTGGACGAGGGCGACAGCATGTGGTCCATCGCGCGTTCCGAGCTCGGCGACGGGGCCCGCTGGCCGCAGATCGCCGCGCTCAACGCGCAGGTGGCCGATCCCTCGCTCATCCGGCCGGGCGAGGTGCTCGCGGTGCCGGCCGGGCCCGGCGCCGCGACGGACCCGTCGGAGCGGGACGGGCACGAGGACCCGGACGGGCAGACCCGGCACGACGGGCAGCGGGCGGGCCCGGACCGCGCCGCCCCCCGGGCCGACGAGCCGGTCGGGAGCACCCCCGCTGGAGACGCCCCTGTCGAGGACGCGCCGGCCGAGGCGGGCGGGGCCCGGCCCCTGGCGGACGAGGAGGAGCTGTCCGAGCACCTGCGCCTGCTCGTCGGGCCGATCGGGGCGACGACGGCCGGGGTTCTCGTCGCGGCGCTGGCGGCCCGGCGCCGCTGGCAGCTCAACGCCCGGCCCGTCGGTCGTCGCAGCCCGTCGACCGGTGAGCGCGGAGCCCATGTGGGGGCGGCCCTGGCCGCCGTCGCGGCGGGCCCGGGGCGCGCCGGCGACCGGGACGACCCGGGCGTCCGGCGCAGTGGCGGCGAAGGCACCGGCCGTCGGCCCGGGCCGGACGCCCCCTCCGACAGCGGCGGCGGGGGCGACGGCGGCGCGCTGCCGGTACGGCTCGGTTCGTCCCCCGACGGCCCCGTCGACGTGGACCTGCTGGCGAGCGGCCTGCTCACCGTCGCGGCACGGCATCCCGAGCTCGCGGACGGTCTGCGGGCCTCGGTCGCCATCCAGCTGTCCGACGAGTCGGGCCCGCCCGTCCAGGTGCGCGTCGGCCCCGACTGCGCCTGGCTGGCCCGCCTGGACAGCCCGCGGATCGCCGTGTCACCGGACGGGGCACACCTGGCGCGGGAGCTGGAGCACCTCGTCGACAGGCGCTCGTCACTGCTGGGGCGCGGTGGCGCCGCCGAGTTGCGGGCCGACCCGCAGGTGGCCGAGGCCTGGGAGCCGATCGTCGTCCTGCTCGACGAGCCCTGCGGGATCGGCGCCGACGAGCTCGTCAGGGTCGGCGTCTGCGTCATCGCCCCGCCGGGGCCCGGCGAACCGGCCGGGCTCGAGCTCGCCGAGTGGCGGGCCCGGTTCGACGGCCGCGAGTTCAGCCCCGAGCTGGTCATGGCGCCCGCGCGCCGTGGCGTCGAGGAGCTCTTCGACGCCGCCGACAGCACCGAGTACACGGAGACCTGGTGGTGGACGAACGACCCCGACCTCCCCGATGACATCGTGCCCCTGCGCCGGGGCACCGCATCCGCGCCCAGTCAGGAGACCGCCGTGCCGCCCGCACCCCTCACCGACACCGTTCCACCGGCCCCGTTCCTGCGGCTGCTCGGCCCCGTCGAGCTGCTGGGCGCGCGGGGGCCGCGCCCGGCGCGGGCCGTGCGCCAGTGCCAGGAGTACTGCGCCTGGATCCTCGAGAACCCGGCCGGCACCGCCGCCAGGATGACCCGCGAGCTCCTCGTGGCCGACACGACCCGTCGCTCGAACCTGTCCCGTCTGCGCGCCTGGCTCGGCGCGGACGAGGACGGCGAGCCCTACCTGCCCGATGCCTACAGCGGACGCATCACGCTGCACCCGCAGGTGAGCTCGGACTGGGAGCAACTGCGCCTGCTCATCACGCCGGGCGTCAACCGGGTCGGCGACGACGTGCTCGAGCGGGCCCTGACGATGGTGCGGGGCGCGCCGCTCGCCGACGCCGCGCCAGGCGAGTGGGCCTGGGCCGAGCGGATGCGCTCGGACATGATCTCGACGATCCGCGACATCGGCGTCGAGCTGGGCGAGCGTCTGCTGGCTCGCGGCGAGTTCGACGGCGCCCGTCGGGCGGTGGGCACCGCCCTGGCCGCCGCGCCCGACGACGAGCACCTTCTGAGGACGCTGCTGCGCGCCGAGCACCTGGCCGGGGACCGGCCCGAGGCCGAGCGGCTCGTCCTCCAGGTCACGAGGGCGGCCAGGGCCACGGGTATCGACCTCCAGGAGGAGACGATCACCCTGCTGCAGGAGGTGATGGAGGGCCGTCAGCGTGCACGTCTCGCCTAGTCAAACCTCATGAAGAGGGAACACCCGGGTCGACCCGACGGCCTCGTCCCGGTCCCGCGGACGGTCCCCGAGTGCGTCCGGAGCGGTGACATGGATGTCAGACCGCGCCCACCCATGCGGGCGGTCCTCGGGCACCGCGCGGTCGCGCCTCCTCACAAGGGTGGGATGTCGACGGCGGAGAGGCCCTCGGGCACCGCACGGGCCGCATCCCGCCCGCGCGAGGCCCCGATGCGGGCCCCACAACCTGCCCGGAGCGCGGTGGATCATCGACCGGGCCGTGCTCGCACGAACGACTCCACCGCCGAGGAGCCGCCGGTCGGTCCGCGCCGGGCCGCGCTCACGAGGACGGCTCCCTGCCCACCGCCGCAACGACCGGACGGAGCTCCATCCACCACTGCGTGCGGGGGCGGCGCTTCACGCTGTTGACGTACTCGGTCATGTGCGCCAGCGGGTGGTCCTCGATCCGGCCGCCGCGCAGGCCGAGGTAGCGGGCCGTCGGCTCGTCGGCGCCGAGCTCGCGGGCCAGCACGTCGAGGGCCGCCGCGGCCATCCGCGTGGCGAGCAGCCGGTCGGCGGGGCTCGGCTCGCCGCCCTGCTGCACGTGCCCGATGATGTTCGTCCGCACGTCGTACAGGCCGTGGCTCTCGCCCTCGAACAGGCGCCCCAGGAAGTCGGTCGTGTACGACTCGGAGGCCCTCTCGGAGCGCACCGCGAGGAACAGGCGGCGCCCCCGGCCGAAGGAGTCGCGCAGCCAGCGCACGTCCTGGTTGAGCTGGTCGAGGCCGATGCCGTCCTCGTCGAGGTAGATGCGCTCGGCCCCGCCGGCCAGGCCGCCCATGAGCGCGAGGTAGCCGCAGTGGCGGCCCATCGTCTCGACGACGAAGCAGCGCGTCGTGGCCGCCGCCGACTGCTTGATGCGGTCGATGTCGTCGACGATCTCGTTGAGGGCGGAGTCGGCGCCGATGGCCTCGTCGCTGCCGGGCAGGTTGTTGTCGATGGTCGCCGGCACGCAGACGATCGGGATGCGGAAGGCCGGGTAGCGGTCGGCCTCGCCCTGCATGAGGTGGGCCGCCTGATAGGCGTTCCAGCCGCCGATCACCATGAGGGCGTCCACCCGGTGGTCCTCCAGCGCCCGGCTGATCGCGTAGAACTGCTCGACGCCCGGCACGTCGCGGCGCAGACCGAGCTCCGCGCCGCCGGCGCCGGTCCAGCCCTCGACGTCCTCCCAGCCGAGCTCGTCGACCGCGCCGCGCAGCAGCCCGGTGAAGCCGTTGCGCACGCCCAGCATGGTGTGGCCCCGGGCGATGCCCAGACGCACCGCGGCTCGGGCCGCCGTGTTCATGCCCGGGGCCAGGCCACCGGCGTGCAGGATCGCCACGCGCGGGGAGTCCTCCTTCGTCGTGACCCGGTTCGGGTGGGTGAGCTCGGTGAAGATCCGCGCCATGTCGGTGAAGTCCTCGTTGCGCAGGCCCATCGCGGCGTCGTAGTCGCCGGCCGCGATGAGCTCGGGCACCCGTCGGGTCCTCGCGACCGCCTCGGCCAGAGGCAGACGCACGATCTCCGAGCCTCGGATGCCCAGGACGACGCCCTCGGTGGCGGGGCCCGCGGTGAGCGCCTCGAGGGCCGCCGAGTAGCCGAGCCAGGTGCTGGCCCAGCGGTCGTAGGCGCTCGGCTTGCCGCCGCGCTGCACGTGGCCGAGGTTCGTCAGGCGGGCGTCCTCGCCGTTGATGCGGCTGATCGTCGCGCGCACGTACTCGCTGGTGATCGGTTCGCCCGTGCGGTCCTGCGCCCCCTCGGCGACGACGACGATCGACTCGCGCCGGCCCGCGGCCCGGCCGCGGCGCAGCTCGGCGCACATCTGCTCCTCCCAGCCGTCGTCCGGCGGCAGCTCGGGGATGAGCACGTAGTCGGCACCGCCGGCGATGGCGCTCATGAGCGCCAGGTAGCCGCAGTGGCGGCCCATGACCTCGACGACGAAGCAGCGCTGGTGGCTGGCGGCGGTGGCGGTGATGGCGTCGACCGCGTCGACGATGCGGTGCAGGGCGGAGTCGGCTCCGATCGTCATGTCGGTGCCGACGAGGTCGTTGTCGATCGAGCCGACCAGGCCGGCGATCATGAGGGCCGGGTGGGCGGCGGCCATCTCGGGGCTGATGAGCCCCGCACCGGCCAGCTCGTCCATGAGCCCGGGCCATTCGGCGCGGAAGGCGTCCAGGCCGGTCAGCGAGCCGTCACCGCCGATCACGACGAGGCGGTCGATCCCGCGTTCCACCAGGTTCTTCGCGGCTTTGAGACGGCCCTGCCGGGTGCGGAACTCCTTCGAGCGGAAGGTGCCGATGGACGTGCCGCCCCGGCCCAGGATGTTCCCGGCATCCCCCCACGTGAAGCGCCGGATCGCGTCGCCCCCGTCGACGAGGCCCTGGTAGCCCTCGTAGACGGCGAAGACCTCGGCGCCCCGGCTCATCGCGGTGCGCGCGACACCGCGGACGGCGGCGTTCATGCCCTGCGCATCACCGCCGGAGGTGAGCACGGCGAGGCGGGCTGGGCTGACGGCTGCGGTGTCGGTCATGGCTCAATTCTCACCCGCGGTCGGGACGGCGATCCGGGCGCAGGGGCGGTTTCCGCCGGTTTCATCCCGCACAGCGACCCGTCGGGGTCCTTGGGGCTGGGCATCCGCTGAGAAGCGGCCGGGCCGAACCGGGTCGGGCGCTCCGCGGAGCGTGGCGCGCATCCTTCACGGCGTGCACC
Organism: Propionibacterium acidifaciens DSM 21887; assembly: GCF_000426605.1. Lineage (GTDB taxonomy): Bacteria > Actinomycetota > Actinomycetes > Propionibacteriales > Propionibacteriaceae > Propionibacterium > Propionibacterium acidifaciens. The sequence goes on from NZ_AUFR01000011.1 coordinate 79,772, forward strand.
ACGCGCATGACCTCGTGCTCCCGCTGAAACCTTGTCGCAGCCGGGCGGTTCGTCCCGGCACGCTGTGTTCCTCGCGCCTGTGGGGCTTCGGGTCCCCAGCCCCCTGAGGGGGTTCCCTGGTTCCTTCCCCACGCGGGCCGGGCGTCTGTGGCGCCGTGTCGGCGCCCTGGTTTAGCGTCGGTGGGGTGTGGCCGCCCGCCCCCCGGTGTTGGCCCGTCTGTACCTGTGTGGGAAGGATCGTGTCGTGGCCGAGTACTCGGGCAAGCTGGGAGCCTATGACGAGCCGGTGGCGTTCGACGACGCGGCGGCCGACACCCTGAAGTCGGCGGCGGCGGTCCTGTCGGGCACCCTGACGGGGCAGGCCGCCTCGAGAACGTCGTGGGCGTCGACGGCGTCGACCGACTTCGAGGGCCACTACGCGGACGTGTTCGACACGAACGCGAAAACAGCCTCGACGGACTGCACGAACATCGCGTCGGCGTTGGATGATCTCGCAGCCGAGGTGCAGGCGTTGAAGGAGGCCGCCCAGGCCGAGCGTGAGCGGAGGAGGCAGGCGAAGGAGTGGGCCGACCGGCAGGACCGGGAGAACATTGTCAAGAAGGGCTGGGACTGGGTGTCCAACGGCGACAAGCCCCCCGCAGGACCCGCCCAGGTGCCACTCCCGCAGCCCCACGAGGTCACGACCACACCCTGGTCCGAACCCGCCCCGGGGGCCGCCGGGGCCACGAGCTCGGCCCGGCCCGACGACCTGCGCACGTACTCGACGAACGTGACCGGCGCCAATGACACGGTCACGACGCAGAAGGGCACCCTCGACGGCGCCATCGCCGACTTCCAGGCGAGGTGCTCGTGGTGCAGCATCGACACGTCGGGGATCACGACCGCCCTGACCACCTTCGAATCGAACAACACGAACGAGACCCGCTGGGTCGACACGGTCGCGGCCGCGTTCGAGGCCGCCGGCGCCTCCGGGGCCATCTCGGCGGTCTCGGACGCGGCCATCGACGCCTCCTTGCAGGCCGCGGGCGTGACCCAGTCCCGCCAGCCGGTCGACGTGACCGCCCCCACCATCCGGGGCGACCCGCAGACCTCCGGTTACGCGGACGACCCGGTCAACACGACCACCGGGAACTTCATCGAACCCGAGACCGACCTCGCCTTCAGCGGCGGGTGCGCGTCGTTGGGGTTCGACCGCGTGTACAATTCCCTGTCGGCCGGTATCGGGGCGTTCGGGCCCGGCTGGGCCTCCACCGCCGACCAACGACTGCTCATCGACGAGGACGGCGCAGTGTGGGTGCAGCCCTCCGGCCGCCACATCACCTTCAGCCGCCTCGCCGGCGGCTGGGACCGGGCCGTCGGCGACACCTACTGGCTCCACACCACCACCACCGACACCACCGGCCCCACCCCCGGCGACGCCCCCACCACCGGCGCCGCTGGTGGTGCCGGGGTGTTCGTGGTGTCGGACAATGCCGGTGGCCGGTGGTGTTTTGATCGGGCCGGCAGGCCCGTCTCGGTCAGCCGGGGCCCAGGCACCAGGGTGGATTATCGGTGGGACGGGGACCGGCTGGTCGGCCTGGCGCATGAGCGGGGCCGGGCCGTCACCATCGAATGGAACGACCACCACACGCGGATCACCGCCCTGACCGCCAACGACGGCCGCCGCGTCGACTACACCTACGACCCGGCCGGCAGACTCACGGAAGCCGCTTCTGCCGGCGGGGCCCGCCGCTACGGGTGGAACGAACAGGGCCTCATCGCCACTGTCACGGACCCGGATGGTGTGGTCGAGGCCGCCAACACCTACAACGGCCGCGGGCAGGTGACATCGCAGCGGTCCCGGTTCGGCCGCCTCTCCCACTACACCTACCTGCCCGGCGGTGTGACACAGGTCGCCGACGAGGACGGGGGCCGGGCGAACACCTGGATCCACGACCAGACCGGCCGCCTGGTGGGGATGGTGGACGCGGACGGGAACCGCCAGTCCATCGGCTGGGACCAGTGGGGCAACCGGGTCCAGGTCACCGGCCGCGACGGCCGGACCACCGTCTGCCGGTACGACGCGCGGGGCCGGCTGGTCACACGCCAGGAGGCGTCCGGCGCCCGGTCTGATTACGAATGGGACGCGGCCGACCGGGTCGTGCGGGTCACCGTCACCGACACCACCAGCAGCGCCGACGCCGACGGCAGCAATGGGAACACCAGCGGCCGGGCGGGGTCTGCGGTCGCTACCGGCGGTGAGAGCCAGAGCGGGCGGGCGGTCACTTCGTACGGGTATGCGGGTGAGGATCGGGATCCGTCGACGGTGACGGATCCGGAGGGCGGGGTGTCCCGCCTGGTCTGGGACCGGAACCTGCTCGTCGAGGTGACTGACCCGGCCGGGGTGCGGGTGCGGTTGGGTTATGACGGGCACGGGGATCTGGTGTCGGCCATGAACGCGGTCGGGGACACGGCGCGTCTGGTCCGTGACGGGGCGGGGCGTGTGGTCGCGGCGGTCACCCCGCTGGGACACCGCACCGAGTACCGCTACCGCTACGACCGGGCCGGCTGGCTCGCCTCCCGCAGAGACCCGGACGGGGCGCTCTGGCGGTATGAGCACACGACCGGCGGCAGACTGTCCGCGGTGGTGGACCCGGACGGCGGGCGCACCGTCACCGAGTACGGGCCCGGCGGGGTCGAGGAGGCCACGACCGATCCGCTGGGGCGGGCCGTCGTCATGGGTTACGACGATCTGGGGAACACCACTCAAGCCATCCTTCCTGATGGGAGCCGGTGGGGGTTCGGCTATGACGGGCTGGGCCGGCTGTGCCAGGTGAGGGATGCCGCCGGGGGGCAGGGCCGAGTTGTCGTACGACGCGTGCGGGAATCTGACGGGCACTGTGGACCCGACCGGCGTGGTCCAGGAGTTCAGGTACGGTCCGGCAGGTCTGCCGACGGCCGCTTCTGATGCTGACTCACGGATCGGCGCGGGGTGGGACCGGCTGGGCCGGTTGACGAGCCGGACCGGCAGTGACGGTTCGCAGGTGTCTGCGCGCCATGACCGGTGCGGGCGTGTTGTTGAGAGCGTCGACGCGGCCGGCGGGGTCACGCGTGTCGAGCGTGACGCGGCGGGCAGGCCGGTGCGCATCACCCAGCCCGGTGGCGCGTCGTTCGGCTATGAGTACGACGCGTGCGGGCGCTGGTCGGCGACGGTCAGTACGGGCGGGCGCCGGTACGAGGTCGACCATGACGGCGACGGGCGGATCGTCGCGGAGACCTGGCCCACCGGCGAGCGTGTCACGTCACGGTTCGACGCGTGCGGGCGGATCATCGAGCGGGTCGAGCCGGGCCGGGGCCGGACCCGGTTCGGCTACGACCGGGCCGGGCGGATCAGCTGGGTGCGGGACACGTGGAACGGGCACCGGCGTTTCGGCTACGACAAGGCCGGGCAGCTCGTGACGGTGACGAACGCCCTCGGCGGGGTCACCCGGTACGACTACGACGAGTCCGGGCGTCGGGTCGGGCTGACCGACCCGATGGGCGGACGGGTCGTGTGCGCCTGCGACCCGATGGGCAGGCCGCTCAGCATGACCGGGCCGGACGGGCGGACCACCCGGTACACGTGGGACGCGGCGGGCCGGCCCACGGCCCGGGTGGACGCGGACGGGCGGCGACTCGAGTTCACCTATGACGCGTCGGGCCGGTTGAGCAGCGCTCTCGCGGACGGGGCACCGCTGGTGTCCCGGATGCTGGACTTCGGGGCCCGTACCCTCACCCTGACGGGTCGGGGCGGGCACACGGATGCGCTGGTGTGGGACGGGCTGGGCCGGCTGGTCGAGCGGCGCCACGACGGGCGGACGGTGCGCTGGAGCTACAACGCCGACGGGCTGCGCACCTCGATGACGCACCCGGACGGCTCGGTCACCCGCTACGAGTACGACACCGACGAGCGGGTCAGCGCGGTGGAGCATCCCGGCCTCGGGCGGGCCACCATCGGCCGCGACGAGATCGGCCGCATCACCGCCCTGGACGCCGACGGGCTCCACGCACGCTGGGCGTGGGACAACGGCGGGATGGTGGCCCATGAGGTGAACCGGCGCGGGTTCGTCCAGTCCACCCGTCTCGAGCGCGACCGGGACGGGCGTATCAGGGCGCAGACCGTGGACGGCATCCGCACCGAGTACACGTACGACGCGGCCGGCCAGCTCGTCGCGTCCCGTGACAGTGAGGGATTCACCGGCGCGTGGCGGTGGGACGCGAACGGGCGTCTGACCCGTCACGAGTTCGACGGCCGGGCCACCGAGTACGCCTACGACCCGGCGGGTCGGCTGCGCGCCAGCCGTGACCGGCACGGCGAGACCGTCTACGACTATGACGGCGGAGGACGTCGGGTCCGTGAGGCCGGGCCCGACGGGGAGCGCCTGTTCGGCTGGGACGGCCTCGGCAGGCTGGAGTCTGTCACCGAGGTCGTCCATGACGGGGACCGGGTCCGGGCCCGGACCCGTCGCCTCGACATGGACCCGCTCGGCGAGCTCGCCGCGGTCGATGACCTGCCCGTGTGGTGGGACACCGCCGCCGGCGGCGGCGCCATGGCCGGCCTCGGGGACGTCCCGGTCATCGACGTGGCGGGCGCCGGCGTGGGCCTCGGCGGCCCCGAGCCCGGCTGGTTGACCGGCGCCCGAGGTGTCCGGGACGGGCGGCCCGTCGATCCCTGGCAGGGGCCCGAGCCTGCCGGTCCCGGCCCGCAGGCGGGCGGCTGGTTGCCCGACGGGGTCGACATGACCGCCACGGGCGGGCTCACCGTCGCCGGGATGGAATGGATGGGCGCGCGGGTCTACGACCCGGCCACGGCCGGTTTCCTGTCCCCCGACCCGCTCCCGCCGGTACTCGGGGCCGGCTGGGCCGCGAACCCGTACTCCTACGCCGGCAACGACCCGGTCAACCTGTCCGACCCGACCGGCCTGCACCCCCTCACCGACGCCGACATGAACGCCTGGCGCGACGCCCACAAGACCGGCCTGGCAGCCGCCGGGGACTGGGTCAGCGACAACTGGGAGTACATCGCCGCCGGCGCCGCGGTCGCGGCCGGGATCGCGCTCATGTGCACCGGCGTCGGCGCCGGGGCCGGGCTCGGGCTCATGGCCGCGTCCGGGGCCCTCGTCTCGGGCGGGGTCAGCATCGTCACCCAGAAGGCCTCCAACGGGGCCGTCGACTGGGGTCGGGTCGGCATCGACACCGCGATCGGCGCCGTGTCGGGCCTGGCCGGCGGCGGCGCCTACGCCGGGGTCAGGGCGGCCACCGAGTCCATGACCTCGTGCCTGGGCCGCAACATCCTGGCCGGCGCCGCGTCCGGGGCCGCGGACGGCGGCCTGTCCGGGGGCCTGACCTATCTGACCGGCCCCGGCCCCCACACTGCGGGTGGTCTTGCGCAGGCTGCTGGTGGCGGGGCCCTGGGCGGCGGGGGTCTGGGCGCCGCGGGCGGGGCCCTCTCGAAGGTCTCCGGGGTCACCGAGATCGGCTGTTTCCGCGCCGGCACCCAGGTCCTCATGGCCGACGGCACCGCCAAGAACATCGAGGACGTCACCGAGGGCGACCAGGTCGCCTCCGTCGACCCCGACACCGGACAGGACACCACCAGCCGCGTCGAACGCACCTTCACCCACGACAACGTCGCGACCCTGCGCGTGTCCACCACCGCCGGTGACCTCGTCACCACCACCAACCACCCCCTCTACGTCGAGGACAGGGGCTTCACCCCCGCCGGCCGACTCCACCAGGGCGACCGGCTCCGAGGACCCGACGGCACCACCACCGAAGTCACCACCCTCCAATCCACCGGCACGACCGAGACCGTCCACAACCTCGGCGTCGCAGGCACCCACAACTACTACGTCCGCACCGGAAACCACTGGACCCTCGCCCACAACAACGAATGCACCCCAACCTACAATGATCTAAGATCAGCTGGAGCTAAAGATGCCCACCACATAATTCAGGATGCAGCCGTGCGAGACCTTCCTGGATACAGCCGTGGAGATGCTCCTGCAGTACAGCTCGAAGGACCATCCACAGAAATCGGGAGTCCTCATTACAAAGCGACTCAAGTGCAACGCCAGCCCGGTGGTGGCACTTACGGAGATGAACGGAGGATCGCCGAGGAAGCTTTGAGATCGGCAGGTATGTCTGACGATGAAATCGCATCAAATATTTCGCGCGCCGATTCTTATTTCATGAACAATTTAGGAGTGACAATGGATACACCGACAAGAATCCCTGGGAACAGGCCTCGATAATGCGAGCCGAAAATCTTCCATCGAGTCTCGTCTCGTCAATTCAGAGAATAATTGATCTCATCGTGGAGCGCAACTGGGCAGAACTGAGCAAGGACGCCCCCAACAGTCGCGTGCAATGGGCTGACATGGAACGGGAATTGAACTCTTATGGTGAGGACTATGCAACACTTCCCGATGATTTCATCGAAAAAACCCATTTCGGGCGTCTCACGTCTGGGGGGTACTGGATTGACTGCCCCTTGTGGGTAGTAGGCCACAAAACGTCTGATCTTGAGGTGCAGATGGAAGCATTCCAAAAGGATTCAGATGCCAAATGGGATATTCAAATCGACGACATTAGAGTTCCTTGAGGCTTATTCATAGGGTGTAGGTGAATATTATTCCGAGTGTTGCTGTGATGGTGTCCGGGAAGGTGTTGATGGGTCGTCGGTGACGGGTCTTGAGGGCGTGCCAGTTTTTGAGGTGAGCGATGGTCTGTTCGATTCGTCTTCTGATTTTCCGGTGGCTCTGTTGCAGATCTTGTTCGCTTCGGTCTGGGGTGGGCCTGCTGGTTTCTTGGTGGGGGTGATCAGGTCCAGGCCGGTGTAGCCCTTGTCCGCGATGTGTCGGGGATGAGGGGATCGGTCCGGGTCGTCGTCTTCGATGTCGAGGAGGCCGGACTCGGTGAGGGCCCGGGCGTCGTGGATGCGGCCGGGCACCGGGTCGCTGGCCCAGGCCAGGCGTCCGCCCAGGGTGCAGGCCACTTGAAGGTTGACTCCGGTGGTGTGGTGCTTGCCCGAGTAGAGCTCTGGCTTGTCACGCCAGGCCCAGCAGGGTGCCGGGGTGCCGTCGATGATCAACTGGGTGTCGGGGTCGAGGTCGTCTGTGGTGGGGATGTTGTCGGCCAGGGTGTCGGCGACAAGGGGTGTCCAGGCGGTCAGGACCCGCGAGACGGTGGGTTGGGAGATGTCGAACAGTTCGGCGAGGAGTTGTTGTTCGAGGTTGTGGCGCAGGCTGGCCGGGACGAGCCGGATGCTCTGGTAGAGGCCGAGCTGGCGGGATCCGGCCGCCGGCAGGTCGCCATTGACCGCCGTGTGGATTCTCCGGCACAGGTCGTGCATCTGGGTTCGGGTCAGTCGTGTGATAGCATCAGGCTCGCGGCCTGCCCTCTGGTTGTTTCTTTTCACACACTGACCATCTCAGGGCAGGCCGCCTTCTCATCTTCTGCGACACGCCCCACGCGAGATCATCGACGACAACCCGAACCAG
>NZ_AUFR01000012.1 GCF_000426605.1 Propionibacterium acidifaciens DSM 21887
TCGCCACTCGTGTACGCCCGAAAGCGCCTTACCGTTCGACTTGCATGTGTTAAGCACGCCGCCAGCGTTCGTCCTGAGCCAGGATCAAACTCTCCGTAAAAACCACCGGACCAGACCCACGAAGAACCCGGCCCGACAAAAACAACAAGAGAACAACCCCGACCCCATCCAGAAAAACCAGACAGGACAGAAAAGTCCACTCAAAGAAAAACCATGCCAGCCCACAACAGGCCAACACAGAAAACACTGACTGAAAAACACGCTGTTGAGTTATCAAGAAACAACCGCACAACACAACCAGAACCACACAAGCCCCAGCCACGCACACGACCCGAACAACCCACCAAAAAGCAGGCCACCCGAATCCCCACTTCACACCACCGCCCTGCGGCAGCTCGATCAATTCTAGGGAACCGACCGGTGGAAGTCAAGTCGACTCCTGCCCCGGGGACCGACACCGTCGGCCGCACGGAGTTCGGATGTCGTTGTCGACCTCCCACCCCACCGGAACCGATGACTCATGGCCGTCGGTCATCCGGTCGGACGGCCCCTGCTCGGCGGGTCTCGGGAAAGACCGCCTCGCGAGGGGCGAGAGAGAACGATACCCTCGAGCGTGGCACCGTGCAAGTCCATGGGTCATGGACCTCGGAAGGGATCCGTCGTGCCTTGTCAGGGCACGATGAGGCCCCCAACGGTGCGCTTGCCGCGGCGCACCAGGACGTACCTGCCGACGAGCAGGTCGTCCTCGTCCAGGCGCGCGTCGACGTCGGTGATCCGCCGGTTGTTCAGATAGGCGCCGCCCTCGGCGACGGCCCGGCGGGCGGCGGACCTCGAGGGCACCACTCCGCTGGCGGCGAGCGCCTCGGTGACGAGCGGCAGCCGGCCGTCGACCGGGCCGAGCTCGACGGCCCCGAGCTCGGCCATGACCATGGCGAGGGTCCCCTCGTCGAGGGCCCGCAGCTCGCCGCGGCCGAAGAGCGCCGCGGCGGCGGCCTCGGCGGCCTCGCGGGCCCGGACGCCGTGGACCAGGTCGGTGACGTCGTCGGCCAGGGCGTGCTGGGCCGCCCTCTTGAAGGGCGCCTCCCGGGTGAGCGCCTCGAGCTCGCCGATCTCGTCGCGGCTGCGCGAGGAGAAGATCTTGAGGTAGTCGACCACCTTGGCGTCCTCGGCGTTCAGCCAGAACTGGTGGAAGGCGTACGGGGAGGTTCGCTCGGGGTCGAGCCAGACGGCTCCACTCTCGGTCTTGCCGAACTTGGTGCCGTCGGCCTTCGTGAGAAGGGGCGTCACGAGGCCGTGGACGACGTCCCCGGTGGTGCGGCGGATGTAGTCGATGCCGGCGGTGATGTTGCCCCACTGGTCCTGGGCTCCGGTCTGGAGGGTGCACCCGTAGCGCTCGTGCAGGGCGGCGTAGTCGAGGGACTGGAGCAGGACGTAGCTGAACTCCGTGTAGCTGATGCCCTCGTCGAGCCGGCGGGCCACGACGTCGCGGGCCAGCATCCTGTTGACGCTGAAGTGCTTGCCGACGTCGCGCAGGAAGTCGAGGGCCGACATCTCAGCCGTCCAGTCGAGGTTGTTGACGATCTGGGCGGCGTTGGCCCCCTCGAAGCTCACGTAGCGGCTCACCTGGTCGCGCAGCGACTCGACCCAGCCCGCCACCGTCTCCTTGGTGTTCATGACGCGCTCGCCGGTCATCTTGGGATCGCCGATGAGGCCGGTGGCGCCGCCCACGAGCAGGAGCGGGCGGTGGCCGGCCTCCTGGAGCCGGCGGGCGAGGATGAGCTGCATGAGATGGCCGATGTGCAGGCTCGGCGCGGTGGGGTCGAAGCCCACATAACTCGTGACCATCCCCTCGTCGAGGTGGGCGGCGAGTGCCGCTTCGTCCGTGGTCGTCGAGATGAGGCCACGCCATGCCAGGTCGTCGAGGAGCGCATTCACCCGGTCAGCCTATGCCAGGGCGTCGGGCCGGGCGGACGGGGCGGGCGGGCCTGAGCCCCGCCCGGGCGGGGCTCAGGCCCGCCCGCCCCATGCGGCGGCGTCGCGGACGGCGTCCTCGACGGCGGCGAGCTGCTCGGCGACCCGCTGCGGGGCCGTGCCGCCGCGGCCGGAGCGCGAGGCGACCGAGCCGGTGATCGTCAGGACGTCGCGAACGGACGGCTCGAGGTGCGGGTCGATGCCGGCCAGCTGCTCGTCGCTCAGCTCGGACAGCTCCGACGAGTGAGCCTCGCAGAACTGGACGGCCCGACCGGTGATGTCGTGGGCGCGGGCGAAGGGGACGCCGCGACGGACGAGCCAGTCGGCCATGTCGGTGGCGAGGGAGAAGCCGCGCGGGGCGGCGAGCGCCAGACGCCCCTCGTCGAAGGCGAGGGTGCCGACCAGACCGGCGACGGCCGGGAGCAGGACGTGGAGCTGGTCGATGTCGTCGAACAACGGCTCCTTGTCCTCCTGGAGGTCGCGGTCGTAAGCGGTGGGGAGGCCCTTGAAGGTGGCCAGGAGGCCGGTGAGATTGCCGATCAGCCGGCCGGCCTTGCCCCTGGCCAGTTCGGCCACGTCAGGGTTCTTCTTCTGCGGCATGATGCTCGAGCCGGTGCTCCAGGCGTCGTCGAGCCGGGCGAAGCCGAACTCCGGGGTCGTCCAGGCGATGACGTCCTCGGACAGGCGCGAGAGATCGACGCCGATCTGCGCCAGGACGTAGGCGGTCTCGCTCACCAGGTCGCGGGCCGAGGTGCCGTCGATGGAGTTGAGCACGGAGTCCTCGAAGCCGAGGTCGTGGGCGACCTGCTCGGGATCGAGTCCGAGCGAGCTGCCGGCGAGGGCGGCGGAGCCGTAGGGGCTGACGGCCAACCGGCGGTCGAGGTCCCGGAAACGGTCGACGTCGCGCAGCAGCGGCCAGGCGTGGGCGAGCAGCTGGTGGGCGAGCAGGACGGGCTGGGCGGTCTGCATGTGGGTGCGACCCGGCATGATCGCCGACGGATGGGCGTGCGCCTGGGCGCACAGGGCGGAGACGACCCCGCAGACGTCGAGGGCGAGGGAGCGGATCTCGCGGCGCAGGTAGCTGCGGATGAGCGTGGCGATCTGGTCGTTGCGGCTGCGGCCGGCCCGAAGCCGGCCGCCGAGCTCGGGCCCGACCCGCTCGGTGAGGATCCGCTCGAGGGCCCCGTGGACGTCCTCGTCGGTGGGGGCCGGGTGCAGCCGCCCGTCGGCCAGCTCCTCGGCCATCCTCGCCAGGGCGGCGTCCATCGTGGCGTGCTCGGCATCGGTCAGCAGGCCGGCGGCGTGCAGGGCGCGGGCATGGGCGCGGGAGCCGGCGATGTCATCGGGGGCGAGGCGCCAGTCGAACCGGGTGGAGACCGACAGGGCGAACATCGCCTCGGCCGGACCGCCGGAGAAACGCCCGCCCCACAGAAAACCCTGCTGATGACCCTCGCTCATGCCCTCGCCTCTCGTGCTCGTCGTACGGCGCGTCCCGTCGCACCGCAGTGGATTCTACGGGGCCGGCGCCCCGGCCCCGCACGCGCTCGCCCGGAGGCGGGTCCGGCGGAGCGGACGTCCGAGGACGCCGCCCGGGCCCGCACCGCCCGTCCGCAGGCACGCGCTCCTCCAAGAGGCGGCGCCATCGACCGGGCGCCGTGGGAACGCCGTGCCCGGACGGGCCGCAGCCCCTTCGGGCACGGGTGCGCGCCGCCCGTCGTCGGCCCGGCGGCCCGCCCCGGCGCGCGGGCGTCGTCGGTGCCGACGACTCACCCCCGGTACGCGGGCGGACGGCCGGTCCGGGCCATCGCGAGGAAGTACTGGGCGACCGCCTGGCCGCCGTCCGGGCTCCGGGTGACGACCACGACGGTGTCGTCCCCGGCGATGGTGCCGAGGATCGCAGGCCGGCTCACGCGGTCGATGGCCGAGGCGACGTACTGGGCGGCGCCCGGCGGCGTCTTGATGACGAGCAGATTGGCCGAGGCCTCCGCCGAGACGAGCACCTCGGCGCAGATCCGGGCCAGCCGCTGCTCGCGCAGCGTCCGGTCCGAGGCGACGTCGAGGCCCGGCGGGGCGTACACGAGGACGCCCGCCGACGAGCGGACGCGCACCGCGCCGATGTCGAGCAGGTCCTTGCTGAGGGTGCCCTGGCTGACCCTGATCCCGTGCTCGGCCAGCATGTCGGCCAGCTCGTTCTGGGAGCCGATCTCATGGGCCTGGATCAGCTCCAGGATGAGGCCCTGGCGCGCGACCCTGCTGGATCCCGCCCGTTCCGAGGCGCTCGCGCTCACGGTCGCCCCCTCATGAGCGCTCCTGGGCCGTGTCGAGCAGACCCGGCAGAGCGGCGACGAAGGCGTCCAGCTGCCCGGCGGTGACGATGAGCGGCGGGGCGAGGCGCAGCACCGAGGGGCGCGGCGCGTTGATGATCCAGCCGGCGTCGAGGGCGGCATCGGCCGCCCCGGCGGCGATCGGCCGGTTGAGGACGATGCCGCGCAGCAGCCCCTGTCCGCGCACCAGGTCGATGCGGGGATCGCCGAGGGCCATGACCGCCCCGGCGAAGTGGGCGCCCAGCTCCTCGGACCGGTCGGCGAGCCGCTCATCCGCCATGACCCCGAGGACGGCGCACCCGACCGCGCAGGCGATCGGGTTGCCTCCGAAGGTCGTGCCGTGCTGGCCCGGGCCGAACAGGCCCGCCGCGTCGCCGAGAGCGATGCAGGCGCCGATCGGGTAGCCGTTGGCGAGGCCCTTGGCGACGGTGATGACGTCGGGCGCGATGCCGGCGCGCTGGTGGGCGAACCACCGGCCGCATCGGCACAGCCCCGTCTGGACCTCGTCGATCCACAGCAGGGCGCCGTGGGCGGCCGTGATGCGCCGGGCCGCGGGCAGGAAGTCCGGGCCCGGCTCGACGACGCCGTTCTCGCCCTGGACGGGCTCGAGGACGACGGCGGCGACCGTCTCGTCGACGGCCCGTTCGAGAGCGGGGACGTCGCCGTAGGGGACCCAGACGATCTCGCCCGGCAGTGGCTCGAAGGGCTCGCGGTAGTGCTCGTTGTGGGTGATCGCCAGGGCGCCCATCGTGCGCCCGTGGAAGGAGCCCTCCATCGCGACGATCCTGCCGCGGCCGGTGCGGCGGCTCAGCTTGAAGGCCGCCTCGTTGGCCTCGGTGCCGGAGTTCGCGAAGAAGACGCGGGCGGGCGTCCCGGGCGCATCGAGGGTCGCCAGCCCGACGAGCCGCTCCCCCAGCTCGATCTGGGGCGGGGAGGCGAAGAGGTTCGAGATGTGCCCGAGCGTGGCGGCCTGCCCGGAGATCGCCTCGAGGACGGCCGGGTGGGCGTGGCCGAGCGCGTGCACGGCGAGCCCGGCGAGCAGGTCGGTGTAGTGCCTGCCGTCGGCGTCCCACACGTCGGCGCCCCGCCCGCGCACGAAGACGCGCCGGGGATGGCCGAAGGTGTTCATGAGGGTCCTGTCGTAGCGCTCGCCCCAGGCCCGCTGGCTGGTGGCCGGGGCGTCGGAGTCCCTCCCGGTGACCTCATCGTTCACAGTTCCTCGTCCTCCTCGGCCCGGACCATCGTGCCGATGCCGTCGTTCGTGAAGATCTCCAGCAGCAGCGAGTGCTCGACGCGCCCGTCGATGACCGTGGCGCGTCTCACCCCGCCCTGCACGGCCCGCAGGCAGGCCTCCATCTTGGGGCGCATCCCCGAGACCAGGCCGGGCAGCAGCTCCTGCAGCTCGCCCGCGCTGATCTGGGTGATGACGTCCTCGCTGGCGGGCCAGTCCGAGTAGAGGCCGGCCACGTCGGTGAGCATGACGAGGCGCTCGGCGCCCAGCGCGACGGCCAGGGCGGCCGCCGCGGTGTCCGCGTTGACGTTGAAGACCTCCTCGTGCTCGCCGGGAGCGACGGTCGCGACGACCGGGATGCGGCCCGCGGCCATGAGGTCCTGGACGGCCTGGGGGTGCACGGTGGTGACCTCACCGACCTGGCCGAGCTCCATCGGCACGCCGTCGACCCTGACCTTCTTCGGTACGGCGGTGAACAGCCTGGCGTCCTCGCCGGACAGCCCGACCGCGTAGGGGCCGTGGTCGTTGATGAGGTTGACGAGCTCGCGTCCCACCTTGCCGACGAGCACCATGCGGACGATGTCCATCGCCTCGGGCGTGGTGACGCGCAGCCCGGCGCGGAACTCGCTGCGAATGTCGAGGCGCTTGAGCATCCGGCTGATCTGGGGGCCACCGCCGTGGACGACGACCGGCTTGACCCCGCAGCGACGCATGAAGACGATGTCCTCGGCGAAGGCTCGCTTGAGGTCGTCGTCGACCATGGCGTTGCCGCCGTACTTGATGACGATCGTCCGCCCCGCGTAGCGCTCGAGCCACGGCAGGGCCTCGATGAGCGTGCCCGCCTTGCCGATGGCCGCCTCCCGGTCGATGCTGCGCACCCTGCTCATGAGGAGTACTCCGCGTTCTCCTTGACGTAGCCGTACGTCAGGTCGTTGGTCCAGACCAGGGCCTGCTCGCCGCCGGCGTGCAGGTCGATGACGACCTCGACCCGGCGCGGGCGCAGGTCGACGAGCGAGCGGTCCTCGCCGATCGCGCCGCCACGGCAGACCATGACGCCGTTGAAGGAGACGTCGAGCTCGTCCGGCTCGAAGGCTGCGCTCGTCGTACCGACCGTGGAGAGCACGCGGCCCCAGTTCGGGTCGTTGCCGAAGACGGCGCACTTGAACAGGTTCGAGCGGGCGACGGCGCGCCCCACCTCGAGGGCGTCCGCCTCGCTCGCGGCGCCGCGCACGAGGATCTCGATGTCGTGCCCGCTGCCCTCGGCGTCGCCCAGGAGCTGGGCGCCGAGGTCGAGGCAGACGGTCGTGAGGGCGGCGGCGAACTCCCTCGTGTCGAGCGACACCCCGGAGGCGCCGGAGCTCAGGAGCAGCACGGTGTCGTTCGTCGACTGGCAGCCGTCGGAGTCGAGGCGGTTGAACGAGACCTCGGTGGCGGCGCGCAGCGCGGTGCGCGCCTGCTCGGCGTCGAGGACGGCATCGGTCGTGATGACGACGAGCATCGTGGCCAGGGCCGGGGCGAGCATGCCGGCGCCCTTGGCCATGGCGCCGATCGACCAGCCGTCGCCGGAGAGGACGGCCGTCTTCGGCCGGGTGTCGGTGGTCATGATGGCGCGGGCCGCATCGGCGCCGCCGTCGGCGGACAGCGCGGCGACGGCCGTCCCGACTCCCGGCAGCAGTCGGTCCATGGGCAGGCGCTCGCCGATGAGCCCCGTCGAGCAGACGGCGACGTCGTGGCTCGCCGTGCCGAGCAGGCCGGCCAGCGCGTCGGCCGTGGCCGCCGAGTCGGCCAGCCCCTCCTCTCCGGTGCAGGCGTTGGCGCCTCCGGAGTTGAGGACGACGGCCCGCAGCGCGCCGTCGGCGAGGACCTGTCGCGACCAGATGACCGGCGCGGCGCAGACCCGGTTCGAGGTGAAGACGCCAGCGGCGACGTCGTGGGGGCCGTCGTTGATGACGACCGCCAAGTCTGGCCGGTCGCCCGCCTTGAGGCCGGCGGCGACGCCGGCGGCGCGGAAGCCCTTGGGTGCGGTGACGGTCACGGTGCGACTCCCATCGTGGACAGGCCGGTCGTCTCGGTCAGTCCCAGCGCGAGGTTCATGGACTGCACGGCGCTGCCCGCCGTGCCCTTGGTGAGGTTGTCGAGGGCGGACACGGCGACCAGCCGGCCGGCCGCCTCGTCGACGGTCGCGTTGACGACGACCGAGTTCGAGCCGAGCACCGAGCCGCTGGCGGGCCAGACGCCCGGCGGCAGCACCCGGACGAAGGGCTCGTCGGCGTAGGCGCTCCGATAGCTCTCGTGCACCTGCTCCGCCGTGATCGACGGGTCGACCGGCGCGGTGATGACGGCGAGGATGCCGCGCTGCATCGGAGCGAGCAGCGGGGTGAAGCTGATCGAGGGCGATCGCGCCCCCAGGAGCTCGAGGTTCTGGAGGATCTCGGGGATGTGGCGGTGCGTGCCGCCCACCCCGTAGGCGCTCACCGAGCCGGCCGTCTCGGAGCCGAGCAGGTTCGGCCGGGGGTTGCGCCCGGCCCCGCTCGTGCCGGAGGCCGCGGCGATCGTGATGTCACGGCCGGCGATGAGGCCGCCGGTGAGGGCCGGCAGCAGGCCGAGCGTGCTCGTGGCGACGTAGCAGCCGCACACGGCGATCCGCCGGGCGCCCCTCAGCCGTTCGCGCTGGCCGGGCAGCTCGGGCAGGCCGTAGGGCCAGGCGCCGGCGTAGGGCGTGCCGTAGAAGGCCCTCCAGCGCTCGGCGCTCGTGAGGCGGTGGTCGGCGCCGCAGTCGATGACGAGGGTCTCGGCGGGCAGCAGGTCGGCGACGGCGGCCGAGGCGCCGTGCGGCAGGGCGAGGAAGACGACGTCGTGGCCGGCGAGGTTCTCGGCGGTGGTCTCCACGACGGGCCGGTCGTACAGGTCGAGGAGGTTGGGGTGGTGCTCGCCCAGGAGGGTCCCCGCGCTGGCCCCGGCGGTGAGCGCGCCGATCTCGATCATCGGGTGCCCGGCGAGGAGCCGGAGGACCTCTCCCCCGGCGTAGCCGGTGCACCCGGCGACTGCTGCTGTGTACGACATGAGCATAAGTATGCCACGGTGAAAATAACTATGCGATCTCGTCCGTGGCGGGACGGATTAGGGTGGAGCGCAGTCCGTTCCGACTGACGAGGATGCTCCGATGACCACATACAACCAGGCCTCCAGACTGCGCGGCGTGCGCTACGACGTGCGGGGCAGGAACATGATCGAGGCGCAGCGCATGGAGGCCGCCGGGCAGCGCATCCTCAAGCTCAACATCGGCAACCTCGCCCCCTTCGGCTTCGAGACGCCCGGCTCGGTGGTGCGCTCGATGGTCGCCCACCTGCCCGAGTCGGAGGGCTACTCGGACTCGCGCGGGATCTACTCGGCCCGCACCGCCGTGGCGAACTACTACCAGTCCAAGGGCCTCGACGTCGACGTCGACCAGGTCATGCTCGGCAACGGCGTGAGCGAGCTCATCTCGATCGTCCTGCAGGCCCTGCTGGACGTCGATGACGAGGTGCTCATCCCCGCCCCCGACTACCCGCTGTGGACCGCCCAGGTGACCCTGTGCGGGGGCCGGGCGGTGCACTACCTGTCGGACGAGTCGAACGGCTGGAACCCGGATCCGGCGGACATCGCCGCGAGGATCACTCCGCGCACGAAGGCGATCGTGCTCATCAACCCGAACAATCCGACCGGCGCCGTCTACAGCGGGCAGACGGTGCGGGGCATCGTCGAGCTGGCCCGCGAGCACGGGCTCATCGTCCTCTCCGACGAGGTCTACGAGAAGATCATCTACCACGGCGAGCACGTCCACGCGGCGGGCCCGGCCGGCGACGACGTCCTGTGCCTCACCTTCTCGGGCCTGTCGAAGGCCTACCGCGCCTGCGGCTTCCGCGCCGGCTGGCTGGCGGTCACCGGTCCGCTGGCCGCGGCCGAGGACCTGCTCGAGGGCCTGCACCTGCTGGCCAACATGCGCATGTGCGCGAACGTGCCCGCCCAGCACGCCATCCAGACCTGCCTGGGCGGCTACCAGTCGATCGACGCCCTCGTGGCCCCCGGCGGACGCTTCCACGACCAGATCATGCTGTCGCAGCGGCTGCTCGACGGGATCGAGGGCGTCAGCTGCGTACCGGCCGACGGCGCGCTGTACCTGTTCCCCCGCCTCGACCCCGAGCGCTTCCCCATCGAGGACGACGAGGAGTGGGCACTGGGCCTGCTGCGCCGCAAGAAGATCCTCATCAGCCACGGGCGCGGCTTCAACTGGCCCGACCCGGACCATTTCCGCCTCGTGGCGCTGCCCGAGGAGAAGGTGCTGCGCGAGGCCCTCGCCCGCCTCGCCGAATACTGCGAGGAGACCCGCCGCGACTGAGCGCCCGGCCCCGCCCCGACCGTCCTCACCTCGCGGCGGGCGCATCGCCCCACAGCAGCCGGCGGCGCGCCAGCAGGTAGACCAGCAGCGCCGTGTCGGTGACGACCCAGGACAGCGGGTAGAGCAGGGCCACGCGCCCGACCGTGCCGAAGACCCGCGGCAGCGCCATGAGCAGCACCACCCGCAGGCCGCACAGGGCGCTGACGACGATGATCATCGGGGGCAGGGCGCGCCCGGCGCCGCGGATCGACGAGGAGACGACCTCCATGAGGGCGAAGAGCACGTAGCAGGGCGCGACGATGCGGGCGATCGTCGTGCCGCGCGCGATCACCTCGGGGTCGGCGGTGAACAGGCCGAGGACCGGGCGCACGCCGACGAGCAGAGCCCCGGCCAGGACGACCGTCACGACCGCCCCGATGAGGCAGCAGGCCCGCACCGCGCGCCGGGTGCGCGGCCGGTCCTCGGCGCCGAGGTTCTGGGCCACGCAGGTCGAGGCGGCCTGGCCGAGGGCCATGATGGGCATGTACATGAAGTTCTCGACGCGGAACCAGACGGTGAAGGCCGCGATGTCCCAGATGCCCAGCGCATTGATCCGGTACTGGACGGCGACATTGCTCAGCGTGATGACGAGGGCCTGCGCACCCGCCGGCAGGCCGATCGCGAGGATCTCGCGCAGCGTGACCGGGTGCAGGTGGAAGCGCGACAGGCGCAGCCGGTAGCGCTCGTCGAGGCGGCGCAGCGCGAGGAGGACGAGCCCGGCCGCCAGCGTCTGCGACAGGAGCGTCGCCACGGCGGCACCGCCGATCCCCCAGCGCAGGACGACGATGAACAGGGCGTCGACGAGGACGTTCACCACGCCGCCCACGAGCTGGCAGCGCATCGGGGTGAGCGAGTCGCCCAGGGCGCGCAGGACCCCCGATCCCATGTTGAACAGGACGACGCTCACCAGGCCGAGCAGGTAGATGCGCAGGTAGACCACGGCCGACGGCACGATCTCCGGCGGCGTGCCGAGCCGGGCCATGAGGGCGGGGGCGAGGGCGATCATCACGGGGATGAGGACGAGGCCGCCGGCGAGGCCGAAGGTGAGCGCGGTGTGCATGACGCGCTCGACCTCGTTGTGCCGGCCGGCGCCGAAGTGCCCCGCGATGAGCACGCCGGTGCCCGTGCCGAGCCCCGTGAAGATGCCGACGAGGCAGGTGACGACCAGGCCGCTGGCGCCGACCGCGGCGGCCGCCCCGGTGCCCAGGACGTGGCCGACGAACATGAGGTCGACGGTGCTGTAGAGCAGCTGGATGAGCGCGGCGCCGAGCAGCGGCAGGGCGAAGAGGACGATCCCCGGCGCCAGCGGACCGGCCGTCAGGTCGACGACCCGGGCCCGGCGCCCGCCGAGTCCCGGCGCCGCCGTCATCGACCGTCCCCGGCGCCGGACGCGGGACGGGCCACGAGGTGCCCGGGGGCGATCTCGACGAGCGGGCCGTCGGCGGCCTCGTCCTGCGGCCGGGGGCGGGATCCGCCCCCGGGCTCCCGGCCGAGGTGGCCGTCGCGGTCGCGCAGGTCGAGCACGGACGCCAGGAGCCTGCGCGTGTAGGGGTGCCGGGCCCGTTCGACGAGGCCCTCGGCGGGCAGCTGCTCGACGACGCGGCCGCGGTGCATGACGAGGATCGTCGTGGCGAAGTGGGCGACGAGCGCCAGGTCGTGGCAGACGAAGCCGATGGCGATGCCGCGCTCGTCCTGCAGCCGGGCCAGCAGGGCCATGATCTCGGCCTGGGCGCTCACGTCGAGCGCGCTGGTGGCCTCGTCGCACAGGAGCACCTGCGGGTCGAGGGTGAGCGCCCGGGCGATGGCGCAGCGCTGGAGCTGGCCGCCGGACAGCTGGTGGGGGCGGCGCGTCACGAGGTGCTCGGACAGGCCGACGAGGCGGAGCATCTCACGGGCCCGCGGGACGACCTCGCGGCGCCCGATCGCGTCGTAGTTGATGAGCGGGGCGCAGACCGCCTCAGCGATGCGCATGCGCGGGGCGAAGGAGCCCAGCGGGTCCTGGAAGACCATCTGCACGTGGCGGCGCACCTCGCGCAGGAGCGAGCCGCGCACGTCCTGGATCTCCTGCTCGCCGAGGAGCACCCGGCCGCTCGTGGGCCTCTCGAGGCCGGTGAGCATGCGCAGCAGGGTGCTCTTGCCCGAGCCGGACTCCCCCACGATCGCGACCGTCCGGCCCTGCGTCAGCTCGACGGAGACGTCCTCGCAGGCGGTGAGGCTCCCGCCGCCCGGGGTGCGGAAGGTCTTGGTGAGCCCCTCGGCGCTCATCGCAGGCGTGGACACGTTCGTCTCCTCACAGCGACGGCATGCTGGCCAGCAGCGATGCCGTGTACTCATGGGTGGGGTGGTCGATGACCCGCTCGGTCGGCCCGAGCTCGAGGACGCGCCCGGCGCGCATGACCATGATCCGGTCGGCCATGTGGGCGGCCACGCCGAGGTTGTGGGTGACGATCATGATCGCCGTGCCCTCCTCGCGGCGCAGGGCGAGCATCTGGCGGACGATCTCGGCCTGCATCGTCACGTCGAGGGCGCTCGTCGGCTCGTCGGCCAGGAGCAGGGCCGGGCTGAAGGTCATCGCCATGGCGATGCCGACCCGCTGGCGCATGCCGCCGGACAGCTCGAAGGCGTAGGAGCCCATGACGCGGTGCGGGTCCGGCAGCGCCATGCGCCCGAGCATGGTCTCGGCGCGCTGCCGGGCCCGCGCCGCCGAGCAGCCCGGCTCGGCCGTGCGGATGTACTCGACGAACTGGCCGCCGATGCGCCGCACGGGGTTGAGCATCGCCCCGGTGTCCTGGAAGACCATCGCCATGCGGTGCCGGCGCAGGTCGAGCCACTGCGCCCGGCCCAGGCCGACCAGCGAACGCCCCTCGAAGACGACGTCGCCGGCGCTGATCCTGCCGCTGGCCGGCAGCAGGCCGAGGACGGAGCGGATCACCGTGGTCTTGCCCGAGCCGGACTCCCCCACGACGGCCACGATCTCCCCGGGCGCCACGTCGACGCTCACGTCGACGACGGCGAGCGCCCCGTCGTAGCTGACGGTCATCCCGCAGACGCGGAGCAGCTCGTCGCGCGCCGCGCCGCCGCGCGACGCCGCATCGTCCGCCGCGCCCCTCCCCGAGGGCCCCTCCGGCCCAGGCCCGCTGCCCGTCATCGCCGCCGACTCACTTCGCCGGCTTGAAGGCGCTCGTGATCCAGTAGTAGTCCGCGGTCGAGACGCTCGCATCGCTCACGGCCTTCGTGTTCGAGCACA
Organism: Propionibacterium acidifaciens DSM 21887; assembly: GCF_000426605.1. GTDB lineage: Bacteria > Actinomycetota > Actinomycetes > Propionibacteriales > Propionibacteriaceae > Propionibacterium > Propionibacterium acidifaciens. Next base: position 13,191 of record NZ_AUFR01000012.1, read on the forward strand.
TGTTGCTGTTGTAGTAGCCGTGCACGAGGACCGCCGCGTCGTCGATGAGGATCTGCTGGAGGCGCACATAGATCTTCTTGCGCTCGGCCGTGTCGAGCTGGGTGGCCAGCTGCTCGTACAGCGAGTCGTACTCGTCGTTGTGGTAGGCGCAGTAGTTGGCCCCGCTCCTGGAGTACCAGTTGGCCAGGTAGCTGTAGGGCTCGCCCTCCTGGGCCGTCATCCAGTTGCTGGAGTTGAGGTCGTACTCGCCGGCGACGAGCTTGTTCCACTCGGTGTCGGCGTCGAGCTTGGTGACCGTCGCCTGGATGCCGATCGAGGCGAGCTGGCTGGCCACGGCCTCGGCCATGACCGACAGGTTCCGGGACTCGTAGGTGAGGTAGTCCAGGTTGATCTTCGTGCCGTCGAGCTCGCGGAAGCCGTCGCCGTCGGAGTCGACGATGCCCGCGGCGTCGAGGATCTGCTTGGCCCTCTCGGGGTCGTGGGGCGTGGCGTCGGTGAGCTGGTCGTAGCCGAAGTCGAGCGAGGAGGGGACGACCGAGCAGCCCGCGGTGTACAGGCCGCCGACCGTCGTCCCGGTGATCGTCGCGTCGTCGACCGCCATGAGGACGGCCCTGCGCAGGTCCTTGTTGGCGAGCGGGCGGCCCTCGGCGGCGTTGAGGTACGAGAAGCCCGTGCGCATGCCGATCGTCTGCGAGACCGAGTAGGTGGAGTCGTTCCGCAGCGTCTCGAGGTCGGACATGGCCGTGATGTTCTCGGTGACGTCGACGTCGCCGGACTGCAGGGCCATGAACTTGGTGAGGCTCGAGGAGTCGTCGATGAAGATGACGTGGACGCTCTCGTAGGGCACCTCGCCGTTCCAGTAGTTGGTGTTGCGGACGAGCTTGACGTCCTGGCCCGAGTTGAACTCGGTGACGGCGTAGGGGCCGGTGCCGATCGGCTTCTCGCCGAGGTTCTCGCTGCCGGCGATGTCGAGGATCTCGAACAGCGGATTGGCCAGGGCCGCCGAGAGGTCGGCCGACGGGCTCCCGGTCACGATGGTCACGGTGCGGGCGCCGTCGTCGGGCGTGATCGAGACCGGCTTCATGAAGGTCGACGGCGCGGACGAGCCCTCGGAGCCCTCCTTGTCGAACATGTGCTGGAGGGACTCGGCGACCTTCGTGGCGGTCACCTCGGTGCCGGTGGAGAACTTGAGCCCCTCGCGCAGCGCGATCGTCCACGTGAGGTGCTCGTCGTCGGGCGTGCAGGACTCGGCCAGGTACGGCTGGGGCACCATCTTCTCGTCGAACTTGAACAACGACTCGCCGATGCCGTAGCGCATGCACGCCCAGGCGGCGTTGGGCTGGTTCGACGGGTCGAGGGACTCCTTGGAGAAGTTGGTGCAGCCGAACTTCAGCTCGGTGCCGCTCGAACCGCCGGAGTCGGACGACGAGCAGCCGGTCAGTCCGAGGCCGGCGACGACGGTTCCGGCCGCCGAGGCGGCCAGCAGGCCGCGGCGGGTGACGATGATTCCCTGCATCTCAATGCGCTCCTTCACGGTGGTGGGTGGTGGGTCAGGCCAGTGGGGCCGTGGTGAGTTCCACGACGGCCTCGTCGGGGCCGGCATGGCGGGGATCGAGGACGTCGCGCAGCGCGTCGCCCAACAGGTTGAAGACGATGACGGTGACGCAGATCGCCGCGCCGGGGAAGATCATGAGCCAGGGCGAGTCGAGCAGGTAGGCGCGGCCCTCGTTGAGCATGAGGCCCCACTCGGCCTGCGGCGGCTGGGCGCCGAAGCCGAGGAAGGACAGGCCGGCCAGCTCGAGCATCATCGTGCCGATGTCGGTCGCGGCGGTGATGACGAGCGTCGGCAGGGCGTTCGGCAGCAGGTACCGGCGGATGAGGCGGCCCGGACGGGCACCGGTGAGCTCGGCGGCCGTCACGAAGTCGCTGTGGCGGATCTTCAGCACGAGGCTGCGCGCCAGCCGGGCGTACTTGGTCCAGCTGACGACGGCCAGGGCGATGATCGCATTGCGGATGCTGGCCCCCATGAGGCCGGCCACTGCGATGGCCAGGACGATCCCGGGGAAGGAGATCATCATGTCGGAGACCCGCATGATGACCGCGTCGACGAGGCCGCCCGCGTAGCCGGCGATGACGCCGAGCAGCGAGCCGACGACGGAGATGACGAGGACGAGGACGATCGAGGCGGCCAGCGAGACGCGGGTGCCGTAGATGACGCGCGAGGCCATGTCGCGGCCGAGCTTGTCCGTGCCGAACCAGTGCTGCGCGCTCGGCCCCTGGAAGGCCTCCGCCAGGTTGGCCTCGTAGGGGCTCATGGGGGCGATGACGCCGGCGAGCAGGGCGACCAGGACGATGACCAGGGCCAGCGCCGCGTGGACGCAGAACGCCCGGTGCGCGCCGAGGAAGCGACGGATGCGGTGCGATGGGCTCATGACCGGGCTCCTCGGCGGACGCGGGGATCGAGTCGGGCGTAGGAGACGTCGACCACCAGGTTGATGACCATGTAGATCAGCGCGATCCACAGCACATAGGTCTGCACGAGCGGGTAGTCGTACGAGGTGACGGCGGTGACCGCCATGTTGCCCAGACCGGGATAGGAGAAGACGACCTCGACGACCGCCGTGCCGCCCAGCAGCGAGCCGAGCGACAGGCCCAGCAGGGTGATGAGGGGCAGCTGGGCGTTGGGCAGGACGTGCCGGGTGAGGATGGCGCGCTCGGAGAGGCCGCGCGCCCGGGCGCCGACGACGTAGTCCTGGCCGAGCTCCTCGAGGACGGCCGTGCGCACCTGCCGGGTGTACTTGCCGATCATCGCGAAGGCCAGGGTCGCGGCCGGCAGGATGAGCCTGTCGAGGCCCTGCCCCGTCGAAACGACCGGCAGCCAGCCGAGTTTGAGGGCGACCGCCCAGATGAGGAGCAGGCCGAACCAGAAGTTCGGCATCGAGATGCCCAGGAAGCTGAAGCCGCGGACGAGGCGGTCGGCGATGCCGCCCCGGCGCACCGCGGCGAGCATGCCCAGCGGGACGGCGACGACGAGCATGAGCAGCAGGGAGGCCAGCGAGAGCTTGATGGTCGGCCACAGGCGGACGAGCATGAGATCGGCGACGGGCTTGTTCAGCGAGTACGAGGTGCCGAAGTCGCCGTGCAGGCAGTTGCCGAGCCAGGTGACGTACTGCACGAGGAAGGGCTTGTCGAGGCCGAGGCGCACCCGCATCTGATCGACCATCTCGGGGGTGGGCGTGATCCCCTGACTGGTGTACACGGCCTGAGCGGGATCGCCGGGCGCCAGCCAGACGAGCGTGAAGGTGATGAAGCTGATGCCCACCAGCACGATGAGGATCTGGCCCAGCCGTCGGGCCAGCCATCTGGGGTCCACGGGTCGAAGTCACCTCACGATCATGACGAGTGCCGTTCGTCACAACCGGATTCTCGTGACCCCGCGAGGGGCGCCCGGTCGCCAAGTGCCGCGGCGACGCGGAACGGTTCCCAGGCAGGTCTTCTGACTCGCGCCCCGGGGCGGTTGCCCCGACGGGCCCTCGACCTTCCCGACGGACGGTGGCCGGCTCACGCCGATGAGGACCCGGGACGCTCACAGCGGCGGTCCCGTCCGCGATTCCCACGCGGTTCCCTATTCTCCCGGACGACCCGTCGGGCCGGCCGGGCACCTGGGGGCGCTGCGCACGGGGGTGCGCAGCAACCCTTGCTTCGCGACAGCAGAGTACCAGCTGCCGCCGCCCCCGCACGCCGGACGCCCGCGATCGGGCACTCACCCGGGGCGAGCGCTGGACGGGGGCGCCGGACGGCGCCCGTGAGGCTCACGCCTCCCGGAACCCTCGACCGCGGGGCTCACGCCTCGCGGGGCACCGCGCCGAGGCGCTCGACGGCGAGCCGCACGGCGCCGTCGCGGGCCGCCGCCGCCTCGGCCTGGGTGAGCGTCCGGTCGGGCCCGCGCAGGCGCAGGCCGTAGGCGAGCGACTTGCGGCCCTCGCCGATCTGCGGGCCCCGGAAGACGTCGAAGAGCGCGATCGACTCGAGCAGCTCGCCTGCGCCCTCGACGAGGGTGGCCTCGACCTCGGACGCGGGGACCCGCTCGTCGACGATGAGGGCGACGTCCTCCTTGGCCAGCGGGAAGCCGCTCAGCGCGGTGACCTCGCCGCCGCCGGGCGCGCAGGCCACGAGCAGGTCGAGGTCGAGCTCGACGGCGCAGGTCCGTTCCGGCAGCCCGTGGGCCCTGATGACCTCGGGGTGCAGCTCGCCAGCGGCGCCGAGGACGACCCGCTCGCCGCCCGCGCCGCGCACCGACAGTTCGGCGCACCGGCCGGGGTGCCAGGGGGCGATCGACGCGGCCCTGCGCTCCAGCGTCAGGCCGAGCGTCGCGGCCGCGGTCTGGGCGAAGTGCACCGCATGGGTCCAGTCCGCCGGGACGGCGGCGTGGTCCCAGCCGCCGGGCAGCCACTGGCCGGTGAGCACCGCGGCGATCATGCGGGGCTGGTCGGGCAGTGCCGCGCGGATCGCGGCGATCTCGGCGTCGGAGGGACGATGGTCGACCTCGGGCATCGGGGCCGCCGGGGCGGGCCCGCCCCGGAAGACCGAGCCGGCCTCGAAGAGGGCCAGGTCGTCCTGGCTGCGCGAGATGTTGCGCCGGGCGGCGGCGAACAGCCCCGGCAGGAGGGTCGTGCGCAGGTACGGGGCGGTGTCGGCGAGCGGATTGGCCAGCCGCACGAGGCGGCGCCGCTCGTCGTCGTCGGGCAGCCCGAGGCCGTCGAGCTCGGAGTCGGAGAGGAAGGGCAGCGTGATGACCTCGACGAAACCGGCCCCGGCCACCGCGGCGCTGACCGCGCGGCGGGCGCGCTGGGCGGGGCTGAGGCCCCGGCCGGCGACGGCGCGGGGCACCCTCGGCTCGATGACGTCCAGGCCGAGCTTGCGGCCGACCTCCTCGACGTAGTCGTAGGGATCGCGCAGGTCGGTGCGCCAGGTGGGCGGGGTCAGGGCGAGTGAGGAGCCCCGCCTGCGGACCTCGACGCCGGCGGCGCGGAGCACCTCGACGACGCGGTCGGCGTCGATGCGGGCGCCCAGGATGTGCGCGGGCAGACCGGCGTCGATCGTCAGGGACGGCGGCTGGGGCACTCGGCCGACGACGGTGACGCCCTCGGCGATCGTGCCGCCGGCGTACTCGGCGAACAGTCGGGCGGCCATCCGTGCCGCGGCGCAGGCCACGCCCGGGTCGACCATGCGCTCGAAGCGACGGGAGGCCTCCGAGGGCAGCTTGTGGCGCCGGTAGGTGCGCCCGATCGTGCCGGGCGAGAAGTGGGCCGCCTCGATGACGACGTTCGTCGTCCCGTCGTTCAGCTCGGTGGTCCGGCCGCCCATGACGCCCGCCAGGCCGATGGGGCCCGAGTCGTCGGTGATGAGCAGGTCCTCGGCGCTCAGGGTGCGCTCGACGTCGTCGAGCGTGGTGAGCCGCTCGCCGGCGGCGGCCCTGCGCACGACGATCGGGCCCAGCAGCGCGTCGGCGTCGTAGCCGTGCAGCGGCTGGCCCGACTCGAGCATGACGTAGTTGGTGATGTCGACGGGCAGGCTGATCGCGCGCATGCCGGCGGCCTCGAGCCGGTGGCGCATCCACGTCGGGGTGGGCGCGTGCGGATCGATGCCGTTGACGCACAGGGCGACGAACAGCTGGCAGTCGTCCGACTCGACGCGCACCGGGTAGGCGTCCTGGGCCGGGTCGGGCACGCGACGCGAGTAGAGGTCGTTGTAGGGCACATCGAAGGCCTGCGCGGCCTCGCGGGCCAGGCCCCGCATCGACAGTGCATGGCCCAGGTCGGGGGTCACGTCGATGTCGAGGACCTCGTCGGGAACGCCGAGCAGCGCCATCGCGTCGGAGCCGAGACCGGCCCGGGCCGCCTCCGCCGGCGGGAGCACGATGATGCCGGTGCGGTCCTCGCCGATGCCCAGCTCGTCGGCGGCGCAGATCATGCCGTCGCTCATGTGCCCGTAGGTCCGGCGGGCGCTGATCCCGAAACCGCCGGCCAGCATCGCGCCGGGCAGCGAGACGACGACGTGGTCGCCCTTGGCGAAGTTGCTGGCGCCGCAGACGATGCCGCGGGCGTTCTCGATCTCGGGGTTGACCTCGGAGTCGTTGAACGGGCCCACGTCGACGCGGCACCAGCGGATGGTTTTCCCGTTGCGCTGGGGTTCCTCGACGAAGTCCAGGACGCGGCCGACGACGACCCGGCCGCTCACGTCGGCGCCGACGGTCTCGACGTGCTCGACCTGCAGACCCATCCGGGTGAAGGCGTCCGCCACCTGGGCGCAGGTCACGCCGTGCGGGAGCTCCACCAGATCGCGGAGCCAACTCATCGGCGCCCTCATCGCGCACCCCCCACCAGCGAACGACTGAATCTCACGTCGCCCTCGACGAAGTCGCGCAGGTCGGGGGCGTTGTTGCGGAACATGACGGTGCGGTCGACGCCCATGCCGAAGGCGAAGCCGGAGTAGACGTTCGGGTCGATGCCGGCGGCGACGAGCACGCGCGGGTTGACGACGCCGCAGCCGCCCCACTCGATCCACCCCTCGGAGCGGCAGGCGCGGCAGGGGCGCTCGGGGTCCCCGACCGAGGAGCCGTGGCAGACGAAGCACTCGAGGTCGACCTCGGCGCTCGGCTCGGTGAACGGGAAGTAGTGCGGGCGCAGGCGCGTGCGGATGTCGCCGAACATGGCCTTGGCCAGGTGGTCGAGGGTGCCCTTGAGGTCCCCCATCGTGATGCCCCGGTCGACGGCCAGGCCCTCGAGCTGGTGGAAGACGGGCAGATGGGTGGCGTCGTACTCGTCGGCGCGGAACACCTTGCCGGGGCTCACGACATAGACCGGGAGCGCGCGGTCGAGCAGGGTGCGCACCTGCACCGGCGAGGTCTGGGTGCGCATGATCGTGTGACCGCTCGGCGGATCGACGAAGAGCGTGTCGCTCATGAAGCGCGCCGGGTGATCGGGGGTGAAGTTCAGGGCGTCGAAGTTGAGCCACTCGGCCTCGAGCTCGGGCCCCTCGACGACCTCCCAGCCCATGGCGACGAAGACGTCGCACATGCGGTTGATGAGGGCGGTCAGCGGATGCTCGGCGCCCACCGGGTGCTCGACCACCGGGAGGGTCACGTCGACGCGCTCGGCCTCCAGCCTGGCCGCCAGCTCGGCGGCCTCGAGCTCGGCGGCGCGGGCCGCCAGGGCCTCGTTGACGCGGCCGCGGGCCCTGCCGATGAGCCGGCCGGCGTCCTTGCGCCGCTCCTTGGGCATGGAGCCGATGCTGTGGTTGGCGAGCGCCAGCGGCGACCTGTCCGCGGCGTGCGTCTGGCGCACCGCCTTGAGCTGCGCCGAGTCGGCCGCGGCGGCGATGGCCCCGAGGGCGTCGTCCACCATCCGCTCGATCTGCTCCGGGTCCAGCGACTCGCTGGTGCTGTCTGGCCCTGCCATGGGCTCCCCTCTTTCGTTCCGAACGGGCCGGCGCGGGCCGGCCGCACCCGACAAGTCTAGGGGCCGGCCCGGCAGGCCACCGCCCCGACTCGGGGAGCGGGACCGTCCTCAGTCCCCGGCGGGTCCGCCGCGGCCCGGATCCCCCGGCCGGCGCGTCGACTGCCTGCGCCCGAGCCAGAACAGCCAGCCCGCGGCGACGGCCGAGGCGACGAGCAGGACCGCCACGAGGACGTTGACGAACGCGCTCATCGCCGCGCCGCCCGCCGCTGCGCGCCGGCTGAAGCGTACAGGCAGATCGCCGCCGCCGTCGACAGGTTGAGGCTCTCGGCGCGGCCCCACATCGGCACGGCGACCGTCCGGTCGGCCGCGTCGAGCAGCGCGTCGGGCAGGCCCCACGCCTCGTTGCCCAGCAGCCAGGCGGTCGGGCGGGCCAGCTCGCCGCGGGCGTCGAGTTCGTCGAGGGGCTCCCCCGCCGCGTCGGCGGCCAGGACCCTCATGCCGTGGGCGTGCGCCCACGCGATCGCCTCGTCCTCCTCGACGTCGGTGACGACCGGCAGGTGGAGGAGGCTGCCGACCGAGGCGCGCACGGTCTTGGGATTGGTGACGTCGACCGAGCCCCGGGTGAGGACGACGGCGTCCGCGTCGAAGGCGTCGGCGCAGCGCACGACGGTGCCGGCGTTGCCGGGGTCTCGGACCTGCGCGCAGAGGACGACGAGACGCGGCCGGACCAGCTCGGACAGCACGGCCCGCGGCCAGCGGCAGACGGCCACGACGCCCTGCGGCGTGACCGTGCCGCACAGCGAGCGCAGCTCCTCGGGACCGGCCCGCACGACCTCGACCCCGCGGGCCAGAGCCATGAGCTCGCCGTGGTGCCCGGGGTCGTCGACGATGAGCCGGACGACCGTGCCCGGGCGGCGCAGCGCCTCGCGCACCGGCTGGGCGCCCTCGGCGAGGAACAGGCCCGTCTCGGCGCGGGCCCGCCGCTGCAGGAGACGACGAGTCGAGCGCAGCGCCCCCTTCGAGAGAGGAGGGGCATCGGCGCCCGGCCCGTCGTCCACGGCCTCCGTCGGCACGGCCGGATCAGGCCGCGCTGGCGGCGGGCTGGTTCTCCTTGGCGACCTTCACCAGGGCCGAGAAGGCGGCGGGGTCGCTGACGGCGAGGTCGGCGAGGATCTTGCGGTCGACCTCGATGCCAGCGGTCCTCAGACCGCTGATGAAGCGGTTGTAGGTCATGCCCTCGGCGCGGGTCGCAGCATTGATGCGCTGGATCCACAGCGAGCGGAAGTCGCCCTTGCGGGCCTTGCGGTCGCGGAACGAGTAGGTGCCCGAGTGCAGCACCTGCTCCTTCGCCTTGCGGTAGAGGCGCGACCGCTGGCCGCGGTAGCCAGAGGCCTGCTCGAGGATCTCGCGGCGCTTCTTCTTCGCGTTCACTGCGCGCTTGACGCGTGCCATGGTTCTACTCCTTGCTTGGGATCAGATGGGGGCCGCGGCCTCAGATGCCGAGCATCCTGCGGGCCTTCTTGGCGTCGCCCTTGGCGAGCGTCGCGTCGACCGAGAGGCGACGGGTGCGCCTGGTGGGCTTGTGCTCGTTGAGGTGGGCCTTGCCCGCGCGAGCGTGCACGAGCCTGCCGCTGCCGGTCACCTTGAAACGCTTCTTCGCACCGGTGTGCGTCTTCATCTTGGGCATCTGTCGCTCCATTCACTTCGTCCGGCGTCCACCGACGCCGGCTGCTCCTCGGATCGGCCTGCGGGCCGGCGGCTCACAGGTCGATGTCCGGATCCATGTTGTCGGCGGGGCCCCGCTTCTTCTTCCGGGGCTGCTTCTTGGCGGCCTCGCGCAGGCGGGCCTCCTCGGCCTTCTCGGCGGCGGCCTCGTCGGCGCGCCGGGCCTGCCGGCGCGCCTTCTCGGCCTCCTGCTCGGTGCGGGCCTCGCTCTTCTTGCGGGTGGGCGCCAGCACCATGTGCATGTTGCGGCCCTCCTGCTTCGGGTTCTGCTCGATGACACCGTCGGCGACGACGTCGTCGGCCAGCCGCTTGAGCAGGTTGAACCCGAGCTCCGGGCGGGACTGCTCCCGGCCCCGGAACATGATGGTGATCTTCACCTTGTCACCGCCGCGGAGGAAGCGGACGACGTGACCCTTCTTGGTCTCGTAGTCGTGCTCGTCGATCTTGGGACGGAGCTTCATCTCCTTGATGACGGTGTTGGACTGGTTGCGTCGGGACTCGCGGGCCTTCTGGGCGTTCTCGTACTTGAACTTGCCGTAGTCCATGAGCTTGCAGACGGGCGGGCGCGCGGTCGCCGCGACCTCGACGAGGTCGAGATCGTGCTCGCGGGCGAGCTGCATCGCCTGCTCGACGCGGACGATGCCGATCTGCTCGCCGTTGGGCCCGACCAGGCGGACCTCGGGGACGCGGATGCGCTCGTTGATGCGCAGTTCGTTGCTGATTGTGTCCTCCAATGTGTGACCGTCGGGACCGGCGCACGAGAAAGGCCTCCGCCCGCGGGCGGAGGCCTGGTCATGACCCGACCGGACGCCGACGGGGACGATGTCCCGCCCGGCCGCACGGCCAGGCGTCCTGCACTGGAACTGACCCGCCGCGCTGCCGCGGCAGGGTGGGAGATCGGGCCTCCACTTGCGTGCTGAGGGCGCCCTCGGACGCCGGTCAACTCGGCCAGTCTAGACCAGCGGGCCGCGCGGGTGAAATCCGGCCGGTGCGCGACGCCGGGCGCGGCGACGCGGGACGCATCCATGCGGCGGAAGGGGGTTCGTGTGAGAGTCTGGGGGCATGAACGCCCAGACCCTCGCTCTCGTCGTCTCCGCCGCACTGGCCGTCCTCGGCCTGCTGTACGCCGTCCTCGGGTGGCGCCGGCGCCGCAGTCCCCGCGCCCTCCTCCACGGCATCGCCGTCGCCGTCTTCTTCGTCGGGGCATGGCTGACCGGCGTGATGGAGCTCCTCGCGAACGCGGCGCACGGCCTCGTCGACTGGACCCGCGGGCAGAGACTGGACGCGATGATGTGGGCCGGCATCGTCTGCGCCGGCCTCGGCGTCGTCCTCTACGTCATCGCCTCGTTCCTGTCCGGCGTCAGCCGCGCCGAGGGCAGGCAGCGCCGTGAGGCCGCCATGCAGAAGCGCCTGGGCGTCACCGGTGCGCCCGCCCCCCGGGAGCCCGCCGGGCCCGACGGGGCGCCGGCCGCGGAGGCGGCGGACAAGGCACCGGACGACTTCGACGAGGACGAGGTCACGGCGATCCTGGAGCGCCGCGGCATCCGGTGAGCCGCCGCCCCGACCCGCCCGGGGGCGCGCCGGCCGGCCTCACAGGCGGCAGGCCCCGAGTTCGGTCACGAGGATCGCGCGGGCGCCGAGGTCCCACAGCTCGTCCATGAGGCGCTGGGCGTCGTCGCGGCGCACCATGGCGCGCACGGCGACCCAGCCGGGGCGGGCGAGCTCGGTGATCGTGGGGGCCGCATAGCCCGGCGTGAGCCGGGTGGCCTCCTCGAGGACCCGGCTCGGACAGTCGTAGTCCATGAGGACGTGGTCGCGGGCCACGAGGACGCTCGACAGGCGGCGGGTGACGTGGTCGAGGATGACGGGGTCGATCCCGCCCGAGGAGCGGCGGATGAGGATGCCCTCGCTGCGCAGGATCGGCTCGCCGAAGAGCTCGAGCCCGACCTTGCGCAGGGTCGTGCCCGTCTCGACGACGTCGGCGATCGCATCGGCGACGCCGAGGGAGATGCTCGACTCGACCGCGCCGTCCAGGTGGACGAGTCGGGCGCTGATGCCGTGCTCGGACAGGTAGCGACCGAGCAGGCCGGGATAGCTGGTGGCGATGCGCTTGCCCTCGAGGTCGGCCAGGCGGTAGCCGGAGCCCTTCGGGGCGGCGAAGCGGAAGCGGCTCACGCCGAAGCCGAGCGCGAGGATCTCGTCGGCGGCCGCGCCGGAGTCGATGAGCATGTCCCTGCCGGTGATGCCCAGCTCGAGGGTGCCCTCCCCCACGTAGACGGCGATGTCGCGCGGACGCAGGTAGTAGAACTCGACGCCGTTCTCCTCGTCGACGAGGACGAGCTCCTTGGAGTCGCTGCGCTGCGCGTACCCGGCCTCGGTCAGCATCTGCGCCGCGGCAGCCGACAGGGCGCCCTTGTTGGGCACGGCGATGCGCATCAGTTTCTCTTCACTCACAACGGGATCCTTCGACGGTGGACGCGGCCGGACGGGCCGCGGTGCAGGGCGGTGGGACGACTCACAGGTAGCGGTAGACGTCCTCCAGGTCGAGCCCCCGGTCGAGCATGATGACCTGCGTCCAGTAGAGGAGCTGGCTGATCTCCTCGGCGAGCTCCTGCCGGGACTGGTGCTCGGCGGCCATCCACACCTCGGAGGCCTCCTCGACGACCTTCTTGCCGATGGCGTGGGTCCCCTCGTCCAGCTTGGCGACGGTTCCGGAGCCGTCCGGGCGCTCGGCCGCCGTCCGGGCCAGCTCGGCGAACAGCTGCTCAAAACTCTTGCTCACCGCACAAGCCTAACCCAGCCCGGCCGGGCGGCCGGGCGACGGCCCGGACGCCGCGGCCGCGGGGGCGATCCCGCCTTCAACGGCCTCCGTGAATCGGAACGAGCGGGCCCGGGCGCCCCTCGGGGGCGATGTCAGGGGCGCGCGACAGGAATTCGTCGGCGGGCGCACCTACTATCTATTGCAGCAACAGGAGGTGTTCATGGCACGAGAGTCGTCGCCCTCAGCCGAGCGCGCCGGGGGTCCGGGGCAGGATGGCCTGTCCGCTCAGGATCCCCCGCGTGACCCCGACACGCCCAAGAAGTGGCGCAGCGAGGCCCCCTCCGGGCCCCCGCCACTCGACTCCCCCAAGCCCTGGCACACCGAGGGTCTGCCCAACGGCGGGCCCGAGAAGCCCAAGCGCCCGCTGTGGGTGCGCATCGTGCCGTGGGTGGTCCTGCTCGTCGTCATGATGGCCGCTGTCAGCTGGTACAACGACTCGCGCCAGCCCCCGAAGATCAGCTACAACGAGTTCATCACCCAGGTCCGGGCCGGCAACGTCGACGTCGTCCACGCCACCGGCGACACGATCGACGGCAAGCTGAGGAGTGCCGCGACCGTCCCCGACGACTCCGACTCCAAGGCCGGCCAGCAGTACACGCAGTTCACCACCGAGCGCCCCACCTGGGCCCAGGACGACCTGCTCACGATGCTCAACGACCAGGGCGTCACCGTCTCGGCGAACTCCACGGTCCAGACCACCAGCCCGCTCATGAGCCTCATCATGGCCTTCGGGCCCTGGCTGCTGCTCTTCGGCATCTACCTGTGGTTCATGAACCGCATGTCCAAGGGCGGCGGCCTGGGCGCCTTCGGGGGCATGGGTCGTGACGTGAAACCGGTCCAGAAGGACACCGTCCGGGTGAACTTCTCCGACGTCGCAGGCATCGACGAGGTGCAGGAGGAGGTCGGCCAGATCGTCGACTTCCTGCGCAACCCCGACAAGTACCGCCGGGTCGGGGCCCGCGCCCCCAAGGGGGTCCTCCTCGAGGGCGAGCCCGGCACCGGCAAGACGCTGCTGGCCCGGGCCACCGCCGGCGAGGCCGACGTGCCCTTCTACTCCGCCTCTGCCGCCGAGTTCATCGAGATGATCGTCGGCGTGGGCGCCCAGCGCGTGCGCCAGCTGTTCGACGAGGCCCGCAAGACGGCCCCCTCGATCATCTTCATCGACGAGATCGACGCCATCGGCCGTTCGCGGGCCTCGAACCGCGCCATGGGGGGCAACGACGAGCGCGAGCAGACGCTCAACCAGATCCTCACCGAGATGGACGGCTTCGACGGCACCGAGGGAGTCATCGTCATGGCGGCCACCAACCGCGCCGACGTGCTCGACCCCGCGCTCACCCGGCCGGGCCGCTTCGACCGCGTCATCACGGTGAGCGCCCCCGACCAGAAGGGCCGCGAGTCGATCCTACGGGTGCACACCCGGAAGATCCCCATGGCGTCCGACGTCGACCTGGCGCAGATCGCGGCCTCCACACCGGGCATGACCGGCGCCGACCTGGCCAACCTGGCCAACGAGGCGGCGCTCCAGGCGGCGCGGCGCGCCGATCAGATCGTCCACCAGCGCGACTTCACGAATGCGCTCGAGCAGATCCAGCTCGGCGTGGCCCGCTCCGTCGTCATCCCCGACGACGAGAGGCGCCGCACGGCCTACCACGAAGGCGGGCACGCCCTGCTCGGCATGCTCCAGAAGGGCGCCGACCCGGTGCGCAAGGTCTCGATCATCCCGCGCGGTCAGGCCCTCGGCATCACGCTGTCGACGCCCGACACCGACAAGTACGGCTACGACGAGGCCTATCTGCGCGGGCGCATCGTCGGCGCCCTCGGCGGCATGGCGGCCGAGGACGCGATCTTCGGGGTCGTCACCACCGGCGCCGAGTCCGACCTCAACCAGGCCACCGCCATCGCCCGCCAGATGGTCGGGCGCTGGGGCATGAGCGAGAAGGTCGGCCCGGTGACGGTGCTCCCCCACGACGCCGACCCGCACCAGCTCGGCATCTCCGACGCGACGCTCGCCACCGTCGACGACGAGGTCCGCCGCATCATCGAGGAGTGCCACGCCCAGGCCGTGACGATGCTGCGCGAGCACCGGGCCCAGCTCGACGCGATCGCCCGCCGTCTGCTCGAGAAGGAGACCCTCGACGAGGCGGAGGTCTACGAGGCCGCCGGCATCGAGCGTCCGACCAAGGACGTCCCCGGCCCTGAGTCGGCCGGGCCGAGCGATGACGACCTCGCCACGCTTCCTCCCCCGGCCGATCCGTCCGCGCCCGGTGGGCCCGACGAGACGCGCCACCAGCTGCCGCCGATCGGTTGACGCGCCGGCCCCTCGCCGCGGGGCCCGGGAGAGGACCCGGACGGCTCACCGCCGACGGTGCACCGGATCATGGCGCGGGGCCGGGCACTGCGGGCAACGGGCGCGATCCGTCATCGCTCCTGCTCGTCCGACTGCGGCTCCTGGCCGGACTGGCAGGAGCCTCCGCGGGGGCGCGCAGACGACGGCGCCCGGAGCAGGGCGGGCGCCCGGGGCGGTTCGGCTCAGCCCAGCTCGATGCCGAGCAGGCCGTCGACGGCGGCGGCCACCTGGCCCGGGGCCTCCTCGTCCTGGCCGTCCCCGGCCAGCACCGCCGAGCTCCACTCGTCGACGACGGCCAGGGCGGTGGGGGCGTCGAGGTCGGTGCGCAGCGCGCGGCGCAGGTCGGCGATGACGGGCACGGCGCTCGTACCGCGGTCGGCCCGGACGGCCGCCCGCCAGGCGTCGAGGCGGCGCTGGGCCCGGCCGAGCTGCCCGGCGGTCCACTCCCAGTCGGCGCGGTAGTGATGGTCCAGGAGGGCCAGCCGGATGGCCATCGGGTCGGCCCCGCCGGCGACCAGCCGGCTCACGAGCTCGAGGTTGCCGAGCGACTTGCTCATCTTCTCCCCGTCCAGGCCGACCATGCCGACATGGGCGTAGGCCCTGGCGAAGGGCTCGCCGCCGGTGGCGACGACGGCCTCGGCGGCGCACATCTCGTGGTGCGGGAAGGCCAGGTCGCGGCCGCCGCCCTGGACGGCGAAGGCGGCCCCGAGGCGGTTGAGCGCGGTGGCCGTGCACTCGATGTGCCAGCCGGGGCGCCCCCGCCCCAGGGGGGACTCCCAGGCGGGCTCGCCCGGGCGCTCCAGACGCCAGACCAGGCAGTCGAGGGCGTCCTCCTTGCCGGGGCGGTCGGGGTCGCCGCCGTGCTCGACGAACTCGGCGAGCATGGCCTCGCGGTCGAGGTGGCTCTCGGCGCCGAAACCGGGGGCCTGTGCGCTGCGGAAGTACCAGTCGGGGTGCTCGGGGTCGTCCACCTGGTAGACGAAACCGCGGGAGACCAGCTCGTTCACCAGGTCGGCGACCTCGCCGGTGACCGAGGTGGCGGGCACGTACCAGTCCGGGGGCAGGACGCGCAGGCCGGTCATGTCGGAGCGGAACAGGTCGATCTGGCCGTCGGCCAGTTCGCGCCAGTCCACCCCGGTGTCCATCGCCCGTTCGAGCAGGGGATCGTCGACGTCGGTGACGTTCTGCGCGTAGCGGACCTCGAGACCGGCGTCGCGCCAGGCGCGGTTCAGCAGGTCGAAGGACAGATAGGTGAACGCGTGCCCCAGATGGGTCGCGTCGTAGGGGGTGATGCCGCACACGTACAGGCCGGCCGCCCCCCGCTCCGGGCCGACCGCCGTCAGCGCCCTGTCATTGGTGGTGACCAGACTCACCCGCTCGGGGACCTGGTAGCTGCCCGGGGTGGCGGGGATCGTGGGGACCTCGACGGTTGGCCATGCTCGCATGCCCCAAAACTACCCGCGCCCACTAGGCTGGCGCCCGGAAGCACACATGGCGGGCGCGCTGGCCCGTGGGGCGGAGGACGTCGGGGTGAGGACGCACAGGGTTGGCGCCTCCGGGCTGGAGGTCAGCGGACTGGGTCTGGGCACCATGACCTGGGGCGGCGACACCGATCTGCACGGCGCCGAGCGGCTCGTCGCCCGCTTCGTCGAGGCCGGCGGCACGCTCATCGACACGGCCCCGGCGTACGGCGGCGGAGCGGCCGAGAAGATGATCGGCCGCATCACCCGGACCCACGTGCGCCGGGACGAGCTCGTCATCGCCACGAAGGCGGGCTTCGGCCTGCGCAACGGCCGCCGGACGGTCGACACCTCCCGCAAGGCGATGCTCGACGACCTGACCGGTTCCCTGCGTCGGCTCCACACCGACCACGTCGACCTGTGGCAGGTGCACGCCTGGGGGCGCGCCCCGTACGAGGAGACGCTGGCCGCCCTCGACACGGCCGTCAGCTCCGGCATGGCGCGCTACGTCGGCGTCTGCAACTACATCGGCTGGCAGATCGGCACCGCGGCCGCCTGGCAGCGGGCCGTCCCAGGGCGCTCCGGTCTGGTGAGCGGCCAGGTCGAGTACTCCCTCCTGGCCCGGCGGGCCGAGGTGGAGGTGGTCCCGGCGCTCGCCGCGCACAGCATGGGGCTCTTCGCCTGGTCCCCCATCGGGCGGGGCGTGCTCACCGGCAAGTACCGACGGGGCGTGCCGCGCGACTCGCGGGGCGCCAGGGAGCACTTCAGCTGGTTCGTCGAGCCCTATCTCGAGTCGCGCAGCCGCGCCGTCGTCGACGCTGTGACGCGCGCCGCGGACGGGCTGGGGCTCGCCCCGGCGCAGGTCGCGATGCTGTGGGTGCGCGACGCCCCCGGCGTCACGGCGCCCCTGCTCGGCGCACGCACTGTCCAGCAGCTTGAGCCCTACCTCGACCTCGATGACACGACGCTGCCCGAACCGATCGTCTCCGCGCTCGACGACGTGACGGGCGGCCCGAACCAGGCGCGGAGCGACCGCAGGACGACCGCCGGGACGACGGACTGAATCCGTGCCGACCCGGGCCGGGGAGCGCCGCCCGCGCGGGACCCCTCACCGCTCAGGAACGGCCCTCACACGAACACGGTGAGGCGGGCGCGGATGATCCTGCGGCGCAGCCAGGCCTCGCGCGAACCGTCCCGGTAGCGGCGAAGCCTCCACAGCTCCCAGCCCTCGTGCTGCGCCCGTTCGGTGAGGATGCGGCGCGTCTGGGTGCGGGTGAACCAACGGGCGAACCCGATCCGCTGCACCTCGTACTCGACGCCACCGAGTGTCTGGCGGGCGAGCCCCGTCGAGGTGATGCGGTCCATCGTGTCGTCCACGCTGCCTCCTGCCCCGCTCGCCGGTGCCCCGTTCACGATCGTGTCACCGATGGTATGCGCCCGCCGGTGGCGGGCGGGGACGGCCGGTCGTGACGGCGGCACCCCGTCGACGGCACCCGTGGAGCACACGATTCGCGTCGAGGCCGCGGGCTCTGCTAAGATCATGTTCGATGCGGGCAGCCGCAGCGAGTCCGGGTGGCGGAATTGGTAGACGCGCTAGCTTGAGGTGCTAGTGGCCGCTTTCAGGCCATGGAGGTTCAAGTCCTCTCTCGGACACCCCCTCAGGACCCCACCGTTGCGGCGGGGCCTCTCTTCGACGGGCAACCGATCGGCGACGCCGGTGGTGAGGAAGCTGTGAGCGACTCACAGCTCCACACTGCGAACTGTCCACTCCCTGAGACGGACCCCCAGGAATCTCACAGGACTTGTTTCTGTACTTCCTCGCATTCGCGACAAATCTTCCTGCATCTAGCTCGCGATACCTTGAGTGACACAGACTTACCCTTACTGAACCCCCAGACCATGCTCTCCGACTGGCATTCGCCCCGCGGATCGCCTACACTGATTCCTGTGGTTTTCGTAAGAAGATCGCATCCTGAAGCTGTGAGCGGTGCTTGGCGTTGCGTCACCCACCCCCACGTCCGTCGCGCATGACCCCGGTGGGATCGTGCACCCGGCAGGACACCGAATGCGCCAGGCGTGCACCCCCACCGCCGGCGCTCCCCCTCGGTGATTCGTCGGGCGCCCCCATCGGGGCCCACCCCCAGCGCGGCGGGCGAGGCGCCACCCTCGTTCGCCGAGCACTGTTCACAGCATGACCACGAATCCTCGTAGGTCGAGATCGGCCCGGGCCGCGCAGTCGATGCGCAGGACCCGGGCCGACCGCCGTCCGGGGACTCCGAGGATCGGCCCGGGAGGACCGATGTGGTCGCCCGCTCCGACACATGAACGGTCGGGCTAGGCTTTGGAAGGCCCGGCCGTCGAACGGCACCCCGATCCGCGAAAGCAGTCATGAACCTTCTCCACGCCATCATCCTCGGCATCGTCGAGGGCATCACGGAGTTCCTGCCCATATCCAGCACCGGTCATCTGCGCATCGTCGAGAAGTTGCTCGGCTACGACATCCAGGGCGTCGGGATCACCGCCTTCACCGCCATCATCCAAGTGGGCGCCATCCTCGCGGCGATCATCTACTTCTGGAAGGACATCGTCCGGATCATCGCCGCGTGGTGCCGCGGCCTCGCCCACAAGGACGAGCGCAGCGATCCCGACTACACGCTCGGCTGGGGCATCATCATCGGTTCCATCCCCGTCGCGGTCGTCGGCCTCGTGTTCAAGGACCTCATCGAAGGCGCGCTGAGTTCGCTGTGGATCATCGTGGCGGCCCTGCTGGGCTGGAGCATCGCCATGGCCGTGGCCGATCGGCGCCGGAACCTGACGCGCGAGATGGGCGACGTCAGCATCAAGGACGCCCTCGTCATCGGCCTGTTCCAGGCCCTCGCCCCACTGTTCCCCGGCATCTCCCGCTCGGGCGCGACGATCTCCGCGGGACTCTTCCGGGGCTACACGCGCGAGACCGCCACGCGGCTGTCGTTCTACATGGGCATCCCGGCGCTCGTGGCCGCTGGCATCTACGAGGCCGTCACCGCGGCGTCCGACATCACGGCCGCGCCGAGCGGCGGCGTCGCGATCGGCTGGCTGCCCACCATCGTCGCGACGCTCGTCTCGCTCGTCGTGGCCTACTTCTCGATCGCCTGGCTGCTGAAGTTCGTCTCGAGCAACAAGTTCACCGGCTTCATCGTCTACCGCGTCGTCCTCGCCGCGGTGATCATCGTCCTGCTCATGCTCGACGCGGTCACCGCCTGAGCCCGGCGCGCACCCGTGTCTCCGGCCCGACGGCGTCTCGCCGGGGCCTCTCAGCCCTCGACGAGACGCTCGACGACCGCCAGGACGGCCTGCTCGGCGTCCATGTCGGACGGCACACCGGTCACGACGGCGAGCCCGAGCTTGTCGAGCGTGTTGACCATGGGCGGGCCCATGTGACCGGCGGCAGCGACGTCGACGCCGTTCTCACGCATGAAGCGCACGATCCGGGCGTGGTGCTGGCCGTGCCCGCCCTGGTCGTGGAGGACGTCCCAGTCGGTCTCCGCGACACGCCAGTCGGCGATCCTGCCGTCCTCGACGGCGGCGACGGCCATCCGCGGGGCCCGGCCGAGACCGCAGGGCGCGCCGTCGACGGTCAGGGCCAGCGCGACGACGCGGCGCCCGGCAGTGGTGCTCGTGTTCTCGGTCATGTCTCAGAACCTACCGTCATAGGCCGCCAGGTCCAGCACCCCGTTGCCCGAGACGCCGATGACGATGACCTCGCCGTCCCCGACCCCGGCGCTGGTGGCGTGGTCGAGGGCGCCGGCGATGGCGTGCGTGGACTCCGGGGCCGGGACGATGCCCTCAGTGCGGGCGAAGAGGACGCCCGCCTCGAAGGAGCGGTCCTGCTCGACGGCGATCGGCTCGATGAGTCCGAGGTGGACGGCATGGCTGACCATCGGGCTCATGCCGTGGTAGCGCAGACCGCCCGCGTGGATGGCCGGGGGCACGAAGTCGGTGCCGAGCGTGTACATCTTGAGCTTGGGAGTCATGCCGGCGACATCGCCGAAGTCGTAGCGGTACTCGCCCCTGGTCATCGACGGGCAGGCCGCGGGCTCGACGGCGACGAACCGGGTGGTCGAGCCCTCGCGCAGGTTCCGGCCGAGCAGCGGAAAGATGATGCCCGCCGCGTTCGAACCGCCGCCGGCGCAGGCGAAGACGACATCGGCCTGCTCCTCCCCCGCCTCGGCGAGCTGGTCGAGCAGTTCGAGCCCGATGACGCTCTGATGGATCATGACGTGGTTGAGCACGCTGCCCAGCGCGTAGTGGGTGCCGGGGTCCTTCGCCGCGACCTCGACGGCCTCCGAGATGGCCATGCCGAGTGAGCCGGTGGTGTCGGGGAAGCGCTCGCGCATCCGGCGCCCGGATTCGGTCAGCTCGGACGGCGAGGCGTGGCACTGCGAGCCGTAGACGCCCATCTGCAGGCGCCGGTAGGGCTTCTGCTCGTAGGAGGAGCGGACCTGCCAGACCTCGCAGCTCATGCCGAACAGGGCGCAGGCGAAGGCGAGCGAGGCGCCCCACTGGCCGGCCCCGGTCTCGGTGGTCAGTCTCCTGATGCCTTCGACCAGGTTGAAGTAGGCCTGCGGCACCGAGCTGTTGGGCTTGTGGGAGCCGCAGGGGCTGACGCCCTCGTACTTGTAGTAGATCCGGGCCCGGGTGCCCAGGGCCCGCTCCAGCCGGACCGCGCGTCGCAGCGGGCTGGGACGCCACAGGGAGTAGACCTCCCGGACGGGCCGCGGGATCTCGAGACGGCGCTCGGTGCTGAGCTCCTGGGCGATGAGGGCCTTCGCGAACAGGGGTTCGAGATCGGCCGGACGGATCGGCTCGTCGGTGGCCGGGTCGAGCGGCGGCGGCGCGGGCTCGGGGAGGTCGGCGTTCAGGTTGTACCAGTGCGTGGGCACCCGTGAGGGCACCTCGATGCCGAGCTCGAGGCCGGGGCCGCCGGGGCGGGCCCCGGCCTCCTGCCGGGTGGTCTGGTTCACCGTGATGCTCCTTCCGGTCCCCGGACTCGTCGCTGGGCACGGGCACGTCGTCGTCCTGGCGCGCTGGGCGCGCACCGCCATCTTCGGATGCGCGCCGGAGTGCGCCGCCGGCAGCTCATCCTAACCGGCGGGCGCTCCGCCGCCCACCCCGCCTGTCCGACGCGCCCGGGCCCCGCACGGGGACATCGGAGTCACAACGGCCCGTTCGCGCTGCTCGCGTCCCGCGGAACCCGGGGCCCGGACCCGCAGAGGGACGCTGCGCGTCGCGGTCGCGGCCCTTGCCCCCGCGCTGCGGGCCCCGGGGCCCGCAGGGGGAACGGCTTCAACAGGAACGGCTCGAAGCCGGCTATCGAGCCGGGTCCCGGGCCCGCAGGAGGACGCTCCCGGGGAACGGGGGCGACTGCCGGGACGGCCGAGAGTCGGCCACGGACCGTCGCTCAACGGGGCCTACGGAGCCGCCAGCGCCCCGACTCGTCCTGCTCGACCAGGCCGAGCAGCTCCAGTTCGACGAGGGCGCCGTCGCAGGCGGCGCTGGTGCAGCGGGCTCGGGAGGCCAGCTGGTCAACGGTGAGGCTCCCCCGCCCGGGCAGGGCCTCGCGGACGGCGAGCAGCCGCGGGTCGAGCCCGTCGAGGGGTCTGGTCGGTGTCATCCACGGCCCCTCGAGCTGCTCGCCGGGCGCGCAGAGCAGGGCCCGCACATCGGCCGGCCCCGCGACGAGCTCGGCCTCGTGGTCGCGGATGAGCCG
The DNA here is from genome assembly GCF_000426605.1 of Propionibacterium acidifaciens DSM 21887. GTDB lineage: Bacteria > Actinomycetota > Actinomycetes > Propionibacteriales > Propionibacteriaceae > Propionibacterium > Propionibacterium acidifaciens. The sequence goes on from NZ_AUFR01000012.1 coordinate 34,756, forward strand.
GTGCGGTGTCTCACTCATGCCCGACGTGACGGGCCCGGGGACGGCCATGACGATCCGGCCCAGCGCACCCGCCCAGTGCGCCGTGTTGACCGCGCCGGAGCGCATCGCGGCCTCGACGACGAGCACCCCCGCGGAGAGGGCGGCGATGAGCCTGTTCCGGGCGAGGAAGCCGGGCCGGGTGGGGCGCATGCCCGGCGGCAGCTCGGAGACGACCGCCCATTCGTCGAGGATCTGCTCGAAGACCCGGGTGTTGCCCTTCGGGTACCACTCGTCGAGGCCGCCGGCCATGACGGCGACGGTCGGGGCCCCGGCGGCGAGGGCCCCCCTGTGGGCCGCGATGTCGATGCCGTAGGCGCCCCCGCTGATGACGGGGAACTGGCCCGCCAGGCGCGAGGCCAGGTCGGTGGCCAGCGCCTGACCGTAGCGCGTGCAGGCCCGGGCCCCGACGATCGCCAGCGCCCCGTACCCCGGTCGCAGGATCTCGTCGAGCCGCCGGCGGCCCGCGACCCACAGGGCCAGTGGCGCCCCGCACATGCCGCCGACCGGTTCGATGCGGTCGAGCTCGGCCAGCGGGGCAGGCCACTCGTCGTCGCCGGGGACGACCAGACGCGCGCCGAGAGCCTCCGCGCGCGCGATGAGGGCGTCGAGGTCGAGACAGCGCGCCCGCCGCGACCATGCCGCGGTGCCGCTCGAAGCGAGGAGCGCCTCGACGACGTCCGGCGCCCCCTGCTCGGCGACGAACCGGGACAGATCGGGCCTGCCCGGCTCGCAGATGAAGGTGAGCGCCGCCCGGGCGCGGCGTTCGGGGGTCCAGGCCGTTCCCGTCGTGCTCATGCCGCCGCCCCCGTCCAGAGCTCGCCCCGCCGCAGCCCCACGGCCGCGGCGAGGTCGGCCCGCGTGACCTCGTCGTGACCGGCGAGGTCGGCGACGGTCCACGCGACGCGCAGGATCTTGTCGATGCCCCGGGCCGAGACGAGACCCCGAGCCAGCGCATGGTCGATGAGCTCGACGCCCTGGACCGGCGGCAGCCCGCGGCGCAGGTGGGAGCCGGGGACGTGGGCGTTGAGCGTCCACGGCGTCCCGGACAGGCGCGCTCGCTGGCGTTGCCGGGCCTCGATGACGCGGCCTCCGACCGACGCGGAGTCCTCGCCCCGCTGCGCATCGGGACCGGCGGTGAGCCCGGCGGTCCCCTCGCCCGTGACCCGGACGTGGATGTCGATGCGGTCGAGCACCGGGCCGCTGATCCGCTGGGCGTACCGGCGCACCGCCATGGGAGTGCATCGGCACTGCACCCCCGGGACGCCGTGGTTCCCGCAGGGGCACGGGTTGGCGGCCAGGACGAGCTGGAAGCGCGCCGGATAGGTGACCGACGCCGCCGAGCGCGCGATGGTGATGCGACCGGACTCCAGCGGGGTGCGCAGGGCGTCGAGCACCCGGGGGGAGAACTCCGGCGCCTCGTCGAGGAGGAGCACCCCGCGGTGGGCCAGCGAGACGGCCCCGGGCCGTGCGACGCGGGCGCCGCCGCCGACCATCGCCGCGACGGTCGCGTTGTGGTGCGGATCGGCGAACGGGGCGCGCCGGATGAGGCCGCCGCCGAGGTCCTCGCCGGCCAGCGAGTGCACGGCCGAGACCTCGAGAGCCTGCTCGTCGTCGAGAAGGGGCAGGAGCCCCGGCAGACGCTGGGCGAGCATCGTCTTGCCGGTGCCGGGCGGCCCGTGGAAGAAGATGTGGTGGCCGCCGGCCGCGGCGACCTCGAGGGCCCAGCGGGCCTGCTCCTGACCGAGGACGTCGGCCAGGTCGGGCACAGCCAGGGGCGCCGGCACGGATCGGGGCCCCGCCCCGGTGAGCACCGGCCGACCGTGGAGCACTTCGACGAGATCGGCGAGGTCGCGCACACCCCACACGGTGAGCCCCGTGACGAGCTGCGCCTCACCGGTCTGACCGGCGGGCACGACGGCGCGCCCGAGGCCGGCCGCCCGCGCCGCGAGGAGGGCCGGCAGGATGCCCCGCACGGGTCTGACCCTGCCGTCGAGCCCCAGCTCGCCGAGCAGCACCGAGGACGAGGCGATGCCTCGCGGGACCAGCTCGGAGCACGCGAGGACGGCGGCGACGATCGCCAGGTCGTAGTGGCTGCCCGCCTTGGGCAGGCTGGCCGGGGTGAGGTTGATCGTGAGGAGCCTGTCGGGCCAGGCCAGGCCGGCTCCCGCAACGGCGGCGCGGCACCGGTCGCGGGCCTCGTACAGGGCGGCGTCGGGCAGCCCCACCAGGACGGTGCGGGGCAGACCCGGGCCGAGTGCGGCCTCGACCTCGACCGGGGTGCCCTGCACGCCGATGAGCGCGACCGACCACGCCGACGCCGTGCTCGGCGCGGCGCTCATGACAGCCCCCGCACATGGGTGAACTCGGCGCGGCGGCCGGGCAGCTTGACGATGCCGAGCCCGTCGATGCGCACCCGCGTCCCGACGGGCAGCGACATGCCGTGCTCGCGCAGCCAGACGGCGGCCACGGCGCGCAGGTGCATCCTCTTGGCGTGCGTGATCGCCTCGAGCGGCGCCCCGTAGCCGGTGCCGGTGCGGTACTTCACCTCGACGAAGACGAGGGCGTCCTCGAGAGGATCGTGGACGACGAGGTCGATCTCGCCGGCACTGCACCGCCAGTTCCGGTCGAGGACGCGCCAGCCCAGCCGCTCCAGGTGCTCGGCGGCCAAGGCCTCGCCCCGCCGACCCGATGCCGCGGTGCCGCCGGTGCCCAGCGGCCGCCCCTCGTCGCGGCCCGATGCCGCAGCGCCGCGCTCCGAGGGGCCGTTCGAGGCCGGGCATCGCCTCGCCGCGCCGTTCGGCGCCGCCGCCCAGTGACCCGCCGGGCCCCCGTCGGTGCGCCCATCGCCCGTGCGCCGGGCGCCCACCGGCACGGCTCCCCGCGATGCCCCCGTCGTTCCTCTGCCCGTCGATCTGGTGCTCATCACCACCACCTCCGTTGGGAGTGTGGTCGGCGCGGGCCGTTCCGATCAGTTGTCCACAGGTCCGTCCGGGGCCGGACTCACTTCGTCTCCGGCACCTCGAGGTCGGTGTGCTGGATCTCCTCGATGGAGACGTCGCGGAAGGTGAGGACCTTGGCCGACTTCACGAAGCGGCTGGGCCGGTACATGTCCCAGACCCAGGCGTCGCCGAGGGAGACCTCGTAGTAGACGTCGCCGCCCTCGGTGCGCACCTTGAGGTCGACCGCGTTGCACAGGTAGAAGCGCCGTTCGGTCTCGACGGCGTAGGCGAAGATGTTCACCACGTCCTTGTACTCGCGGTACAGATCGAGCTCGAGTCTGCTCTCGTAGGCATCCAGATCATCGGCGCTGCTCATGATTGGACCAGCCTAGCCGCTGCCCGGACGTTCGCGTAGCCGAGCCGGTGGATGGCGCACGGCCCGAGCCGCTCGAGGCGCTCGCGGTGCAGCGCCGTGACGTAGCCCTTGTGGGTGGCGAAGCCGTAAGCCGGGTACTGCTCGTCGTAGCCGACCATGATGCGGTCCCTGGTGACCTTGGCGATGATCGAGGCCGCGCTCACGCAGGCGCACACCCGGTCGCCCTTCCACATGCCCAGGCCGGGGACGGGGAGCCCGGGCACCTCGAAGCCGTCGATGAGGGCGAATCGGGGCCCGGGGTCCAGGCGCAGCAGGGCGCGGCGCAGCCCCTGGAGGTCCGCCTCGGCCATGCCCAAGCGGTCGCACTCATCGGCCTCGACGCGGACGCACGACCAGGCCAGGGCGCGGGCGGTGATCTCCTCGTAGAGGCGCTCGCGGGCCCGCGCGGTGAGCCGTTTGGAGTCGTCGAGACCCTCGATGAGACCGGCCGGGGAGTCGTCGAGGATGACGGCTGCTGCGACGAGGGGGCCCGCGCAGGCGCCCCGCCCCGCCTCGTCGGCACCGGCGACGGGGCCGAGACCGGCCTCGGTCAGGGCGCGCTCGTAGCCGTACGGGCGCTCGGCCCGCACACTCACGAGGGTTTGCAGGGACTGAGGTTGATGACGGGCTGGGCCGGCGCCGCGCCGGCGTCCGGGACCGAGGCGAAGGTGCCGGGGATGTGCAGCCTCGTCGCCCTGGAGAACGGCAGCGCGATCGCCACGACGGGGCCCGTCACGTCGGCGACGGGGACGAAGGCCCCCGTGCCCTCGGCCTCACCGGGGGCGCTGTCGCACAGGTGGTAGCGGGAGTCGCGAGAGTCGTTGCGGTGGTCGCCCATGACGAAGACGCGGTCGGCCGGCACGACGAGGTCGAAGGGGATGTCGCTCGGCGAGACCATCGAGCCGTTCGCCTCGTAGAGATAGGGGTCCTCGTCCAAGGGCGTGCCGTTGACCTCGATGCGGCCGTTGTCGGTGCAGCAGACGACGTGATCGCCCGGCATGCCGATGACGCGCTTGACCAAGTGGTCGGCCGACGAGGCGGGCATGACCCCGAGGAACTCGAAGACCCTGCGCACCGGGCTCGTCGTGGTGATCGAGTTCTCGGAGAGCCAGTCGCCGGGGTCCCGGAAGACGACGACGTCGCCGCGGTGGAAGTCCACGGTCTTGACGACCACCGCCCGGTCACCGATGTCGAGCGTGTGCTCCATCGAGGAGGAGGGAATGACGAACAGCTGCACCAGGAAGGTGCGCAGGAGCGCCGACAGGATCAGCGCCACGAGAACGATGATCCCGAACTCGCCGAGGAAGCCCAGAAAACCCGACCGGGTGGACCGTCCGCCGCGGTCCTTCGTCTTCCCAGTCCTGCCGGAGGCGTCCGGGTCCTTGTCTGCCCCGCTCACGCGTGATCGCGCTTTTCCTTGATCTTGGCGGCCTTGCCGCGCAGACCGCGCAGGTAGTAGAGCTTGGCGCGGCGCACGTCGCCGCGGCGCTCGACCTCGATGTGGTCGATGATCGGGCTGTGCAGGGGGAAGGTGCGCTCGACGCCACAGCCGTAGGAGACCTTGCGGACGGTGAAGGACTCCTGGACGCCGGCGCCGGTGCGGGAGATGACGGCGCCGGTGAACATCTGGACGCGGGACTTGTTGCCCTCGACGACCTTCACATGGACGCGGAGCGTGTCGCCCACGCGGAACTCGGGGACGTCATCGCGCAGCGACGCCCGATCGATGCTGCTGATGAGACTGTTGGTCATGCTCTCGTCCTCGCCGGCGCCACGGGTCGCCTCGTCATGAAAGATCGGTGGGAGCCCCCGGCCGGACGATCCCCCCGTGGCAGGAGCCGGACCGGACGCAACAGCAAATCATTCTGGCACACTCACCGCCCCGGGCCAAACGCCGCGACGGGGAGCGGCCCGGCCCCCGGCGGCGGGTCGTCCTGCCCCTCATCACTCGGCGGCGGGCCGCCCGAGCAGGTCGGGACGGCGGGCGCGGGTGATCTCGAGGGAGCGCTCGGCGCGCCAGGCCCCGACCCTGCCGTGGTCGCCGGACAGCAGGACCGGCGGCACCTCGAGGCCCCGCCAGCTGGCCGGCTTCGTGTAGACCGGGTACTCGAGCAGGGGGTCGTCGGCGTCGGAGTACGACTCCTCCACGAGCGAGTCGGGGTTGCCGATGACACCGGGGACGAGCCGGACGACGGCCTCGATCATGGCCAACGCCGCGACCTCGCCGCCGTTGAGCACGTAATCGCCCAGGCTGAGCTCGCGCACGTCGAAGAGCCCGCCGGCCCAGTCGAGAACGCGGCGGTCGATGCCCTCGTACCGTCCACAGGCGAAGGCCATCGACGGGTGGGAGGCGAGGTCGGCGGCCTCGGCCTGCGTGAACGGCCGCCCGGACGGGGTGGGCACGACGAGGACCGGCCGGTCCTCGCGCGACCCGAGATCGGCCAGCAGTGCATCGAGGGCCTCGCCCCAGGGCTCCGGCTTCATGACCATGCCCGCTCCCCCACCGTACGGGGTGTCGTCGACGGTGCGGTGGCGGTCGTGGGTGTACTCGCGCAGGTCGTGGACGTGCAGCTCGAGCAGCCCGCTCTCGACGGCCCGCCCGATGAGGCTGAGGCGGAGCGGTTCGAAGTACTCGGGGAGGATCGTCACGGCGTCGAGACGCATGGCCGGCCCGTCCGCCGCCCCCGGGCCGGCGCTCACGAACCGTCCTCCCCGGCGCCGTCCGCGGCCTCGGCGGGCTCGTCGAGGAGACCGGGCACATCGGCCAGGCGGACGCGTCCGGCGTCGAGGTCGACCTCGGGCACGAGCGCGGCGACGAAGGGCACGAGGCGCTCCCCGTCGGCGGTGCGCACGACGAGCAGGTCCTGCGCCGGGTTGTGGAGGACGTCGACGAGCTCTCCGGCGTCACGGCCCGCGGCGTCGTGGACGCGCAGCCCGACGAGCTGGCGGTCGTAGTACTCGTCCCCGTCGGCGGGCCTTTCGTCGGCGGGCGCGTCGACGACGAGCTCGGCGCCCCGCAGCCGCTCGGCGCCGTCGCGGTCGCCCACCTCGTCGAAGGAGGCGACGAAGCGGCCCCCGACCCACCGGGCGGTGCGCACGGTGAGCCGGTGCCCGCCGGGGCGCGCCCGGCAGCACGAGCCGGGCGCCAGCCGGCGCCCGGGCTCGTCGGTGCGCAGCCGCAGAGTGACCTCGCCGCGCACGCCGCGGGGCCTGCCCGCGGTGGCGACGACGATCTCGACGGTCGCCGCTGCCCCGTCCATCAGCGGCGACGGGGCCCGCGGCGGTCGACGTCGATGAAGTCGATGCGCACCTGCTCGGGCCCGGCGAGGGCCGACACGACGGTGCGGAGCGCCGTCGCGGTGCGGCCCTGACGGCCGATCACCTTGCCGATGTCCTCGGGGTTGACCCGGACCTCGAGCATGCGGCCACGACGGAGCTCCTTGTCGCGGATGCGCACATCCTCGGGATGGGTGACGATGCCCCGAACCAGGTGCTCCAGAGCGTCGGCGAGCACGATCAGGCCTCGGCCTTCTCGCCGTCGGCCTCCTTGCCCCTCTTGGCGGTGACGGCGCTCGTGACGGGCTCGCCATCGGCCTCGGCGAGGGCGGCGTTGAAGAGCTCGAGCCTGTCGGCCTTCGGGGCCCTCACGTCGAGGCCCGCCGGGACGGAGTCGTCGCCGGTGAACCTCTGCCAGTCGCCGGTGCGCTTGAGCAGGGCGACGACGGCCTCGGTGGGCTGGGCGCCCACGGACAGCCAGTACTGAACGCGCTCGGAGTCGATGGCGATGACCGACGGGTCGTCCTTGGGGTGGTACTGGCCGATCTCCTCGATGGAGCGGCCGTCGCGCTTCTTGCGCGAGTCCATGACGACGACGCGGTAGTGCGGCTCGCGGATCTTGCCGAGCTTCTTCAGACGAATCTTGGTGGCCACGGTATGTGGTTCTCTCCTGTACGAATGCCCGGGACGCGCCCGGGGCTGGTGGATGGGCGGGCCTCGCGCGCGTGGGGACACGGCGATGCCGCTCGACGGGGTCGGCGGGGCGGCGTGAGAGGGCACCGCGACGCAGACGCGGCGTCCATTGTGCCAGATGGCGGGATCATCGTGAAAACGCCCGATGCGGGACGGGGCTCAGCCGCGCGCCCGGGCGGCGATCATCTGGGCGTACTGCACCTGCTGGGCCCAGACGCCGACCTGAGCCCGGCTGGTCACCGGAACCGTCATGGTGAAGGCCCCCTCGCCGCCCACCACCGAGATGACGACCTGGCCGGTGGTCCGCTCCTCCTGGACGATGAGCAGCAGCAGCGAGAGCAGCAGCAACCAAACCAGGACGATCGCCAGGACGATCGCCCACGTCGGCGTGCTCTTGACGGTCTGCGACATGTCCTGGAACGAGAACTGGGCCTGCGACAGCGGGATCGTGCCGTTCGGCGTGATGACCCTGTCACCTCGGATGAGGATGGGGCCGAGTTCGTAGCAGGGGCCCGGGGCCGCCGGGGATGGGACGACCGGCACGGGGGCCTGCCCGGCGTAGCCGCCCTGGGGCCACCCCGCGTAGCCCCCCGCCGCCGGATCGGCGCCCTGCGCGTGGCCGGTGGCGCGTCCGGCCGACGGCGGAGGCGGGTTCGTCGCCGGGGCGCCGTACCAACCCGGGGCGCCGGTCTGGAACCGGTTCGAGGAGGCCTGCCGGGGCTGCCAGTGGTTCCCCGGCGGCGCGACCGGCGCACCCGACGCGCCCGGATCGACGAACGACGGGGCCTCCCGGGCAGCCGGGTCGCGGCGGTAGTTGCTCGCATTCGGGAAGGGTTGGGCGGTCCACGGCGGCATGATCCTGGAGGCCCGGGCAGTCGGCTCGTCGGGGACGTCCCGGGCGCCGCCGGCCGGGGTCTCCGGAGCCGCCGGGGCGGCCGAGGGCCCCTGTGCGGCAGGCCCGTCCGCCCCGGCAGGGGCCTCCTGCGACCCCGGAGCCGCCGGAGCATCGGGGCCGTCCGGCCCGGCGGGGGGATTCTGCCGGGAGGCCAGCACGGTCTCGGGCAGGTCGCCCTCGTCGGGCGGGGGCGGGTCCTGCGGCACCGACGCATCCTGCCCGCCGCGGGAGAAGACGGACTCCTCGGAGTCGGCGGGTCCAACGAACTCAGGGCGCTCACTCATGAACCGATTCTTTCACGGGCCGCCACGGCCTCCGCCGGGGCCGGATCATGGACGGGCGCCGTCGGCCGGCGGCGGGGCGCGGCGGGTTCATGGGCGCCGGGGCGTCCCGCACAGCACGATGAGCTCCGGATGGGCGCAGACGCCCACGTCACGGCGCGGATCGGCGCCCAGGACGACGAGATCGGCGCTGGCGCCGTACTGGAGCCCGGAGCGGCCGAGCCAGGAGCGGGCCCGCCAGCTCGCCGCGCCGAGCGCGAACTCGGCCGGGCCGATGGTCGCCAGGGCGGCGATCTCGTCGCTGATGCGCCCGTGGACGATGGTGCCCCCGGCATCGGTGCCCGCGTAGATCGGCACCCCGGCCTCTCGGGCGCAGGCGAGCACCCGCCGGTGACGGGCGCCAAGCACGCGCATGTGGGCGGCGTATCGGGGGTACTTCGCCTGGCCGGCGTCCGCGATGCGCCCGAAGGTGGCCAGGTTGATCATGGTGGGCACGAGGGCGACGCCGCGGGCCGCCATCGCGCCGATGACGTCCTCGCTCATACCGGTGCCGTGCTCGATGCCGTCGATGCCGGCGTCGACGAGCTGGGCGACGGACTCCTCGGCGAAGCAGTGCGCGGTGACGCGGGCACCGAGCCTGTGGGCGCGGGCGATCGCCTCGGCGGCCTCCGCGGGGTCCCACAGCGGCGCGAGGTCGCCGAGCGAGCGGTCGATCCAGTCGCCGACGATCTTCACCCAGCCGTCCCCGGCGCGGGCCTGGCGCTCGACCTCGGCGACGAGCTCGCCGGGCTCGATCTCGGCGGCGTACCCGGCGATGTAGCGCCTGGGGCGGGCGATGTGGCGTCCTGCGCGGATGATGCGCGGCAGTTCCGGGTCGTCGTCGAAAGCACGGGTGTCGGTCGGCGAGCCGGCGTCGCGCAGGAGGAGGGCGCCGCCGTCGCGGTCGGCGAGGGCCTGCTCGCGGGCCGTGTCCATGCTCACGGCGCCGCCACGGCCCAGCCCGACGTGGCAGTGGGCGTCGACGAGACCGGGCATGATCCAGCCGCCGTCGCACAGGGTCGTGGCCCCGTCGACGGGGCCGGGCACGAGCACGCCGTCGGCGACCCACAGCTCCGCCGTCTCGCCGGCCGGCAGCAGCACGCCGCGCAGGCGCCAGACGCCCCGATCGTCGCGGCCACTCATCGTCGGCTCACCCGTCGAACATGCCGCGCAGCTCGCCGGGCAGCTCGAAGTCGCCCGCCTGGGCGCCGGGCCGGGCCGGACCCGCCTGGGCGAAGGGGTTCTGCACCCCCCCGGCCAGCTGCGCGGGAACCTGCTGGCCGGTGCCCTTCTTCTTCCTGCCCTTCTTGCCCCTGCCCTTCTTCGCGGAGCGGTCCATGGCCAGGGATGAGCGCTCCGTCTTGGGCGGGCGGGGCCTGCGGGCGCCGCCCCCCATGCCCATCATCGGCCCCATCGACTGCATCATCCTGCGGGCGTCGACGAAGCGGTTGACGAGGGAGTTGACGTCGTGCACCGTGACGCCGGCGCCCCTGGCGATGCGGGCGCGCCGCGAGCCGTTGAGGATGCCCACGTCGGCGCGTTCGGCCGGGGTCATCGAGAGGATGATGGCCTCGAGATGGTCGACCTCGCGCTCGTCGAGGTTGTCGAGGGCCTCCTTCATCTGGCCGCCCGCGCCCGGCAGCATCCCGAAGATCTTCGTGAGCGGGCCCATCGTGCGCAGCTGCTTGAGCTGGTCGAGGAAGTCCTGGAGGCCGAACTCCCCGTTGCCGGCGAGCAGCTTCTCGGCGCTGGCGCGGGCCTGCTCCTCGTCGAAGGCCTTCTCGGCCTGCTCGATGAGGGTGAGCATGTCGCCCATGCCGAGGATGCGGCTGGCCATCCGGTCGGGGTGGAAGAGGTCGAAGTCGGTCAGCTGCTCGCCGTTGGAGGCGAACATGATCGGCTTGCCGAGCACTCGCGCGATGGACAGGGCCGCGCCGCCGCGGGCGTCGCCGTCGAGCTTGGACAGGGCGACGGCGTCGATGCCGACGCCCTCCTCGAAAGCGCGCGCCGTGTTGACGGCGTCCTGGCCGATCATCGCGTCGACGACGAAGAGGGTCTCGTCGGGCGCGATGGCGGCCTTGATGTCGCGGGCCTGGGCCATCATCTCCTCGTCGACGCCCAGCCGGCCGGCGGTGTCGACGACGACGACGTCGTGGAGGCCGCGGCGGGCCTCCTCGAGGGAGCCCCGGGCCACCTCCACCGGATCGCCGACCCCGTTGCCGGGCTGGGGGGCGTGGACCGGCACGCCGGCGCGCTCGCCGACGATCCGCAACTGCTCGACGGCATTGGGCCGCTGGAGGTCGGCGGCGACGAGCATCGGACTGCGCCCCTGCTCGGACAGCCAGTGGCCGAGCTTGCCGGCCAGGGTCGTCTTGCCGGCGCCCTGGAGGCCGGCGAGCATGATGACCGTCGGGCCGGGCGCGGGGGCGAAGCGGATCTGGCGCTCCTGGCCGCCGAGGATCGCGATGAGCTCCTCGTTGACGATCTTGACGATCTGCTGGGTGGGGTTGAGGACCTTCGACAGCTCGGCGCCCTTGGCGCGGTCGCGCACGTGGGAGACGAACTCCTTGACGACCGGCAGGGCGACATCGGCCTCGAGCAGGGCGATGCGGATCTCGCGGGTCGTGGCGTCGATGTCGGCGTCCGTGAGGCGGCCCTTGCCGCGCAGCGACTTGAAGGTGGCGGCGAGACGATCTTGCAGGGTGTCGAACACTGGCTCTTCCTCGGTTGCGGATGTGGGGTCAACAATACGTGGGGTCCCCGCCCGCCGGGGCCGGGCGGGCTACTCGCCCAGCAGGCCGTCCACGAAGCCCTCCGGGTCGAAGGGGGCCAGGTCGTCGGCCCCCTCGCCGAGGCCGATGAACTTGACGGGAACGCCCAGCTCGCGCTGGACCTGGACGACGATGCCGCCCTTGGCGGAGCCGTCGAGCTTCGTGAGGACGATGCCGGTGACGTCGACGGCCTCGGCGAAGACGCGGGCCTGCGCCAGCCCGTTCTGGCCGGTCGTGGCGTCGAGGACGAGCAGGACCTCGCCGACGGGGGCCTTCTTCTCGATGACGCGCTTGACCTTGCCGAGCTCGTCCATGAGGCCGACCTTGGTGTGCAGCCGACCGGCGGTGTCGACGAGGACGACGTCGACGCCCTCGGTGATGCCCTCGTCGACGGCGTTGAAGGCGACCGACGCGGGATCGGCGCCCTCGGCGCCCCGGACGGTGCGCACGCCGACGCGTTCGCCCCAGGTCCCGAGCTGCTCGGCGGCGGCGGCGCGGAAGGTGTCGGCGGCGCCGAACAGGACGCTGCGGCCCTGGGCGACGAGCATGCGGCCGAGCTTGCCGACGGTGGTGGTCTTGCCGGTGCCGTTGACTCCGACGAGCATGATGACGGCGGGCACGCCCTCGGCGTGCTCGAGGGCCAGGCCCCGGTCGAGGCTCGGGTCGACGAGCCCGATGAGCTCGCGGCGCAGCAGCTCGCGGGCCCGGGCGGGCTCGCTGATGCCCTCGACGGCCAGCTCGCGGCGCAGCCTCTCGACGAGCTCCGCGGTGGGGCCGACGCCCAGGTCGGAGGTGATGAGGGTGGTCTCGAAGTCGTCCCAGACGTCCTCATCGAGGCGGTCGGCGCTCAGCAGATCGGCGAGCGCACGGGCCAGATGGTTGTTCGAACCGGCCAGTCTGCGTCGCAGCCGCACCATGCGGCCGGCGGGAGCCTCCGGGATCTCGAGCTGCGGGGCGGCCGGTTCGGACGGGGCCTCCTCGGACTCGCCGGCCCCCGGCGCCCCCTCGGCCCCGCCGAGCGCAGGCGGCGGGGCGGGCGCGGGGATCGTGGACGGCTCGGCCGAGGGGGCCAGTTCGCCCCTGGAGCGGCGCGCGCGGCGGACCCCGCCGACGACGCCGCCGATGACGAGCGCACAGGCGAGGGTGACGATGACTACCCAGATCGTTGGACTCACAGGGCGAGTCTACCGACCGGCCCCGGCCGATCCGCCCTCCGGAGACGGGCCGTCCCCCGCGGGCCTCTGCGCGGAGCCCGCCACCGGGTCGGGGCGCCGGTGCCGTGACGCGCCGGACAGGCGGCGGCGCGGCCGGGGCTCAGGGCCGCTCGCGCGGCAGATCGCCGTTCATCCGCACGGCGATCCGGTTGAGGCGCTCGTAGAGCTTCCTGTTCTCCTCGCGGCGGTAGCCCTGCATGCCCACGACGACGACCAGCCCGATGCCGAGGGCGATGGCCAGGATCAGGATCGTGACGATGATGAACAGGAACACGGTGGGCCTCCAGCGCCGGTCGTCAGAGCGGACGCGTCCACCCTAGTGCCCACCTGCCGCTGAACCGCGCACCGCGCCGCACCGGTGACCCCCGCGCACCGCGCCGGCGTGGACTCACTCATGCGCACCACATCGACGAGCGGGCCTTCGACCCGCGTGCCGCACCGGCTCGGACTCACTCGGCCAGCCGCTGCGAGATGACGGTGGTGACGCCGTCGCCGCGCATGGTCACGCCGTAGAGCGCGTCGGCCTTCTCCATCGTGCGCTTCTGGTGGGTGATGACGAGCAGCTGGGAGTCCTTGCGCAGTTCCTCGTAGATGCCGAGCAGGCGCGAGAGGTTCATGTCGTCCAGCGCCGCCTCGACCTCGTCGAGGATGTAGAAGGGGCTGGGCCTGGCGATGAAGAGGCTGAACAGGAAGGCCACCGCGACGAGGGAGCGCTCGCCGCCGGACAGCAGCGACATGCGCTTGACCTTCTTGCCGGCCGGGCGCGCCTCGATGTCGACACCCGTCGCGAGCATGTCGTCGGGCTCGGTGAGGACCAGATGGCCCTCGCCACCGGGGAACAGGCGGGGGAAGACCTCGTCGAAGGCCCGCGCCACGTCGGCGTGGGCCCGGGTGAAGACCTCCTGGACGCGGTCGTCGATCTCGGTGATGATGTCCTGGAGGTCCTTGCGGGTCTTCCTGAGGTCCTCGAGCTGGGTGGCGAGGAACTGGTGGCGCTCGTTGAGGGCGTCGAACTCCTCGAGGGCCAGCGGGTTGATGCGCCCCAGCTGGTCGAGGGTGCGCCGGGCGCGGCGGGCGCGACGGGTCTGCTCCTCGCGGTCGAAAGGCACCGGTTCGGGCACCTCGTCGTCGGCGGTGAGGGCGGAGCCGTCCGGCCTGGTGAGGACGGGGACGAGCTTGTCGGGGCCGTACTCGGCGAGGAGGGTCCCGGCCTCCATGCCGAGCTCCGACATGGCCTTCTCGGTGAGCTGCTCCAGGCGCATCCGCTGCTCGATGCGGGCCATCTCATCCCGGTGGGAGCCCTCGACGAGCTCGTCGAGCTCGGCCGCGCGGTCGCGCGCCTCGTGGCGGGCGGTGACGAGCGCCGTCTCGGCCTCGACGCGCTCCGCGTCGGCGCGGCGCCGCTCGGCGTCGGCGGCCTCGCGGGCGGCGGCGACCCGCGCGGCGAGCCAGACGGCGGCCTCGTGGACGCAGGCCGCCACGGCGGCCTCGCGGCGGGCCCGTTCGGCGCGGGCGGCGGCCTCGGCCCGGCTGCGCCGCTCACGGGCGGCGGAGCGGGCCAGGGAGTCGGCCCTGCCGGCCAGGGCGCGGGCGCGCTCCTCACCGGTGCGCAGCGCCAGACGGGCCTCCATCTCGTTCTGCCGGGCCAGGCGGGCGGCGGCGGCCAGCTCGTCGCGGACGGACGGGTCGGGCTCGGTCAGCTCGGCCTCGTCGCCGGCGCGGGCCAGCCGCTCGGTGAGGACCTCCAGCTCCTGCTCTGCCGCCTCGCGGCCCGCCGCAGTCCGGTCGATCGTCGCGGCGAGCCGCTCGGCCTCGGCGCGGGAGCTCTCGGCGTCCTGGCCGGCCTGGGAGATCTGCTCGGCGAGGGCCGACATCGCCGCGTCCGACTCGTTGAGCCGGGCCAGCGCCTCGTCGGCGGCCCGTTCGGCCTCCGCCAGGGCCTCGTCGGCGCGCGCCGCGGAGAAGCGGACCCGTTCAGCCTCGCGGCGGGCCTCCTCGAGCTCCTCGCGGGCCGCGGCGACGGCGGCCCGCAGCTCGATGGCGCTCTTGCCGGGGCCCGAGCCGCCCGCGGCGAACCAGCTGCTCAGCAGCTCGCCGGAGCGGGTGACGGCCACCAGATCGGGGTGCTCCTCGACGACGGCGCGCGCCCCGGCGAGGTCCTCGACGGCGACGACGCCGGCCAGCAGCCTGCGCAGGGAGGCGCCCACCTCCGGGCCGGCGGTGACGAGCTCGTCGAGGCGGCGCGCCCCGGCGACCGGCCCGTGCGGGCCCCGGCCCCCGTCGGGGGCGTCGGCGACGAGGAGCGAGGCGGTCCCGAGCTCCTCGTCGCCCAGCAGGGCCAGGGCCCGTTGGGCGCCGTCGAGGTCCGCGACGGCCAGTGCCTCGGACGCCGGGCCGAGGGCCGCGGCCAGGGCCGCCTCCCAGCCGGGCTCGATGGCGACCAGCCCGTCGAGCGGGCCGAGGACGCCCAGCCCGTCGCGCCCGGCGAGGGCCGCGGCGCCGTCCCCGCGCTCCAGGCCCAGCTCCAGGGCGTCGATGCGGGCGCTCAGCGTGGCGACCCGCTGGTCGAGCCCGACGCGCTCGGCCTCGCAGCGCTCGACCCGCTCCCGGGCCTGCGCGACCCGGGAGTCGGCGTCCTCGTAGGCGGCGTCCAGATCGGACTCGCCCTCGCCGAGGCCGGTGATCCGGGTCTCGAGGGCCAGGTACCGGCGGTCGGCCTCGGCGGCGCGTTCGAGCGCCTCGTCGCGGCGGGCGCTCAGCCTCTCGGTCTCCTCGGCCCCGGCCTCGAGGCGGGAGCGCAGCGCCGAGACCTGACCCCCGAGCCGGGCCAGGCCCTCGCGGCGGTCGGCGACGGCGCGCAGCCGGGCCGCGTACTCCTTCTCGGCCTCGGCGTGCTCGTCCTCGAGGCGGGAGCGCTCGTCCCCGGCGTCGGCGAGCCGCGAGCGGGCGGCCTCGATCTCGGCGCGCAGGTCGGCCTCGGCCTCGCGGACCCGCGCGGCCTCGGCGTCGAGCTCGTCGGGATCGCGACCGTTCGTGCCGGGCCGGTCGTCGACGCGGTGGCGCATGCGCTCGGCGCTGATCGAGACGACGGTGGCGACGCGTTCGCGCAGCGTCGAGGCCGCGTACCACCGCTCCTGGGCGCTCGCGAGCGCCGGCTGGGCGGCGGCGGCCTCCGTCTCGGCCCGGGCCTGGACGCGGCGGGCGGCCTCCAGCCGCTCCTCGGCCCGCCTCCTCTGCTCCTCGCGGGTGGCGGCCGAGGCGGTCCCGGACTCGAGGGCCAGCGTGGCGGCCGTCAGGTCGTCGGCCATGAGACGGGCCCGCGCGTCGCGCAGCTCGGCCTGGACGACGGCCGCCCGGCGGGCCACGGCGGCCTGGCGGCCGAGCGGTTTGAGCTGGCGGCGAATCTCGGAGATGAGGTCGTTCAACCGGTCGAGGTTCGCGGCGGTGGAGTCGAGCTTGCGGACCGCCTTCTCCCGGCGGCGGCGGTGCTTGAGGACGCCGGCGGCCTCCTCGATGAAGCCCCGGCGCATCTCGGGCGTGGCCTGGAGGATCTGGTCGAGCTGGCCCTGACCGACGATGACGTGCATCTCACGGCCCATGCCGGTGTCGGACAGCAGCTCCTGCACGTCGAGCAGACGGGCGGTCTGGCCGTTGATCGCGTACTCCGAGCCGCCGGCGCGGAACAGGGTGCGCGAGATCGTCACCTCGGTGTAGTCGATGGGCAGCACGCCGTCGGTGTTGTCGATCGTCAGGGTGACCTCGGCGCGGCCGAGGGGGGCGCGGCCGGCGGTGCCCGCGAAGATGACGTCGTCCATCTTGCCGCCGCGCAGGTGCTTGGCGCCCTGCTCGCCCATGACCCAGGCGAGCGCGTCGACGATGTTGGACTTGCCCGAGCCGTTCGGGCCGACGATGGCCGTGATGCCCGGCTCGAAGGTGAGGGTGGTGGCCGAGGCGAAGGACTTGAAGCCCTTGAGCGTGAGCGACTTCAGGTACATGCCGCCCCGATCCCCGGGCCCGGCGCGCCGACGGCGGCCCTCACACGCGCTCCTGCGGCGCCTCGTCGACGGCGCCGGCCGGGCCGTCCGCCGGCTCGGGGGCCACGACGTCCGCAGCGGCCGCCCCCCTGCCCCGGAAGGTCCACACCTTGTTGACGATGAAGTTGATCGGCATCGTGATGAGGATCGAGGCGGCGTGGGCGACGTACTCGGGCGAGTGGCAGGCGTCCTCGAGCTGGGCGAGGAGGCTGCCGCCGTGACGCCAGGTCCAGGCGTCGAACCAGGGGCCGCGCAAGCTGAGGGGATTGCCGGGGCTCATCATGAGGGCCTTGAGGACCATGCCGATGAGGGCGGCGACGGCGCCGATGGCCAGGAACTGCCAGAAGCCCTTCCACCAGCCGCGGCCGGTGCCTCGGAAGGTCCAGCTGCGGTTGAGCTGGTAGTTGTAGGTGTTCGCGATGAGGAAGGACACGATCCACACCAGCGAGCTGAAGCGGAAGTTGAGGTCGGTGCCCGGAATGGGGAACATGACCCGTGTGGCGTTCGCGGAACCGCCGTGCATCTTGTTCATGACGACGGCGACGGCCATGTTGACGACCACGCCCGAGCCACCGACGACGGCGAATCGGACGAACTGGCCCAGCAGGCGGCCGATCCGGCTCCCGCGAGCGCTGACGGTCTGGACGCTCATGGTTGCTCAACCTACTCCCCGCGGCCCCGGCCCGGCGTCGACGACGCTTTTCCGGGACGGATCGCCGCCGTGCCCGGCCCGCGCTGGCAGCGGGGGCAGAGGTGACTCGACCGGTTCATGAAGGCCTCGCGGACGATCGTCGCCCCGCAGCGGGGGCAGGGCTCCCCGAGGCGCCCGTGGACGGCCAGCTCTCGGTCGAAGTAGCCGCGCTCCCCGTCGACGTGGACGTACAGCGCGTCGAAGCTCGTGCCGCCGGCGGCCAAGGCCTCGGCCATCACCGCCCGCGCGGCGCGCAGCACGGCGCGGGCCCTGCGGGCGCCGAGCAGCCGGGTCGGCGTCCCGGGGTGGGTGCGGGCGCGCCACAGGGCCTCGTCGGCGTAGATGTTGCCGATGCCCGAGACGAGCCGCTGGTCGAGCAGGGCGCGCTTGACGGTGGAGCGGCGGGCCGTCATGGCCGCCGCGACGGCGGGCAGGTCGAAGCGCTCGTCGAAGGGGTCGCGGGCGATGCGGGCGATCTCCGGCGGCAGCTGCGCCCCGCCCGGGCTGAACGAGAGCCCGCCGAAGAGGCGCTGGTCGACGAACCGCACCTGGGTGCCGTCGTCGAGGTCGACCAGGACGCGGGTGTTGCGCGCCAGCGGGGCGTCGGGCGCGTCGACGCGGAACTGCCCGCTCATGCCCAGATGGGCCAGGACAGCGTCGCCGCCGACGGCGGGCAGCCACAGGTACTTGCCGCGACGGGCGGGTCGGCCCAGCTCGAGTCCGGTCAGACGCCGGACGAAGTCGGCCGCACCAGCCTCGTGGCGGCGCACCGCGCGCTCGTCGAGGACGTCGACGCCGGCGATGCGCCGGCCGGTCAGGAAGGGCTCGAGCCCGGCCCGGACGACCTCCACCTCGGGCAGTTCGGGCATCAGCCCTCGTCCGCCTCGGCCCGCCGACAGCCGCGCTCGAGCGCCTTGAAGGCGTACTCGGCAGCGCGCTGCTCGGCCTGCTTCTTGTTGTGGCCCTTGCCGGCGTTGAACCGCTGGCCGGCCGCCAGGGCGGTGGCGACGAAGTGCTTGTTGTGGTCGGGGCCGAACTCCTCGATCTCGTACTCCGGCGGCTCGGCGCCCAGACAGGCGCAGATCTCCTGGAGGGAGGTCTTCCAGTCGAGCCCGGCGCCGGTGCGGACCGCCCGGTCGACCAATGGGTCGAAGATGTGGTGAACGAACAGGGCCGCGCCCGCCGGGTCGGTGAGGTACACGGCGCCGATGAGGGCCTCGGTCGTGTCGGCGAGGATGCTCGTCTTGTCGCGCCCGCCGGTCGTCAGCTCGCCGTGGCCGAGCCTGACGAGCCCGCCGATCCCCAGGAGCCGCGCCACCTCGCCGAGGCTCACGGCACTCACGACGGAGGCGCGGACCTTGGCCAGGCGGCCCTCGGGGAAATCGGGGAAGGCGTTGTACAGGTAGTCGGTGACGTTGACGCCGAGCACCGCGTCGCCGAGGAACTCCAGCCGCTCGTTGTGGGGGATCTGCCCGTTCTCGTAGGCGTAGGAGCGGTGCGTCAGCGCAAGCTCAAGGAGCTCGGCGTCCACGTGGATGCCGAGCTCCTTGATCAGTGCGATGAATCGACTCGGGGACTCACTCGAACTCACGGATGTTCAGGCTCCCCGTCACCGTGCGGGCGTTGCGGCCGGTGCCGTACTGGTGGCACTTCGGGCACGCGGTGTGGGGAAGGTGTTGGGCACGGCACGCCGGATTGGGGCAGGTCACCAGTGTCACCGGCGCAGCCTTCCACTGCGAGCGGCGCGACCGCGTGTTGCTGCGGGACATCTTCCGCTTCGGGACAGCCACGTTAGTTCTCCTCGGTCAATGGTCGTTTGGGCACGCCTGGCACGGGCACGCGACGCGTCATCATACCCCGGCCCGGCGCAACGGCCTAATCCCCCGCGGCGGGGCCCTCGTCGGCGGCCCGGTCCCCGCCGAGGTCGAGTCCGGAGAGCCCGCTCCAGCGAGGATCGGGGTCGTCGGCGTGCTCGTGCTCGGGGTGCTCGTTGAGGTTGAGGCCGCACCGCGGGCACAGGCCCCGGCAGTCGGGCCGGCACAGGGGGCTGAACGGGAGGTCGAGGACGATGGCGGCTCGGACGGCGGGCTCGAGGTCGAGGAGCTCGTCGTCGAGGAAGAGCTCGTCCTCGTCGGCCTCGCGGCCAGGGTAGTTGTAGAGCTCGGTGATCCGGTGGACGCCCTCGTCGGAGACGGGCTCCAGACAGCGGGAGCACTCCCCGACCAGCGGCGCCCGGACGGTGCCGACGACGAGGACGCCCTCCACGACGGACTCGAGGTCGAGGTCGAGCCTCAGCGGGGCGCCCTCGGGCACGCCGATGACCTCGATGCCCAGGTCCGCGGGGGCCGGGGCGGTGCCGTGGAAGGGCCTCGTCGCCCCGGCCCGGCGGACCAGTTCGTGGGTGTTGACGACGAGCGGGTCGCGGGCGTCCAGATGAGTGCTCACCCCGCCAGCCTAGGGCCCTGCGCCAATCCGGACGGCGGGCGCCCGTCAGTAGCCGATCCTGGCCCGCACGGCCGCATCGACGGCGGGCGTCACGAAGGGGCCGATGTCGCCGTGGTTGGCGGCCACCTCGCGCAGCATCGAGCTCGAGACGGTGCCGTACTCGTGGCCGGCCGGCAGGAGCACGGTCTCGAGGCCCGAGAGCATGCGGTTGAGCTGGCTCATCTGCAGCTCGTAGTCGAAGTCCGAGCCGAAGCGCACGCCCTTGACGACGACGGAGATGCCGCGGTCGCGGCAGAAGTCGACGAGCAGCCCGTCGATCGGCTCGACGCTCACCCCGGCCAGCTCCGCGACGGCGTCGCGCACGAGGCCCAGGCGCTCGTCCGGGTCGAAGAGGTAGTTCTTCGTCGTGTTGCGGCCCACGGCGACGACGACCCCGCCGAAGACGGCGCGGGCGCGCGTGATGATGTCGAGATGTCCCCGGGTGATGGGGTCGAACGAGCCGGGGACGACGGCGCGCACCAGTGTCATCGGTTCACCTCTTCGCTGGTCGGCAGAGGAACAGGGCGGTCTCACCGTAGTCCCGGCGGGCACCGGGCCCGAAGCCGTCCGGCCAGCGGGGCTCGGGATCGCGGCTCGAGCGCTCGACGACGAGCAGGCCGTCGTCGGCGAGGAAGCCGCCGGAGACGGCCGCCCCGAGCAGCTCCGAGAGCTCGTCGCCGGGCAGCGCGTAGGGCGGGTCGGCGACGATGACGTCGAAGACGACCGGTGCCGGGGCGGCCAGGAAGGCCGCGACGTCGCGCACGTGCAGCCGGGCGCCCAGGCCGGTGGCCGCGAGATTGCGGCAGATGACGCCGGCGGCCCGACGGTCGCGTTCGACGAGATGGACCGGGTCAGCGCCCCGGCTGGCGGCCTCGAGGCCGACGGCGCCTGAGCCGGAGAACAGGTCGAGCAGGGCCAGGCCCCGGCACTGGTCCTCGGCGGGCCCCCCGGCGGTGCCGTTCCAGGCGGCCAGCGCGTTGAACAGGGCCTCCCTGACCCTGTCCGTGGTGGGCCGGGTCGCCCTGCCGTCGGGGGCGACCAGACTGGTGCCGCGCGCGCCGCCCGCGATGATTCTGCCCACAGCTCAAGGTTAGCGGTGTGACGCTCTCAGAGGGTCCTCCCCCGGCGCCGCGGAGCCCCTCTGGGGTTAGATGGGTCCATGGTTGAGACTACGAATCCTGTGTCTGAGATCCCCGAGGAGAGCGCCTGGGGCTACCTCGCCAGCGTCGACGTGGGCCGCATCGCGGTGTTCTCGGACTCCACGCCCGAGATCTACCCCGTGAACTTCTGCCTCGACGGCGAGAGCGTCGTCTTCCGCAGCGCCCCCGGCAGCAAGCTCGAGAAGCTCGTGCTCGACTCCCACGTCGCCTTCGAGGCGGACGGCTGGACCGACGAGGGCGGCTGGAGCGTGCTGGTGCGCGGCACCGCCGCGCTCATCGAGGACGCCGACGAGCTGGCCCGTCTGGCGAAGGCCCCGCTGCGCCCCTGGGTGCCCACCGTGAAGAGGAACTGGGTGCGCGTGACCCCCACGAGGATCACGGCCCGCCGCTTCGCCTTCGGCCCCGAGCCGCAGGACTGACGGACCGGGCGGCGGCCGTCGGCCCGCGTCGGGGCCCGGGGCCGTTCGGGGCGCGGTCAGTCGCGCTCGAGCCATTCGTCGGCGCTGAGCCCGCGGCCCCTGCGGAGCATGTCGGCGGGCCCGTCGGGCAGCTCGTCGACGGGGGCGGCCGCGAAGCGCTCGGCGACGGTGCGGGCCCGGGCGATGACGTCGGCGTCGTCGAGGACGCGCAGCAGCCGCAGGGAGCTGCGCCCGCCGGACTGCTCGGCGCCCAGCACGTCGCCCTCGCGGCGCTGGGCTAGGTCGAGTTCGGCCAGGGCGAAGCCGTCGCGGGTGGCCGCCACGTCGCGCAGCCGCTGCGCCGCGGGCGTGCGCGGGTCGACGGCGCTCACGAGCAGGCAGATGCCCGGGTGGGCACCGCGGCCGATGCGCCCGCGCAGCTGGTGGAGCTGGCTCACGCCGAAGCGATCGGCGTCGAGGACGACCATGGCGCTGGCGTTGGGCACGTCGAGGCCCACCTCGATGATCGTCGTCGACACGAGCACGTCGAGTTCGCCGGCGGCGAAGTCCTCCATCGTCGCGGCCTTGAGCTCGGCGCTCTGACGCCCGTGGAGGAGCCCCAGTCGCAGCCCGGACAGCTCGCCGGCCGCGAGCCTGGCGTGCATCTCCTCGGCGCCGATCATCTCCTCGCCGCCCCGGCCCCCGGATCCCTGGCCGGGGCCCCCGATGCGCGGGCAGACGACGAAGGCCTGGCGGCCCGCCGAGACCTCCTCGCGCAGGCGGGCCCAGACGCGCCCCAGCCAGCCGGGGTGCTCCGCGGTGAGGACCGCCGTGGTCTGCACGTCGGCCCGCCCCCCGGGCAAGGACCTCAGGGTGGAGACCTCGAGGTCACCGAAGACCGTCATCGCGACCGAGCGCGGGATGGGCGTCGCCGTGAGCACGAGCTCGTGGGGGCGCAGCGCGGCGCCCGCGGTGAGCCGGGCCCGCTGCTCGACGCCGAAGCGGTGCTGCTCGTCGATGACGACAAGGCCGGGCCCGGCGAAGCGGATGTCGTCGCCGAGCAGGGCGTGGGTGCCGACGACGATACCGGCCTCGCCCGAGGCGATCCGGTCGAGGGCCTCGCGGCGCCGCGCACCGGGCATCGAGCCGGTGAGCAGCTCGACGCCGGTGGCGTGCTCGGCGGCCCCGAGGGTGCCGCCGGAGGCCAGGTCCCCCAAGAGCGAGACGATCGTGGCGGCGTGCTGGGCGGCGAGCACCTCGGTGGGCGCGAGCAGGATCCCCTGACGTCCGGCGTCGACGGCGGCGAGCATGGCGCGCAGGGCGACGACCGTCTTGCCGGAGCCGACCTCGCCCTGGAGGAGGCGCTGCATGGGCCGCTCGGAGGCCATGTCGGCCAGGATCTCGGCGCAGACCCGCTGCTGGCCCTCGGTGAGCTCGAAGGGCAGGCGCGCGTCGAAGACGGCGAGCAGGCCGTCGTCGCGCACGGTGACGGCGGCCGCCGCCTGCGAGGCCGCCTCGCGGCGGCGGTAGGCCATGGCGAGCTGGAGGCCGAGGGCCTCGTCGAACTTGAGGCGGCGCATGCCGGCGGCGACGTCCTGCTCGGTGCGGGGCTGGTGGACCATCGTGAAGGCCTCGAGCAGGCCGGGCAGGTCCTCGGCGGTGCGGATCGGCTCGGGCAGGGGGTCGTCGATGCCCGCGAGCATGTCGATCCCCATGGCGACGCACTCGGCGATCCGCCAGGTCGGCAGGGCGGCGCGCGCCGGGTAGATGCCGATGATCCCGCCCCGGCTGACGACCTGGGCCATCCGGACCTTCTTCTCGTCGGCGGCCCCGACGATGCGCCCGTCGTCGTCGAGCATGACGAAGTCGGGGTGGCTCATCTGGAGCTCGCCGCGGAACTCGCCGATCCTGCCGACGAAGATGCCCCTGGATCCCATCCGGAGCTGCCGGCGCCAGTACTCGACGAGGTGCTTGCGCCCGAAGAAGATGAGGGTGAGGCCGCCGCGGCCGTCGGTGAGCGTCGCCTCGAGGCGCCAGCGGCGCGGATCGCCCCGGAACGGCTGGGCGCCGACCGCAGCGACCTCGGCCAGGACGGCCGCGCGCTCCCCCGGCAGGAGCGCGCCGAGATCGCTGCGCTGGGTGCCGCTGAGGTAGTCGCGCGGCGTGTAGTGCATAAGCTCGTCGAGCGTGCGCACGCCGACGGCGTCGAAGGCCTTGGCGGTCCTCGCCCCGAAGGCGCCCGACAGAGGCTCGGCCAGGCGCCGGTAGGCGCGCGTGCGGTACGGGCTCGCCACCCGCCCGGCGAGTGGGGCCCGACCCGATGTTCCCTCTTCTGCGACCACGATCCGAGACTAGTGGGGCTCGCCGACGATTCTCGGCGCCGACCGGCCCGGACGGGGCACGGGGAACGGGCCCGGACAGCACCGAGCCCGCCCACGACGGTGGGCGGGCTCGGTGCGAGGACCACGCGCTCAGCGGCTGACCTTGCCGGCCTTCAGGCAGGAGACGCAGACGTTCAGGCGCTTCGCCGTGCCGTCGACGACGGCGTGGACGCGCTGGATGTTCGGATTCCAGCGACGGTTCGTCTTCTTCTTCGACCACGGCACGTTGTGCCCGAAGCCGGGACCCTTGCCGCAGATCTCGCACACGGCAGCCATGGCGACTCCTTGACCTCTTCGACGACTGTGAACGGCGCCCGAGGGGGCGCAGCCCCGCAAGTTTATCCTCCTGCCCGAGCGTTCCCCAAATCAGACGGGGCCGGCGCGGGGGCGGCCGGGGGACGGCGGCTCAGACCGCGATGACGACCGGGACGATCATCGGGCGGCGCCGGTAGGTGCTCGACACCCACTGGCCCACCGTGCGGCGGACCACCTGCTGGAGGCGGTGCTCGTCGTCCACGCCCTCGTCGAGCGCCGTGACCAGGGCCCGCGAGATCTTCTCGGTGACGTCGTCGAAGATCGCGGGCGCCTCGAGGAAACCGCGCGCCGAGACGTCGGGGCCGGCCACGAGCTCGCCCTCGCGCAGGTCGACCGCGGCGACGATCGAGATGAAGCCCTCCTCACCGAGGATGCGCCGGTCGGTGAGGCTCGACTCCGAGACGTCGCCGACGGTCGAGCCGTCGACGAAGATGTACGAGGCGTCGACGCGTCCGACCCTCCGGGCCACCCCGTCGTGCAGGTCGATGACGTCCCCGTCGTGGGCGACGATGGCGCGCTCGCGCGGCACGCCGGTGGCGACGGCCAGCTCGGCGTTGGCGACGAGGTGGCGCTCCTCGCCGTGGACCGGCATGACGTTGCCCGGCCGGACGATGTTGTACAGGTAGAGCAGCTCGCCCGAGGCCGAGTGGCCCGAGACGTGAACGAAGGCGTTGCCGCGGTGGACGACCCGGGCGCCCAGGCGGGTGAGGCCGTTGACGACGCGGTAGACGGAGTTCTCGTTGCCGGGGATGAGCGAGCTGGCGAACAGCACGGTGTCGCCGGGGTTGATGCCGATGGCCGGGTGGTCGCGGTTGGCGATGCGGCTCAGGACGGCCAGCGGTTCGCCCTGGGAGCCGGTGCAGACCACCACGACCTCGTCATCGGGGTGGTCGTTGAGCTCGGACAGCTCGATGAGGATGCCGCCGGGCACGTGGAGGTAGCCGAGCTCGCGGGCGACGGCCATGTTTCGGACCATGGAGCGTCCGACGTAGCAGACCTTGCGGCCGTGCTCGGCGGCCAGGTCGAGGATCTCCTGGACGCGGTGGACGTGCGAGGCGAAGCAGGCGACGACGAGCTTGCGCCCGGCCTCGGCGAAGACGCGCTCCAGGTTCGGCAGGATGTCGCGCTCGAGCGGCGTGAAGCCCTTGACCTCGGCGTTCGTCGAGTCGGCCATGAGCAGGTCGATGCCCTCCTCCCCGGCCCGGGCGAAGCCGCGCAGGTCGGTGATGCGCCCGTCGAGCGGCAGCTGGTCCATCTTGAAGTCACCGGTGTGCAGGACCGAGCCGGCCGGGGTGCGGATGACGACGGCCAGGGCGTCGGGGATCGAGTGGGTGACGGCGTAGAACTCGAGGCCGAACTCGCCGAGGGCGATCCGCTCCCCCTCGGCGACGGCGTGCAGCGCGCAGTCGCGCAGGCGGTGCTCGCGCAGTTTCGCCTCGACGAAGGCGAGGGTCAGACGGCTGCCGTAGACGGGGATGTCCGGGCGCTGGCGCAGCAGATAGGGCACCCCGCCGATGTGGTCCTCGTGCCCGTGGGTGAGCACCAGCGCCACCACGTCGTCGAGGC
Source organism: Propionibacterium acidifaciens DSM 21887 (assembly GCF_000426605.1). Lineage (GTDB taxonomy): Bacteria > Actinomycetota > Actinomycetes > Propionibacteriales > Propionibacteriaceae > Propionibacterium > Propionibacterium acidifaciens. Next base: position 60,347 of record NZ_AUFR01000012.1, read on the forward strand.
GGTCGGCGAGCTGGTCCAGGCCCGGGAGGATCAGGTCGACGCCGGGCTGGCTCTCCTCGGGGAAGAGCACGCCGCAGTCGACGACGAGGATCTTCCCGTTGAGCTCGAAACAGGTCATGTTGCGCCCCACATCGCCGAGACCGCCGAGCGGGGTGACGCGCAGGGTGTCGGGCTTCAGCTGGGGAGGGGTCTTCAAACCGTCGTGTGCCACGGGGGACAGCCTAGCGGCCCGCCGGTCACGGGCCGGCGCGCCGCGGCCATAGACTGTGAACCGTGAGCGAGCATCCTCATGAGGGGGCCGCCCGGGACGGGCGCGAGGACGCGGACAGCGCCGGGCGCGCACCGGGGGGCGCCCGGCGGCGCAGTCCCCACGGCCCCGAGCCGGGATTCGTCCGGCTCGCCATGGCCGACGAGGCCGGGCGCATCGCGGACCTCCAGACGGGCGCCTGGGCGCGGGCCGGACTGGCCGGGCATTTGCCCGGGCCCGCGGCCATGACCGCCAGGTGGCTGTCGGCGATCACCGCTCCCCCGCTCGCGAGCTGCCGGGTGCTCGTCTCGACGACCCCCGACCGTCGGACGCTGACCGGTTTCGCCGCCATCGGCCCTAGCGAGGACCCTGATGCCGGGCCCGCCGACGCGGTCGTCGGCGAGTTCGTCGTCGGGCGCACCGGGCGCGGCCACGGCTCGCGCCTGCTCAACGCGGTCGTCGACACAATGCGGGCCGACGGCTTCGAGCGCGCCACGTGGTGGGTCGGCAGCACCGACGACGCGCTGCGCTCCTTCCTCGCCGGCAGCGGCTGGGCGCCCGACGGGGCGCACCGCGAGATCGGCACCGAGGACGGCTCGGCGGTCCTGCGCCAGGTGCGCCTCCACACGGGCCTGGGCTGAGGCCCGGCCGAGCCCGGGGCGTGCGCCGCGCCATGGGCCCCTGGTTCCGGGGAGGGCCCGCCGGATTCTTCGCCGAACCGTCCACCGTTGCCGGATGCGGTTGCCCGGGGCTTGCCACGACACTTACGGGCGTCCTGGCCGGCGTGTTGGCGTCCCTGCGCGTCGGCCCGGGAGCGCGCCACCGGCAACTCCGTGCACGCGTCCGCGGGCCGCATCACGGGCAGCGCACCGCCGCCGTCTGCGCGGCCACTGGCGAGTCGCCGTCCCGAGCACACCGTCGCGCGCGTCTCCCCGGGACCGCGCTCCCGCGGATGCGTCCCCATCACCCGCTCCCTGTCGGTGGCCGTGGCCGGCTCGACCGCGCTCCCGCGCGTGTGTCCCCATCACGAAGAAAGAGCTGTTCCCCGCATGTCCCCTCACGCACGAGCCGCAGCGCCGCCGCGGTGACCGCCGTCGTGGCCGCCCGCCACGACCTTCCTCGCCACCTTCAACGAGACCCTCCTCAACGTGGTCCTGACCCCGATGATGCACGACCCGGGCGTCGGCTCGGGCGCCATCGGCTGGGTCACCACCGCCTGCATACCCGCCGCCGCGATCATGGTGCCCGTCACCGGCCTCCTCCACCGCTCGGTGCGCACGCACCGGCTCCTCCTGTGCGCCCTGGGCCTGCTCTGCTGGCCGGCACGGTTCTCGGCGCGCTCGCCCCGAACCTCGTCGTCGTGCTCGTCCCCGCATCGTGCAGGCCCTCGGCACCGCATCGTGCAGGCCCTCGGCACCGGCATGGTCGTGCCGATCGGCATGAACCTCACACTGACGGTCTCGACGCCCGAGAGGCTCGGCACCACGATGGGCATCGTCTCGGCGATGACGACCCTCGGCCCGTCCTCCGGCCCGATCGTCGCCGGCGCGATCCTCCGGCTCGGCGACCGGCACCTGCTCTTCGCCCTCTTCGCCGTGCTCGTCGCGGCGGCCTGGGTCGCCGCCCTCGTCTGCGTCGGCGACGAGGCCGAGATCACCCGTCCGAGGCTGGACGCGGCCTCCACCGCGCTCATCTCGCTGGCCCTCGTCGGCGTCCTCCACGGCATCTCGACGATCTTCACCGGCCCCGTGCCCGTCGCCGTCGTCCCCCTGCTCATCGCCCTGGCCCGCCCCGGCCGCCTTCGTCCTGCGCCAGGGCCGCATCGCCGAGCCGCTGATCGACCTGCGGCCCCTGCGCACCAGGAGCTTCGCCCTCGGCCTGGCCGTCATCGTCCTCACGCTCATGATCGTCTTCTCGATGACCATCGTCCTGCCGATGTTCCTGCAGAGCGCGCTGGGCCTCTCGCCCCTCGGAGCGGCCGGCACGCTGCTGCCGGCCTGCATCCTGTCGTGCGTCCTGTCCCCGGTCGCCGGCGGGCTCTACGATCGGTTCGGTCTGCGCGTCTTTCTCCCGATCGCCCTCGCGGTCGTCGTGGTCTTTTCACCGGCGCCCTGTCGAGGGCTGGACGGGAGCGCCGACCCCTGGCTCGTCATGGCCTGCTGCGCCCCGGTCATCGCCGGCACCGCCTTCACGATGGGTCCGGCGCAGACCTTCGCGCTGGCCGGCCTGGAGCGCCCGATGCACCCGCACGGCACGACGATCGTCTCGACCTGCTTCCAGACCGCAGGCTGCATCGGCTCCTCGCTGCTCCTGGGCGTCCTCTCGGGCATCCAGGCGAGCCGCCTCGCGGCGGGCGACCCGATGAGCGCCGCCACCGCGTCCGACTTCCGCACCGCGGCCCTGGTCGCCGTCGGCGTCGCCGTCACCGCCCTGGCGCTCTCGTTCGCCCTGGCCGGCGTCGAGCGCTCGCGGCGCACCGGGCTCCGGGTCCGGGTCGAGCCCCAACCCGGCCGTGAGCGCATCCCGGCCGACGAGCGCACCGCCTCCGCCGACGGGAGCGCTGCCGTCGGCGGCGAGAGCGTCGTCCTCGACTGAGTCTCCGCGGGCCCGTCCGCCAGGCCCGCGGATCTGCTCGGCCACGGCCTGACGGGCCGGATGTCAGGCGCCTGACACCGAGCCCGCCGGGTCCCCGTCCCGGGCCCCGTCGTCGAGGATCTCGTCGATCAGGGCCCGGACATGGATCTCGCCGGTGTCCAGGCAGGGCACCGGCGAATTCCCGTCGCCCAACGCCAGCGGCAGCTCCGTGCAGCCGAGCACCACGGCCTCGATGCCGGCCCGCCGCCGGAGGCCGGCGACGATCGCGCACAGCTCGTCGACCGTCTCCGGCCGGACGACGCCCAGCTCGAGCTCGTCGGAGATGCGGGCCTGGATGAGCTCCTGCTCGTCGGCGTCGGGGCGCACGACGGTGATGCCCGCCCGCTCGAAGGGCTCGGCGAAGAACTCCTCGCGCATGGTGAAGATCGTGCCGAGCAGGCCGACGCGGCCCAGCCCGCGGCGCTGCGCCTCGGCGCGGGCGGCTTCGACGATGCTGACCAGCGGCAGTGGGGAGCGCTCCTGCAGGCGGCCGAGGACGATGTGCGGCGTGTTGGCGCTCAGCGCAGCGAAGTCCGCGCCAGCGGCGGCCAGGGCGTCGAGACCGTCGCCCAGGTAGTCGACCAGCTCGTCGAAGCGGCGGCCCTCGCACAGCTCGAGCACCCGGTAGACGTCGAGGCTCTCGATCGTCATCGGCGGGAAGACGCGCTCCCCCATGCGTTCCTGCACCCCGAAGACGATGCCGCGGTAGTAGGGGATGGTCGACTCCGGGCCGATGCCGCCGATGAGTCCGAGCTTGCGCATGAGTTCCTCCCGGGTCCATGGTGCCACCGTCCCGGGGACGCGGCGGGCGCCCGAGCGGTCCGGCTGCCCCCCAGTCGCCGCGGTCGACGTCGTCGTCGATGGTCCGGACGACGCGGGCGGGCACCCCGGCCACGATCACATTGTCGGGCACGTCCTTCGTGACGACGGCTCCGACGGCGACGACAACGTTGGAGCCGATCGTGGCACCGGGCAGCATGGCGACCTTGGCGCCCAGCCACGCGTCGTCGCCGATGGTGACGGGCTCGCCCCTGGCGAGCTTGGCGCGGCGGCCGGCCGGTGAGAGCGGGTGGCCGACGGTGGAGATCGTCGTGCCCGGCCCGATCATGCAGTGGTCGCCGATGCGCACCGGCCCGGGACGCGCCCCGACGGCCGGTCGGGGCGGACGATCAGATCGCGGTGTAGCCGCCGTCGACCGGCACCGCCGCGCCGGTGACGTAGGAGGAGGCCGGGGAGGCCAGGAAGAGCGCCGCCGTGTCGAGCTCGTCGGCCCGCCCGTAGCGCTGCACCGGGATCGTGACCCTGGCGTGCTGCTGGAAGAAGTCGCTGTCGAGTGTCTCGGCGGTGAGATCGGTGTAGAAGTAGCCGGGGCAGATCGCGTTCACTGTGATGCCGTGCCCGCCCCACTCGGCGGCGAGGGCCCGCGTGAGGTTGACGACGCCGCCCTTCGCGGCGTGGTAGGGCGTCGAACCGGCGACCATGTTGCCGACCAGGCCGCGTACATCGAGGCGATGTTGATGATGCGTCCGTAGCCGGCCGGGATCATCGCCCTGCCCGCCACGGCGCGCGCCACGCGGAAGGTGCCGAACGGGTCGACCTCGAGCTCCTGACGGAACTGCTCGTCGGTGATCTCCTCGGCATTGCCGATGGCGCCCGTGCCGGCATCGCTGACGAGGACGTCGATGCGCCCGAAACGTTCGAGGGCCGCGTCGACGACGGCGTCCACGTTCTCGGTGCTCGTGACGTCGCACCGGACCGGCATGGTCTCGACGCCGAACTCCCCGGCGAGCCTCCCGGCCACGGATTCGATGAGCTGCGTGCGCCGGGCCACGGGGACGATCGATGCACCGGCCGAGGCGAGCGCCTCGGCCATCTGGACGCCGAGGCCGGTCGAGCAGCCGGTGACGAGCGCGACGCGCCCGCTCAGGTCGAAGTAGTTCCTGTCCATGACTGTGCTCCTGCCCCCGCGGGAGGTCCGCGGGATCATCGGGTCCCCGAACGCCGTCGGCGCCCGGACACCGCCCAGGACCGGGGCCATCGTCATGGGACCGGGGGCGGTTCCTCACCCAGGAACAGTCCGCCACACCCGTCGAGCCAAGCCACCGCGCCGGGGCCGGAGCGCGGGTGGGTCGACCCGTCAGATCCGCTCGGCGTCCGGCTCGATCTCCTCGTCATCGCAGGCCGCCCCGTCCTCGTCCGGCCGCAGCCGCTGCATGAGCGCGATGTCGCGCTGCATGAGCTCCACCGGCTCGAGGGGGATCGTCCTCGTAGGAGCGGAAGGGCTTGTCCTGCTCGGGGAACGCGGTCGGCCTGATGTAGCAGGCCCATCAATGTGCAGGCCCATCATGAGCCGTTCGTGGTTCAGCTCCCGGAACAGGGCGAGCACCATGAGCAGGATGATGACCGAGAACGGCAGCGCCGTGATGCAGCGCCGTGATGATGAGGACGTTCCGCAGGGCGTCGAGACCGCCGACCATGAGCAGGACGGCGCCGAGGACGGACAGCAGCAGCCCCCGGATCACCTTCGTCCGCTTGTGCGGGTCGAGGTTGCGTCCTCGGAGATCATGCCGAGGGCGAACGTCGCCGAGTCGGCCGAGGTCACGAAGAACGAGATGATGAGCAGCACCGACAGGATCGACAGGGGCCTCTCGAGGGGGTGCTGGGCGAGCGTGCCGAACAGCACGCTCTCGGTCGGCAGCGAGGCGAGGTCGGCGCCGTTGATCCGTGCCGAGGTTGAGAGGGTCCCGAAAGTCGCGAACCAGATGCAGCTGAAGACGGTCGGAATGAGGATGACCCTCAGCAGGAACTGCCGGATCGAGCGGCCCCGCGAGATGCGCGCGATGAAGACGCCCACGAACGGCGACCAGGCGATCCACCACGACCAGGAAGAACAGGCAGACCAGGACGACCATCGCGACGAGCAGGAGGTAGTACCAGCCGAAGCGCTCCGAGATCACGTTGCGGATCGTCCGCGAGGCGTCGTAGAAGAGGCGTCGTAGAAGGGTTGGGGGAGGACGAGGGCCAGACCCGCGACGGCGCCCACGACGGCCGGCGAGATCCAGAGCACCGGGGTCATGAAGTGCCGGCCCCACGAGGGGCCGGCACCGCCGTTGTCCTGCTCCTCGACGTCGACCGTGCCGAGTCCGTCGGCACGGTCCTCCTCGCGGGAGGGCGTGTGCATCGCCGACATGTCACGGGACCACTGCGGGGCGGGGTGCCTCATCCTCCGACCCTGGTCGGGTTCCTTCGCATCACTTCGCGTACTCGTCACGGATCATCCTCCCGGAGGGCAGGATCGCACATCGGACGGGGGCTCCAGGCCCCCGAACGACGCACCGATCGGCGGACGGACCGGTCGCTCGGCCACGGGGAGGGACCCCCAGGACGGGCCCGCTCCCCTCGTCGATCATGCCCGATCGGGGGAATCGGGCGAGCTCACGGCGGGGTTCGGGCACCGGGCCGCGACAACCCCGAATCCCCTGCCGACACGCCTGTCGAGCCGCGCGTCGGCGCGTCGGGCAGGCCCGTTCGGACCGACGGGCGTTCCGGGCCGACCGGGAAGCACCCTGATCCGCCGGGCCGTCAGCGCTCGGGGACGGGCCCCCTGGGGCCGTGGACATCCTTGAGGCCTCTCAGGGTCGACGCCCGACAGCGCTCCCCCGCGCCGTTGCGCACGGGTGCCGGGCGCCGGATCGTCCCGGGCCCGACCGGCCGCCCCGCCCGCGCCGTCGACTGCCGCGCCGGAGACGGACCCGCCGGGCGTGGGCCGCCGCGTTCACGGGACGTCCTGCCCACGGGACGCGTCCGCCACGGTGTCGAGGTCGTCGTCGATCCGTCCGGGGCCGAGGGCGGGGCCCAGCAGGACGCCGACGGCGAGGAGCGCCCCTCCAGGGCGACGAGCCCGCAGATCGCCGCGCGCCGCCGGCAGGTAGAAGGTGTAGAGGGCCGGGAGGACGAGCGAGAGGCTGTACCCCATGCCGTAGCCGGTGGAGCGCACCCGAGTGGGGAACCGCTCCGACAGATAGGCCGAGACGGGCCCGTAGGCCGCCACCGTCGCCACCTGCAGCAGGCCCGCCAGCGCGGCCGCGCGACCGAGGCCGCGCGAGAAGACCGTCGTCCGCCACAGGACGGGGCCGAGCACGGCCGCGACGATCCCCCAGCCGACGAGCAGGGCCCGCCTGCCGGTGCGGGTGGACAGGTGCCCGGCGGGCGTCATCGACAGGGCCTGGGCGACCGAGGCCGCACCCATCGCCAGCGAGACCCTCGCCGCCGGCCGCCCGGCATCGGTCGACAGGCTCGTGGTGAGGATGAGCACTGTCGTGTCGGTGAGCAGCCACAGCCCGGTCATCATCGTGAAGACCTGCCAGAAGGCGCCCGCCCAGCGCCCGACGAGCACCTCGCCGGTGCCGGCCCCGGCCGCCGCCGACGAGCGGCGCCGCCGGTGGAACAGCGGCGCATCGGCGACGCGGGTGCGGTAGTGGCCGAGCATGCCCAGCGAGCAGGCGGCGCCGAGGAGGAAGAGGACACGCCAGCCCCACTCCGCGCAGCGCTCCGGGCCGAGCGCGGTGAGCAGCCCCGCCACGGCGAAGGCGACCAAGGCCTGGGCCCAGGGCGCCATCGACAGGATCAGACCGCATGAGACCGCGGCGACCCGGGGCCGACCACTCCGTGGGCAGCGGGATCGCCGCCGAGTACTCCCCGGCCACGAAGACGCCGCCGAGAAAGCGCAGAACCAGGACGAGCACGATGGCGCCGGCCCCGAGCACCCGGTGGGTCGGCATGCACCCGATGAGCAGCGCGCAGCTCGCGGTGCCGCCGATGGCCGGCCTGGTGGTGCGGGTACGGCCGAGCCGGCCGGAGACCGGCCCGAGGACGAGGCCGCCCACCGGGCGGCCCAGCAGCATGGCGATGACGATGACAGCCCCCGTGCCGGTCGCGGCGGCGGGACCGGCGAGCCGGGCGATCACCGGCGCGAGCGCGGTGAGCGGCAGGAAGACGTGGACGTTGTCGATCCGGTTGCCGACCACGCCGGCGCGCAGCGCGGCACGTCCGGCGGGCGGCAGGGCGACGGGCGGGTCGGACGGAGGGCGGGCGGGTGAACTCATCGGACATCCTTTCGCCAGTACGAGCTTTCGCCAGTACGAGCTGGATCAAGTTCCACGGGTGCGGTCCCAGCGCCCTGCCCGGGCGCACCCCGTGTCCTGAGCTCCAGCACGGCACAGGGCCACCGGGCGCGGCGCGCCGGGGCCCGTGCGCCACGACGCCGACCCCACGGCGCACGGGACGGAGTGATCGAACGCCCCGGACCCGGCCCGGAGGAGCCCCGCGACGACCCGGGCGTTCCGGGCCCGACCGGGCGACACCCTGATTCACCGCGCCATCCGCACTCGGGGACGGGTACAACTGGGGCCGCGAACACCCTTAATGTTTCTCAGGGTTGCTGATATCGTTCCGTTCGCACAGTTCTGCTCGAGCATCGATTGGCGGATCAACCATGGACTCGACTGGTCGCCCGGCCGCGCGCATCGGCGTCGCCGTCGTCGCGATGCTCGTGTGCCTCATCGGCCTCGGCTCGCCGGGGGCCTCCGCCGCCCAGTCCGGCGCGATCTACACCGGGACGGGCACCGACACGGCGCCCCTCGTCGACGGCGGCCTCACGCACAGCGCCTACTTCACCGTGACCGACCGGAGCGGGGGGTCCTGGCAGTCCAACCACTCCGCCACCGGCGCCGGGGCCCACTCGATCGTCGACCTCGACGACTACGCCGGCCTCACCGCCACGATCACGGTGGCGAACACCACCGAGGCCACGCTCGAACTGGACGAGACCGCGACCCTGCCCACCGGCGGGACCGGGCCCGGCGCCCCGCAGCTGGTGGCGAGCGGCGCGCCGGAGCCGACCGGCGGGAGCGCCACCGCCCACCAGGACGGCGAGGCGGGCACCACGCCCGGGCCCGACGGGACGAGCCCCGCCCCGCAACAGTCGGACGGGACGAGCACCGCACCGCGACACGCCGCGGGCGTGACGCTCGCCTACGGCACCGCCGAGGGCGAGAGCACCGAACCGCCCGCCGGCGGCTGGTCGTCCCTGCGCTCACTCCTGCTCACCGGTTCCCTCGCCCCCGGGGAGACGTTCACGGTGTCCGTCGCGCTGATGCTCGTCGACGCCGACGGGCTCGACCCCGGCGCGAAGACCTGGGTCGGCATCGACGAGGAGCTCCGCTCCCCCGCCGCCGCCCACTCGGCGACGAGCATCCGTTTCGCCCACCGCGTGGGCGGCGCCGGCGACGGCGCGAATCCGCTCGCCGGCGCCGGCCGGTACCGCGCCTCGGCCAACGCCCCCGAGTCCATCCAGGCGCTCATGCCCGAGATGACGGCCGGTGACCTGACCGTCTCGAACCTCGATGGCACCGATGCGCACGTCGCCGGCCCCGACGACGCCCTCTTCACGGGCGGCACCGTCAGCCTCAACCTGACCCGCGTGAGGTCGGCGATCCGCGACGCCGGCTGGCAGGTCGAGACGGACGGCAACGCCCCCGACGGCCTGGCCACCACCCACGAGTTCCCCAGCGGCGCCCTCTCCTCCCCCGCCGTGGCGGGCACCGGCGCCCTGGGCGGCGCCGAGGTGCCGGTCCGCCAGGTGATCAGCGCGGTGAACAGCACCATCCCGGTCGGCGCCGCATGGCGGCCAGCCGACAACCTCGAGTGGATCCACGACCACGCCGGGGTCGACGTCGGGATCGACAGCGCCGACGTGCGCGTCGTCTCCAACGTCGACACGAGCACGCCCGGCGTCTACCAGGTCGCCTACTACTACGCGCCGCAGTCCGCCCACTACGCCGCGGACGACTACGAGGCCGCGGCGACCGTCCAGGTCGCCGTGACCGGCGGCCGCGCCACGATCACGGGCACGACGACGCTCCAGGGCGCCGACCTGGCGGCCGGGCAGTTCACCTTCCAGGCGACGAGCGCCTCCGGCGAGCGGCTCGGCACGACGACGAACCTCGCGGACGGCTCCTTCGCCCTCGAGCTGCCCGCGTTCGACCGCACCGACATCGGCAGGACCCTCGACTGCACGGTCACCGAGGTCGTCCCCGACGGCGCGGAGCAGACCCCGGACGGCGCCGTCGTCGCCGACGGGATCGCCTACGACACGCACACCGAGCACGTGCAGGTGCACGTGCGCGCCGGCGAGAACGGCGCGGATCCGGTGACGACGGTCAGCACCGACGCCGACGGCGTGACCTTCTCGAACGTCAGCGGTCTCGTGGACGACTCGAGCACCCCGTCGCCGACGCCCGGGGCCTCCGCCGCCCCGACGCCCGGGACCTCCGCCGCCCCGACGCCCGGCGCGTCGGCCGGCCCGATCGCCGAGCCGCCCGACGGGAACGGCTCCGACGGGGACGGGTCGATCAGGCTCATCAGCGACGAGAGCGCGATGCTGGCCATGGGCACCGGCGCGGTCATGGTGGCCGTCGGCACGGTGATCGGCCTGCACGGGAACCACCCCGACCCGCTCCACTGACGGGCCCGGCCCCCGTCCCCGCTCAGGACCTCCGTCGCCTGGGGCCTCCGCACCGCCTCGCGCGACGGACGGCACGGCTGGTTCCGCAGGATCCCCGGCCGGCCCTCCTCCGGGGGCGGGCGTGCGCACCGCTCCGCGCCGGCGTTCCAGGTCCCCGTCGCCCCGCAGGCATTTCCCTGGTTGAATTGGGGGAAGATCAGTGGGAACGGACGGCTCGGCCCGTGCGGGGCGTGCCGGGGAGGAGCACCATGACCGATCACCGGGCCGAGCGCCCCGTCGTCAGAACCCATGCCGAGGCCGTCGCCGTGGCGCAGGACCCGGACACCTACTCCAGTCGCGTCTCGCGCTTCCTCCAGGTGCCCAACGGCATGGACGGCGCCGAGCACGCCGCGATGCGCAGGCTCCTGGCCCCGTTCCTCTCCCCCGCCCGGATGGCCGCCCTGCGGCCGGCCCTCGAGAGGACGGCCGCAGGGCTGCTCGATCCGCTCGCCGACGGCACCGCGCTCGACGCGGTCGGCGACCTCGGCTCGCACTACGCGGTCCGGGCCCAGTCGGCCTGGCTCGGCTGGTCGCCCGGGCTCGAGGACGAGCTCATCGCATGGATGGCCGCCAACCACGAGGCGACGCGCTCGGGCGAGCTGGCCCGCACCCGGGAGGTCGCCGAGCGGTTCGACCGCATCATCGCCGCCATCATCGCCGCCCGCCGCGAGCCCGGGGCCGCCCACGACCTGACCTGGGAGCTCGTCCACACCCGCGACGAGGACGGCCGGACGCTGCCCGACCCGGTGCTCGTGTCGATCCTGCGCAACTGGACCGGCGGCGATCTCGGCTCGCTGGCCCTGTGCGCCGGGGTCGTCGTCGGCTGGCTCGTCGCCGACGGGTCGAGGCAGGACGAGTGGCGCGGGCTCGACGACGCGTCCCTCGACGCGGCCATCGACGAGGTGCTGCGCATCGACGACCCGTTCACCTCGAACCGCCGCGTCACGACGAGGGAGGTCCGCGTGGCGGGGCGCGACGTGCCCGCCGGCACGCAGCTGGTCATCGACTGGACGCGGGCCAACCGCGACCCGGCCGTCTTCGGCGATCCCGACCGCTACGACCCGGCCGGCAACGCCGACCGGAACCTCGTCTACGGCACGGGCCCGCACGCCTGCCCCGGCCGGTCGCTCGCGACCCTCGAGCTGCGCGTGCTGACCCGCGCGCTCCTGTCGCGCTTCCGACTGGAGTCCGGCGGGCGGGGCGTCCGCGCGCTGTTCCCGCTGGGCGGCTGGGAGTCGTTGCCCGTCGTGCTGCGCGCCCCTCGGCCGGCCGCGCACCCGCCCCGGGCCGCCCGCTGACGGCCCGACCCGTGGAGCCGCGGGCGCCGAGCCGTCGGATCGGCCGCCCGGAAGGGAGCCGAACGCTGGATCCGTCGGCTCGTCGGAGCGACAATTGGTCCAGGCCCAGGACCGTCCGGGTGCCGTGCCGACGCCACCGCCACAGCACCGGCGCGCCTCGGGCGGGAAGGTATGCATCCACCATGACTGACGAGATCGACACCGGCCCGTTCCCCCTCGGCGAGGAGAACACCGCCTATGCGCAGTACTTCATCGGCACGAGCCATCTGGCCCCGCTCTCGACCGAGCAGGTGAACATCTCGAATGTGACCTTCGAGCCCGGCTGCCGCAACAACTGGCACATCCACCACGCCGACACCGGCGGCGGCCAGATCCTGCTCGTCACGGCGGGCCGGGGCTACTACCAGGAGTGGGGCGCCGAACCGGTCGAGCTGCACCCGGGCGACGTGGTCAACGTGCCGGCCGGGGTGAAGCACTGGCATGGCGCGGCCTCCGACTCCTGGTTCACCCACATCGCCATCGCCGTGCCCGGCGAGGGCCTCGACAACGAGTGGCTCGAGCCGGTCGCCGACGAGGACTACGACCGGCTCGGCTGAGCGGGTCCGCACCGAACGCACCACGAGCGCCGGAAGGACAGCAGGAGGAAGAGATGGCAGACAAGGTGACGGCGGGCCGCGACCAGCTGGGCGGGTTCGCCCCGAAGTTCGCCGAGCTCAACGACGACGTGCTCTTCGGGCAGGTCTGGTCGCGCGAGGACCGGCTCTCGGCGCGCGACCGCAGCGTCGTCACGGTGACCGCGCTCATGGCCGGCGGCATCCTCGACAATTCACTGCGGTTCCACATCGGCAACGCCCGACGCCACGGCGTGACCGCCGAGGAGATGGCCGAGATCCTCACCCATGCGGCCTTCTACGCCGGCTGGCCCAAGGCGTGGGCGGCCCTCCGCATGGCCGAGGAGGTCTACGCCGACTGATGGCGGCCCTGGCCGGTCGGCGCGGGCCGGCGGACACCGGCACGCCAGGAGACCACCCAGAAGACCACGAGGAAGGAAGATCATGGCATACGACGAGCGGATCCGGCTCAACGACGGCAACTCGATCCCCGCGCTCGGGCTGGGCACCTGGCTCATCGACGACGCGGACGCGGCCCGGGCGGTCGAGGACGCGGTGGCCGTCGGTTACCGCCACATCGACACGGCGCAGGCCTACGGCAACGAGACCGGCGTCGGCACCGGCGTCCGCGAGTGCGGCGTACCCCGCTCGGAGCTGTTCGTCACGACGAAGGTCGCCGCCGAGCACAAGTCCTACGAGACGGCCGCCGCCTCGATCGACGAGTCGCTGACCAGGCTCGGCCTGGACCACGTCGACCTGCTCATCATCCACAGCCCCCAGCCGTGGGCGGAGTTCCGCGCCGGCGACAACCACTACCACGCGGAGAACCTCGAGGCCTGGCGGGCCATGGAGGACGCGCAGGCCGCCGGCAGGGTCCGCTCGATCGGCGTGAGCAACTTCCTGATCGACGACCTGCGGAACATCATCGACAACGCCCGGGTCAGGCCGGCCGTCAACCAGGTGCTCGCCCATGTGGGCAACACCCCGTTCGAGCTCATCGACTTCTGCCAGTCGAACGACGTGGTGGTCGAGGCCTACTCCCCCGTGGCCCACGGCGCGATTCTCGACAACGGCGAGGTCGCCGCGATCGCCGCCAGGTACGACGTCTCGGTGGCGCAGCTATGCCTCCGCTACATTCTCCAGCTCGGCCTGGTGGCCCTGCCCAAGACCGCCAGCCGCGCCCACATGGAGCAGAACGCCGCCCTCGACTTCACGATCGGCGAGGACGACATGACGGCCCTCGGGGCCGTCGAGCCCCTCACCAGCTACGGCGAGCACAGCTTCTTCCCCGTCTTCCGCACCCAGCTGGGTTGAGCCCCCGCAGACCGCGGCGGCAGGGCCCTCCTCCGAATGGGGCCCGCCGCCCGGCGGCACCGTCGAACGCACCGAGGAGGTCTCCATGGGCAACGGGCTGGTCGTCCACTTCTCGGTGCACGGCAGTACGGCCCGGGCGGCGCGGACCATCGCCTCGCTGACCGGCGCCGACATCGTCGGGATCAGACCGGTCGTCCCCTACGACGCCGATCCCCGGCACCACGGGGCCCTGCTGGCCCGGGTCAGGCGCGAGCGCGCCGTCGGGGCGCGCCCCGAGCTCGTTGACGACATCGACCCGGCCGGGCACGACCCGATCTTCCTGGGCTACCCGCTGTGGAACGGCGCCCCGCCGATGCCGGTGTGCGGATTCCTCGAGCAGCACGACCTCTCGGGCCAGCGGATCGCCCCGTTCAACACCCACCTGGGCGGCGGCGACGGCGGGACCTACGCCATGATCGCCCGGCTGGCGCCCGGCGCGACGATCCTCGAGGGGCTGCCCATCCAGTCCGACGCGGCGGCGGCCGGCGCCCACCAGCAGATCGCCGCATGGCTCCGGAGGCTTGCCCTGGGCTGAGTCGGCGGGCGGGGGACGCGTCTTGGAGTGAAGTGGTTTTTCGGACAGTGTCATCGGCGGGTTGAGGGGCGCATGGTGATGGGTGGTGTTTCGCCGGTGGTCCAGTGCAGGTTGGTGAGGCGGGTCCAGGTGCGGGTGAAGTGGTCGATGGCGGTGAGGGCGTCGGTTCGGGTGATGGTCGGGTCGAGGGGGTAGTTGTTGGCCTCGGTTCCGGCGATGGGTCCGGTGTAGGGGTGTGGAGTGATATAGGTTTTTCAGGCAGTGGTTGATGGTTGGTTTCGGGCTGCTGCCTTGTGTTGTTGTCTCCATTCGGTGTCGACTTGGTTGGGGGTCTGGTGGTCGATCGCTGAGTGGAGGCGTCTGTGATTGCATCGTGACTCGGTCCGGGCTGTCACGTCCCGGATTGCATGGTCTCGGGTCGAGTGGACCTCACGGTTCACGAGTTCTTTCTTCAAGATCGCGTTGAATGACTCGGCGGCGGCATTGTCACAGCGGCTGCCGGTCCGCCCGACGGACGGGAGAACCCCGCGGTCGGTCATGAATCCCGTGCACCCGGCCGACGTGCATCGAGCCCCTCGATCCGAGTGAAAGACCGTGACACCACGGATCGGTGGACAGGCCCGGCGCGGCCATGGCCGAGGCCTCGGTAACGAGTCCGGTGCGCATGCGACCGGCGATCGCGTGCCCGATGACCCCTCCCGGGGAACAATCCATGACGACCGCCGGGTGGGCGAATCCCTGCCAGGTTGGAATATACGTGATGTCGCCCACCCATTTCATTCCGGGCGCGGTGGCGGTGACGTCTCGGGCGCAACCGGTCGGGCCGGCCCGGAAGATCCGGCGCCGGCACGATCCGTCCTGGCCCGTCCCCGGGGTCGACGGGCAACGGGACCCGCTGCCGCCATGATCGCGGACCATGCCGAGCGAGAGGCCTCGACGCCGCCTCGGGCCGGCCCCGCGTGGACCCGGCGGCAGCCGTGGGCCCGTTCGGACTCGTCGAGGAGCTTGACAATGATGGCCGTCAGGTCCTCCCTCCGCCGGGTTGTCGAGGACTTGGGTCGGTTTCGCCAGGCGTAGTAGCCGGACTCGGATGCCTTCACCCACCGGCACATGGACTGGACGGGGTAGTTGCCTTCTTCGCGGTGGATGCGGCGGTATTTCGCGCTCACCCGGACTCCTGGGCGAAGAAGGCCGCCGCTTTTTTCAGGAACTCGTTTTCCATGCGGGCTTCCCGGAGCTCTGCCTTCAGACGTTTGATCTCGGCGCGCTCCTCCGCGGTCACGGCATCAGCGCCGAGGCCGGAGTGCTCCCCCTCCGCCATCCTGCGACCCAGTTCCCGACTGTCTGCGCCACAAGACCGTACGATCCGGCTACCCCGGCCATCGGCCTGGACTTCTGGACGATCTCGAGAACGACTTGTTCCTTAAACTCCGCACTGTATTTCGGTGCCGACATGATCTAATTCTACCTCACGATCATTTCACCCACTGTCCGAAAAACACCAAGCACTCCAGA
>NZ_AUFR01000013.1 GCF_000426605.1 Propionibacterium acidifaciens DSM 21887
TGGGAGATCCCGAACAGTTCAGCGAGGAGCTCCTGTTCAAGATTGTGACGCAGACTGGCCAGAACGAGCCGGACGCTCTGGTGGGGGCCGAGCCGCCGTGAACCGGCCGACGGCAGATCACCGCCGGTTGCCGCGTGGATTCTCCGGCACAGGTCGTGCATCTGGGTTCGGGTCAGTCGTGTGATAGCATGGGGCCTGCGGCCTGTTCCTTGATAGTTTCTTGTCACGCATTAATTATCTCGGGGCAGGCCGCCCTTCGTCTTCTGCGACACGCCTCCACGAAACCATCGACAACAGCTTAGATCATCCCTATGAATAAGCTTCATCGTTGTCAAGGAAAGACCCTAAGTCAGGCGTGGGTTCGACAAGGATTTTGAATAAGTCTCCTTGTCTCTTCCGATCCATGCGCCGGCGGACGAACCGGACCGCCCAACCGTCGGACATCCGAGCAACCCGCCGATCATGGCCTGTCGGCGTGACCTTCAAGTTCCCCGGCTCGTCGATCGGCGTCGTGCCGCGAGATTCCGCCCATCGTGCACGATCGGCGTGACCTCCAAGCCCCCTGGCCTGCCGATCCCGGTGAATCGTCCGACCCCCACGACCCCGCTCGGTGGCGCGTGCCCGTCGAACCGCTCAGCCCGCGCTCGCGCCCCACAGGTCCACTCGCCAGCCGCCGTCGGCCGACACCAGCACCGTCCACGAGCAGTTGCCCGGCGCCGAGTGCTCGTCGGCGCGGAAACCGGGCCCGCACAGCGCCTGCACTCCGGCCCGGATGGCGACCCAGTGGGTCACGACGACGGCGGTACGGCCCCGGTGGCGCTCCGCGATCTCGCGCAGGGCCCGGCCGACGCGCTCACTCACCTCGGCGTTCGTCTCGCCGCTCGGCGAGAAGCGGAAGTCGTCGTCCTCGCCCCACGGCGCCCGGCCGTCGGCCCGGGCGACGCCCGCCTCGGCCGGGGTGAGCCCCGCCCAGTCGCCCACGTCGACCTCGACGAGCCGGCCGTCCCGCTCCACCGGCAGCCCGGTGAGCCCGGCCAACGCCTCCGCCGTGCCGAGTGCGCGGCTCAGCGGCGAGCTGATGATCGCCGCGGGGCCCAGCGCCGCCAGGTGCGGGGCGGCCGCGCGGGCCTGCGCGAGGCCGATCTCGTCGAGCGGCACGTCACGCCGGCCCTGGAAGCGGTGCTGCGCATTGAAGCCGGTCCGCCCGTGGCGCCACAGGACCAGCCTGGTGCCCGGCCCGCTCACCCGTCGCCCACCGCCGCGGAGCCGGGGGCCCGGGCGTCCCGCCCGTCCCCGGCGGCACGAGTGACGCCGGCGTTCCCGAGCGCGAGGTCGATGGTCGGGCAGTCGCGCCACAGCCGCTCCAGGCCGTACGCGGCGCGGTCGTCGGCGTGCATGACGTGCACGACGAGATCGCCGTAGTCGAGCAGCACCCAGCGGTTCGTCCCGTGGCCCTCGCGGCGCAGGGGCCGCTCGCGCAGCTCGACGAGCCGGTCCTCCACGGCGTCGACGATGGCGCCGACCTGGCGCTCGGTGCGCCCCGAGACGATGAGGAAGACATCGGCGATCGCCAGCTGCTCGCTCACGTCGAAGGCCACGGGATCGGTGGCGAGCTTGTCGGCTGCGGCCAGGGCCGCGGCCCGGGTGATCTCCAGGGCCCGCTCCGTGGCGCTCATCGGGACCCCTCCCCCGTCGGTCGGACGGCCTCCGCGGGCTCGTCGGGCACCGGGTCGGCGACGAGGATCTCGGACTCGTTGGCCCCGGTGTACAGGCCGCGCTTGGCGACGTACTGGACGACGCCGTCGGGCACGAGGTACCACAGGGGCAGGCCGGAGGCGACGCGCTCGCGGCACTCGGTGGACGAGATGGCCAGCGCCGGCACCTCGAGGAGCGTGACCTTGTCGGACGGCAGATGGCTGATGTCTCGCCGCGCCATCTCGACGCCGGGGCGGGTCACGCCGACGAAGTGGGCCTGGCCGAAGAGCTCGTCGCCGCCCCGCCAGGTGAGGATCGAGCGCAGGGCGTCGGCGCCGGTGATGAAGAAGAGCTCCAGGTTGCCGCCGCGTTCGGCGCGGATGTCCTTGATCGTGTCGATCGTGTACGTGTTGCCCGGCCGGTCGATGTCGACGCGGCTGACGGTGAACTGCGGGTTCGAGGCGGTGGCCACCACCGTCATGAGGTAGCGGTCCTCGCTCTTGGAGACGCGCCGGCCCGCCTTCTGCCACGGCACCCCGGTGGGCACGAAGACGACCTCGTCGAGCCCGAAGCGGGCCGCGACCTCGCTTGCCGCCACGAGGTGGCCGTGGTGGATGGGGTCGAAGGTGCCGCCCATGATGCCGAGCCGGTAGCGGCGGGCCATGCTCGCCCGCGGCAGCCCCAGACTGCTCCCCTGCTCGTCGCCGGGGGACGCCGGATCGGCGGCCGCCGGCCCCGGACGCTCCCCTGCCACGGTGGCCGGGCCCGGCTCGCAGGCGTCCGCGCTCGTCGGGCCCTCAGGCACGCGTCTGCCCCTCGCCGAGCAGGAGGTACTTCGTGGTCGTCATCTCGGTCAGCCCCATCGGGCCGCGGGCGTGCAGCTTCTGGGTGGAGATGCCGATCTCGGCCCCGAAGCCGAACTGGCCGCCGTCGGTGAACCGGCTCGAGGCGTTGACCAGCACGACCGCCGCGTCGACCTCGTCGGTGAAGCGCCGCTGGGCGGCGGCGTCGGCGGTGACGATCGTCTCGGAATGGCCGGTGCTGTAACGGCGGATGTGGGCCACCGCCGCGTCGAGGTCGTCGACGACGGCGCAGGCCAGGTCGAGGCCGAGGTACTCGGCCTCGTACTCGTGCTCGCCCGCCGGCACGATCCGGGCGTCGGCGGCGCGGCTCGGCCCGTCGCCGTGGACGGTGACGCCCGCCCCGGTGAGGGCGTCGAGGGCCTTCGGCAGGAAGTCGTCGGCGATCGCGCGGTGCACGAGCAGCGTCTCGAGCGCGTTGCAGACGCTGGGACGCTGGATCTTGGCGTTGAGGATGATCGCGAGGGCCATGTCCTGGTCGGCCGAGGCGTCGACGAACAGATGGCAGTTGCCGGTGCCCGTCTCGATGACAGGCACGGTGGCGCCCTCGACGACGGCGCGGATCAGGCCCGCGCCCCCGCGCGGGACGAGCAGGTCGACGAGCCCGCGGGCGCGCATCAGCTCGCCGGTGACCTCGTGTCCGCCCTCGACGAGGTTGACGCAGTCGGCGGGCAGCCCGGCGGCCTCGAGGCCGGCGCGCAGGGCCGCCACGACGACCCGGTTCGTGCGCAGGCAGCCGGCCGAGCCGCGCAGCAGGCTCGCATTGCCGGACTTGAGGCAGATGCCGGCGGCGTCGGCGGTGACGTTGGGGCGGGCCTCGTAGATCATGCCGATGACCCCGAAGGGCACGCGCACCTGCTCGACGCGCACCCCGTTGGGGAGCCGCCAGCCGCGGACCGTCTCGCCGACCGGGTCGGGCAGCGCCGCCAGCTCGCGCAGGCCCCGGGCCATGTCGGCCAGGCGCGCGGGCGTGAGGGCGAGGCGGTCGACGAGCGACTCGCCGGTGCCCCCGGCGCGGGCCGCCCCGACGTCGCCGGCGTTGGCCTCGAGGATCTCGTCGGTCGCCGCTTCGAGGGCCGCCGCCATGGCCGCCAGCGCCGCGTCCTTGCGCTGCCGGTTCGCCGTGGCGAGCACGCGGGAGGCGGCCTTCGCGCGCTCGGCCTGTTCGCTGATCTGCACCACACCACAGTAACGGGCCGCGCCGGACGGCACCACAACACCGGGCCGCGCCGGACGGCGCGGCGCCCACCCGCCGTCAGTCCGCGCGCCGCGGCGCGGCCCGGGGTTCCGCGCCGTCAGCCCGCACGCCGTCAGTCCGCATGGTCGTGGTGCATGAGGACGAGCATGTCGCGGTGCACGACCTCGCGCTCGTACTGCGCGCCCAGCTCGGCGGCCAGCTCGCCCGAGCTGCGCCCGAGCATCCCGGGCAGCTCCTCGCTGGAGAAGTTGACCAGGCCGCGGGCGACGACCTCGCCGTCCGGCCCGACGAGCTCGACCGGGTCGCCGGCCAGGAAATCACCGCTGACGCCCGTGACGCCGGCGGCGAGCAGGGACGCCTTGCCCGCCGTGAGCGCGCGGACGGCCCCGGCGTCGAGGGCGAGGCGGCCGCGGCTCTGCGAGGCGTAGGCCAGCCACATGAGGCGGCGCGGGCGCCGGTGGTCGACCGGCGCGAAGACGGTGCCGGTGCTGCCGACCAGCGCCCTCCCGGCGCTGGCCGCGTCGGTGAGGAGCACCGGGATGCCCGAGCTCGTGGCGATCTGGGCGGCCTGCACCTTCGTCGCCATGCCGCCGGTGCCGACGCCGGCGGCGCCGGAGCGGTGGGTGTCGACCGTGAGGGCGTCGACGTCGGCGACGTAGCCGACGCGTTCGGAGTCGGGCTCGTCGGGGTGGCCCGTGTAGAGGGCGTCGACGTCGGAGAGCATGACGAGCGCGTCGGCGCGCACCACCTGGGCGACGAGCGCGGCGAGCCGGTCGTTGTCGCCGAAGCGGATCTCGCCGGTGGCGACGGTGTCGTTCTCGTTGACGATCGGGACCGCACCCATGCGCAGCAGCGTGCCCAGCGTGCGGGAGGCGTTGCGGTAGCTGGCCTGACGGGTGATGTCCTCGACGGTGAGCAGGAGCTGGCCGGCGAGCAGCCCGCGCGCCGCGAAGAGCTCGGCGTAGCGCTCCATGAGCAGGCCCTGGCCGACGGCCGCGGCCGCCTGCTGGTGGGCGAGGTCGCGGGGTCGCCGGGCCAGACCGAGCGGGCTCATGCCGGCGGCGATGGCGCCGGAACTCACGAGGACGATGTCGCGGCCGGCGTCGTGGGCGTCGGCCAGGGCCCTCACGAGCCCGGCGAGCCGCATCGTGTCCACCCCGTTCTCGGCGCTGGAGATCGACGAGGAGCCGACCTTGACGACGACGCGGCGGGCGTCGGCAATGGCAGTGCGCAGCTCCGCCTCGTCCTCGCCCCGGGAGACGGACGCGCCCGGCTCAGTCATCGTCCGGCCCCGTCCAGGACCGCACGTCGCGGGAGGGGTCGCCCTCGGCCCACTCGACCTCGACCTCGACGTCGCCGCCGTCGGCGGCCTCGGCGCGGATCTCGTCGAGCCGTGCGCCGCGCACCCGGCGCCAGTCGGCGCCGCGGGCGGACCCCATGAGGGCCTCGCGCTCGGCGCGGTAGGCGGCGTCGCGCTCGCGGCGGCGCCGGACGGCGCCCCGGGCGTCGGCGAGGCGCTGGTCCTCGCCGCGCCGCGAGAGGATCTCCGCGCCCGCCTCGACCTGCGGCGCGAAGTCGAAGATGACGGGGTGCTCGCCGGCGCCGATCGCGACGGCGTCGTGGGGCTGCGCGCCGGCGGCCAGGAGCCCGTCCTCGACGCCGAGCCGGTTGAGGCGGTCGGCCAGATAGCCGACGGCCTCGTCGTTGCCGAAGTCGGTCTGGCGCACCCAGCGCTCCGGCTTGGCGCCGCGCACCCGCCAGACGAGGCCGCCCTCGCCGTCGCCCTGGCGCCTTATGGTGAACTCCTCGCCCTCGTCGACGGGCCTCGGGCGGACGACGACGCGCCGGGCGGGGGCCGCGGCGCGCTCGGCCCGGCGGGCGCGCACGAGCTCGCCCATCGCGAAGACGAGCTCCTGGAGGCCCTCGCCGGTGGCCGCCGAGGCCTCGATGACGCGCAGCCCGCGCGCCTCGAGCTCGGGGACGACCAGATCGGCGATGAGCCTGCCGTCGGGCACGTCGACCTTGTTGACGACGACGATGCGCGGGCGGTCCTCCAGACCGCCGTGGGCCGCGAGCTCGGTCTCGATGGCGTCCAGGTCGCTCAGTGGGTCGCGGCCGGGCTCGTAGGTGGCCGCGTCGATGACGTGGACGATCGCCTGGCAGCGCTCGATGTGGCGCAGGAAGTCGTGGCCCAGACCCTTGCCCAGGCCGGCCCCGGGGATGAGGCCGGGCACGTCGGCCACCGTGATGGTGTGGTCGCCGGCCCGCACGACGCCGAGGTTCGGCACGAGCGTCGTGAACGGGTAGTCGGCGATGCGCGGCTTCGCGGAGCTGATCGCGCCGATGATGCTGGACTTGCCCGCCGACGGGAAGCCCACCAGGCCGACGTCGGCGACGACCTTGAGCTCGAGGTCGATGGTGCGCTCCTCGCCCTCGGTGCCCAGCAGGGCGAAGCCGGGGGCCTTGCGCGCGCGGGAGGCCAGCGCCTCGTTGCCCAGGCCGCCACGCCCGCCCTCGGCCACGACGCACTCGGTCAGCCCGCCGGTCAGGTCGGCCAGGACCTCGCCGGTGTCGGCGTCGGACACGACGGTGCCCTCGGGCACCGGCAGGACGACGTCGGCGCCGTTGGCCCCGTTGCGGTGCTCCCCCATGCCCGGCTGGCCGTTGCCGGCGCAGCGCCTGGACTGGCGGTGGTACTCGACCAGGGAGTCGACCTGCGGGTCGACGCGGATGACGACCGAGCCGCCGCGCCCGCCGTTGCCGCCGTCCGGACCGCCGAGCGGCTTGAACTTCTCGCGGTGCACCGAGGCGCAGCCGTTGCCGCCGTCACCGGCGCGCACGGTCAGCCGGACGCGGTCGACGAATGAGGGGATGGCCATGACGGAACTCCTGTGGTGGCTGGCCGAGCCAGTCTACGATCCGACGCCCCGCGGACGGACCCGCCGCGCGGACGGGGCACGGCGCAGGGGCCGGCCCCGAAGGACCGGCCCCTGCGAGAGGTCTGCGTGCCGCCCGCTCAGACGGCGGCCTCGACCGGCTCAATGGTGACGACACGGCGTCCGCGACGGGTGCCGAACTGGACGGTGCCCGGCACCAGTGCGAAGAGCGTGTCGTCGCCGCCGCGGCCGACGCCCTCGCCGGGGTGGAAGTGGGTGCCGCGCTGCCGCACGATGATCTCGCCGGCGTTGACGAGCTGGCCGCCGAAGCGCTTCACGCCGAGGCGCTGGGCGTTGGAGTCGCGGCCGTTGCGAGAGCTGGAACCAGCCTTCTTGTGTGCCATGTCTGCCTCCTCAGGCGTTGATCCCGGTGACCCTGACCCGGGTGTAGTGCTGACGGTGGCCCTGGTGGCGCTTGTAACCGGTCTTGTTCTTGTAGTGGAGGATGTGGAGCTTGGGGCCCTTGGTCTCGCCGAGCACCTCGGCGGTGACGCTCACCCTGCCGAGGGACTTCGCGTCGGAGGTGACGGCGCCGCCGTCCACGACGAGCAGGGGCTGGAGCTCGACGCTCGCGCCCACCTCCTCGGCGACCCTGTCGATCTCGACGACATCGCCCACCGCCACCTTGTGCTGACGGCCGCCACTGCGCACGATCGCGTACACGCCTGACCCACTTCCTGTGTCGCGCCACCCGCGGGCGGCTCTCGCTCTTCGGCCATCGGATCCGGTGGCCCTCGGTTCAGTGCACGACCGCCCACCGTGACGGTCATTCCTGCTCGGCTCGACGAAGGCGGAGCCAGAGCACCGAGGGGACAGATTACCCGGTGCCGCATTGCGGGGTCAAACGCCGGATCGGCGGGCGCGACCGGCGGGCATGCCGGTACGGCCTCCGCCGACGCGACGCGGTTTGATCCGCCCCGACCTCTCCGTTACGATCGGCATGCCCTGTCACGGGCCTTATCCCAGCAGGAGTGTCCCAGTACGAGGAGCCGATCCATGAGCGCAGTCGACGGCAGCACCGCCCTCGGCGCCCTGCTCTCCTGCCGCCAGCACATCGACCTCATGCTCGTCGTCGCCGCGGCCTGTTGATCCCGGCCCTCCTCTCCCCCGCACGCATCACCACGGACGGCTGAGGGCTGCCCCTGCGCCCTCACGCCCCGTCCCCTCTCACCGGCGGGCCGTCGCACCCGCACTCCGCTCCCCGGCAGCACCGCGCCGCTCCGTCCGGCCGGCGCGCAGCGGCCGCACGCATCTCTGGACAGACATGACACTCCTCACCTCGGACCGCCGAGCCGCGGCCCCGGCCAGACCGGGGCCGACCGGCCCCCGACGGGCCACCCACTACTTCGACGGGCTGCCCGTGCGGGCCGCCCACCGGCGCGTCTTCGTCCTCGTGATGATCGCCTACTTCTTCGACCAGCTCGACAACTGGAACTTCGGGTACATCGCACCGGCCCTGCGCAGCTCCTGGGGGCTGGGCCTGGAACGGATCGCGACGATCAACAGCGCCTACTTCGTCGGCATGACCGTGGGGGGCCTGCTCGGCGGCTTCTGCTCGGACCGCTTCGGGCGCCGCAGGGTCTTCCTGCACGGCATGGCGCTGTTCAGCACGGCCTCGGTCGTCAACGGCCTGGCCGGCGGCTTCGGGCTGTTCGTCGCCGCCCGCGCGCTGACGGGCGTCGGCCTGTTCGCCATGATGGTCTGCTCCCACACCTATCTGGCCGAGATCTCCCCGGGGGAGTCCCGCGGGCGCTGGCAGGGCCGGGTGGCCGCGGTCGGCTACTGCGCCGTGCCGGTCATCGGCATCGCCGCGAACCTCATCATCCCCCTCGGGGCGCAGGCCTGGCGGGCGCTGTTCATCCTCGGCGGGCTCGGCATCATCCCGCTGGCCCTGGCCTGGCGCTCCCTGCCGGAGTCGCCGCGCTGGCTCGTCTCCCGGAGGCGCGTCGCCGAGGCCGAGGCGACGGTCCGCGCGCTGACCGGCCACGACGTGGACCTCTCGCAGGCGGCCGCCCGCACCGGGCGCCCTCCCGGCCCGCTGACCAGCCTGCGGACGATCTTCTCGCGGGCCAACGCGCGACCCACCGCCGTCCTGCTCGTGCTCTTCGCCCTCGAGACGCCGGCGAGCTTCATCGTCCGCACCTGGATCACCACCCTCCTCGACGCCCAGGGCATGAGCATGCGCCTGGCCCTCGTCGCCACCTTCTGCATGCAGATCGGCGTGCCCTTCGGCTGCTGGGTCTCCTCGCGCGTCTCCGACCTGGGCGGGCGCAAGTGGCCCATCGTGGCGCTGCTGCTGGCCGAGTCCGCCCTCGCGGTGTCCTTCGGGCACGTCCGCGGGCACTGGGCCCTCATCGTCGTCGGCTTCCTGCTCACCGCGAGCGGCATGGCGGTCGGCCTCATCAGCTGCACCTACGCCACCGAGAACTACCCGACCCGGCTGCGCAACAGCGCCGACGGCGCGCACAACGCGGTCGGACGCTCCATGGTCGCCGCGACCCAGCCCCTCGTGCCCGGCCTGTTCGCCTCGGCCGGCTTCACCGGCGTCTTCACCGCCATCGCCGTCGGCCTGCTCCCCGCGGCGGCCCTCGTCGCCGCGGCGGGCCGGCGCACCGGGGGACGCTCCCTCGAGGAGATCTCATGAGCGGCCGACACGGACCGGACGGACGAGGAAGGACCCTGCCATGACGAGAACGAGAACCGAGGACGAGCTGCGCGCCATCGCCGAGCGGGCGTCCCGCGAGCACGCCGACGACGACGCCGCCGAGCTCATGGCCTGGGCGGCGCGGACCTTCGGCCGCTCGATGGCGGTCGCCTGCTCGATGGCGGCGGACACGGCGGTCACCGACCTGGCCTCCAGGGCCCTGCCGGGGGTCGACGTGCTCTTCCTCGAGACCGGCTACCACTTCCCCGAGACCGAGGACCTGCGGGACGACCTGCCGATCCTCCAGGACATCACCCTGGTGGAGCTGCGGCCCGACCAGAGCGTGGCCGAGCAGGACGCGCAGTACGGCCCCCGGCTGTACGAGCGCGATCCCAACGCCTGCTGCCGTCTGCGCAAGGTGGTCCCGCTCAACCGGGCGCTGGCCGGCTACGAGGCCTGGGTCACCGGGATCCGCCGCGAGGACAACGCGCTGCGCGCCCACGCCGGACTCGTCGAATGGGACGAGAGCCACCGGATGGTCAAACTCAACCCCATCGCGGCCTGGAGCGCCGACGAGCTCTTCGCCTACGTCGACGCCCACGACGTGCCGGTCAACCCCCTGCTCGGGCAGGGCTATCCATCCATCGGGTGCGCGACCTGCACGCGCAGGGTCGCCCCCGGACAGGACCCCAGGTCCGGCCGCTGGGCCGGCCTCACCAAGACGGAATGCGGGATCCACCTATGAGCACCACCACGAGCACCACCGGGCCGGCGTCCCCGGCGGGAGCGCCCGGCGACGACCACCTCGACGCGCTCGAGAACGAGTCGGTCCACATCATCCGGGAGGTCACCGCCGAGGCCGAGAGGCCCGTCCTGCTGTTCTCCGGCGGCAAGGACTCGGTCGTCATGCTGCACATCGCCCGCAAGGCCTTCTGGCCGGCCCCGCTGCCGTTCGGCCTGCTCCACGTCGACACCGGGCACAACTTCCCCGAGGTCCTCGCCTTCCGCGACGACGTCGTGGCCCGCCACGGGCTGCGGCTGACCGTCGAGAGGGTGCAGGACTGGATCGACGACGGGCGCCTCGTCGAGCGCCCCGACGGGACGCGCAATCCCCTGCAGACCCAGCCGCTGCTGCACGCCATCACCGCGGGCGGCTTCGACGCGGTCTACGGCGGGGGCCGCCGCGACGAGGAGAAGGCCCGCGCCAAGGAGCGGATCGTCTCGCTGCGCGACGCCTTCGGCCAGTGGAACCCGCGCAACCAGCGCCCCGAACTGTGGGGCCTGTACAACACGCGGCACCTGCCCGGGGAGCACGTGCGGGTCTTCCCGCTGTCGAACTGGACCGAGCTCGACGTGTGGAGCTACATCGTGCGCGAGGGCATCGAGCTGCCCTCCCTGTACTACGCCCACGAGCGCCGGGTCTTCCGGCGGAACGGCATGTGGATGCCGCTGGGCCCCGTCACCCGCCCCCGCGACGACGAGCGGGTCGTCACGCGGACCGTGCGCTACCGCACCGTGGGCGACATGTCGTGCACCGGGGCCGTCGAGTCGACGGCCGGCGACGCCGCGGCGGTGCTCGCCGAGGTCGCCGCGACGACGCTGACCGAGCGCGGGGCCACCCGCGCCGACGACAGGCTCTCCGAGGCCGCCATGGAGGACCGCAAGAAGGAGGGCTACTTCTGATGAGTGAACTGCTGCGTCTCGCCACCGCGGGCAGCGTCGACGACGGCAAGTCCACCCTCGTGGGCCGGCTGCTCCACGACACGAAGAACATCATGATCGACCAGTACTCCGCGGTGGAGCGGGCCTCCGCCGACCGCGGCCTGGACCAGACCGATCTCGCCCTGCTCACCGACGGGCTGCGCGCCGAGCGCGAGCAGGGCATCACCATCGACGTCGCCCACCGCTACTTCGCCACCCCGCGACGCTCGTTCATCCTGGCCGACTGCCCCGGCCACGTGCAGTACACGCGCAACACCGTCACCGGCGCCTCCACCGCCCAGCTCATCGTCGCCCTCGTCGACGTGCGCCACGGCATCCTGGAGCAGACCCGTCGCCACCTGGCCGTCGCGGCGCTGCTGCGCGTGCCCCACGTGGTGGTGGCCCTCAACAAGATCGACCTGGTCGACTACGACCGCCGGGTCGTCGAGGAGCTCGCCGAGCGGGTCCGCGAGCTGGGCGCCCGGCTCGGCATCGCCGAGCTCACCGTCATCCCCGTGAGCGCGCTGCTCGGCGACAACGTCGTGGAGCGCTCCGGGCGGACGCCCTGGTACGAGGGGCCCAGCCTCATGGAGCACCTCGAGCGGGTGCCCGTCGAGCAGCCCCAGGATGACGAGCCGGGGCGCTTCCCAGTGCAATACGTGCTCCGCCCCGGGTCCGGCGCGGGCGAGCGCTTCCGCGACTACCGCGGCTACGCGGGCCGGGTGGAGCGGGGCTCCTTCCGGGTCGGGGACGAGGTGCGTGTGCTGCCCGGCGGGCAGCGCACGCGGATCGTCGGCATCGACCTCCCGGGGGGCGGACGGGCCGAGCGCGCCGGGGCCGGACGGTCGGCGACGCTGCGGCTGGGCGACGAGATCGACGTCGCGCGCGGGGATCTCATCGCCGCCGATCCCGGCCCCGAGCCCGTCAGCACCCTCGACGCGACGGTGTGCTGGCTGGGCGACCGGGCGCTGCACGTCGGGGACCGCCTGCTCGTCAAGCACACGACGCGGACGGTCACCGCCATCGTCACCGCCATCGACGGGCGCCTCGACCTCGCCGCACTCGACGAGGAGCAGGCCGACGAGCTGGCCCTCAACGACATCGGACGGATCGGGCTGACGCTGGCCGAACCGCTGTGCCCCGACCGTTACGGCGACTCGCGGACGACGGGCTCGTTCATCCTCGTCCACCCGCAGGCCGGCAACACACTGGCGGCCGGCATGGTGGCCTGAACCCGTGGGCCGGGCCGGGTCGGCCCGAAGAGCCCGCAGGCCCGGGGCGCGGGGGCGGCCGTGCCGCCGCACGCGACCGAGCTCGTCGTCCAACCGCAGGCCCGAGCTGGCGGCCTCCTCCTCGGCCGCCCGGCAGGCAAAAACGCGGCGCAGGCCCCCGAGGCGCGGCGGGACTGCCCGGTCTGCGCGTCGGG
This sequence comes from Propionibacterium acidifaciens DSM 21887, assembly GCF_000426605.1. Lineage (GTDB taxonomy): Bacteria > Actinomycetota > Actinomycetes > Propionibacteriales > Propionibacteriaceae > Propionibacterium > Propionibacterium acidifaciens. Next base: position 12,461 of record NZ_AUFR01000013.1, read on the forward strand.
ACGGCGCACAGGGGGCAGCGGGGACCGGGCGCGCCCGTCGTGATCGGTCGCCGGACCGGGATGGTGCGCGCAGGGACTCGGGCCGTGCGGCCCGCGATCCCCTGCGCGTCGCGTCCCGGCGGTTCCGGCCCGGATCCGCTCAGGAGCCGCTCCTCCTCCCGCCGCGGCGCCCGCGGCGATGCCGCTCGCCGCCGTCGGCCGGAGCCTGGCTCGCGACGGGCTCGTCATGGCGGATGTAGCCCCGCCCGCCGCACTTGTCGCACTCGACGGTGAAGGCCTCGGCGAGGCCCGTGCCGATGCGCTTGCGCGTCATCTGGACCAGGCCCAGGCTCGTGACCTCGCTCACCTGATGGCGGGTGCGGTCCCGACCCAGGCACTCGACGAGCCGGCGCAGCAGCAGCTCACGGTTGGCCGGCAGCACCATGTCGATGAAGTCGACGACGATGATGCCGCCGAGGTCGCGCAGCCGCAGCTGGCGGACGATCTCCTCGGCCGCCTCGAGGTTGTTCTTCGTGACGGTCTCCTCGAGGTTGCCGCCGGTGCCGGTGAACTTTCCGGTGTTGACGTCGATGACCGTCATGGCCTCGGTGCGGTCGATGACGAGCGAGCCGCCCGACGGCAGGAAGACCTTGCGCTCGAGGGCCTTGGAGATCTGCTCGTCGATGCGGTGGGCGGTGAAGGGATCGCCCTTCTCGTCGTCCCAGTGCCGGAGGCGGTCGCGCAGCCGCGGCGCGATGTGCTCGACGTAGGCGTCGATCGTGTCGAAGGCGTCGCCCGGACCGCCGCTGCCGGCGATGACGAGCTCGGAGAAGTCCTCGGTGAACAGATCGCGCACGATGCGCAGGGTCAGGTCGGGCTCGGCGTAGAGCTGCTGCGGCGCGTTGCCGGTGGCGACCTTCTTCTCGATGACCTCCCACTGGGCCTTGAGCCGTGTGACGTCGTGGCGCAGGTCGTCGGCGGAGACCCCCTCGGCCGCGGTGCGGACGATGACCGAGCCGGACTCGTCGACCGCCTCGTTGACGATCCCCTTGAGGCGGTGGCGCTCGGTGTCGGGCAGCTTGCGGCTGATGCCGGACAGATGGCCGTCCGGTGAGTAGACGACGTAGCGGCCCGGCAGCGAGACGTGCCCGGTGAGACGGGCCCCCTTGGCTCCGACCGGGTCCTTGCTCACCTGGACGAGCACGGTCTGGCCGGGCTTGAGCGCCTCCTCGATGGCGTGGGGGGCGTTCTTGTCGGGCATGAGGTCCCAGTCGACCTCGCCGGCGTAGAGCACGGCGTTGCGACCCCGGCCGATGTCGATGAACGCGGCCTCCATGCTCGGCAGGACGTTCTGCACCTTGCCGAGGTAGATGTTGCCGATGAGCGAGGTCGAGGCCTTGCGGTCGACGTAGTGCTCGACGAGGACGTCGTCCTCGAGCACGGCCAGCTGGGTGTACTCCTCGCGCTGGCGGATGACCATCTTCCGGTTGACGGACTCGCGGCGGGCCAGGAACTCGGCCTCGGACAGGATCGGCGCGCGGCGGCGGCCCGCCGCACGGCCCTCCTTGCGGCGCTGGCGCTTGGCCTCGAGCCGGGTGGAGCCCTCGATGCCGGTGACCTCGTCGACGGCGCTGTGGCGGGGCTCGCGCACCCGCACGACAACGTCGCTCGGGTCGTCGTCGGAGCCGCCGGTGTCCTCGCCGCGGCGGCGGCGACGGCGACGGCGACGGTGCTGGCCCTGACCGGCCTCGGACGACTCGGCGCCGGAGTCCTTGGAGCCGTCCTTGTCGACGTCCTCGTCGGAGCCGCCGGACTCGCCCCCGGCGCCGTCCTCGGTCTCGTCGGACTGCTCGCCGCGGTGACGACGACGGCCGCCGCGACGCCGACGGCGACGGCGCGTGCCCTGCTCGTCCGCGGCGTTCTCCCCGCCCTCGTCCTCGGGCGCCGTCTCCTTCTCGGCGGCGGGCTCGGCGGGCGCCTGCTCGCCGCCGGCGATCGCGGCGGTGAGGGAGTCGAGGACGGCCTGCTTGTCGACCTGCTCGTCCGCGCCGCCCTCGGCGCGACGGTCCCGGCCCGCCGCCTCGCGCTCGGCCTCGGACAGGAGCGCGCCGACCCGCTGGGCGGCGGAGTCGTCGGCGTCGGCAGCAGCCCTGCTGCGGCCGCGGGATCTGCTCCCGGAGTCGTCCTGCTCGCCGTCGGCGGCGGGCTCGGACTCCGCGGCGCGGGCCCGGGAGGAGCGGCGCCGGGCCGGCCTGCGCGCCGGGGCCGGGGTCTCCTCGGCCTCCGCATCGGGCCGGTCGTCCGAGCCGCCGGTCGGGACCTCGACGGGCCCGGGCTCGGGAAGGCCCGCCAGCTCGGCCCGTTCGGCCTCGCGCTGGGCGACGGCCTCGTCGAGGACGGCGGCGATGGCGATGTCGACCGGGTCGGGCCGCTTGGTCCTGCTCCGCGCAGCGGGCCGTTCCCCGGCCGAGGGGGGCTCGTCGGCCGGGGCCCCACCATGCCCCTGGCCGTCGCCGGCCGTGGTCGCGTCGTCCGCGGGCCCGGCGGCGGCCGGCTCGGAGGGCGCCGGTTCCGGGGCCGCGGCGGGGGCCTCCTCGGGCGGGCCCGCCGGGCGCGTCTTCGCGCGGCGACCGCGCGGGGGGCGCGGCAGGTCGTCGTCGGCGTGGGATGCGGTGGACGTCACGTCATCGAGCATGAAGTGCTCCTCTTGCGCCGTGCAGGCGCGGATCAGTCGCACGGGTGCGACGAAAGCTGGCGGCTCCCGCTGTCGCCGGGATCCCCCGCGGTCTGCTCGCGCGTCGCGGTGAGGATGCCTCCGGCTCGCGGGTACGGGCGCTTGGCGGCCCTTACCTGGTTTCAAGTATGGCACACGCACCGACACGGACGCGTGAGGACGCGCGCACGCCCGGACCGGGCCGGGCCGGGCGGGAACCGGGCTCCGGCCCGCGGGACCGGCTCACGGGGCCGGCGGCCCGCTCGTCGGGTCCGGCACGTCGAGCGGGTCCCCGATCGCGCCGTCCGGAAGCAGCGGGCCCTGGCGCAGGCGGGTGAACAGGCCGGGGTGGTCCCCGCCCAGTCCGGGCTCCAGCCGGCGCAGCGCCCGGAGGACGTCGTCGGGGCGTACGAGCGGGGCCCCGTGGACGAGGCGCACCTGCACGCGGCCGTCCTCGTCCACGTGCGCGGACCGGACGGCCGGGCGCGCGTCGAAGGTCCGCTCCCCCTTGCGGGTGACGCGGCTCACCTCGACGGACCGGGCCGCGAGCAGCTCGTCGACCGCCCGCCCGAGTCGCAGCGTCCGGTCCTCGCCGAGGTCGATCACCCAGTCGGAGACCTGGAGCAGCTCCGACAGCGGGGGCCGGCGCCGCTCGACGACGCGCAGCACGCGGAAGCCGGCCGGCAGGGCGGCGTTGAGCTCCTCGCGCACCCGCTCGGGGTCGAGCACCTCGAGGACGGCGATGTCGGCGTACTCGGCGTGGGAGGCCGCCGAGGTGGGCGCCGAATTGGCGTAGCTGATGCACGGATGCGGCGAGAAGCCCGAGGAGTGGGCCATCGGGACGCCCGCCCGGCGCAGCGCGCGCTCGAAGGCCCGCGAGAAGTCGCGGTGAGACGCGAAGCGGGCTGCGCCGAGCTTCGAGTAGCACAGGCGCAAATGCTGCACGGGCGGCGGCTGGCGCGGGGGTTCTCGACGGGGCACCCACGCATGGTAGGCGCCCGACGACGGGGACGCGAACCGGCGGCCGGGGGCCGGTCAGGCGTCCGCGCCGGCCCTCCGCGGCGGAGGGGGCTCGAGCGGCAGCAGCGTCGTGCCCGAGGGGCCCATCTCGATGTCGACGCCGAGGCGGGGGCAGACGCCGCAGTCCTCGCAGCCGTCCCACCGGCAGTCGGCGAGCTGACGGGCGGCGCGCCCGGCGAGGTACTCCTGCCACAGCCAGCCGCGGTCCAGCCCGGCGTCGAGGTGGTCCCAGGGCAGCACCTCGAGCTCGTCGCGCTCGCGGGTGGTGTACCAGTCCAGGTCGACGCCGAGGGGCTCGAGCTCGATGGCGGCGCAGTCGACCCACCGCTGGTGGTCGTAGTGCTCCCGCCAGCCGTCGAAGCGCCCGCCGTCGAGCCAGACGGCCTCGATGACGCGCCCGACCCGGCGGTCGCCTCGGGCCAGCAGGCCCTCGATCTGGCCGGGCGCGCCGTCGGACCAGCGGACCGTGATGGCGCGGTGGAAGCCGCGGTCGGCCCGCACGGCCTCGCGGAGCACGCCGATGCGGTGGTCGACGAGCTCGGGGCCGGCCTGCGGGGCCCACTGGAACGGGGTGTGCGCCTTGGGCACGAAGCCCCCGATCGAGACGGTGCACGCGATGTCGCGGCGCCCGGTGATCCGGCGTCCGGTCTCGACGACGCGGTGGGCCAGGCGGGCGATGGCCAGCATGTCCTCGTCCGTCTCGGTGGGCAGGCCGCACATGAAGTACATCTTCACCGAGCGCCAGCCCTGGCCGAACGCCGCGGAGACGGTCGCCATGAGGTCGTCCTCGCTGACGTTCTTGTTGATGACCGCGCGCAGGCGCTCCGAGCCGGCCTCGGGGGCGATCGTGAGGCCCGAGCGGCGCCCGCCGCGCGAGAGCTCGCGGGCCAGGTCGACGGTGAAGGCGTCGACCCGGGTGCTGGGGATCGACAGGGAGACGTTGTCGCCCTCGTAGCGGTCGGCCAGCTGGTGGGCGATCTCGGTGATCTCGGTGTGGTCGGCGCTCGACAGGCTGAGCAGGCCGACCTCCTCGAGGCCCGTGGCGCGCAGTCCGTGGTCGACCATGGCGCCGATGGCGGCCAGGGAGCGCTCGCGCACGGGGCGGGTGATCATGCCCGCCTGGCAGAAGCGGCAGCCGCGGGTGCAGCCGCGGAAGATCTCCGCCGAGTAGCGCTCGTGCACGGTCTCGGCGAGCGGGACGATCGGCTCCTTCGGGTAGGGCCAGGCGTCCAGGTCGGTGAGCACCCAGCGCTCGACCTCGGCGGGCACGCCGTCCCGGTTCGGGCTGATGCGCGCGATGGCGCCGTCGTCGCCGTACTCGACGTCGTAGAAGCGCGGCACGTAGAACCCTCCGGTGGCGGCCAGGACCTCCAGGACGCCGTCGCGCCCGCCGGGGCAACCGGCCAGGCGCCAGTCGCGGACGATGCGCGAGAGCTCGACGGACGCCTCCTCCCCGTCGCCGAGGACGGCGACATCGATGAAGTCGGCGACCGGCTCGGGGTTGAACGCGCAGTGTCCCCCGATGAGCACGAGTGGATCGTCCATGGTGCGCTCGTCGCTGTGGAGGGGGACGCCCGCCAGGTCGAGTGCGTTGAGCAGATTGGTGCAGCCGAGCTCGGTGCTCAGGCCGACGCCGAGCACGTCGTAGGCCCGGACCGGCCGGTGGCTCTCGAGCGTGAACTGCGGCAGGCCGTGGGCGCGCATGAGCGCCTCGAGGTCGGGCCAGACGCTGAAGCTGCGCTCGGCGCTCGCCCAGCCGAGCTCGTTGATGACCTCGTAGAGGATGGCCAAGCCCTGGTTGGGCTGGCCGACGCCGTAGGTGTCGGGGTACATGAGCACCCAGTGCACCTGGGAGTCCCCCCAGGGGCGCAGCCGCGCGTTGATCTCACCGCCCACGTACTGCACGGGGGTGACGACCTGGGCCAGCAGCGGGCTCAGCTCGTCGAAGAGCCCGGCCGGCTCGGGCCGCGGCTGCTCGCTCATCCGTTCCTCCTGCCGGGGCGGCCCGCCCCTCGACCGCTCCCCCTCCATGATCCGCCGAGGGTCAACGAGGGGGCTCGACCTGCGGCGCCCCCGCGCCGTCGACGGTCGGCGGGACGGGCGGGACCCCCTGGAGCGGGGACGGCGCCGGCGGCGGGTACGCGGCCGGCGGCGGGAACGAGGCGGGGTCCGGGGACGGCCAGGCGCCCGTCATGACGGCCTGCGGCCAGGGGCCGGGCGCCGGAGCCGGCTCGGGCCCGCTGACCACGTCCAGACCCCTGGCCCTGGCCCGCCGACAGATGAGGGCCGCGGCGATGGCGATGACGGCCAGCTGGAGCAGGCTCCACGGGCTGCCGGTGCCCTCGGAGCGGTCCATCATGTGGCTGATGTCGCTGAACGGCATGAGGGCCATGGCCGTCATGTTGTTGATGATGTGCATGGCCGTCGAGGCCTCGAGGCCGCCGGTGCAGTAGCACAGGAGGCAGGCCGCGGCGCCGAAGCAGAAGTAGCCGATGTTGAGCCACGGGTCCTGGGCCATGTGGGCGAGCATGAAGCAGAAGGAGCTGACGGCGCCGCCGACGAGCGCCGAGACGATGCCGAGCGTCTTCGTGCGCTGCGGGAAGCAGCCGGCGACCAAGCGGTTGATGCCGCCGCGGAAGAACCACTCCTCGCCGGCGCACTGGAGGGGCGTCGTGAGGAGGATGCCGAGGATGAGCACGACGGTGTCGCCGTTGACGGCCAGGCCGTCCAGACCGCCGCCCTCGAGGAAGGCGTCGGCGACGGTGAAGACGATCCAGATCGGCAGGAGCACGGCCAGGCACCAGCCGAACCAGCGCCAGCGGAAGCGCCCGATGACCGAGTGGACGAAACCGATCGGCTGGCCGTGGAGGCGCGCCACGAGCCAGACGATCGGGATGGAGCAGGCCAGCCCGACGTTGTTCGCGATGAAGAGCGCCGGGGTGAAGCCGCCACCGCCGGCGAGCGAGGGGTAGTACTCCTCGGCCGTGGAGCGGCCGCTCGCCACGTCGATGACCATCGCGACGACGAAGGCGACGGTCGAGGCGGCGAACCACAGCACGCCGCCGACGAGGGCGCCGACGACCGGGCGCCACACCCGCCAGCGCGGCGAGTGCCACAGTCCGTGGTAGCGGGTCGGCAGCACCGGCAGCGCCGACTCGTGCGACTGCTGGAACGGATACGCCGGGGCCGTGGGAGGGTGCGCTGGGCCGGCAGGAGGATACGCGGGGCCCATCGGAGGGCGGGCAGTGCTCATGACGCCCCACCCTAACGGGCCGTCACAAGGAGCCGGGGTCCGTTCCACGGCCGGGACGCCGCACGCCCTACGGGCCGGTCGGCACCGTCACGGTGAGCGGTCCGCCGCCGGAGCCCGGCCCGTCGTCGGCCAGGATGCCGCGGGCCTCCCCGGCGAGGAACACCGAGCCGATGACGAGCACGCCGGCCTCCTCGCCCGAGGCGCCGGCGAGCGCCATGGCCCGCCCGAGCGCCTCGGCGGTGTCCGTCGCGGCATGCACGCGTGCCGGGCCGAACGCCCCGGCGGCGGCCTCGGCGAGCTCCTCGACGCCCAGGGCGCGCGGGTTGTCGCGGACGGCGGTGACGACGACCTCGTCGAGCTCGTCGGCGAGCAGCTCGAGCACGGCGTCGACCTGCTTGTCGGCCATCATGGCGAGCACCCCGATGGCGGGGCGCATGACGAAGGCCTCGCGCAGCCCGGCCAGCGTGGCGCGCACGCCGTGCGGGTTGTGGGCCGTGTCGAGCACGACGAGCGGGTCGTGGTGGACGGCCTCGAGCCGGGCCGGCGCCCGGACGGCGGCCAGGCCCTCGGCGAGCACCGTCGGCTCGACGGCGCGGCCCCCGCAGAACGCCTCGACGGCGGCGGTGGCCACGGCGGCGTTGTGGGCCATGTGCGCCCCGTGCAGGGGCAGGAAGAGATCGCCGATCGGCCCGCCGGCGCCCTCCAGGCGCAGCAGCTGGCCGCCGACCGCGACCCGGCGGTCGAGCAGCGCGAAGTCCGGGCCCTCGCGCACCATCGTCGCACCGACCTCGGCGCAGTGCTCGGCCAGGACGGCGGCGGCCTCGGGGCCCTGGCCCGCCAGGACGGCGGTCGCACCGGGCTTGATGATGCCCGCCTTCTCGCGGGCGATGGCGCCGAGCGTGTCGCCGAGGTACTGCATGTGGTCCATGGCGACCGGCCCGACGACGGCGACCCGGGCGTCGGCCACATTCGTGGCGTCCCAGCGCCCGCCCATGCCGACCTCCATGATCGCCACGTCGACGGGCGCGTCGGCGAAGGCGGCGTAGGCCAGGGCCGTCATGACCTCGAAGAAGGTCATGACGATGCCATCGAGGCGGCGGGCGTCGACCATGTCGACCATGGGGCCGATCTGCGTCCACAGCTCGTCGAGGCGCCCCGCCTCGACGGGCGCGCCGTCGATGCAGATGCGCTCGGTGATGTCCTCCAGGTGCGGCGAGCTGAAGCGGCCGGTGCGCAGCCCCATCGAGCGCAGGATCGCGTCGATCATGATGGCCGTGCTGCCCTTGCCGTTCGTGCCGGTGACGGCGATGACCGGGCAGGCGTCCTGCGGGTCGCCGAGCAGCTCGCACAGCGCCCCGATGCGCGCCAACGAGGGGCCGACGCGGTGCTCCGGCCATCGCGAGGTGATCGACGCGACGGTGCGGGCGTGCTCGGACGAGGGGTCGCTGTGCTCACGTGTGCTGCTCATCGGGCCCCAGACTAGTTGTCCGACGCCGCGGGGCCCGCCCGGGTAGACTGCCTGCGTGTTCTGAGCGCCGAGCCAGAACGACGGACCAGCACGCTCGAGCCGGAAGGTTGACATGGCCTCGAAGAACCCAGGGAAGCAGGGCCCCGCCGGCGGGGCGGGGACGAACCGTCGCGAGGCGCTGCGCCAGGCGCAGGCCGCGCAGGCCGCGCACCAGCGGCGCATGCGCACGATCCTCGTCGCGGTGTCCTCGGTCGTCGCGCTGGCGATCATCGTCGTCGTGGTGCTCGCCGCCACCGGGAGGCTCGGCTCCGGCAAGGACGAGCCCACCGCCGTCGTGACGGGCCTGGGCGAGCAGATCACCCCGCCGCACGCCAACGCGGACGGCACCGGGATCGTCTCGCCGATCGGCACGAACGACTCGGCGCCGACCCTCGTCGTCTACGAGGACTACCAGTGCCCGATCTGCCAGACCTACGAGAGCCACTACGGCAAGACCTTCGACTCGCTGGCCTCCAGCGGCCGGCTCCGCATCGAGTACCGCACCCGCACCTTCCTCGACAGGAACCTCAAGTCGCTCAACGACTCGAAGGGCGTTCCCGAGTCCTCCAAGCGCGCCGCCATCGCCGCGGCCTGCGCCGACCAGGTCGGGAGGTTCCAGGAGTATCATGACGCCGCCTACGCCAAGGCCCCCGAGGAGGAGGGCGACGGCTACTCCGTGCAGAAGCTGCGCGACGAGATCGCAGCCGACGCCGGCATCACCGGCGACGACCTCACGACCTTCCAGGGCTGCGTCGACCAGAACCAGACCCAGACCTTCGTCGAGAACGTCGAGCAGGCCGGCGTGGACGCCCAGGTCAACTCGACCCCGACCTTCATGGTCAACGGCAAGCAGGTCTCGTTCCAGAACGTCGACCCGACCGACGAGCAGGCCGTCCTCGACGTCATCACCAGCGCCGCCCCGGCCTGAACCGCCGCGGTCGCGCGCCGCGCCCCGGGGCCCCTGAGCGCCGCCGAGACCGAACAGCCGGATCCGGTCGTAGCCGTCGGCGGGGATAGGTGGTCCTCCGCGCCGCCGGGCCCGAACGGGGACGCCCCGCGCCTGCCGCCCTCGCCGGGGCTCCTCCGCGCCCGGCCGGGCGCGGAACCGAACGGCCGGGTGGCGGGCGCGTTAGTAGGATGTCCCCCATGACTGAGACACCCGCCACGACGACACCCGCGACGACCCCCTCGGGCTGGCGGGTACCGGAGAGGCCGGTGCTCGAGGGCCTCGAGGACAAGTGGTCGGCCGCCTGGGAGGCCGAGCAGCTCTACGCCTTCCACCGTCCGCAGGCCCGTCACCAGGTGTTCAGCATCGACACCCCGCCTCCCACCGTCTCGGGCTCGCTGCACGTGGGCCACGTGTTCAGCTACACCCACACCGACGTCGTGGCCCGCTACCAGCGCATGCTGGGCAAGCAGGTCTTCTACCCGATGGGCTGGGACGACAACGGCCTGCCCACCGAGCGCCGCGTCCAGAACCACTTCGGCGTGCGCTGCGACCCGTCGATCCCCTACGACCCCGACTTCGAGCCCCCGGCCAGGCCGAACCCGAAGAAGCAGGTGCCGATCAGCCGCCGCAACTTCGTCGAGCTGTGCCACCGCCTCACGCAGGTGGACGAGCGGGCCTTCGCCGAGCTGTGGCACAAGGTCGGCCTGTCGGTCGACTGGGACCAGCTGTACACGACGATCGGGGCCGAGACGCAGCGCATCTCGCAGCTCGCCTTCCTGCGCAACCACGAGCGGGGCGAAGCCTACATGAGCGAGGCCCCCACCATGTGGGACGTCACCTTCCAGACCGCCGTCGCCCAGGCCGAGCTCGAGGCCCGCGACTACCCCGGCGCCTACCACCGCCTGGCCTTCCACCGGCCCGACGGCTCCGACGTCTTCATCGAGACGACCCGCCCCGAGCTGCTCGTGTCCTGCTGCGCCCTCATCGCCCACCCGGACGACGAGCGCTACCGGGAGCTGTTCGGCACGACGGTGACCACGCCCGTCTTCGGCGTCGAGGTGCCCGTTCTGGCCCACCCGGCCGCCGAGATGGACAAGGGCGCCGGCATCGCCATGTGCTGCACCTTCGGCGACCTCACCGACGTCCAGTGGTGGCGCGAGCTCGAGCTGCCCACGCGCACGGTGATCGGCCGCGACGGCCGGCTGTCGCGCGAGCGCCCCGAGTGGCTTCCCGACGCCTCCTTCTACGAGGCCGAGCTGGCCGGCAGGACCGTCTTCAGCGCCCGCGCGGCCATGGTCGACAAGCTCCGCACCACCGGCGAGATGGACGGCGAGCCGAAGGCCACCCAGCGCATGGCCAACTTCTACGAGAAGGGCGACAAGCCCCTCGAGATCGTCTCCACCCGCCAGTGGTACATCGCCAACGGCGGCCGCGACGAGGAGCTCAAGGCCGCGCTGCTGGCCCGCGGCGAGCAGATCGACTTCGTGCCCGAGCACATGCGCCACCGCTACACGAACTGGGTCGAGGGGCTCAACGGCGACTGGCTCATCAGCCGGCAGCGCTTCTTCGGCATCCCCCTCCCCGTCTGGTACCGGCTCGACGCCAACGGCGACCCCGACTACGGGGAGCCGATCATGGCGGCGGCCGAGACGCTGCCCGTCGACCCGAGCTCGGACTGCCCGCCCGGCTACGAGCCCGCCCAGCGCGGCGCCCCCGGCGGCTTCATGGCCGAGCCCGATGTCATGGACACGTGGGCGACGAGCTCGCTGACCCCCGAGATCGTCTGCGGCTGGGAGCGCGACCGGCAACTGTTCGACCTGACCTTCCCCATGGACCTCGCCCCGCAAGCCCACGACATCATCCGCACCTGGCTGTTCAGCCGCGTCGTGCGCGCCAACTTCGAGTTCGGCGCCGTGCCGTGGCGGCGGGCCACCGTCTCGGGCTTCGTCGTCGACCCCGACCGCAAGAAGATGAGCAAGTCCAAGGGCAATGCGATCGTGCCCACCGACATCATCGACAAGTACGGCGCCGACGCCGTGCGCTGGCGCGCCGCCATGGCCCGTCCGGGCATGGACTCCCCCTTCGACGAGCGCCAGATGAAGGTCGGCCGGCGCCTGGCGATGAAAGTGCTCAACGCCAGCCGGTTCGTGCTCGGCATGGGCGCCCCGACCGGGCGGGAGGCCATCTGCGAGGCCGTCGACCTGGCCGAGCTGGCCGCCCTGCGCGAGATCGTCGGGAGGGCCGGCGCGGCGCTCGCCGCGTTCGACTACACGAGCGCCCTGGAGGCCACCGAGACCTTCTTCTGGAGCTTCTGCGACGACTACCTGGAGCTCGTCAAGGAGCGCGCCTACGGGGCCCGCGGCGAACGGGCCGCCGCCTCGGCCAATGCGAGCCTCCAACTGGCCCTGTCGGTGCTCCTGCGCCTGCTGGCCCCGTTCATGCCGTTCGTCACCGAGGAGGTCTGGAGCTGGTGGCGGCCCGGCTCGGTGCACACCTCCGCTTGGCCGACCGTCGACGAGCTGCCCTCCGACGGCGACACCTCCCTCGTGGCCGACACGGCCGCGGCGCTCGTCCTCGTGCGCGGCGCCAAGTCGGACGCCAAGGTCTCCATGAAGACGCCCGTCGAGGCCATCGCGGTGACCGCCCCGGCGGCGTCGATCGCCAACCTGCGCCTCGTCGCCGACGACCTGTCGGCCGTCGGCCACATCGAGTGCCCGATCGACTTCGTCGAGGGCGGCGAGTCCGTCACGGCCGACATCGTCCTGGGCGAGCCCCCGGTCAAGAGGCCGCGGGGCTGACCCGGGGCCACCGTCCGCCGCAGGGATCACAGAGCCCGAGACCGTCGGGACGCCGTGGAGCGGCACCGGGAGGCGTCCGTCGCGGCCCCGAACCGCCTCAGGCCAGCAACCAGACGAGGGCGGTGAGCAGGAAGCCGGCCAAGCCGCGGACGGTCGTCAGCACCGTCCAGGCCCGCAGGCCGTCCTGAACACTCAGGCCCGTGCACGTGGTGAAGATCCAGAAGCCGCCGTCGTTGACGTGCGAGAGGCCGAGCGCGCCGAAGCCGATCGCCAGGGCGATGAGCGCGATGTGCAGAGCGTCGTAGCCGCCCGCCGCGACGTTGTCGACGAGCAGACCGGCCGTCGTGAGGATCGCCACCGTGGCCGAGCCCTGGCTGGCGCGCAGGGCCAGGCAGATGACGAAGCCGGCGAGCAGGACGGGCATGTGCACCGCCATGAGCGCCCGTGACAGCGCCGCCCCGGCGCCACTGGCGACGAGGATCGAGGCGAACACGCCGCCTGCGCCGGCGACGAGGACGACGGCCACGTCGGGCAGGGCGTGGTCGACGGTCCGTCCGGGCTGGTCGAGGGACCAGTGCTGCTGGCAGCCCAGGACGACACAGGCGAGCAGTGCCGCGGTGAGCAGCGCCACGAGGGGCGCGCCGACCAGGCTCAGCACGGAGTCGGCCTTCGACGGGTCCGGCACGAGCATCCTGCCGACCGTGCCGATGACGATCTGGATGACCGGGGCGAGGATGAGGAACAGGACGGTGCCCGGCCCCGTCGGGTCGGCCCCGACCATGAGCTCCTCGTCGGACGGCTCCTCGGTGCCGTCGGGCGGGTCGCCGAGCGGCGTGGCGCCCAGAACGATGTCGTCGGTCCGGACCCGCCGCGAGGCGAGGTAGCCGACGGCGGCAACGACCGCGCAGACGGGCAGCCCGATCATGAGCATGAGTCCGGTCCGGGCCGAGGATCCTCGCGGCGGCCGTCGGCCCGGGGTGCGGCGGCACGGCGACGTGCACGGTGAGGGCCGCCGTGCCGACCGGCAGGGCGATACTCAGCAGCCTCGTCCGGGTGACGCGGGCCAGGGCGAAGACGATGGGCGCCAGGACGATGAAGGCGACCTCGAAGAAGATCGGAATGCCCACGAGGAAGGCGACGATCGTCACGGCGATGGCGACCCGGTGCTCGCCGAGCACTCGGACGAACCGGCGGGCCAGCGTGTCGGCGCCGTCGGCCCGCTCGATGAGCGAACCGAGCATGGCGCCCAGCGCCACGACCGTGGCCACCGAGCCGAGCGCGTTGCCCATGCCCGTCGTCATCGTGTCGGCGATGCTCGTCAACGGCACGCGGGTGGCGATGGCCAGCAGGACGGAGACCGTCATGAGAGCCATGAAGGCGCTCATCCTCAGTCCGATGACGAGCAGCAGGAGGAGCGCAATGGCGGCCAGGGCGAGGACGAGGAGGACTGCCGAGGGCATGTCACCGGTCCGCCGACGGGGCGATCACCCTGATCACCGAGGAGTCGTCGCAGGCGCCCAGGCCGCGGGCCCCGCCCTGGATGTAGAGCTGCTCGGCGGCTGCCGCCACGGGCGTCGACAGCCCGACGGACCGGGCGGCCGAGGTGACGATGCCCATGTCCTTGACGAAGATGTCCAGACGGCTGCGCACCTCGACGGTCTCCTCGTCGTAGGCGCGAAGCATGCGGGGGCCGCGGTCGCCCAGCATGAAGGACTCGGCCGCGCCGCCCATGAGGGCGACCATCGTCCGGTCGAGGTCCAGGCCCATGGCGCGGGCCAGGGCGAGCGCCTCGCCGGCAGCGGCGATGTGCACGCCGCACAGCAGCTGGTTGACGGTCTTCATCGCCTGGCCGTCGCCGGGCGCTCCGCCGACCCTCACGAGGGTGGAGCTCATGAGCTCGAGCACGTCGTGCACGGCGTCCCACGCCTGCTCGTCGGCGCCGACGACGACGAGCAGGTCCCCGGTGCCGGCTCGGGCGGAGCCACCCGAGACCGGGGCGTCGACGAGTCGCAGGCCGAGCCCGTCCAGCCGGGCGGCCGCCTCTCTCACGGGCTCGCGCCCCACGGTCGAGGTGAGGACGACGGCGGAACCGCGCCGCATGACGGACGCGACGCCGGCGTCCGAGAAGAGGACCTCCTCGAGCTGGGCGGGGTTGCGCACGGCGATGAGCACGACGTCGGCGTCCCGCACCGCCTCCCCGGCGTCGGCGGCGCCCCGGAGGCCGGCCTCGGCGGCCAGCGCGGTGCGCTCGGGGCTGATGTCGAATCCGGTGACGGCGAACTCGCGGGCGAGGTTGGTCGCCATCGGCAGGCCCATGGCGCCGAGCCCGAGCACGGCAACGGTGGTGGTCATTGTGATCCCCTTCGATCGGTTCGTGGATGTGTTCAGGTTCACCGGGTGCACGTCACAGGGATGCCTGCAACGTGTCGACGACGTCAGCCAGCGACCGATCGTCGCCGACATTGCCCGGGAAGACGATGTAGGGGATGCCGCGGGCCGGCCCGTCGACGGGCTCCCACAGCGAGACGATGCCCGGCAGCATCTGCCCCCGGGCGATGGCCCTGCGGATGCCCAGGCCGCGGGAGGCGACGTCCGAGGAGGTGATGCCGCCCTTGGCGATGACGAAGCGCGGGGCCCTCGCCTCGAGCACGCGGCTCACGACCTCGACGACGGCGTCGGAGACGGCTCGGGCGATGCGCAGCGAGTCGTCCGGATCGGCGCCGGTGACGAGCCGTCCGCTGCAGCGCACGACGACGGTGCCCCGCCTCAGGTCCTCGACGGCCGAGGCGACGACCCCGTCCAGGTGCGCGACCCGGGTCGCCCCGTCGAGCACCTCGGGCACCTCGACGACCGTCTCGGGGATCGCGTCGCGCTCGCGCAGGGCGTCGACCTGACGCCGGGTGAGGCCGACATGGGAGCCGACGACGACGAGCCCCCCGGTGGTGTCGGAGGCCACGGCGCCGGGCGCGGGCCGGCACTCGGCGGGGCCGAGCGGCGCTCTCGTGGCCTGGCCGATGCGAGCTCTCACGAAGGGCGGGCCGACGCGGTAGATGAAGCGGTGCCCGAGGTCCTCGGCGCGCGCCAGATCGAGGGCCAGGAGCCGTAGGTCGTTCTCCTCGAGGCAGTCGACGACGATCGGCTGGCCGTCGTGCGCGCCGGTCAGCGCGACCACGACGGCATCGGGGTCGGTGCGCAGCTCACCGATGCGGATGCGGATGACATCGGCGGCCCTGCGGCGTCCGCCGGACTTCTCCTCGACCCACTCGGCGAGGTCGGACGCCCGGTATCCGAAGGTCGCGTCGGCGGCGAACTCGCTGTCGCCGACCGGCACGAAGCCTGTGGCGACGCCGCCCGCGTAGTGCACGGAGTCGATGGTGACGCGGCCGGCTTCGGGGAAGGCCGGCACGATGACGACGCCGTCGGTACGCCGGCCGTGCTCGGACAGGACGGCCGCGATGGTGTCGGGCTCGAGGGGGTAGTGGCCGCGCAGCGTCGAGTCCGAGCGCGAGACGAAGGCCGCCTCGCGTCCGGTGAGCCGGGCTGCCTCGAGACCGTTGGCGACGGCCTCCCGGTTGACCCGCTCCGCGTCGGCCGGGTCGAGGCTGCGGGAATTCGTCATGACGTAGACGGCGAGCGCATCCGTCGCCAGGCCCCACTCGAGGTCCTCGATCCCCCACGAGGTGATGACGGGAAGATCGGACACCGACTGGGTGCCGGTCGGGTCGTCATCGAGGACGACGAACGCCGGGCAGCCTGCCCGGGCGACGTCCTCGGCGGAGATGGCGGGCCCGTCCGGCAGGCCCCTGATCAATTCGTCCCACGAGATGCTCACGGCAGACACCCCTTTGCGCTCAGACCTCTGATGAGTTGTTCCGACACTAACCCACTCACGAACGCGATGGCAAGGGCCCTGCCGATCAGGGACGGGGTCCGTCGCATGACCCACTCGCGAATGCGGTGGTGAGGAAGCCCCCGACGAGGACGAAGCCGGACGGAGAGAACCCGTCCGGGGCGCGACGGCCTTGCGGGCCCCTTCGGCCGGGCCCAACGGAAGGACCGATCAGCCGGCGTCGGCCCGGGCGACGGCGTCGCGCGCCGTCTGGTCCATGTGGGCTCTCATGGCCCGCTCGGCCGCCCGCGGGTCCCCGGCGGCGATGGCGTCGAGGATGGCGCGATGATGGCCCATGGCGCGCTCGCGCACCTCGCTGCTCGCCGAGGTCTCGGCGCGACCCCGTTCGAGCAGGCCGCGCAGCGGCTCGTAGACGGTGAAGAGGAAGGGGTTCCCCGCAGCCTGGAGGATGTGATCGTGGAAGTCGAGGTCGGCCGTCGTGGCCCTCTCGGCGTCCCCGGCCTCGTGGTGGGCACGGAAGTCCTCGAGATCGCGTCCGAGGCGGTCCACGTCGGTGCGGGAGCGCCGTTCGGCGGCGAGGCCCGCGGAGCCCACCTCGATCATCCGACGGATCTCGACGAGCTGCCCGGCGATCTCGCTCCAGCTCGAGGTGCGCGAGCGGAGAGCGACGATGCTGCCCAGGTCTGTCCACCTGCCCGGCGGGTTGACGAAGGTGCCGCGGCCGTGGACGGGCCGGAGCACTCCCCTACCCGTCAGCACGCGCACGGCCTCGCGCAGCGTCAGGCGCGAGACGTCGAGGGTGCGCGCCAGCGCGGCTTCGGCGGGCAGTGCCTCGCCCACGGGGGCTCGACCGCTCACGACCATGTCGAACAGCGCGTCGACCGTCGCGCTGACCCTGCTCGCCGACATCGTTCCTCCCAGGGGATCGGGACCGGACGCGGGAAGTCTATTGGATCGGCGACACCGGCCCGCTCAGCGGCCGGCGCGCTCGATGAGCAGCCGGTCGAGGTCGGTGACGACCCGTTGACCGGCCGGGGCCCCGCCGCGCCGGGCCCGGTCGAGCCAGCAGGACTGCAGACCGGCCAGGGCCGCTCCCCCGGCGTCGCGCAGGGAGTCGTCGACGTACCCGGTCAGCGCCGGCTCGGCGCCCAGCCGCTCGCAGGCCGCGCGGTAGGCGGCCGGGTCCGGTTTGCCGGAGCCGAGCCGGTCGGACGAGAGCACGAGGGCGAAGCGGCCCGCCAGTCCGAGCCGGTCGACCTTCATGAGGGTCATCCGCTGGGCCGAGTTCGACAGCACGGCGACCGGGACGCCGGCCGCGTCGGCCCGGTCGATGAGGCCCAGGGCGTCGGGCCAGGGCGCGCACGCCGCGGCGAAGGCCGCCCGGTAGACCGATTCGAAGCGGTGCAGACGCTCGTCGTCGAGCCGCTCGCCCAGACCCGCCGCCATGTCGCCCAGGCGCCCGCGGCGCATCGTCTCGAAGTCGATGTGCCCACTCGAGAAGCGGTCGAACCATCCGGCGCGGTCGGCCACGTAGTCCTCGATACGGCGCCCGCGCTCCTCATCGTCCAGCTGCGGCCACAGCTCCTCCGTCGCCCGCCACAGGCCGGTGCGCATGGCCGGGCCCGTCCTGTTGATGGTGTCGTCCATGTCGAGGACGAGGGCGCTCACGGTGAGCGTCACGGAGCACGACTGCGGTGCGGCGCTCTCGGGCGGTGCGGTGCTCTCTGTCACGCCCCTCAGCATAGGGGGACGGTCCCGCCCGGAGGGCCGGCGTGACCGTGGACGGTCCGGCGCGATGCCGGCCGGCCACGCTAGCGTCGGAGACGTCCTCCCTCATCAGGGCCGCGATCAAGGAGTCCCCACATGCCCACGACAGTCCAAGGAGTCGTCTCACGAACCAGGGGCGCGCCGGTCGAACTGCTCGACGTCGTCGTCCCCGACCCGGGCCCGGGCGAGGTCGTCGTCGACGTCGCCGCCTGCGGCGTCTGCCGCACCGACCTGCACTACGCGTCGGGCGCCGTCGGCGACGACTACCCGTTCCTCCTCGGCCACGAGGCGGCCGGCACCGTCGCCGCCGTCGGCGAGGGCGTCACGCACGTACGGGTGGGCGACCACGTCATCCTCAACTGGCGGGCCGTCTGCGGGCCAGTGCCGGGCCTGCCGCCGGGGCGAGCCGTGGTACTGCTTCGACACCGCCAATGCGGCCCGTCCGATGAGGCTCGCCGAGGGCACCGGGCTCACCGCCGCCCTCGGCATCGGCGCGCTGACGCCCCGGACGCCCGTCGCGCAGGGCCAGTGCACGCGGGTGGACCCGTCCGTGCGCCCCGAGGTCGCCGGCCTGCTCGGCTGCGGCGTCATGGCCGGACTCGGGGCGGCCCTCGGCACCGCCGCCGTGCGCCGCGGCGAGCAGGTGGCCGTCATCGGCCTGGGCGGGTCGGCATGGCCGCCCTGCTCGGCGCCAGACTGGCCGGCGCCACCGGGCCCATCGCCGTCGACACGGACCCGCGGAGGTTGGCGCTGGCCTCCGGTCTCGGCGCCACCGCGACGATCGACGCCAGCAGCACCGACGTCGTCGATGTCGTCATCGACGCGCTGGGCACCCCGACGACCTGGACGCAGGCCCTCTACGCGCGGGACCTGGCCGGCCGCCTCGTGTTGGTCGGCGTGCCCGACCCCGACGCGCGGATCGACATCCCGCTCGCCGACGTCCTCAGCCACGGCGGTTCGCTCCGGTCGAGCTGGTACGGCGACTGCCTTCCCGAACGTGACGTGCCGATGCTGCTCGACCTCCACGCACAGGGCCGCCTCGACCTCGACGCCTTCGTCTCCGAGACGATCGGCCTCGACGAGGTGAACGAGGCCCTCGCTCGGATGGGCACCGGGCAGGTGCTGCGCTCGGTCGTGGTCATGGGCTGAGGACGCCCCGCCCTCCGGGCTCAGTCGCCGAAGCCGGTGTTGACCTCCTTGGCCGCCCGGATCCACGGATGATCGGTGGGCACGTAACGGACCCTCCCGGCGACCTCCTCGAGCGGGACGGGGACGGCCTGCTCGCCCTTCGCGGCGACCATGACGCCGAAGACCCCCTGGCTGACGAGGTCGGCGCCGGCGGTGCCGAGCAGGGTGGCCAGCTGGCGGTCGCGGCCGCACGGGATGCCGCCGCGCTGGACGTAGCCGAGAATCGAGACCCTCGACTCCAGGCCGGTGGCGGCCTCCAGCTGGGAGGCCAGGGCGAAGGTGTGGGCGCGGTGTGAGGCCTCGACGGCCCGGCGGTGCTGCTTGGCGGCGTCGCGGCCCTCCGGCGAGTCGGCCTCCTTGACCAGCGCCTCGGCGGCGGCCAGCTCGGCGGCGTCGGCCACGGAGCGCGCGCCCTCGGCGACCGCGATGACCGAGAAGTTGCTGCCACCCGCGCGTCGGCGCTTGATCGTCTCGGCGATCGACTCGACGTTGTAGGGCACCTCGGGCAGCAGGATGACGTCGGCGCCCCCGGCGATCCCGGCGCCGAGCGCGAGCCATCCAGCCCGGTGGCCCATGATCTCCGTGAGGATGATGCGGTGGTGGCTGTGCGCGGTGGAGTGCAGCCGGTCGATGGCGTCGGTGGCGATCTCGAGGGCCGTCGCGAAGCCGAAGGTCCGGTCGGTGCCGACGAGGTCGTTGTCGATCGTCTTGGGCAGCGTCATGACGTTCATCCCGGCGTCGGACAGGCGCTTGGCGTTCTTGGCCGTGCCGCCCCCGCCGAGGCAGACGAGCGCGTCGAGCTCGTCCTTCTCGTAGTTCTTCCTGATCGTGTCGATCATGCTGCGCGGTTTGCCGTCCACCATCATCTTGTGGACCTTGTCGCGGCTGGTGCCCAGGATCGTGCCGCCGACGGTGAGGATGCCCGACAGGGCCGCCGAGTCGAGCTCGATGAAGCGGTTCTCGGCCAGGCCGCGCATGCCGTCGCGGAAGCCGATGAGCTCCATGCCGTGGGTGCCGATGGCGGCCTTGCCGAAGCCGCGGATGGCGGCGTTCAGGCCGGGGCTGTCGCCTCCGGCGGTGAGGATCCCGACACGCATCGTCATGATCGTCTCCTTTCTCGGTGGGTGGCGGCCCGTTCAACGGACCAGGTTCGGCAGGGACCCGACGGTGTCCACGACGAGCCGCCTGAGGGCCTCGACGTCGTTCGGCAGGTCGACGACCCGGCGCGGCCCCTCCTCGACGCCGGCGAAGCGCTCGGGGACGGGCGGCCGGCAGCCGATGGCCTCCTCGATCGTCGCGGCGAACTTCACCGGCAGGGCGGTCTCGAGAACGACGACGGGTTCATCCGCCACGTACTGCTCGGCGACCGTGACGGCGTCGGCGGTGTGCGGGTCGACGAGGACGCCGTGCTCGCGCCAGAGACGGCCGATGGTGGCGACCCGGTCGGCGTGGGTCGACGAACCGGAGACGAAACCATAGCTGGTGCGCACCGCCTCGAACTCGGGGGTCCCGGAGATGTCGAAGGAGCCGCCCTCGGCGACCGCGTCGAAGAGTTCCCGGACCCTGGCGCCGTCGCGGCCGTACAGGTCGGCGATGAAACGCTCGAAGTTGGAGGCCTTCGAGATGTCCATGCTCGGCGAACTGGTCGCCCAGGTCTGCTCGGAGCTGCGCGGACGGTAGACGCCGGTGCGGAAGAACTCGTCGAGGACGTCGTTCTCGTTGGTGGCGAGGATGAGGCGACGGATCGGCAGCCCCATGGAGCGGGCGACGTGGCCGGCGCAGATGTCGCCGAAGTTGCCGGTCGGCACGGCGAAGCTGATCTCCTGCCCCGGCCCGTCGGTGACGCGCAGCCAGCAGCTGACGTAGTAGACGACCTGGGCCACCAGGCGGGCCCAGTTGATCGAGTTGACGGCGCCCAGGTGGTACTCGGCCTTGAAGGCGGCGTCGGCGTTGAGGGCCTTGACGAGGTCCTGGCAGTCGTCGAAGACGCCGTCGACGGCGACGTTGACGATGTTCGCGTCGGTGAGGGAGAACATCTGGGCCTGCTGGAAGGGCGTCATGCGTCCCGCCGGGGTGAGCATGACGACGGCGATGCCCTCGCGCCCGCGCATCGCGTACTCGGCCGAGCTGCCGGTGTCGCCGCTTGTCGCGCCGACGATCGTCATCCATGAGCCGCGGCGCGCGAGCTCGTACTCGAAGAGCTCGCCGAGCAGCTGCATCGCCATGTCCTTGAAGGCCGCCGTCGGGCCGTTGGACAGGTGGCCGAGCCACAGCGGACCGTCGCCGATGCGGCTGACCGGGACGATCCGCGGATCGGAGAACTTCCCGCCGGTGTAGGCCGCGGTGGTGAGGCGCTCGAGGTCGGACGCGGGGATGTCGTCGAGGAACAGGCCGATCATCCGGGCCGCCAGGGCCGCGTAGCCCTCGGCGGCGAGCAGCCCGCGCCACTGCTCGAGCGTCCCGGCGTCCAGCCGCGGGTACTCCTCGGGCAGGAAGAGGCCGCCGTCAGCGGCGAGGCCTTCGAGCAGGATGTCGCAGAACGGCTTGGCATCGTCGGCGCCCACGGCGCGGGTCGAGAGATAACGCACAGGTGCAGGCTACCGGTCGCCGCTGTGCCGCACCCCCGGGCCCGTCCGCGTCGGCCGGTCAGGCCGCCGGCTCGCCGGCCCGGGCCCGCGTGACGAGCCGCGGCGGCGCCTCGCCGCGCACCGCGTCGCCGGTGATGACGACCTGGGCGATGTCGTCGCGACTGGGCACCTCGAACATGACGTCGCCGAGGGTCTCCTCGAGGATGGCGCGCAGCCCGCGCGCCCCGGTGCCCCGCTCGATGGCCTTCTCGGCCACGGCGGCGATGGCGTCCGGCGCGAACTCCAGGCAGACCCCGTCGAGCTCGAAGAGCTTGGTGAACTGCTTGACGAGGGCGTTGCGCGGCTCGGTGAGGATGCGGCGCAGAGCCGTCTCGTCGAGCCGGGGCACCGTGGCGACGACCGGCAGCCGGCCGATGAACTCGGGGATCAGCCCGAAGGCGTGCAGGTCCTCGGGCCGCACGCCGGTGAAGGGGTCGACGCCGCTCGGGCGGCGCTTCACGTCGTCATTGGTGAAGCCGACCGACCGCCTGCCGACGCGCTCGGCGATGATGTCCTCGAGCCCGGCGAAGGCGCCGCCCACGATGAACAGCACGTTGGTGGTGTCGATCTGGATGAACTCCTGGTGCGGGTGCTTGCGCCCGCCCTGGGGCGGGACCGAGGCGACGGTGCCCTCGAGGATCTTCAGCAGCGCCTGCTGGACGCCCTCGCCCGAGACGTCCCGGGTGATCGAGGGGTTCTCGGACTTGCGCGCCACCTTGTCGATCTCGTCGATGTAGATGATGCCCGTCTCGGCCTTCTTCACGTCGAAGTCGGCGGCCTGGATGAGCTTGAGCAGGATGTTCTCGACGTCCTCGCCCACGTAGCCGGCCTCGGTGAGGGCCGTGGCGTCGGCCATGGCGAAAGGCACGTTGAGCATGCGGGCGAGGGTCTGCGCCAGATAGGTCTTGCCGCAGCCGGTGGGCCCGATGAGCAGGATGTTCGACTTGCCGAGCTCGACGTCCTCGGAGGCGGCGTGCTTGGCGCCCTCGACGCCCGTGCCGGCGTTGAGGCGCTTGTAGTGGTTGTAGACGGCCACCGCGAGCGCCTTCTTGGCGTCGTCCTGGCCGATGATGTACTGGTCGAGGAATTCGCGGATCTCGACCGGTTTGGGCAGTTTCGAGGGGGCCTCGGTCTCCTCGCTCTGGGAGAACTCCTCCTCGATGATCTCGTTGCACAGGTCGATGCACTCGTCGCAGATGTAGACCCCCGGCCCGGCGATGAGCTTCTTGACCTGCTTCTGGCTCTTGCCGCAGAACGAACACTTGAACAGATCGCTGCTCTCCCCAATGCGCGGCATGGCCACCTCCTTGCTGCACGACGCCCACGCGCCCCCGCGCATCGGGCCGGGCCGGTCAGCCCCGTCGGGTCCATTCAAGCACGCCCCCGCCCGACGGACTCGACACGGTCCATCGGAGCCCGGTCCGCCGGGCGGGCGCCCCGCGACCGGAATGCGGACAGGACCGCGGCCCTCACCCCGGTCATCCGGCCTCGTCAGTCCTTCAGCGAGGTGAGGATGTCGTCGACGAGGCCGTACTCGACGGCCTCCTCGGCGGTGAGGAACTTGTCCCGCTCGACGTCGAGGCTGATCTTCTCCTTGGGCTGGCCCGTGGCGTCGGCGAGCATCGTCTCCATGAGCTCGCGGATGCGCAGGATCTCGTTGGCCTGGATCTCCAGGTCGCTGGACTGACCGTAGCTGCCCTCGCCGCCCATGGACGGCTGGTGGATCAGGATGCGGCTGTTCGGCAGCGCCAGGCGCTGGCCCTTCGTGCCGGCCGCCAGCAGCACGGCGGACGCCGAGGCGGCCTGGCCGAGGCAGATGGTCTGCACGGCGGGCTTGATGTAGCGCATCGTGTCGTAGATGGCGGTCAGCGCGGTGAACGAGCCGCCGGGCGAGTTGATGTAGATCGAGATCGGGCGGTCGGCGTCCATCGACTGCAGGCACAGCAGCTGGGCCATGACCGCATTGGCGATGTCGTCGGTGATCGGCGTGCCGAGGAAGATGATGCGGTCCTCGAACAGCTTGGTGTAAGGGTCGACCCGGCGCACGCCGTAGCTGGTGCGCTCCTCCCACTGGGGGATGTAGTACTCGGCGCTGGGCGGGACGACCACGCCGCCGGGGGCCGGGGGCATCGCCGCGCTGAAGTCGTCAGTCATGGGAGTCCTCACTGGTTCGGCGCGTCGCTCATGGAGATCTTCGACGCGCGATCGTAGACGTGATCGATGAAGCCGTACTCCAGGGCCTCGGTCGCGGTGAACCACCGGTCGCGGTCGGAGTCCTTGGTGATCTGCTCGACGGTCTGCCCGGTGTGCCGGGCGATGAGCCCGGCCATCTCGTGCTTGAGGTGGATGGACTGCTCCGCCTGGATCTTGATGTCGGAGGCCGTGCCGCCGATGCCGCCCGAGGGCTGGTGCATGAGGATGCGGGCGTGCGGCAGCGCGTAGCGCTTGCCCGGCGTGCCGCCGGACAGCAGGAACTGGCTCATCGAGGCGGCCAGCCCGAGGGCGACCGTGGCCACGTCGTTGCTGATCCACTGCATGGTGTCGTAGATCGCCATGCCGGAGTCGATCGAACCGCCGGGCGAGTTGATGTAGAGGTAGATGTCCTTGTGGGGGTCCTCGGCGTTGAGCAGCAGCATCTGCGCGCAGATCGCGTTGGAGTTCTCGTCCTTCACCTCGGAGCCGAGGAAGACGATGCGGTTGGCCAGCAGGGACTGATACACGTTGTCGGTCAGGCCGACGCCGCCGGTACCGGCGGCCATCGCGGGCAGCACGGGGTTCTTGACCATGTCATTCACATCGTCGAACCTACCTGGGGGCACCGGCAAACCGGAGCGGGACCCGCATGTTTTTCACTGCCGGCCGGAAGGATTGAGCCGATCCGGCTCAACTCCGGGGTCCTCGGCCAGCCGGGGGTCAGGAGCGCTGCCGGACGGCCCCGTCGGCGTCGTGCGGGTCCGAGGCGATGAGCGCGTTGATCCAGCGGGCGCTGGGGTCGGCGTCGACGACGAGCGCCTTGACGAGCAGGGTCATCGGCAGCGCCAGCAGGGTGCCGAGGGCGCCGAGCACGGCGCCCCACACGAGCAGGGAGACGAACGAGACGGTGGGGGTCACGCCGACGGCGTCGCCGGCGAAGCGCGGCTGGATGATCGTCTGGAGGACGAAGTTGACCACGCAGTAGGCGGCGACGACGACGAGCGCCTGCTTCCATCCGAGGGAGACGAGCGCGACGAGGGCGGGCGGGACGAGGCCGACGATGAAGCCGACGTTCGGGATGTAGTTGGTGAGGAAGCTCAGCAGCCCCCAGATGATGACGCCGGGCACGCCCATGACCTGGAGGAGGACGACGTCGAGCACGGCCACGATGAGGCCGAACACGGTGGTGACGATCCAGTAGGACCGGACGCCCTGGCTGAAGGAGCGGAAGCCCGCGACGATCCGCGAGTGGGTCGAGGCGGCGATCGCCAGGCGCTGGGCGAAGCCGGCGGTGTCCATGGCCATGAAGACGAGGGCGCACACGAGGACGGACAGGCCGCCGAGGAAGCCGGTCGAGGCGGACAGGAGCGAGGTGGCCGCGTTGAGCAGGGAGTTCGGGTCGATCTTGCCCAGCGCCCCCGTGAGCGAGGCGTGGTCCAGGCCCAGGTCCGAGGCGAAGGAGATGAGCCGGTCGTACAGGGCGACGAACTGACCGGTGTACTGCGGGATCATGCCGATGATCTCGTTGACCGCCCAGATGAAGCCCGCCAGCATCAGGAGGAGCAGGACGAAGACCACGAGTGCGACGATGATGGCCGACAGGGCCGAGGGGCAGCCCCTACGCACGAGCCAGGTGTGGAACGGGTAGACCGTCACCATGAGGTTGAGCGCCAGGAAGACCGGGCCGAAGATGCCCGAGTAGCTCCTCAGCAGCATGAGCGCGGCGAGCACGAGGACGACGCCCAGCGCGATCTGCAGGGGCCTCGGCAGCCCGCCCGCCGGGGTCCGCGCCCCGGTGACGCCATCCGTGTCGTTCATCGCATGCTCCCCCTCATCGGACGAGCGCTCAGCCTAGCAACGCCGCGGCGTCCCGGCCGGGCGGTCCACGCCGGGGACCCGGGCCGGACCCCGTGGAGGCGGGCCGTCACCGGCGCCGGGCCGGAGCGGCACAACGCACGGACGGCACAACGCACGGGGCGCCGGCGCCCCGTGCGTTCGGAACTCGTGGCCCCGAGGACGGGCCGATCAGGCCTCGTCCCCGGCGTCGCCGTCCTTCCCGGCGTCCGCCGGGACGGCCGCCTCCTCGGTGGCATCCCCGTCGCCTGCGCCGGCGTCCTCGTCGGTCTCCTCCTCGTCGGCGAGGGTTCCGTCGTTCTGCAGGCGGGAGATCTCGACCTTCTCACCGTTGGTGTCGGTGATGGAGGCCTCGTCGACGATCATGCCGAGGGCCTTGCCGCGACGGACCTCGGCCATCCACTCCGGCATGTGGTTGTGCTCGGTCATGTGCTTGATCTCCTGCTCGGGAGACGTGCCGTTCTGCTGCGCCTTCTGGAAGAGCAGCTGGGTGAACTCCTCCTGGGAGACGCCGATCTGGCGGTCCTCGGCGAGCCTGTCGAGGACGATCTGGGCGCGCAGGCCCTGCTCGGCGCGCTCGTCGATCTGCCTCCAGAACTCCTCGGCGTTCTCCGCGTCCTCGTCCTCGGCGTCGGCGAGGTACTGCTCGACGGTCAGGCCGGCGGCGTTGAGCTGGCCCTCGATCTGCTCGTGGTAGGCCTTGACGTCGTTCTCGAGGACGGCGGGCGGAAGCTCGAAGTCGAGCCCGCCGATGACGGCCTCGAGAACCTTGTCGCGGGCCGTGCTGGCCTGGTCGAGACGGGCGAGGCGCACGAGGTTCTCGCGGACGTCGGCGACCATCTCGTCGACGGTGTCGAACTCGGAGACGAGCTGGGCGAAGTCGTCGTCGAGCTCGGGCAGCTCCTGCTCGTTGACCTTCGTCACGGTCACCGTGACATCGGCGTCCTCGTCGCGGTGGGGACCTCCGACGAGCCTCGAGGAGAAGGTCCTGCTCTCGCCGGCGGACAGGCCGACGAGGGCCTCGTCGAGGCCCTCGACCATGCCGCCGGCGCCGATGCGGTATTGCATGCCCTTCGTCTCGGCGTCAGCGATGGCCTCGCCGTCGCGGGTCGCGGACAGGTCGATGAGGACGACGTCGCCGTCGGCGGCGGCCCGGTCGACGACCTTGAGGGTGCCGAAGCGCTGACGCAGCAGCTCGACGCGCTCGTCGACGTCGGCGTCGGTGACCTCGACGGGCTCGATCTCGACCGAGACCGTCGCGAAGTCGGGCATGTCGAACTCGGGACGCACGTCGACCTCGGCGGTGATCTCCGCGACATCACCGTCGTCGAGCCTGGTCAGCTCGATCTGCGGGTTGCCCAGCGGGGCGATCTCGTGCTCGGCGACGGCGGCCGAGTAGGCGTCGGGAATGGCGTTGTTGACGGCCTCCTGGAGCACCGTGCCGCGGCCGAAGCGCTGATCGATCAGGCGCGGCGGCACCTTGCCGCGGCGGAAGCCGGGCAGGTTGATCTGCTGGGCGATCTGCCTGTAGGCCTCGTCGATCCTCGGCTGGAGATCGGCGAAGGGCAGTTCGATGGTGAGCTTCACCCGGGTCGGGTTCAATTGCTCGACGGTGCTCGGCACTGGGGACTCCTGATACATGGGACGTATGTGCGCGCCATGGCGCGGACATGCTCGTGGGCGTGCGCACGGACGCCCGCCAATCTTAGCCAGAGGGGCGATGAGCACCAAGAATCCGCTCGGGGACGGGGATCGCGACGGATGCGCCGCGGGGCGCCGCGCCCGGATCCGTTGTGCGTGCAGGTCAGCCGCCCGTGGAGGGCGCGGCCGGGCGGGCCGTGTACGAGCGAACGACGGGAATCGAACCCGCGTAGCCAGTTTGGAGGACTGGGGCTCTGCCATTGAGCTACGTTCGCGTGGCCCCGTGGGGCCGGTCGTCGACCCGGCCGAGTCCGAGCCGACGGGTCTATCGTAGCCGACGCGTCCCGGCCTGCGGCGACGCGCGCCGCATCCTCCGAGGCGCCGACCCTCCCGCGGCCCGGGCAGGGCCCGGACCGCACGGGACAACAGCACGGGCACGACGACACGGGGCACGACCCGAACGGCGCGGGGCAACGGCTCGAACCGGGTGCGGGCGCAGACCGCCGGGCACCCGTCGGCGCCGGCCCGGCTCGACGCGCCGGGGATCCGCCGCCCGGGGCGGGCCCGACGGCCCCGTCGGGGTGACCGGACTCGAACCGGCGACTTCCTGCTCCCAAAGCAGGCGCGCTGCCAACTGCGCCACACCCCGTCTGCGCCGCACCCCGCGGCCGCACCCGTGCCGGTGCGCTCCGTGCCCCGTCGCGGTGCTCCTCGTCCGGCGGGCGCGCGGTCGCGCCCCCGGTGCGCGCACAGCAGAAGACTACCGCACGACGCCGCCCGGGCCCGGGCGCCGACGGGGCCCACGGGCCGTCCCGGCGCGGGCCGGCGCCCACCTCGGCGCGGGTCCACGGGCCCTGGGGGCACCGCGCTCCCCGTCCCGCCCCGCGACGCCGCTCGCGCGGGAAGCGCGGGCGTCACCGCCGACTCGTTCATCGTCTACTTCGTGTCCATCGTCTACTTCGTGCGACGCCGCTCGCGCGGGGGCGCCGCGCATAGGGTGAGGTGATGAACGCGACGAGAGCACCGGGAACGGCGGCGGGGGCGCTGGACTGGGAGCACCTGCGTCTGGACTGCACGACCGCCCGGGTGCGCGTCACGGATCGCGAGCAGGACCGCCCCGTCGGCACGGCGACCCTCACGATAGGCCCGCCATGGCGCCCCGGAGGGCTCGTCGTGGACGCCGACGAGGCGACCTGGCGCTGGAGCTCGCCGGACGCCGACGCACGGCTCCGTCTGACGGCCGACCGGACGCTCAGCGCCCGCCTCACGATCACCGCCCGCGGCGCCGACGCCGCGGTGGAGGGGCCGGTCGTCGGCTGGCGCGGCGCCTTCGCCTGCCCGGCCTGGCCGGGCGGGGGCACCGGCCTCGCCCTGCTGGACGAGCGCCCCTCCGACGGGCTCGTCGTCGCGGCCGTCCAGACGCGCGGGCAGGTCCGCGCGGCGGGCCCCGGCCTGGCGCTGACGCCGGCGGGCCTCGAGCTGGCCGCCGGCCGGTCCTGGGTGAGCGCCTGGACGATCGACGTGCACCCGCACCGCGCCGGCGCGCTGGCCGCCCTGCCCGCCTGGCTGCCCCACCGGCTCGACGTGGCCGAGGGCGAGCCGGTGCGGATCGGGCTGCCCGACGCCGCGGTGAGCGGGCCCGGCACGATCTCGGCCGACGAGGAGGGCAGCCTCCTCGAGGCCGCGCCCGGAGTGCACCGCTTCACCGTCGCCGGGCCCGGGGTCGACGCCCGGCTGCGGCTCGCCTGGGCGCGGTCGGTCGACGCGACCGCGACGCGCCGGGCGCGCCGGCTCGTCGGCTCCGAGGCGCGCACGGCCGGCGCCGCGCAGGCGATGATCGTCGCATGGGCCGACGCCCGTCACGGGCTCCACCACGACCGGGCCGTCGGCTTCCTCCGGGCGTGGGCCGACGAGCGGCTGGACCGGCCCGGCTCCCCCGCCGAGGCGCTCGGAATCGTCCCCCTGCTGGCCGCCGCAGGGTCCGACCCGGACCGGCTCGGCGCGGTGGCCGAGCGGCTCTCCGCGCTGCCGCCCGCGCCCGGCCCGCTGCTGGCCTGGCTGGGGGCCGCCCCGGTGCTGGCCCGTGCCGGCGTCGCGGCGCCTCCCCCTCCGCTGGACCGCGACGACGATCTCTGCCGGATGCTCTCGGCGGCCGCGGCCCGCGAGCCGGACGCCCCGCCGCAGCTGTGGCAGGTGCTCCCCCGCCTGCACAGCGGCCTTCCCTGGTCGCTGGACCCCGGGCGCGCCGCCGACGCCGCCCTGTGCTGCGCGGCCCTGGGCCTGGCGCCCGCGGGCTGGGACATCGGCGCGCGGATGCCCTGGCCGCTGCCGGAACTGGTCGGCGCGACCCGCGCCTGGCTGTGCGCGGCCGGGCCCGACGACACGACGCTGGCCTGGCTGCTCTGGGGCTGAGCGCCCGTCCGAGCCGGGGCCGGTACCCTGTCCGGGTGATCGACTGCACCATCGAGACCATGGCGGCGACCGGCGCGCTGACCGACGACGCCCGGCGCTGGGAGCACGTCATGAGCCGGGCCTTCGGCAATCCGCCCGTCGACGAGGACGGCGCGCGGCGCTGGTGGCGGGGCCTGTGCGCCGACGGGGCCCGACTGCGCGGCGCATGGCCCACCGGGCCCGAGCCCGGCGTGGCGCGCCGCACCCCCTACGCCACCTTCGCGAGCTTCGACGGGACGATCAACACCGGCCGCGGGCACTTGGAGCGAGCCGATCTCATCACCGACGTGACGGTGCGCCCGAGCGCGCGCCGCAACGGCCTGCTCACCGCCCTCATGCGCGCCGACCTCACCGAGGCGGCCGGGCGGGGCCTGACCCTGGCGGCGCTCACCGCAACCGAGGCGACCATCTACCGGCGGTTCGGCTTCGGGCCGGCGACCGAGACGGTCGGCGCCACCCTGCGCACGGGCCCCGGCCACGGGCTGCGCGCGCCGGCACGGCCCGGCGCCGTGCACGAGCTCGACCTCGACGCGGCGCCGGAGGTCATGGACCGGGTCTTCGCCCTCTTCCACGCCGCCTCGCGGGGCTCGCACTCACGTCCGGCCTGGTGCAACGACCACGCCACCGGCGTCTGGTCGGCGCTGACCAACGGCCGCATCGAGGGCGTCCACGCCGCGGCGCACTGGGACGGGCGGGGCGCGCCCGACGGCGTCGTCACCTTCACGCTCCGGCGGGGTCCCGCCGGCGGGCACGGCGACTACGCCCTCGACGTCGAGGTGGTCGAGATGATCGCCGCGCACGAGAGCGCCGAGCTGGCCCTGTGGCGCTACCTGGCGTCCATCGACCTGGCGCGCTCGGTGAGCGCGCCCCACCTGAACCCGAACTCGCCGCTGCCGTGGGCGCTGGACGACCCGCGGCGGCTGGCCCGGACGAGCCGCGAGGACCTCACGTGGCTGCGCATCCTCGACGTGCCCGGGGCCCTGAGGGCGCGCGGCTGGGACGGCTGCGGGCGTCTCACGATGGAGGTGCGCGATCCGCTCGGCCTCAGCGGGGGCGTCTTCGCGCTCGACGTCTCGCCCGAGGGCGCCGAGGCGGCCCCGACCGGGGCCCGGCCCGAGGTGAGCCTGGGCATCGCGACGCTGGGCAGCCTCTACCTCGGGCTGGCCGATCCGGTGGCGATGGCCGCCGCCGGTCTCATCGAGGGCGACCCGGAGCGGGTCGCGGCGCTGCGCGTCCTGTTCGCCACCGACCGGGCCCCGTACAACATCACCTACTTCTGAGCCGACGGCCCCTTCCCCGCCAGCCCCGCCGGCCCCTTCTCGAGCAGCGTGCGGAAGCCCGCCTCGTCGAGGACGGGCCGGCCCAGCTCGGCGGCCCTGGCGGCCTTCGACCCGGCGCCGGCGCCGACGACGACGAAGTCGGTCCTCCTGCTGACCGAGCCGGCGGCCCGGCCGCCGCGGGCGACGATCGCCTCCTTGGCCCCCTCGCGGGTGAAGCCCTCGAGCGTGCCGGTGACGACGACGGTGAGCCCGGAGAGCGTCCGGTCGTCGACGGGCCGGCCGGGCTCCTCGTCGGCCATGCGCACGCCGGCGGCTGCCCAGGCCTCGACGATCCGCCGGTGCCAGTCGACCTCGAACCAGGCGCGCAGTGAGGCGGCGATGACCGCGCCGACGCCCTCGGTGTCGGCCAGCTCCTCGGCGCTCGCGGCGCGGATGGCCGCCATCGAGCCGAAGCGGGCGGCCAGCGCGCGGGCGGCGGCGGGCCCGACGTGGCGGATGGACAGGGCCACGAGCACCCGCCACAGCGGCTGCCCCTTGGCGGCCTCGAGGTTGGCGAGGAGCTTGACGCCGACGGCCGACAGCACCCTCCCGTCGACGACGCCGGGGGCCGGGGCGGCCCTCTCGCCGGTCAGCTCCTTGCGCGTCGCAGCGCGGGTGAAGACCTCGACCCGCACCAGGTCGTCGGCGGTGAGGTCGAACAGGCGGGACTCGTCGTCGAGCACCCCGGCCGCGAGGAGGGCTGCGGCGCCCTCGTCGCCCAGCCCCTCGATGTCGAGGGCATTGCGAGAGGCGGCCGCGCTGAGGCGCTCGCGCAGCTGGGCCGGGCAGGACCGTTGATTGGGGCAGCGGATGTCCTTGTCGGACTCCTGCTCGGGGCGCAGCTCGACGCCGCACTCGGGGCAGTGCGTCGGCATGACGAACTCGGTCTCGGCGCCGGTGCGCAGCTCGACGACGGGCCCGACGATCTCGGGGATGACGTCGCCGGCCTTGCGCAGGACGACCATGTCGCCGATGAGCACGCCCTTGCGGCGCACCTCGAAGGCGTTGTGCAGGGTGGCCATGGCCACCGTCGACCCGGCGACGCGCACCGGGTCCATGACGCCGTAGGGCGTGACGCGGCCGGTGCGCCCGACGTTGACGCGGATGTCGCGCAGCCGGGTGTTGACCTCCTCGGGCGGGTACTTGTAGGCGATCGCCCAGCGGGGGGCCCGGCTCGTGGCCCCGAGCCGGGCCTGGGCGGCAAGGTCGTCGACCTTGACGACGACGCCGTCGATCTCGTGGAGCAGGTCGTGGCGGTGCTCGCCGAAGTGGGCGATGAACTCGAGCACCGCGTCGGTGCCGGCGACGCACTCGTAGTAGGGGCTCACCGGCAGCCCCCAGGCCCGGAAGGCCTCGTAGACCCGGCTCTGGCGATCGACGTCGAGCCCGGTGTGGGCGCCGACGCCGTGGCAGATCATCGAGAGCGGGCGGCGGGCGGTGACCGAGGGGTCCTTCTGACGCAGCGAGCCGGCGGCTGCGTTGCGCGGGTTGGCGAAGACCTGCTTGCCGGCCCGCTCCAGTTCGGCGTTGAGGGCGGTGAAGTCCTCGACCGGGAAGAAGACCTCGCCGCGGGCCTCGAGGAGGGCCGGCGGGGGCGCCGGCGCGGAGGCGTCGAGGCGGCGCGGGATCGCCTCGATGGTGCGGGCGTTCGGCGTGATGTCCTCACCGACGCGCCCGTCGCCGCGGGTGGCGGCCGTGGCGAGCGCGCCGTCGACGTACTGGAGGTCGACGGCCAGGCCGTCGATCTTCACCTCGCACAGCCAGACGGGCTCGGCGCCGAGGGCCTCGACGGTACGCGCCATCCACTCGCGCAGCTCGTCGACGCTGAAGACGTCGTCGAGGCTGAGCATCTGCTGGGGATGCTCGACGGGGGCGAAGTCGGTGACCTCATGGGGGGCGCCGACGCGCTGGGTGGGGCTGTCGGGCGTGCGCAGTTCGGGGAACTCGTTCTCGAGGCGCTCGAGCTCGACCATCATCGCGTCGTAGGCGGCATCGGTGAGCACGGGGGCGTCGCGGCCGTAGTAGGCCTGCTGGGCGTCGTCGATGAGGCCGACGAGCTCGGCGTGCCGGCGCTGACGGGCGGGGCCGGCCTGGGCCGGGGCGGGGACGGTGCCGTCGGCGGGGACGGCGTCGGGCTCTTCGTCGGTGTCCATGGGGACAATCATGCCCACCGGCTCCGGCCCGGGCGCTCAGCGGTCGCCGAGGACGCCCCAGCCGGTGACCTCGCTGACGATCGTGTAGCTGGTGATGACCCGGTGCTCGGACAGCTCCTCGGGCTTGTTGAGCAGCCACTCGGCGAGGCCGTTGCGCTCGATGACGGCGACGTCGTCGGGGGCCTGCTGGATGACGAGGCGGCGGTCCTTGACCGGGACGAGGACGCCGGTGACGCCCAAGTCGATGCCCGAGTCGCGGCTCATGAGGTCCATGGCGCGCGAGGCGTTCTGGCGGCTCGTCGAGATGTAGGGGCGGTCCTGGCCGTTGACGCGGAAGACGTCGCCCTCGACGAAGAGCTTGGCGCCTGGATGGTTCTTGGCGTTGAGGAGGAAGACGCCGCCGGGGCCGACGACCATGTGCTGCGGGACGACGACGCCGCTCGCGGTGCGGGACATCTGCAGGAAGCCCCAGCGGGGATCCAGCGCGGCGAGCCGCACGAGCTCGGAGGCGAGCAGCTCGTCGGCGTCCACCTCGAGGCGCTGGGCGCGTCCGCCCCGGCCGAAGCCGAGGATGCGGTCGAGCACCGCCTGCAGGCCGCGGGTGTTGCGGCGGGCCGCGTAGTCGTCCTCGTCGACCCGCAACTGCGCCAGGAAGGCGTCCCATTCGTCGCGCGTCTCGGGATTCGGCATGGCCCGGCGCGCCGTGTAGCCGTGGGTGGCCTCGATGAAGGCCTCGTCGAACGGCTCGATCGCCCGTCGGGCGGGCCCGTACGTCAGAGTCGCACTGCTCACTCGAGTCACCTGTTCCATCGGTGGGAGGAATCGGTCAAGCAAGCCCGGCGGAGGAAACCCCCCGTCGATCCCCCGTCCGGCTCGCTCAGATGAAAACACACCGATGTGGTTCATCGCGTCAGGCTCGCCCGGCCCGGCGCGTGCCACGGCCATTCCATGGCCGGTGCACAGCTTCCTCACGGGATCGGGCGCGCACCCGCCCGGGGCCGTCAGTCGAGGATCGGGCCGACGGTGCGGCTGCGCTTGAGCTCGAAGAAGCCGTCGTAGGCGGTCATGAGGTTCACGCCGTCGAAGAGGCGGCCGGCCTCCTCGCCGCGGGGGGCGGGGCTGATGACGGGCCCGAACATGGCCTTGCCATTGATGTGGAGCACCGGGGTGCCGACGTCGGAGCCGACCGGGTCCATGCCCGCGTGGTGGCTCGCGCGCAGGGCCTCGTCCCACTCGTCGGTGGTCGCCCGCTCGGCGATCGAGGCGTCGAGGTCGAGGGCCTCGAGCGCGCCGCGCACGACGGCGGCGTCGCCCTTCGTCTCCCCCTTGAGGTGGTAGCGGGTGCCGAGCTCGGTGTAGAAGGCGCGCAGCCCCTCCTGGCCGTGGATCCGCTCGACGCCGATGGCGGCGCGCACGCCGATCCAGCCGCGGTCCATCTCGTCCTGGTCGGCGGGGTCGAGGTCGCGGCCCTCGTTGAGGACGGACAGGCTCATCACGTGGAACTCGGTGCGCACGGGCCGCACCGTCTCGACCTCGAGCATCCAGCGACTCGCCAGCCATGCCCACGGGCACAGGGGGTCGAACCAGAAGCCGATGGTCTGGGGGGCGGGAGTCGACGTGG
The DNA here is from genome assembly GCF_000426605.1 of Propionibacterium acidifaciens DSM 21887. Lineage (GTDB taxonomy): Bacteria > Actinomycetota > Actinomycetes > Propionibacteriales > Propionibacteriaceae > Propionibacterium > Propionibacterium acidifaciens. Next base: position 47,344 of record NZ_AUFR01000013.1, read on the forward strand.
CGGTCATGGACACCACTGAACCGCCTCGGCGTCCCGCGCGCAAGCGACACGTCATGCCGAGCGCGGACAACCGCCCCTGACCGGACCCTGAGCCGGGGCGCCGCGTTAGCCTTCGTGGGAGCAGGCGGTGCGGCCGGGGCCGTGCCGCCGCCACGCACCGACAGTTGGGAGAGCCATCCGATGAACCCCGCCAACATCACGAGGGACGAGGCCGCCGCCCGCTCGGCTGCGCTGTCGACGACGTCGTACGAGGTCACCGTCGACCTCACCGGCCACGGGGTCGGGGCCGTGGAGCTGCCCGAGCCCGAGGAGACCTTCCTGTCGACGAGCACCGTGCGCTTCACGAGCACCGGGACGAGCACGTGGATCGACCTCATCGCCGATGAGGTCGTCTCGGCCGCCCTGGACGGCGAGGCCCTCGACCCGGCGGACTTCGCGGGCTCGCGCCTTCCCCTGGAGCCGGGGGCGGGCGAGCACGAGCTGACCGTCACGGCGATCTGCCGCTACTCGCGCACCGGCGAGGGCCTGCACCGCTTCGTCGACCCGGCCGACGGCAGGGTCTACCTCTACACGCAGTTCGAGACGGCCGACGCCCGCCGCATGTACGCCTGCTTCGAGCAGCCGGACCTCAAGGCGACCTTCCGGCTCGTCGTGCGCGCCCCGGCCGGCTGGACGGTGAGGTCCAACTCCCCCGCGCCCGAGCCCTTCGGCCCCGACCCGATCGGCGCGATGATCTGGGACTTCCCCCCGACCCCGCGCATCTCCACGTACATCACGGCGCTCATCGCCGGCGAGTACCACGTCGACCACGGCACGATCGAGTCGGCCAAGGGCACGCTGGACGCCGACATCGTCTGCCGCGCCTCGATGGCGCCCCACCTGGACGCCGAGCGCATCCGCGAGACGGTCCAGCGCGGCTTCGAGGTCTACGAGCAGGACTTCGGCCGCCCGTACGCCTTCGACAAGTACGACCAGCTGTTCGTCCCCGAGTACAACGCCGGCGCCATGGAGAACGCGGGCGCCGTGACGATCCGCGACGAGTACCTGTTCCGCTCGAAGGTGACGAGCGCCTCGTACGAGACGCGCGACAACACGCTCCTGCACGAGCTGGCCCACATGTGGTTCGGCGACCTCGTGACCATGCGCTGGTGGGACGACCTGTGGCTCAACGAGAGCTTCGCCGAGTGGAGCGCCTACCACTGCCAGGAGCGCATCGCGCAGCGCCACGGCGGCACCGACCCGTGGGTGAGCTTCGCCAACGCCCGCAAGGCCTGGGCCTACACCGCCGACCAGCTGCCCACGACGCACCCGATCGCCGCCGACATGGTCGACCTGGAGGCCGTCGAGCAGAACTTCGACGGCATCACCTACGCCAAGGGCGCCTCGGTGCTCAAGCAGCTCGTCGCCTACGTCGGCGAGGACGCCTTCCTGGCCGGGGTGCGCCAGTACCTGGCCGATCACGCCTTCGACAACGCGAGCCTCTCCGACCTGCTGGAGGCGCTGGAGCGTGCCGGCGGCAAGGACCTGTCGTCGTTCTCCGAGCAGTGGCTGTCCACGAGCGGGGTCAACACGCTGTCGAGCGGGATCACCGTCGACGACGGGACCATCACCTCCTTCGCCGTCGAGCAGAGCGCCCCGGACGGGCACGGGACGCTGCGCACCCACCACCTGGCGATCGGCTGCTACGAGTTCTCCGACGGGGCGCTCGTGGCCGTCGACTCCCCCGAGACGGACGTGCACGGCCCGAGCACGCCGATCGCCGCGCTCGTCGGGCGCCGGCGCCCCGCGCTCGTGCTGCTCAACGACCGCGACCTCGACTACGCCAAGGTGCGCCTCGACGACGAGTCGCTGGCCACGGCCCTCGGAGGGGTCGCCCGCATCGCCGATCCGCTGGCCCGCGCCCTCGTGTGGAACACGGTCTGGGACATGACGCGCGACGCGCAGCTGGCCGCGGCCGAGTTCATCGCGATGGTCGTCGACGGCGCGGGCGCGGAGTCCGACATGACGGCCGTCACCACGGCGCTGTCCCGGGCCGGCATCGCGGCGACCGCCTACACGGCGCCGGCCCAGCGGGAGGTCAACGGGGAGGCGCTCGTGGCCGGCATCGCCGCCCGGCTGAAGGAGGCGTCCCCCGGCGGCGAGCACCAGCTGGCCCTCGCCGACGCCCTCGTGTCGGCGGTGAGCACCCCGCAGGGCGCCGATCTCATCGCCGGATGGCTCGCCAACGAGGAGCTGCCGCTGGGGCTGGCCGTCGACCAGGACCGCCGCTGGGCGATCCTCACGAGCCTGGCCCGGATGGGCGCCGTCGACGACGCGCGCATCGAGGCGGAGACCGCCGCCGACCGGACGATCTCCGGGGCCGAGCGCGCCGCCGGCGCCCGGGCGGCGATGGCCGACGCCGGCGCCAAGGCCCGGGCCTGGGAGCTCGCGACGGCGGTCGAGGACGTGCCGAACGCCACGCACCTGCACATCTGCCGCCAGTTCATGCAGTACGGCCAGGACGAGCTGCTCGCCCCCTACGCCGAGAAGTACCTCGAGGTGGCCGAGCTGATCGGCGCGAGGTCGGGCATCTGGGCCGGGCGGGGCCACGCCGTCTCGAACGCCGTGCTCACCTGGCTGTGGCCGGCGCCGCTGGCCACCCGCGAGTTCATCGCCCGCGTCGACGAGTGGACCGATGCGACGCGGCCGTCCGAGTCGGTGCGCCGCACGATCTCCGAGCGCCGGGACGCGGCGCTGCGGGCGCTGGCCGCGCAGGAGTTCGGCGCCCGCTCCTGACCGGGCGCGGGGCCGGCCCGCCCCGGCGCCGCCGGCAGCGGCGGCCCCCGGACCCGCGGGACGCCGTCGGGGGACGGCCGAGGGGGCGCGGGCGGCGCTCAGCGGTCCAGCTTGAAGATCCGCACCTGGTTGTCGACGACCAGGGCCCCGGCCTGCTCGATCGCCTCGTCCTCGTCCAAGCGGTGGGTGGCGACGAGGTCGGCCAGGTGCGCGGCGTCCAGCCGGCGGCTCATGTCGTGGCGGGCCGGGATGGAGCAGAAGGCGCGGGTGTCGTCGACCATGCCGCTGATGCGGCTGAAGCCGGCCATCTCGGTGACGCCGCGCTTGAAGCGCATGATCGACTCCGGCGCGTCGACGAACCACCACGGCACGCCGAGGTGGACGCTGCGGTACCAAGCGGCCAGCGGCGCGAACTCGCGGCTGTAGACGTCCTCGTCGAGGGTGAAGAGGACGAGGTGGAGGCCGGGGTGGTTGCCGTAGGCGTTCAGCAGCGGCCCCAGTGCGCGGGTCGCCTCGAGGGCGAGGGGGATGTCGCCCCCGACGTCGGCGCCGTAGCGGGCGAGGGCGTCGGCGTCGTGGTTGCGGGCGACGGCCGGGTGCACGGTCATCACGAGGCCGTCCTCGCAGGCCATCCGGGCCTGGTCGGTGAACAGGTGGCGGCGCAGGGCGAGGGCCTCGTCGGCGGTGGCCAGGCCGCGGCGGGCCCGGTCGTAGAGCCGGGCCGCCTCGTCGGCGGGCAGGATGAGCGTGCCCAGGTCGGCGTGCGAGTGGTCGGAGCTCACGGCGCCGTGCTCCTTGAAGTAGCGGCGGCGCTCTGCCATGGCCCGCGTGTAGCCGTCCAGGGTGCCGACGTCGACGCCGGCGGCGCCGCCGAGGGCGTCGACGAGCTCGTTCCAGTCCGGGCGAGCCGGCTCGAGGTAGCGGTCGGGGCGGAAGGTCGGCACGACGCGGTGCCTCGCGGAGAACTCCTCGTCGGCGGCGATCTCGGCGTGCATCCCGAGGTCGTCGCAGGGGTCGTCGGTGGTGGCGAGGAAGCGGATCCGGAAGGCGTCCATGAGCCGGCGGGGCCGGAAGCCCGGCTCGTCGAGCCGGGCGGCGATCGTGTCGTAGATGGCGTCGGCGGTCTCTGCGGCGGGGCGCACGCGGACGCCGAAGATGCCCACGAGCTGGTCGGTCAGCCAGTAGCGCATCGCGGTGCCGTTGAGGTCGGTCCAGTGCTCGCACAGCAGACGGAAGGCCCTGCGGTTGTCGGCCTCGGTCATCTCCTCGCCGCGGCCCACGCCGAGCTCGGACAGCTCCACGCCGTTCGCGTGGAGGACGCGGTTGATGTAGTGGTCGGGTGTGATCAGCAGCCTGGCGGGGTTGCCGAAGTGCTCGTCGCGGGCGATCCAGCGCGGCGGGACGTGGCCGTGGGGCGAGATGATCGGCAGTTCGCGGGTGGTCGCGTAGATCCGGCGCGCGATCCCGCGCGTCCCGGGGTCGGGCGGGAGGAGACGGTCGTCATTGAGGGTCAACGGTGAGGCCATGCGGCCATGCTGCCGCCCGCGGCTCCGTCGCCGCCCCGTGTTGCCCCGGATTGCGTCGAGACGTTGCCAGCGGTTGCTCGCCGGATGCGCGGCGGGGCCCGCCGGCTCGCGCCCGGCCCCGGCCCGGGGTTAGCGTGAGGACGGGCCGGCGCCGTCCGCGGGTCCCGCACGGGCCGACCGCCCGGGAGGAGCGCACGAGGAGGAGCGGGACGATGGGGTGTCGGACGATCGGTGGGGCCGGCTGCACGGTCGGCGACGAGGAGCTCGAGGCCTTCCTCTCCGAGCAGCTCGCCGGGCTCGACGTCGACGGCCGGTCGGTCGCCCTCGTCACCCCCGACGACACCCGCTCGTGCCCGCTGCCCCGGCTGCTGCGGATCGTCCACCGGGAGCTCGTCGACCGCGCCCGGGAGCTGGTCTGCGTCATCGCGCTGGGCACCCACGAGTACATGGGCCCGGCGGCGATCGCCGAGTGGACCACCGGCGATCCGGACGCCGACCCGGCCGAGGTCTACCCGCGGATGACGATCGTCAACCACGAGTGGCGGGACCCCTCGATGCTCGTGCGGGTCGGGCGCATCGGCGGCGCGCGCATCGCCGAGCTGAGCGACGGCCTCCTGTCGACCGGCTGCGACGTGCTCATCAACCGTCGCGTCGTCGACGCCGACGTGAAGATCGTCATCGGCCCCGTCCTGCCCCACGAGGTCGTCGGCATGTCGGGCGGCAACAAGTACTTCATCCCCGGCGTCGCCCAGGAGGGCTTCATCTCGCGCACCCACTGGGTGGGGGCGCTCATCACGAGCTCGCACATCATCGGCACCCCGGCCGTCACGCCGGTGCGCGCCATGATCAACGAGGGCGCCGCGATGATCCCCGGGCAGCGCCGCTGCATCGCCTTCGTCGTCCGCTCGCACACCACCGACCTGGAGTCGGTCTCGTTCGGTACGCCAGAGGAGGCCTGGGGCGTCCAGGCCGGGGTCGGCGCCAGGACCCACGTGGAGTACGTGGACGAGCCGATGCGCACGGTGCTGAGCCTCATCCCCGACCGCTACCACGACATCTGGACCGCGGCCAAGGGCTTCTACAAGGTGGAGCCGGCCGTCGCGGCCGGCGGCGAGGTCGTCCTCCACGCCCCCACATCACCGAGATCAGCCAGGTGCACCACGAGATCGGCGAGATCGGCTACCACTGCCGCGACTACTTCGTGAAGCAGTGGGACCGCTTCTCCGGGCTGCCGTGGGGCGTCCTGGCCCACTCGACCCATCTGCGCGGCCTGGGCTCCTACGACCCCGCCGCGGGCGTCGAGGCCGACCGGGTGCGGGTCACGCTGGCCACCGGCATCCCCCGGCGGGTCTGCGAGTCGGTCAACCTGGGCTACCGCGACCCGGACACGATCGACCCGGCCGAGTGGGCGGGGCGCGAGGGCGTCACGGTGATCCCCGACGCCGGCGAGGTGCTCTACCGGCTGCGCTCGGGGCGGATCGACGGCGCCGACGGGCCCTTCACGGTCACGAGCGCCTGGCCGGCCTGAGCGGGGCCCTCAGGCGCGGGCGGGCCCGGTGGAGGAGCGCTCGATGAGCCGCATCGGCATGACGAGCGGCTCCACGAAGTCGGCCGACTCGTCGTGGTGCTCGATGAGTGAGATGACGCTGCGGGCCGCCTTCTCGCCGACGAGGCCGAGCGGCGAGGCGATCGAGGTGAGGCGCGGGGTGACCAGGTCGGAGGCGAAGATGTTGTCGAAGCCGATGACGCTGAGGCGGTCGGGCACACGCACCCCGGCGGCGGCCGTGCCGCGCAGGATGCCGATGGCGATGAGGTCGTTGTAGGCGATGACGGCGCTCACCTTGTGCTCGTGGACCTGGGGCAGCACCTGCTCCCCGCCGCGCACTGTCGGCATGACGGGGCCGAGGCGGCAGTCGACCATGCCCAGCTCGGCGGCCGCCTCGTGGAAGGCCCGCCACCGGGCCCCGTCCGCCCACGAGGCGGGCGGCCCGGCGATGTAGGCGACGCGGCGGTGGCCCAGCCCGGCCAGGTGCTCGAGGGCCCTGCGCACGCCGCGCTCGTAGTCGCTCACGACGCAGGGCAGACCGGTGACGACGCGGTTGAGGATGACGGTGGGCGCCTTCTTGGCGAAGCCCCGCAGGGCGGTGTCGGACAGGCGCGAACTGGCGATGACGACACCGTCCAGGACGGGCAGCGCGCGCTCGAAGATCTCGCGCTCGCGGGAACCGGACTCCTGGGCGTCGAAGAGCATGAGCGCATAGCCGTGCTCGGTGCAGACCTGCTCGGCGCCGCGCAGCAGCGGGAAGAAGAAGGGGTTCGTGACGTCGGTGACGGCCAGGCCGATCATGTGCGTGTGGGTCGGCGCGGCCTGCTGGTGGACGCGGTCGGTGCGGTAGCCGAGCTCGGCGGCGACCCTGCGGATGTGCGCGGCGGTGCGGTTCGAGACCCGTCCGGGACGGCTGAACGTGCGCGAGACCGTGGACGGGCTCACCCCGGCCGCCTTCGCGACGTCGTAGATCGTCGTCTGCTTGGGAAGCTCGAAGGATCCGCCGTCACCGCGCACGTCGCTCACGGATGAACCTTACGGTTCGGACGGGGCGTTGACAATGACCGGCACGCCGGCAAGGGCATGGCAACCCCCGCACGGCGACTACGCACGATGGCAGGATGACCATGGGTATGGGACGCTCCCCGGAAGCGACCCGCACGACACAAGGAGGTCCAATGACGGAACAGCCCACCAAGGCGGACATCGGCGTCGTCGGCATGGCGGTGATGGGCTCGAACCTGGCCCGCAACCTCGCCCACCACGGCTACACCGTGGCCGTGTACAACCGCAGCGGCGACAAGACCCGGGCCCTCGTCGAGGACCACGGCTCGGAGGGGAGTTTCCTCGCGTCCGAGACCCCCGAGGAGTTCGTGGCCTCGCTTCGCGCCCCCCGCTCGATCATCCTCATGGTCAAGGCCGGCGCCCCGACCGATGCCACGATCGGGACCCTGCTGCCGCTGCTGTCGCCCGGCGACATCATCATGGACGGCGGCAACGCGTACTTCCGCGACACCATCCGCCGGGAGAGGGAGATCTCGGCCAAGGGCTTCCACTTCGTCGGCGCCGGCATCTCTGGCGGCGAGCACGGCGCCCTGACCGGCCCGGCCATCATGCCCGGCGGCACGCCCGAGTCGTACCGGATCATCGGCCCGATGCTCGAGACGATCTCGGCGCACTACGAGGGCGAGCCCTGCTGCGCCTGGATGGGCCCCGACGGAGCCGGCCACTTCGTCAAGATGATCCACAACGGCATCGAGTACTCCGACATGCAGGTCATCGGCGAGGCCTACCAGCTGCTGCGCGGCGCCGGCCTGTCGAACGCGCAGTGCGCCGACGTCTTCGCGCGCTGGAACACCGGCGACCTGTCGAGCTATCTCATCGAGATCACCGCCGAGGTGCTGCGCGCCAAGGACCCGCGCACCGGCAGGGACCTGGTCGAGATCATCAAGGACCGGGCCCGGATGAAGGGCACCGGCACGTGGACCGTCCAGACCGCCCTCGAGCTCGGCGTGCCCGCCAACGGCATCGCCGAGGCCGTGTTCGCCCGCGCCGAGTCCAGCCACGACGAGCTGCGCGCCGCCGGCCGGGCCGCCCTCCAGGGCCCCGACGGCGCCGTCCGCGTGGACGACCGGGAGGCCTTCATCGAGGACGTCCACAGGGCGCTGTGGTGCTCGAAGGTCGTCAGCTACTCGCAGGGCTTCGACGAGATCCGCACCGGCGGCAGGGAGTTCGGCTGGGACATCGACGTGGCCGAGGCCGCGAGGATCTGGCGCGACGGCTGCATCATCCGCGCCGCCCTGCTGGAGCGCATCCGCAGGGAGTACACCGCCGACCCGGGCCTCGTCTCGCTCATGTGCGCCTCCTCGGTGGCCCCCGAGATGGCCGCCAACCAGGACGCGTGGCGGCGCGTCGTGGCCACGGCGGCGGAGTCGGGCGTCCCGGCCCCGGTGTTCAGCGCAACCCTGGCCTACTACGACATGGCCCGCGCCCCGCGCGTGAACGCCGCCCTCACGCAGGCCCAGCGCGACTTCTTCGGCTCGCACACCTACGAGCGCGTCGACGACGAGGGCCACTTCCACATCGAGTGGACGGCCGACCGCTCGGAGACGAGGATCGACTGAGCCGACGGCGTCCCGCCGCGAGGCGGGGTCCGTCACGGGGGCGCCGGCCGGTCGGCGCCCCCGTTTCTGCGCGCAGAGAGAGCACCGCCTGCCGTGGTCGGCGCGCGCCTCCCCTCGACACGAGCCCCGGGACGGACCGGAAGCGGGCCGCCAAAGACACCAGCAACCCGCGAAGACGACCAGCAGGGCTGTTGCTGTCATCAACGGCATCGAGGCGGTCAAGAGCCCGCGGTTCGTGAAAACCCTGAACGGCAAGAAGGCCCTCGCCGCGGAGGCCCTCGACCCGGCTTGTCGGCTGGTCGGGTTGAAAAGCCGTGTCATGAACATGCCAGCCACCCGAATCTCCGCGACGGAAGTCATTGGCGACTATCACGAGCTCTGGCGGGTCGAGAAGTCGTTCGGGATATCGAGGAGCGACCTGAAGCCCGCCCGATCTTTCATCGCAGCCACGAGGTGATCGAAGCCCGCCTCACCACCATGATGGCCGCACCCGCCAGCGCCCAGCGCCTGCAAATAATCAACAGGAAATTCATCGCAGAAGTCATCGAAACGCTTGGACTGCTCCACGAAATGAACGTCAATATCGTCGGGAAAATTCTGCACGTCCACGACGGGATCGCACCCGCAGCCCAAACCATCCTCGACACCCTCTACCTCAGCTGGCCCTCACGCTGAAATGGCACGAGCCAGGTCGGAAGAACCCAGACGGGGGAAGGAATCTTCCGAGGTGCACCGCCCCCCCCTCCAGAGGTTTGTGCGCACCCAACTCCACGGCCCTTCTTCCATCCGGGGATTTTACTTGGCGCCGCCCGGTTCTGCATGAACCTCCGGATTCGGCACCCATGCCCCACCCCGGAAGAGGGCTCCCTCGAACCCCTCAGACAACTGCCCGCCGCGCTCCCCTGTACTGGACGGACCTGAAGCAGGCATCGGCCTCGGCATCCACGACCGAGAGGATCTCCTCATCCGATCGGATATCGAGCAGCAGTGGTCCTGTTCGCTCAGCGATCCGCTTCATGAGCTGACGGGAGAACTCCGTACGTCCACCCGGGTATTTCGAACCGCGCTGGATGATCGTGCGCGCCGCGGCCACAACCAGCCGTCGGTTCCTGGCCACCGCAGTGCGTTCCTCGAGGATCGCCCCGAACTCATTCTCGCCCAGTCGCGGCCTGGCCTCTTCCATGACCTCACCCAGAATGATCCACCGGCGCCAGGAGAGCTTCAGGTAGTTGCGGTCACGGGTCGTCGTCTGGTGACCGATCCACTGCTCGGCGGGCAGGATGAACTGACCGTCCTTCCGCTCCCCCGGCCAGCGCCTGTTGACGACATCGGGGAAGACCGCCAAGGACAGGTACGACCATATGCCGTCATGCGCAGCATCCGCTGGAATCGGATGGATCACCTCCTCGATCGCCTGTCCCAACGCGACACCGAGCGCATCGCGGCCGGCTCGGGAACGCGTATCGACCCCATCGATCCGGTCGATGATCTCCCGACGCCAGTGCTCGATGTCCTCAATGGGGGCAGGAGAGCCGCCGGTCGGATTCGGCGTACCCGATACGTCGAGTCTGACCAGTGTCTCGGGCGACGCCCCTTCCTCGAGAGCACGGGCGTGATTCACGAGCAGCTCGCTCGCCTGTCCGGTGGACAATCGTGGAATGAGGAGTCGGCTCATGATTTCGCCTTCAAGAATCCAGTAGTTCTTTGGAGAAGCGCGCAGACCCGACCCGGGTCATCGCGCATCAGCTCCACCGCTCCACGCAGGGGCTGCCCCAAAAAGATATCGCACAGGGAACCGATGACTGCGCCTGCACTGCCCTCCTGGTATTCCACTCCCAGGTCGTCCCGATCATGAACAGCCAGTTTCAGGAGCAGCTGGAGCAGTACATCCCGTTTCAGCACGGATAGAGCGGTATCAGATTTTCCGTGCACAAGTTTACCACCTTCCGAGTGCGCAGTATTAACATACAATCTGACGGCACTCAAGTATGGCACCGCGAGATCCTCGTCTTGAAACTTGAGCACCCAGACGCTGCCAGTCGGGAAATCTCCGCCCGCGAATTCAAAAGCTTCGATCGGAAACGACGAACCGTCCCCCTCGAGCCTGAACCGATAGGGTCTGTTCAGCCCGTAAAGCCTACTCCCCCGCTGATGCGCCGCACGGTTTTCGGGCGCCGGACCATCAGGAGCATCCAGAACGATCTCGTAGCGGACCTCGAGTTCCTCAGCCGCCTCACCAGCCGGGACTCGCACCTTCAGACTCACTGGCTGGTCACTATTATTCAAGGGACTGATACCCAGAAATCGTTTGCCCGTGGCTGGACAATCGACGCGCAGAACGGCGCGAATAACGGCGAGCCCAGGATTTCTTGCAAGTCCGGTCGAGGATAACAGCAAGTCGTTCTTGATCGAGAGCTCACCCTCGATCGTCACCTCGGTAAGATAATCCCATTCTGGAATCTCCGAGCCGGGCTCATAAGCCTTTCCCCAGATCCTGAGCCGGGGAGGCTGACAGACAACCGCATTATTCGCTGAGGCCCGGAAGGGCATGAGTCTCATTTCGTGACCTCACTTCGAAAAGTGCAGTTCACCGCCGCGTTCTCCGGATAGCTGATATCAACGTAGAAGACATCACCGCCATGGACTTGAAGACGCTCCGCAGCCGTCACCTCGCCCTCCGCCGTAGTCCATGAGTCCACCCGTACCTGTTCAGCGTCTTTAATGACGCCGCTCCCCTCGACGACGACCGCAAGATCAGGGGTGACCGTCATAAGATTCGCCCCGGCGGAGGCCCGCAATTCCAACCGAGTAAGAGCTCGGCCATCAGATGCATCGGGCATGGGCAGCAGCTCCTGGGAAAGCACCTCGACCGAGGCTCTTCTTTTGGACCCACGAGATCTGCTCCGTCGTCCAGTGGGCATCCCGCTGGCCAAGTCCCCGTCCGCGCCAACAGCCAATACGTCCAATGAGGCTGCCAATCGTCCGGTCGAGACCCGTTCCCCGGGCTGAACATCATCATCGACAGGATTCAGATAATCCTTTAGGTCCTCCTTGATTCGCCTCAGCGCGACTCTAACAAATGTCCCCTTCCGCCTTTCGAGTGAATTCGGCTTCCAGTCATCATGAGTTGGCGGTTCGGCTTCTGCGAAGGCGTTGTCGAGCTCGCGAATCGGTTTGAACACGGCAACCCAGGAATCTCTGCCGTTCTGAAGATCAGGATATTCTTTTTCGCACACGACCAACTCAGGCTCTCGCATGAGGGTGACGCTGTTCACGAGTTCGTCGTCCGAGCCGAAGGGGCAGGGTGCGATTGCCAGATGGCCGAGAAGTTGCTTCGGGTTTCCGCACCGGATCTCTGAAACATCAATGAAGGCCTCCTCGGCTTTTTGTCCGGACTGCACCTTGCGAATCGCAGTCAGACAGCTCTCCCGTGAGGCTCTGATCCGGTCATCCCAACCGGCAGCGAGATCCACCGGGTGCCCATTCTCGATGAGACTGATCTTCATCTGTTTATCAACTGGTTGACCGGGAATCATTTTGGGCCATAGATTGCGGGCAACAGCATCAGCAGTTGCCTGTACGAAGCCTTCTTGCCCGCCGTCGTCGAATGCGGGGTCCAGAATCATGATCGAGGTACCGGTCTCCTGTTCGCCGAAACCTCGCTCGAACAACTTCGTACCCAATCCATGGGCGGCATCGCCCTCAATGGGCTGAACATTCATACCGTCTTTCAGTCGCTGATCCCTGCCCCACCACTGCTGTCCAGTATATCGCTTCTCACCCATGCTGAAATTCGGGATGATCGAGATCGCGATGAATCGTTCCTCGAAGCCCTCTCCGCCTCTGATCCTTGTCCAGACGATGATCGTCCCGCACTGACTCGCCCTGAACGCTGCGGTCTTCCCGAAGCCATAGGTGCCACCGCCGTACTCCAGGTCGCGCGGGGCACCCACCGTCAAGATGAAATCACGAAAATTCGTCGGCTCGCCCTTGCCAACATGAACATCGTTCCGAGTCGGCCCATCGAGCCCTGTAGTCCCCCGATCGTGCACCTCAATAGCCGAGACCCTGGACCGACGAATAACCTTGGCGAGCTCACTGCCGGGAAAGGTCTCGGGGAAGACGAAGTTCCGTAGCACACTCATTCTCGGGGCGTCAAGGGTCACGAATCTCATCTGGTATTCAGGGATCACGCCGTGACCGATATGCGCATCCCAGCTGTTCTGCGCGGTCTCTCTCAGAAAGAGTTTCGGCGCCGCCAGACTCGTCCCCAGGAGCTTCTTCGTCCCCTCACCCGCGATGTCGCCGTCACGGAAGGGCTTGGGAACCCAGTCAAGCCTGATCATGTTCAGCCCGCCTCTCACCAAGAAGGGTTTTCACTTGCCCCCCGGTAAGAGGCTGCTCAGATGTCAGATCCAAGACGTATTTCATTCTCGTGATCGCATGCCGTCGACTCTCGGGAAGATCGCTGGAACGCAGGCCGGGGAAGTCATCGGTCACCTCCCAGATCACCGGGGATTTCGCGACCTCATATCGTGCATCATCGGAGTCGACGCCCAATAAGAAGCCGCACTCAGCAAGTCTCTTGACGAGCGCTGACATCGGCAGACCCAGCTCCGTCAGCAGCTCAACCTGATCATGAATGGATCTCCCCGAGGGGGAATCCCTCACGGAGACGCGTACGAGCAGGAGCGCACGGCCCTGGGGCGGGTCCAGCTGATCAACACTGGAGATGACCACCGACAACCCCTCCTGGGATGAGGTTATGACCTCGAGATCGGCGCGAGGAGTCATGAAACTATGCGCACCTCCAGCAGGCCCGACCCAGGACTCCACTGCGCGATACGGATTCCCGATGGCAAGAAGTCGCAATACCTCCAGCTCCCCGAAAATCGCTTTTCGCAGCTTTTCTGATATAGCCGGGGACGCCGGGCTCAGCAGCTGCCGCCATTCTTCCAGCACCGTCTGAAGCACGGATTCCGGTGCACTGTCATCCGTCTGAACGCGACGCGTAATATCATCGACCAGAGAGGCGAAGACTTCATGGAATTGATCAACACCGCACATCAGGTCCATGTACCGCCGCCCTGTCTCGGGGTGCTTCCAGTGAATTAGCGAGAGGGGGCCGCCACTAATTTCAACGAAGGAGTAATCATCTGCGATCGGCATCAGAAGATGCCAGCCTCCGTTTTGATCCACTCCATATGCCATGGGATGATTAGAATCCCGCGTGGCGCGCACGATCATCGTCGCGGTTTCGCCGCCGTACAGAGAGGCGAGAAGAAGTCCGAACTCTTTTCGCGATCCGTTCACTCCTCATCCTCCCAATCGTCGTCCTCCTCGGGCTCGCCCACATCGACATCGGCCGCCAAGGGCTTGACGCTGACAAAATTTCCATATTCTGCATCAGAATGATCCACTGCGGGATAGACGATGCTGAATCCGAGAAGATCCTCACCCACTCCTTGTGGCATGTCCATCCGAGTAGTCAGCTCGAGTTTATTCTTCGACCGATGACTGATCGGGTAGATCATGACAAGCCCGTCCCCGCCGGCGAGTCTCCTTCTGATGACCATGCGCTGCGCATCAGTGGCATTCGGCATGTCTGCATAAGCCTCCGGCTCGATGTCAGCCAATCGATCAGCCGATGACATGATCGCTTTAAAATTCAGCTTTTCCACCGTGCTGCCCCGCAGCGGAGTGCGCCGAAGCATCGGCACACGAATCCCCGCAACGGGCAGCACGCCAAGAGAATCCATCGCCCCCGGCATCGAATTGCCCGCAAGAATAATATTCCAACTGCGCTCTTGCGCATATTTCATCAGCCAGTCGATCGTTGCACCGCGAAGATCAGGATCGGAGAAGATCCTCTGGTCAGGATGAAAGGAATAGCCTTGAAGGAAACCGATGATCGCCCGCGTATCGATTCCGCGAACGATCCAACGACGACCACCCGCCCTCAACGGCCGAGGCTCGCATCCGCTCAGAAGCCGCTCTACGGCTCGAAGATTCCTACGCGTTGCATCAGGCCTGCCATCCATGATGAAGGTCTGTTGCCGGGCATTACTCATACTGAGGCGAACGAGCCGAGCATTCGCCATTTTCCCGGCAGAAGTGATCTCTAAACGGCCTGGGTGGCATCGCACCTTCACCCCGACCTGTCTCGGCGTGTACTCACTGTCCTCGACGGACCTGATCTCATCACGCAAATCCTTCTCGACGAGTGCCAGGAAAGCATAATCACGATCGAGGCCATCGGCCACCCAGATGCGAAGAAGATCTTCATAACCTGACCGATAACCGAACCAGCGCCCCATCTGCATGAGGGTGTCATAGGTGTTCGAGGAGCGAGTGAAGTACGAAACGACGAGGCCTTCCAGGGTCAGGCCTCGAGACAGAGTGCCGCCGCCCACGACGATTACGGTCCGTGGGCGTCCGGCATCATAATTCAGTCGATCCTCTGATACTCCATTATCAACAATGACCTCGATGTTTCGAAGTACGCCCGGCAGCTGTTCAGCGACTGCATCCCACTCGGGAGTTGATCGCCCGGCCGGTGCAGCAACTCTCGCGTGCTCGTTCCGCCAGGACTCGTAGAACTGGGCGAGCCCCGCTTCGCGATGGAATTCAACCTCGCGTCTCATGCGCTGGACTAGAGTCAAAAACCGCTCGCGCATCGCGAAATGGGGTGCGGTGTAGTGCGTGGTATGGACCAGCATGGACGAATGCCCCGCGTATCCTCGTGCTCTTCGCACAGCACTAGCGACGACGAACCATCTGACCGCTGAGATCAGAGAGGAGGGCGGCTCGGGATCGAAACTCTCCCGCTGCAGCTTCTTCGACGGCGGCTTCAAGACCCATGAGTCCTTCGCCGGGATGATCCGGACCAGGTCGGGCCCCTCGGCCGCAGGCTCAGAATCGTCGACATCCGCGTCGGCGAGCCCGAAAACCTGCTCCGCACCGAGATAACCATCACCCGCGGTCAACGTGTAAACAAAATCAGAAGGAAAAAGATCGGCCTCATCATCGGGATCCATCAGCACATTGGCGAACGGTGTAGCCGTATAGGCCACATACGAACCACTCGGAATCAGATCCCAGATCCTGCGCATCACAGCATTGATCGCAGAAATCTTCTTCTTTTCCTTCTCACTGTTGGGTGTGGCCTGATCCGCCTCATCATCTATAATCAGAATCGGGCATTTCCTGCGGATCTCCTCAGGAACATTCCGGAGACTCGCCTCCAAGTTCTTGAGTCGCGTCTTATTCTTCTTGACGACAGCGCAGAGACGCACATCGCTATGGGAGCCCATGAGGGCCAACAGCTCGCTCCGCCGGTCGAAATCATTGTTCTCAGCACTGGTCAAGTGATACCAGAACTCCCGATCGACGAAGAGATCTCGATCCAGACGGCTCTGCGTCTGCTCGCGCAGGTTATTATAGAGGCCTGATAGCACGATGACGAACCGATATCCCATATCGACAGCCCGAGCGATCACCCCGGAAAAATGACGAGTCTTACCTGACTGGACATTACCCATGACCAGGCCCTTGCGACGCGCACCCGGCTGATTGGGCAGGGCCAGCAGCGAGCACACCTCCTCAGTGGTTCGAGACAGCTCATCGATACCGAAGGCGTTCTTTCGCTGAAGCATGTCAAGATATCGGCACCACTGAGCACCGCTCATGGCGGAGGTCGGCATATCCATCGAACCCTGATACGCGGATTCATCGATGACCGCATGCCTCAGAACGCGATTCCCAGCCATCTCTGACTTGAGGGAAGTCACGATCTGACGAACGGCTTCCCGTGACACGAATCGCCTGTACTCATGAGCCACCCGGTCAGCCGCCTCATCGATCGATACGCGATCTGATATGACCCGGTTCATGATCTCTGCAGAGATTCTATCGCGCTCGTCGCTCATATCAGGATCCTCAGCATCCCCTGATGGCTGCACCGGTCGTCCTCCAAAGCCCCTGCATGTATTTCGAGACGCCCTGGGCCAACAGGATCGGCATCGTTGACATCATCACAATCCCGCCCCTGATGATTTCTACGTGCGAAGCCGAAACGACAGCGATCACCCGGCCTATCCGCATGACCTCGAGTACGACCTCCTGCATCGAAGAGGCGGCCAACGGCCAGCCAGGATCCCGCGTTGAGCCTCGCCCCGTGCCAGTTCGCGAAGCCCCTGATACCGGTGGAATCTTCACTCGCCGCCGACCCGAGTGAGGAACCGTGTGGCACGCGGTCAGTGAACGCTGACATGCCGGCACCCATCCTCTCGCGGCAGGGCTCACCCGACCCATGCTCGCTAGTGATTCTATCCGGATCTGACCCTGACTTCTCCCTGAGACGCGCTACCGAGACGAGACATCCGGCGTCTGGGTCATGCCGCCTGCCCGGTCACTCATCCGCGAGCCACGACACCCGGCCTCGGCAGGGATGGACCACAATGGGCCCCATGACCAAGATCGCTCTGTCCATCGCCGGCTCCGAGGCCTCCGGCGGCGCCGGCGCCCAGACCGACATCAAGACCTTCGCCCAGCTGGAGGTCTTCGGCGCCACGAGCCTCACATGCATCGTCTCGTTCGACCCGCACCACGACTGGTCCCACCGCTTCGTCCCCATCGACCCGCAGGTCATCCACGACCAGATCGAGGCCGCCGTCGCCGTCCACGGGCGCATCGACGCCGTGAAGATCGGGATGCTCGGCACGCCGACCACCATCGGCGTCGTGGCCGAGGCCCTCGAGCAGTACCGCTTCGAACAGGTGGTCCTCGACCCCGTGCTCATCTGCAAGGGCCAGGAGCCCGGCGCCGCGCTCGACACCGACAACGCGCTGCGCGCCAGGATCCTCCCCCACGCCACGATGGTCACTCCGAACCTGTTCGAGACCCGGGTGCTGGCCGGCATGGACGAGATCACCACCGTCGAGCAGCTCGAGGAGGGCGCCCGGCGCATCCACGACCAGGGCGTGCCCTGCGTCCTGGCCAAGGCCGGCACCCTCTTCGACACCGGCACCGCCCTCGACGTCTTCTACGACGGCTCGACGATGGAGGTCCTCGAGGTGCCGGCGATCGGCCGCGAGCGCGTCTCGGGCGCCGGCTGCACGCTGGCGGCCGCCGTCACCGCCGAGCTCGCCAAGGGGGCGAGCCCGCTCGAGGCGGCCCGCACCGCCAAGCAGGTCGTCGTCTCGGCGATCGAGCACCGCATGCACGGCAATGCGCCGTTCGACTGCGCCTACCAGGGCTGCTACGGCCGCTGACCCCGCCCCCGGCACCGCAAGGGCGCCCCGGCCGCCATCCTTCACTGTGCGCAGAGTGCCCAATGACCAGCGTTCTGCGCACAGTGAAGCGGCGGGCGGCCCTCAGTCGGCGACAAGACGGGCGCGCATGGCCCGGGCCGTCGAGGACGGCAGCGGGGCCGGGCGGCCGTCGGCGCCGGTGCGGACGAGCACGGTGCGCGAGCGGATGCGCACCGAGGCGTCCCGCGGGTCGACGATCTCGCAGCCCAGCGTCACCGAGGTGGTGCCCACCCGCAGCGGCGCCGTGTAGCCCATGTACGGCTCGGTGCGCCAGGCCATCTGCTCGACGTAGTCGACCTCCTGGCGGGCCACCGCCCAGCCGCCGGCCCCCTCCTCGCCCGGCTCCGGGCCGCGCCCCATGCCGGCGCGGGCCATCAACGGGTCGATCGCCGTCGTCGCCTCGATGCGCGCCTGCTGGATCCAGTCGAGGATGCGCACGTTGTTGACGTGGCCGTAGCGGTCCTGGTCGCTCCAGCGCGCGAAGAGCTCGGTCGGCTCGCCGCGGCCCCCCAGCCGGGCCTTGGGCAGCGGCCGCCAGCGCTTCTCGCCCTCGATCGCGATGCCCGACAGGGTCGCCCGCTCGGCGGCGTCGAGCGGGCGCAGCCGCTGCGCGTCGAAGTCGAAGGGGCACATCGAGGTGCGCACCCGCCCGCACAGCCGCCCCTCGTGCCAGATGCGGTAGCCCATGATGAAGCGCGCCGAGCGGATCTCGACGGTGCCGAACTCCACCCGCAGCGGCTCGTCGGAGTAGCGCACCGGCCGGAGGTACTCGACCTGCTGGCTGACCATGACGCAGCCGTCGATGAGCAGCTGGGGCGCGTCCGACTCCATCATGAAGCGCGCCCGGGCCTCCTGGGTGAAGTCGACCGTCATGACATTGTTGATGTGGCCCTGCGGGTCGAGGTCGGACCAGCGCAGCGGGATGTCGACGGTGAACGAGGCCACGGCTCAGGCCCCGTGGCTGTCGGGCGTGAGGTCGGAGCGGGACTCCTGCTCGTACAGGGCGTCGATCGTGCCGGCGTAGCGCTCGAGCACGACGTTGCGCTTGACCTTGAGGCTGGGCGTCAGCTCGCCGCTGTCCTGGCTGAACTCGTGGTCGAGGATCGCGTAGCGCTTGACGGTCTCCCAGCGCTCCAGGCGCGTGTTGGCCCGACGCACGAAGCGGTCGATCGAGGCGCGGATCTCGGGCAGCTGCGAGAGCGCCGCATAGTCCTCGACCCCGTGACCGTGCCTCCTGCCCCAGCGGAGCAGGTCGGCGCGGTCGAGCGTGAGCAGCGCGACGACATAGGGCCGGCCCTCGGCGCTCACGACGGCCTGGGTGATGTACGGCACATTGGCCAGCAGCGTGGACTCGACCTTCTGCGGCGCGACGTACTTGCCGTTCGAGGTCTTCATGAGGTCCTTCTTGCGGTCGGTGATCCGCAGGTAGCCGTCCTCGTCGAACTCGCCGATGTCGCCGGTGTGGAACCAGCCGTCGGCGAAGGCCTCGGCGGTCGCCTCGGGCATGTCGTGGTAGCCGGTGGCGATGATCGGGCCGCGCAGCAGCAGTTCGCCGTCGGGGGCCAGCGCATGCTCGACGCCCGGAGTGACCGGGCCGACCGAGCCGAACCGCGGCCGGTCGGGCACGTTGACGGCGGCGATGGCGGAGGTCTCGGTGGCGCCGTAGCCCTCGATGACGGTGATCCCCGCCGAATAGAACCACTCCTGCACCTGCTCGGACAGCTTGGCCGAGCCCGAAATCATGAAGCGCACCCGCCCGCCGAGGGTCTGCCGGAGCCGCCGGAACACCAGCCGGTCGGCGATCGAGTAGCGGACGCGGGCGTCCCAGGGCATCGACCGCCCCTCGAGCCGGTAGGCGCGCGACTCGCGGCCGACGGCGAAGGCCCAGCGCGAGACACGGCCCTTGATCCCCCGTGAGGGGTTCATCGTCATGACGGTGGCGCGGATCTTCTCGTAGATGCGCGGCACCCCCACCTGGATGGTCGGGCCGGTCTCCCCCATGCCCTCGACGATGCGGTTGATGCGCCCGTCGACGATCATGCGGAAGCCGATGGCCAGCTGGGTGGCGACGAGATCGCGGCCGAAGACGTGCGAGAGCGGCAGCCACAGGTAGAGCGAGTCCGTCTCGCCGACGACGCCGTCCCACATGAGACGCATGGAGTGCCCCTCGTAGGTCCAGCAGCGGTGCGGCAGCTCGACGCCCTTGGGCCGGCCGGTGGTGCCCGAGGTGTAGATGAGGGTGGACAGGGTCTCGGGCCCCATCGCCGCCATCCGCTCGGCGAGGGCCCGCGGATGGTCGGCCAGGTGGGCGCGGCCCAGCTCGTGCAGCCGCTCCCAGGTGACGAGGCGCTCGTCGACGTGGCCGACGGGGCGGTCGTCGTCCATGAGGACGATGTGATGGACCTGCTCGTCGAGCTCGGTCAGCTCGAGGACCTTCTGCGCCTGGGTCCAGTTCTCGGCCACGACGACGACCGACTCGGAGTCGCGCAGGATGAACAGCTCATCAGGCGACTTGGTGTTGGGGTAGACGGTCGTCGTGGCGCCCCCCGCGCAGGCCACGCCGAGGTCGGCGAGGATCCACTCGATGCGCGTCATCGCCGCAATGGCCACGCGCTGCTCACTCCTCAGCCCGAGCGCGACGAGGCCCGCGGCGATCTCGTCGACCTCGCGCTCGGCCTCGCGCCAGGTCATGTCCACCCACCGCTCGGGCTCGGTGTGGAGCGGCACCCGGTAGGCCACGGCGTCCGGTGCGGCTGCTGCGCGGGCCCGGAACATCGCCGGGTAGCTCGGCTCGCACTCGGCGAGGATCCGTTCGCGAACATCAGCCATGAGGCCGCCTTCCGTCGAGTGCGTCCGTGACGGTTCATCCGTCGTCGCCCAGCCTATCGGCCCCCTCGCCCCGACCCCGACGGACAGGCGGGCGCGGACACGAGAACGGTCCTGACAACGGGGCTTGTCATGGGCGGTCATGAAGTTAACAAAACTGTGAACCACATACATAGGATGTTAAGCATGGATGAAGTCTCCTACACCCGCTGGCTCAATGACGAGCAGCAGATGGTCTGGCGCAGCTGCCTCGCGGGCAGCGCCTACATTCTGACCCAACTGGATCTGGCGCTGCGCCAGTTCGATCTCGACATCAACGAGTACGAGATCCTCGTGAGGCTCTCCGAGAACGACCCCCACGCACTGCGCATGTCCGCGCTCGCGAGGAACACCTACCAGTCCCGTTCGCGCCTCACCCACACGGTCTCCCGTCTGGAGAAGCGCGATCTCGTCAGCCGCCGCCGCGCCCCCGACGACCGCCGCGGCATCATCGCCGAGCTCACCGAGGCCGGCATGGGGCTGCTCAACGCCGCCGCCCCCGTCCACGTCGAGTCGGTCCGCAGGGCCTTCATCGACCGCGTCGCCCCTGAGGACCTGCGGGCGCTCGGGCGCGCCATGGCGGCCGTCCTCGAGGGCCTCTCCCCCGACTCCTACGCGCACTGCTGACCCGGCGCCCGCACCGGAGCGGACCTGGGCCCGTCCGACCCGCGAGGCTGGGACGCCCCCGGGACGCCGCCGGCCGGGTGGCACACTATGTGCTCGTGAGCGCACCAGCACGGGAGACGAGTCGTCTGCGGGTCCTCGCCCGGGAGGCCTCCGAGCGGGCCAGGGCCCTCGAGGCCGCCCTCGGCGCCGACAACTGCCTCGACGACTCCGCGCTCACGCGGGCCGTCTACTCCTCCGACGCCTCGGTCTACCGCATCGTGCCCCGGGCCGTCGCCAAGCCGCGCAGCACCGACGAGCTCGAGCAGGTCGTCGCGGCGGCCATCGAGGCAGGCATCCCGATCACCGGACGCGGCGCGGGCACCAGCTGCGCCGGCAACGCCGTCGGCCCGGGCCTGGTCATCGACATGAACCGGCACCTGCGCCGCATCATCGACATCGACCCGCAGGAGCGCACCGCCACCGTCGAGCCCGGCGTCGTCCAGTCCGCGCTGCAGGCGGCCGCCAAGCCGTTCGGGCTGCGCTTCGGGCCCGACCCGTCCACCTCGAACCGCTGCACCATCGGCGGCATGATCGGCAACAACGCCTGCGGCCCGCGGGCCCTCGGCTACGGGCGCAGCGCCGACAACACCCTCGGCCTCGACGTCGTCACCGGCACCGGCGAGCACGTGCGCCTGGGCCCGGACGACGCCTCGAGCGGGGTCTCCCGCGCCCTGGCCGCCCTCGTCGACGACAACCTCGCCCCCATCCGCACCGAGTGCGGCCGCTTCACCCGGGAGGTCTCCGGCTACTCCCTGGAGCACCTGCTGCCCGAGAACGGGCGCGACACCGCCAGGTTCTTCTCCGGCACCGAGGGCACGCTCGGGATCATCACGCGGGCCACGGTCCGGCTCGTCGCCGACGCCCCGTGCAAGACGATGGTGGCGCTGGGCTACCCGACGATGCCGATGGCCGGCACCGCCACGACGACGATCCTCGAGTACGGCCCGACGGCCATCGAGGGCCTGGACGCCCGGCTCGTCCAGCTGGTCGCCGACCGGCTCGGTCCGTCGGCGGTGCCGCCGCTGCCGTGCGGGGAGGGCTGGGCCCTCGTCGAGCTCGTCGGGGACGACCCCCGCGAGGTCGCCGACCGCGCCCGGCGCCTCGCCTCGGGCTGCGGGGCCCTCGAGGGCTGGGTGGTCGACGACCCGGCGCAGGCCGACCGGCTGTGGGGCATCCGCTCCGACGCCGCCGGGCTGGCCGGCGTCGCCCTCGAGAACCCGGCCTACGCCGGCTGGGAGGACTCGGCGGTCCCCCCCGAGCACCTCGGCGAGTACCTCACCGCGCTCAACGGGCTGCTCGCCGAGCACGGGCTGCACGGCCTGCCGTACGGCCACTTCGGCGACGGCTGCGTGCACTGCCGCATCGACTTCCCCTTCGAGAGTCCCGGCGGCGTGGAGCGCTACCACGATTTCATGCTGGCGGCAGGCCGACTCGTCGCGGGCTTCGGCGGCTCGATGTCGGGCGAGCACGGCGACGGCCGCGCCCGAAGCGAGCTGCTGCCGCTCATGTACTCGCAGCGGACCATCGGGCTGTTCGGCAGGGTCAAGAACGTCTTCGACCCCGACAACGTCATGAACCCGGGCGTGATCGTCGACCCGGACCCCACGGACGAGGCCGTCCGCGTGCCCGCGACGATCGCCGCCCCCCTGCGCATCGCCGACCCGGACTTCTCCCGCGCCGTGCACCGGTGCACCGGCGTCGGCAAGTGCCTGGCCGACACGACGGCCTCCGGCGGGGTCATGTGCCCCAGCTACCGGGCCACCGGCGACCAGAAGGACTCCACCCGAGGGCGCGCCCGCGTGCTCCAGGAGATGGTCAACGGCGGCCTGCTCACGGACGGCTGGCGCTCGCCGGAGGTCGGCGAGGCCCTCGAGCTCTGCCTGGCCTGCAAGGGCTGCCGCCGCGACTGCCCCACCGGCATCGACATGGCCGCCTACAAGTCCCGCGTGCTGCACGAGCGATTCAGGCACCGCTTCCTCTCCCGTCCCCGCTCCCACCTGTCCATGGGCTGGCTGCCCACCTGGGGGCGGCTCGTCACGAGGCTGCACGTCGGCGTCCTCGGCAACGTCCTCCTCCAGACCCCCGGGCTACGGCGCCTCGTCCGCTGGTTCGCCTGGGTCGACCAGCGCCGTCCCATGCCGCGCTTCCGCACCGGCGGCTCGGCCCGTTCCGAGGCGGCGACGGTCCTGCGCGAGGAACCGCCGGCGCAGGGCAGGCCGGTGGCGGTGTGGATCGACTCGTTCTCGGACGCCTTCGAGGGCGGCCAGGCGCTGGGCCTCGTGCGCACGCTGCTCGCCGCCGGCTACGCCCCGCGCGTCATCGAGCAGGACGCCTGCTGCGGCCTCACCTGGATCACCACCGGCCAGCTCGACGGGGCCCGCTCGCGCCTGCGCCGCGCGCTCGACGTCCTCCACCCGATCGCCGCGCAGGGCATCCCGATCGTCGGGCTGGAGCCCAGCTGCACGGCCGTGTGGCGCTCGGACGCCGCCGAGCTGCTCGACGGCGACGAGCGGGTGGGGACCGTCGCCGGCTCGATGCGCACGCTGGCCGAGCTGCTGACCGCCACCGAGGGCTGGCGGGCCCCCGACCTGAGCGGCCACACGATCGTCGCCCAGCCGCACTGCCACCACTCGTCGGTGCTCGGCTGGGAGAAGGACAAGGGGCTTCTCGAGTCGACCGGCGCCACCGTCGTCCCGCTGGCCGGGTGCTGCGGCCTGGCGGGCAACTTCGGCGTCGAGAAGGGCCACTACGGGATGAGCGTCGCGGTGGCCGGGCACGACCTGCTGCCCGCCATCGACGCCGCCGGGCCCGACGCGATCCTGCTCGCCGACGGCTTCAGCTGCCGCAAGCAGATCAAGGACCTGCGCGGCCGCGCGGCGATGAGTCTCGGGGAACTGCTCGCCGCCCACCTGTGAGGCAGGCGGCCGGAGCGCGGACGCGGCGGGTCGGGATGTCGTTCGGCGGGCTGCTCGCCGCCCACCTGCGAGGCCGGCCCGCCGACGGCGGGCGCGGGGCCGGGCGGCAGTCGCCGGGCCGGGCGCCCGGTCAGCGCTCCGGGCCGCGGGTGCGGCGGCGCACCAGGTGCGCGACGTCCGGGTCGGCCCCGCGGAAGGCGCGGTAGGCGGCGGCCGGGTCGACCGAGCCGCCGGGCGCCAGGACCTCGCGGCGGAAGCGCTCCCCCGCCGCCCGGTTGAGGCCGCCGTCGCCGTCGACCTCCTGCTCGGCGAACCGGGCGCAGACGTCGGCGTCGTGGACCTCGGCCCACGTGTAGGCGTAGTAGGCGCCGCCGTCGTGGCCGCCGCCCCAGACGTGCGAGAAGCAGCGGCTGCGGTAGCGCGGCGGGACGAGCCCGGGGGCCAGACCCCGGGCCTCCAGCGCGGCGCGGCGGGCGCGCAGCCGGGCCAGCTCGACGACGGTCGCCCCGGTGGCGTTCGGCCCGGAGGCGCCGCGGCCGACGGACGCCTCGAAGACGCGCCGACGGACGTCCTGCCGGTCCAGGCGGGCCAGCCAGTCCTGCCCGGTGGTGTTGACGAGCTCGAGCAGCCAGCCGTCCAGCCCGGCCGCGGCCGCCGCGTCGGCGGCGGCCCGCCGCTGCTCCGGGCCGAGCCCGGCCGGCTCGGCCTCGTCGGTCAGGTGCACGGCGGCCTCGTTGCACCCGGCCCGGGCGAGCCGCTCGAAGTGGGCCGAGGCGGCGGCGATGGCGCCGTTGAGGGCCCCAGGGCGTCCTGGTCGCCCGGCGGCAGCTCGACGCCCCGGCGCCGGTGGTCGCGGATGCGTTCGGACAGCCAGTGGGAGTCCTCGTCGTCGAGCTCGACCACGCCCCGCGCCGCCGCGTCCTGCACGCCAGGAGCCGGTCGAACAGGGGACGGCTCAGCGCGATGGCGTCCTCGTGGGCCGCCAGCTCGGGGCGAGGCGCTCGGCCAGGGCGTCGAGCTCCTCGGTCGTGTCGGCGTCGCGCACGGTCGTGAACGCGGCGAGGGCCCGCGCCGGGGGCAGCCCCGCGAGCTCCCAGACGTGGATGACGTTCTCCGCCGTCGGCGGGTGCGGATCGGCCGCCAGGGCGTCGAGTCGGCGGCGCCGGAACCGCATCGCCTCGTGGATGACGCGGTCGTGGGTCGGCGCGTCGAGCGCGGCGAAATCGGGCAGATGACACAGGGCCTGTTCGGGCGGGGCGGAGCTCATGCCCCCCATGGAACACCCGCGGGCGGCGCCGGCGGGAACCCGTGCCGGTCTCGCATCGTGGAGCCCGGCCGATCGCCGCCGACTGGCCCTAGAATCCTTGTCATGGGCAATGAGGGCCACATCGAACCGATCCGAGTCATGCCTGACGGCACCGTCAAGCAGACCAACCCCCTGTCGGGCGTCGAGGTCTGGACCGTTCCCGGGCGGGGCAACCGCCCGCTGACGAAGCCGATCGAGGACGTCCGTCCGCTGCAGCCGGGCGACAGCACGCACGCCTGCGTCTTCTGCCTCGGGCGGATGTCCGAGATCCCGCCGCCCAAGTCCCGCCGGGTGCGCACCGCCGAGGGCTGGCGGACGCTGTCCGGCGTGCTGCCGAGCCAGCGCACCGACACGGTGGCCGAGTTCCGCCGCGTCCCGAACCTGTTCGAGATCCTCGGCTTCGACTACTGGCGCACCAACTACGACTACCGGCCCTCGCCCGGGGTCATGGCCGCCTACGAGCGCTACGTGGCCGACCCGGCCGGGCGGCAGCACCTGTTGAGCGTCTGCCGCTCGAAGATGGTCGCCTCCGGCATGAGCCCCGACCAGATCGCCGGGGTCGGCGAGGACGAGATGCTCGAGGACTCGCTGTCCTTCTTCGCCTCCTCCCACGACGTCATCGTCGCCCGCCGCCACTACATGGACTTCGCCGCCGACACGGGTCAGCTGGCGGGCTCGGGCTCGCTGAGCGTCGAGGAGCACGAGCAGTACCTCCTCTTCACGATCGAGGCCCTGCACGACCTGTACGAGGAGAACCGCTACGCCCGCTACGTGGCGGTCTTCCAGAACTGGCGGAGCCCGGCCGGGGCCTCCATCGACCACCTGCACAAGCAGCTCGTGGCGATGGACGAGCACGGCGCCCAGACCAACGACGAGATCGCCGCTCTGCGCCGCAACCTCAATGTGTTCAACGAGGACGTCCTCAACGCCGCGGTGCAGCACAACCTCATCATCGCCGAGAACGACTCGGCGATCGCCTTCGCCGGCTTCGGCCACCGCTACCCGACGGTCGAGATCTTCTCCAAGTCCCGCACCTGCGAGCCGTGGCTCCAGTCGCCGAAGGAGATCGCCGACATGTCGGCGATCCTCCACGCGATCCACGCCGCGACGGGCGCCGAGGTGCCGTGCAACGAGGAGTGGCACCACCGCTCCCCCGACATGGACGTCCCCCTGCCGTGGCACATCGCCCTCAAGTGGCGCGTCTCGACGCTCGCCGGCTTCGAGGGCGACACGAAGGTCTACCTCAACACGATCGACCCGTGGCACGTCCGCGACCGTCTGGTGCCCCGGCTTCACGAGCTGCGCCGCGAGGAGCACATCGCCCCGGACATCCTCCTCGACAAGCAGTGCCCGGCCCGCTACAACAGCCTCGGCTACAACCCGCTGCTCCAGCGCTGAGCGCACCCCGCGCGCCCGCGCCCCGGCCCGGGCGCCGTGGGACGGGAGAACGGTCCCGTCCGCGACGTCTCGGACGGACCTGTCGTCGTCCGACGGGGAACGGCGTCCCCGGCCTCAGCGCCGCCGTCCCCACTGGCGGCCGGCCTCGCGGTAGCGGGCCAGCTGCTCGGCGTACATCTCCCGCAGGTCCGGGTCGTGCAGCACCATGTACACGAGACCGCAGTCCTGCGGGCCGGTGGCGTAGGCCTGGCACTGGCTGCAGTAGTCCTCGGGCCGCAGCGGGCACATCGGGACGACGGTGCCGGCCGCCTTCGTCCGCGGGGCGCGCCCGGAGGCGCCGCTCTCGGACGCGGCCCCGGAGCCGGTCGTCGGCGTGTCCGCGCCCATCGCACTCACCTCGTCTCGGGGACCGTCCCGCAGGAGCCGCTCCGGACCGGGCGGGGCCCGGCCCGTACCCGACGATACGCCGCGCCCCGGAGCCGACGGGGATCCACCCGCCCGAGGTCCAGCGGCCCCGTTCTCGAACGGCTCGTGGCCACGCGGGCGCCGACAGCTGCTCTGGGTGTGGGGGCAGCAGAAGAGCCTCCGCCTCAGATCGCACCACAGCACCACTGGGTCGTCATCCGCCGAAATCAAGATTGTCGGTGATCTCCGCGACTGTTTTCAGTTCGACCCCGTCGGGATTGAACCTCATGGTGATCTCAAAAAATTGCACACCCTTTTCGATGGCATCCACAATTGCAGCACGAACCTCCTTCGCATGCGCGCTCGCAGGCCGCTTCTTGGGTTTCGTGACCTCGTACTGGTACACCATCAGCAGAACGGCCCTCTCGTGCTCCGCGAGAGACCCCCCGAGTTCACGGACATGTTTCACGAATCGATCGGTGGACTCGAGCGGCTTCACGGGTCTTGTCCTGATCTGATCTCCATAAGGAACCTGAATCGCCGTCAGAGGCGTCTTCACTTCGAGATAGGTGCTGCCGATCAGAAAATCGAGCCTGGAGGCCCCCAGGGTCACCTCCCTGTGGATCTCATCACAGCTCGCAACGACATCGTCCAGTTGGTGCGTCTGAAGGAAAAACTCGACAAGGCGGTTGGAGAGGACCTGGTTGATTCCGATCCAGCGCTTGTCCGGATCATCCGGATCATCCGCTGACACCGCCTCGACCGTGTACCTCGTCCTCCTCTTCGGATCACTGCTCGGGGAGACCAGGCAAGCCACATTCCTCAGGTCGAGATCACCTATTCTCCCAGTCGTCGGACAATGACACTGCACTTCTTCCCCGTTGACACAGACCGTCATCGTGAACTGACTTCTGCGTTTTACGACGAACCCTTCGACCAGTTCCCGGTCAAACACATATGGCCGTCATGAAACAAAATCGTTTCTGGTTTCGCGGAGTGGGAGGTGCTCGAAGTCGTAGTCGAATGTTCGGCTGGCGATGTATGAGGCGAACGCGCCGAAGGTTTCTTCGGGGATCTCGTGCTGAATGTTCGCGATGTTGCTCTTGGCCGCGTTCCAGACGTGCTCCACCGGGTTGTGGTCGGGCGCGTACGGCGGCAGGAAAACAGGGATGATGCGCTCCAGCAGCCGGCCGGGCTCGTAGAGGGCGGTCAACGCTTTCGCGTGGTGGAATCGGGCGTTGTCCAGGACGACCGCGATCTTGCCGGCCTCGG
>NZ_AUFR01000014.1 GCF_000426605.1 Propionibacterium acidifaciens DSM 21887
CACGCCATGGCCGGCCACATGCGCACCGGGCTGACCGGCGAGGCCCCCACCCGTGGTCACCAGGGTCCGCCCACCGGTCCGGGGCGCCACGGTGTCCCCGTTCCGACCACCCGACCCGCCGGACGGGCAGCGATTGCGGGCTCCTCCTGGGCGGTCACCCCCGCAGCCCCTCGATGCCGAGCCCGGTCAGCCGGTGGCGGATCAACCGGGCCAGGTGCTCGCGGCCGGTGCGGGCCGGCAGCACCAGGTAGCGCTCGGGCGCCCGGGCGGCGAGGTCGAGGAAGCCCTGGCGCACCCGCGCGTGGAAGCCATCGCCCGCCTGCTCGAGGCGGTCCCTGCCGCGCTTGACGCCGACGGCCCGCGCCGGGTCCATGTCGAGCAGCACCGTGAGATCGGGGACGAGCCCGCCCGTGGCCCACGCGCCGATGGCGGCGACGTCCTCGACGTCGAGCACCCGCCCGGCGCCCTGGTAGGCGAGCATCGAGTCAAGGTAGCGGTCGCAGATGACCACCGCCCCGCGGTCGAGGGCCGGACGCACCACCTGGTGCAGGTGCTGGGCCTTGTCGGCGGCGTACAGGAGGACCTCGGCGCGCGGTGCCACATCGCCCGTGGCGGGGTCGAGCAGCAGCCCGCGCAGCGCCTCGCCGAGTCGTGTGCCGCCGGGCTCGTGGGTCACGACGTGCTCGACGCCGGCCTCGGCCAGGGCGCGGGCGGCGAGGCGCACCTGGGTGGACTTGCCGACCCCGTCGCCGCCCTCGAAGACGACGAGCCTGCCCGCACGGGAGCGCCCGGATGCCGCCACGGTCAGCCCTGCCGTCCGAGCTCGGTGAGGGCCTCCACGACGCGCGCCGGGCCGGGCCGGGGCCGGGAGCCCCCGGAGGCCCTCGGCAGGTCGTCGCGCAGGCCCGGCCAGTCCCCGACGAAGGCGGCGCGGGCGGCCGAGGCCCGGGCGCAGGCGCGCTCGGCGGCGCGTCCGGCGCGGTAGGCCTGCTCCGGCGTCATCGCGGCGAGCCCCTCCGGCTCGGGCTCGGGCCCCTGGGCCGCCGCGAGGCCCCGCACGATTCGCTCGAGCAGCCTGGCGGTGCGCTTGGCCTTGCGGATGGCTGGTCGGCCGGCGCGGACGAGGGCGAGCGCCCGCTCGGCGCTGGCCAGCGCCTGGGCCCACGTCGCGTCGTCGTCGGGATGACCGACCGCGAAGTCGGCACCGGCGCGCAGACCGGCGAGCTCGGTGCCCAGCCTGGCCCCGAGGGCCTCATCGGCCCGCTCGGCGGCGGCATCGTCGACGCGCGGGATGCGCACCGCCAGCTCGAGTGCGTCGAGCAGCTCGTCGTACTCGTCCATCCTCCGGACGGCCCCGGGCGCAGCGGCCTCGAGAACGTCCAGCCGGCCGAGCTGGTCGGCGCGCCAGGCCGGGTCGGCGACGCCGCGCAGGACGTCGAGCTCGCCGCGGAAGCCGCGCAGGGCCCCGGCCAGGGCGTCCGGGTCGTCGGTCCCGCCGCTGCGCAGTTCGAGATCGGCGCCGACGATCGCGTGGAAGCGCCGGGCCAGCAGCCAGGACAGGAAACCGGCCGTCGTCGGGTCCGCCGGCCGCCCGCCGATGGGAGCGGGGGCCGGGGCGAGCTCGCCGACGCGGGCGAAGAGGCCCTTGAACCCGTCGACCCGCACCGCACCGATCTGGGCCATCTGCTCGGCGACGAAGGCCCGCTGCTGGGCGCTGAGACGGGCCACGTCGACGGTGGACTCGCGGAAACGGCCCGTGGCGATGCCGCCGCGGCGCACGGTGACGCGGTCGTCGGTGAGCACGGCGAGGATCCCGCCGGACTCGTCGAGGATCCCGTAGCGGGCGCGCGCCCGGGTGCAGCCGATGACCGGGCCCAGGCGCGCCCGGCGGCGGAAGGGCGCGACGAGATCGGCGACCTCGTCGGGCAGCTCCGAGTCGCCGTCGGAGGCGATCGGCCCCGACCGTCCGTCGGGCAGCCAGGGCCCCCACGCGGGCGCCCGGACGAACCACTCCCCCGATCCCCCGACGACGCGTTGGGCGACCATGACGCCGGCGTGGAGCAGGCGCTCGGTCGGCGTGTCGAGGACGGTCAGCCGCACCTGCCCGGCATCGGGGTCGTCGAGGAGGACGACCCGGTCGAGGTCGAGCGCGGTGCTCGTGAGCTCGGGCGCCTGCACGTGCCAGGGCGTCTCGAAGAACCAGTTCCTGCTCTCATGTGCGCTCATGCCCGCTCCTCGGATCGGTGTTCGGGTCCTGCCCGCCGGCCCCTGCCGCGGTCAGGAGGAGAGTCTCGACTGCCAGTCCTACCACGAAGGCCGTCCCCGCCCCGCCCCGCAGGCGGGAGGAGGGCCTACTCGGTCGCCCTCGCCGTGCTCCCGGCGGCCGTTCCGGGCCTCTCCCCGGCCCGGGCGTCCGACGCACTCCCGGCTGCGGAACCGGCCGCCCCCTTCGGGCCGGCGGCCCCGGAGGCCTTGGCTGTCCTCTTCGTCGTGGCCTTCTTCGTCTTCGCAGTGGCCCTCTTCGCCGTCCCGCGCGAGCCGCGCCGCTTCGGGGCGGGCCCCTTGGCGCGCTTGGCGGCGAGCAGCTCGGCCGCGCGCTCCAGCGTCACGGCCTCGACGGAGTCGGTCCTGGGCAGCGTGGCGTTCGTCTCGCCGTCGGTGACGTACGGGCCGAAGCGGCCGTCCTTGACGACGACCGGCCTGCCGTTGGCCGGGTCGGCGCCGAGCTCCCTGAGCGGGGCCGCCGCGGCGCGGCCGCGGCGCTTCGGCTGGGAGAAGAGCTCCTCGGCCTGTTCGAACGTCGTGGTGAAGATGGCCTCCTCGCTGGGCAGCGAGCGGGTGTCGGTGCCGCGCTTGAGGTACGGGCCGTAGCGGCCGTTCTGCGCGGTGATGACGTCCTCGCCCTCGCCGCCGACGACGCGCGGCAGGGACAGCAGCCGCAGGGCGTCGTCGAGGGTGACCGAGGCCGGGTCCATCGAGCGGAAGAGGCTCGCCGTGCGCGGCTTCGCCCTCTTCGAGCCCTTGGCCGGCGCCTCGTCCTCGGGCAGGACCTCCGTGACGTAGGGGCCGAAGCGGCCGTTCCTCACGACGATGGCCACGTGGGTCTGCGGATCGAGGCCCAGCTCGCGGTCGCCGCCGCCGGCCCTGGCCAGCAGCTCACGGGCCGCCTCGACGGTCAGCTCGTCGGGGGGCATGTCCTCCGGCACGTTGGCGCGGTGCGCATCCTCGTCCTCGACGTAGGTGCCGTAGCGGCCGACCCGCACGTCGACGCCCGAGTCGAGGTCGCCGAGGTGGAAGGTGGACAGGGCCCTCGCGTCGATGTCGCCGAGGGCCCTGGTCAGCTCGTGCAGGCCCTCGCGCGCGGACCGGCCGGACGCCTGCCCGTCCTGCGGACCGAAGTAGAAGTCGCGCAGCACCTCGAGCCGGTCGACCTGGCCCTTGGCGATCGAGTCGAGCTGCTCCTCGAGGTCGGCCGTGAAGTCGTAGTCGACGAGCGCGGTGAAGTGCTCCTCGAGCAGGCGGGTCACGGCGAACGCCAGCCAGGTCGGCACGAGCGCGGCGCCCCTCTTGAAGACGTAGTCGCGACTCGTGATCGTGCGGATGATCGACGCATAGGTCGACGGGCGGCCGATGTCGAGCTCCTCGAGCTTGGCGACGAGGCTCGGCTCGGTGAAGCGCGCCGGGGGCTTCGTCGCGTGCCCCTCGGCGGCGACCCGGACCGGGTCGAGCGGCTGGTCGGGGGACAGCCGCGGCAGCCTGGTCGTCCGCTCGGCCGGGTCGTCGGTGGACTCGACGTAGGCCTTGAGGAAGCCGGGGAAGGTGATGGTGCGGCCGGAGGCGGCGAACCGTGCGGTGCGCACGGCGCCGGCCCGCTCGCCGAGGTCGACGCGCTGGGGGCAGGAGGCCTCGATGCGCACGATCATCTGCTGGCCGGTGGCGTCGGCCATCTGGGAGGCGACGGTGCGCTGCCAGACGAGCTCGTAGAGGCGGAACTGGTCGCCGCTCAGCCCGGACTGGGCCGGGGTGCGGAAGCTCGCGCCGGCCGGACGGATGGCCTCGTGGGCCTCCTGGGCGTTCTTGACCTTGCTGGCGTAGATGCGCGGCCGGTCGGGCAGGTAGTCGGCACCGTAGAGCGAGCGCACGGCGTCGCGCGCGGCGTCGACGGCCTGGTCAGACAGCGTGACCGAGTCGGTGCGCATGTAGGTGATCCAGCCGCCCTCGTAGAGCTCCTGGGCGATGCGCATCGTGCGGTCGGTGGTGAAACCGAGTTTGCGGCCCGCCTCCTGCTGCAGGGTCGTGGTGCGGAAGGGCGCCGCCGGACGGCGGGTGTAGGGCTTGGCCTCGACGCCGGCGACGGAGAACGGGGCCTTCTCCAGGGCCGCGGCGAGCACGGCCGCCGCGGCCTCGTCGAGGACGACGACGTCGCCCTTGACCCTGCCGAGGGAGTCGAAGCTCGCGCCCTGGGCGATGCGGCGGTCGTCCAGACCGACCAGTCGGGCGGTGAACTCGCGCGGGGAGGCCTCGGCCCCGGCGTCGAGGGTCGCCTCGAGGTCCCAGTAGGAGGCGGCACGGAAGGCCATGCGCTCGCGCTCCCGGTCGACGATGAGACGGGTGGCGACGGACTGCACGCGGCCGGCGGACAGGCGCGGCATGACCTTCTTCCACAGCACGGGGCTGACCTCGTAGCCGTAGAGACGGTCGAGGATCCGGCGGGTCTCCTGGGCCTGGACGAGGTCCTCGTCCAGCTCGCGGGGGTGGGCCACGGCCTCCTGGATGGCGTCCCGGGTGATCTCGTGGAAGACCATGCGCCTGACCGGCACCGTGGGCTTCAGCTCCTGGAGCAGGTGCCATGCGATGGCCTCGCCCTCGCGGTCACCATCGGTGGCCAGGTAGAGCTCGTCGGAGTCCTTGAGATCGGTCTTGAGCTTGCGGATCGTGGCCTTCTTGTCGGCGCTGACCACGTAGATCGGGGTGAAGTCGGCGTCGACGTTGACCCCGGTGCGCGCCCACGGCTGGCCCTTGTACCTGGCCGGCACCTCGGCGGCGCTGGTGGGGAGGTCGCGCACGTGCCCGCGGCTCGACTCGACGACGTAGCCGGGGCCGAGGTAACCGGCGATCTTCGTCGCCTTCGTGGGGGACTCGACGATGACGAGCCGGCGCGGTGTGTCTGCCACAGTGATCCTTCGTGTGCCTTCGTCCTTGGACGGCCCCGGGACGGGCCGATGACCGTTCGCCCGGGTGGACGGACGCCAAGATCGTAGCGCTCACCGGACCGGCGCCCGTCGTACCGAACGGGCACGGGGTCGATCCTCACCGGCCCCGTGTGGGGCTCACCATAGCCTCGCCGGACGCCGACGGCGAACCGCGCGCCGGGAGAATGTGGGTGCGTCGGCCGTGTCGGCCCACGCGTCGTGAGGCTCGGGGAACCGCACGCCCGGGAGCGGGCGCCGAGGGGCCGTCTGGCAGCCAGAGCCCTGGGGCGTCGAACCGCGTGCCCGAGGACGGATGATGCGGAGGCGCCTCCGCTCGCGGGACCGGGCGCGGATCGCGCCCGGGAGCGGGCCGTGGCGGCGGGACCGATCATCAGGCGGGCGGGGCATCGGACGGGCGGACGGTGATGAAGCCGTCGACGAGGGCGTCGCGCAGTCTCGGGGCGAGTCGGGCGCGCAGCGCGGCGGGGTCGTCGCCGAGCAGTTCGGCGACCGCGTCGACGATCCGGCCCAGCGGGAGCTCGCCGTCGCAGGCGCCGAGCACGCCGCCCAGCGCCGTGTCCACCTCGATCGCCCTTCGCAGCCCGGTGGTCCGGCGCAGGACGACATGGCTCGGGTCGGCGGCTCCGGGCGCGCCCGTGGTCTCCTGGACGACGTCGGGGTCGAGCGTGCAGCGGGTGGCGAGGAGCGCGTCGTCGTCCAGGGAGCGGGCGTCGAGGGTCCGCCACCCGGATGACAGGGCGGGCCCGACGGGTCGGCCGATGTCGTAGGGCCATTCCTCGATGCGGATCCGGGGCCGGGCGGCCCCGGAGTTGCGCAGCATGATCCACCCCATGCCGACGCCGGTGATGCCCAGCCTCTCGAAGTAGTCGAGCCACCGGCGGTAGCGGGGGCCCCATTCGTCGCTGCCGGCCAGGCCGGCGTCGGTGAGCCACATCTCGATGTACTCGTAGACGTCGAGTCTCTCGCGCTGGATCACCCACAGATCGCAGCCGGTGCCGGCCGCCCATCCGGACAGGCGGTCCTGCCAGCGCGCGCCGCCTCCGTCGGCCCAGTTGGCGAGCACTTGGAGCAGGCCGCCGCCGGTCAGGTGCCGCGGCCCCCGCCGGACGACCCTCTCGACGAGGCCGTCGCCGGCGAAGGGCCCCTCGCGGTAGACGAGGCGCTCGGCGCCGTCGTCGGGCGGGCTCATGACGTAGGGCGGGTTCGTGACGATGAGGTCGAAGCGTTCGCCGTCGACGGGCTCGTAGAGGCTGCCCTCGCGCAGCCCGACCCGGTCGATGCCGTTGAGAGCCATGGTGAGCCCGGCGAGCTCGCAGGCCCGCGGGTTGAGGTCGGTGGCGACGACACGGCCGGCGTGGCGGGCCAGGTGCAGGCTCTGCACGCCGCATCCGGTTCCGAGGTCGAGGGCCGTGCCCACCCGGTCGGGGACGGTCAGCCGTGACAGCGAGGTGGACGCCGGGCTGACGCCGAGCACGTAGTCGGGACGGGTGGGCGTGACGATCCCGTCCAGCCCCGGGACGGGATCGGCGGCGACCCAGCCCGACCAGGAGCCGTCGGCGTCCTCGAAGCCGTAGGGGCGGATGTCGACGGCCGCCCTGACGCGGGGGCCGCCCGGGGCGGGCCCCGTCGGAAGGGGGTCGCCGGCCGGCGGCGCCGCCCCCGGCACGGGGAACGCCGCGGGCCCCGACTCCCGAAGAACGCCCTCGTCGATCAGGGACCGGAGCAGTCGGGCGCCGAGCACCCGCTCGACCGGTCCGCGCAGCAGGGTCTGCTGCAGGGGGAAGAGGCGGATGAGGATGGCCTGAGCGTCGTCGGCGGCGCCGAGGACGTGCAGCGCGGGGATCGTCGCATTGCGCGCGAGCCCCTCGCTGCCGGAGGGGCCGAGCCGCTCGAGCACGGCGTCGACGGTATACCCGGCGTCGACGAGGACGGCGCGGAGCGCGCCGACGGCCTGACTGCTGAGCATGGCCCCACTGTGGCACACGGGGGCGGCAGGTGGGGCGCCGTCCGGCCGGGCCGCCGACGACGGGTCCGGCAGGGCGCCCGGAGTCCGGGCGAGGACGAAGGGCGCCCGCTCCGCAAGATGCGCGGACGACGAGGACGCCCGCGGCAGGGCGTCCGGGGCCCGATCCGATGCGGCGTCCGACCGGACGCGGCGGGCCCGCCGGCGGCACCACGAGGATGAGTCCCATAGCGTGGTGGCATTCCCGTGGCAATGTGCTCGGGCTGTTGAGGTCTTGGGTGGGTCATCGTGGGATCTGTCCGGATTCCGCCAGAAGCTCCAAGGATCCCACGATGACCCACAACCAGTCTGCCCTGTCCGCGCTCGTGCAGGAGATGGTGGACGCCACGAGGACCGGGCGACGAGCGGCCGATGCGCGGCGGGCACTACGCGGACGTGCAGTGGGGCCCGCGCGCAGTGGACCTCCGTCCAGCAGCTCGACGACTCGGACGTCGAGCTCGTGGGGGCCGCGCGCAGTGGACCTCCCAGGCCGAGCTCCATGGCCCGCTGGGTTGGCATGCGGGCCCGCGCGCGCAGTAGACCTCCGCTCGGCCCGGTGTCGGCGGTGGCGGTCACGGCTGCAGGCCCGCGCGCAGTGGACCTCCAGTCGGCAGCCGGCGGCGGGCACGAGAGGCGCTGCCGGATCTTCTCACGGCCGGCGTGGAGATGTGGACCTCCAGTCGGCAGCCGGCGGCGGGCACGAGGCCTGCGGGCACAATGGGCTTCATGGCAGTCCCCGAGTGGTTGAGCGAGCATCCCAGCGCGATCCACATCGACCACCGCGACGCCACCGGGGGCAGGCGCGGGCAGTGGCCGGCGTGGTTCTCCCCGCACCACCGCGAGGGCCTGGTCGCCCACGGCATCGAAACCCCCTGGGAGCACCAAGTACGAGTCGCGGAGCTCATGCACGCCAGACGTCACGTGGCGGTCTCCACGCCGACCGCCTCGGGCAAGACGCTGGCCTATCTGCTGGCGATCATCGCCGACACGGCCCCGGCCGGAGTTCCGACGAACTCCGCCACGGCCGGGGCTCCGCCGGACGGCGCACCGCAGAAAGCCGTCGGGAACGGAATCCCGACGGACGGCCCCTCCGGGAGGGCCGCGCCGGGCAGCGCCCCGGGCGGGACCGGCGCCCCCATGGGCCCCGCACGGCCCGGGGCCGAGGCCGGGGCGGGCGCAGACGCCCCGCACCCGTCCGGCGGGCCCCCGCACCTCTCGGAGGGACGCCGTCCTCCCCCGGACGGTCTCCCCCGGTTCCCGGGCGGGCCCCCAGGCCGCCCCCGGGCGGGGCGCGCCGCGACAGCGTCGTCGGCCAGTGCGCTGCTGGGCATCCACCGCGAACCGACGGCCCTCTACCTCGCGCCGACGAAGGCGCTCGCGCACGACCAGCGTCGCGTGGCGCGCGAACTCGGCCCGAAGGGCTGGCCGATCGTCGCCCTGGACGGCGATTCCGACGCGGCGACAAGGCGTTTCGCTCGCGAGCACGCGCGCCTCGTGCTGACCAACCCGGACATGCTCCATCATGCGGTCCTCCCCCGGCACGCCCGATGGGCCCGCCTGCTCGGCGGGCTGCGCCACGTCGTGATCGACGAGGGGCACCGCTACCGCGGCGTCTTCGGCGCGCAGGTGGCCTGCGTCATCCGGCGGCTGCGCAGGCTGTGCCGGGCCTACGGCTCCGATCCGGTGTTCGTCATCGCCTCCGCGACATCCGCCTCGCCCGGCGAGTCGGCGGCGCGCCTCATCGGCGAGCCCGAACCGATCGACGAGGTGACGCTGGACACGGCACCGCACCCGGCCCGCGACGTGGTGCTGTGGCGGCCCGAGGGCGACCCCGGCACCGACACCGCGGCCCTCCTCGCGAGGCTCGTCGACGACGGCAGGCAGACGATCGCCTTCGTGCCGAGCCGCGCCCAGTCCGAGCTGGTGGCGGAAGGGGCGGGGCGCAGCCTGCGCACCGACCGCCGCGTCCTCGCCTACCGGGCGGGGTATCTTGCCGGTGACCGGCGCGAGATCGAGCACGCCCTCACGACCGGCGGACTGGCCGGGGTGGCCGCCACGAACGCCCTTGAGCTGGGCATGGACATCTCGGGCATGGACGCCGTGCTCATCTGCGGTTTCCCCGGCACACTGGCCTCGCTGTGGCAGCAGGCCGGGCGCGCCGGGCGGGCCGATCGCGACGCCCTCGTCGTGGTGCTGGCCAACCAGAACCCGCTGGACGCCTACCTGTTCGCGCACCCCGAGCTCATCTTCGACGCCCCCGTGGAGCGCACGGTACTCAGCCCGGACAATCCGTACGTGCTCGGCCCGCACCTGGCGGCCGCCGCCCAGGAGATGCCGCTCCAGCCGGACGATGCGCGCTGGTTCGGCCCAGGAATGGCCGCGCTGGCCGATCAGCTCGCCTCGGCCGGGCTGCTGCGCCGCCGCCGGACCGGATGGTTCTGGCCGAGGCCGGAACGGGCGGTGGACGCCATCGACCTGCGCGGTCTGGAAGGCGGGCCGCTGGACATCGTCGAGACGGAGTCGGGGCGCGTCCTCGGCCAAGTGGATCTGGAGGCCGCTGACCGCAGCGTCTTCCCCGGCGCCGTGTACCTCCAGCAGGGCGAGCAGTACGTGGTGGACCGCTTCGCTCCGGAGCGCCGCGAGGCGCTCGTGCGCAGGCAGCGCCCCGGCTATCACACGCAGCCGCTGTCAACGACGCAGGCGCGCATCCTCCACGAGGACGCCGGTCGGCGCTTCGGCGCGACGCAGGTGCGCACCGGCGACGTCGAGCTCGTCACGCAGGTGATCGGCTACCTGCGTCGGGACGAGAGGACCGGCCAGGTGTGGGACGAGAATCCGCTCGAGCTGGACGAGCACCGCATGGTGACGAAGGCGGTGTGGTGGACGGTGCCGCAGGAGGTGGCCGACCGTCTGGGCCTCTCGGCGGTCAGGCTGGGCAGTGCCGCGCATGCGGTGGAGCACACGGCGATCGGCCTGCTGCCGGCCTTCGCCCCATGCGACCGCTGGGACATCGGCGGGGTGTCGATGGTGATGCACCCGGACACCGAGCTGTGCACGATCATCGTCCACGACGGGGTGGCGGGCGGCGCCGGCTTCGCGGCGCGCGGCTACGAGATGGCCGATGAATGGGGGCGGGCGACGCTGGAGCGGCTGCGCACCTGCGCCTGCTTCGACGGCTGCCCGGCGTGCGTCGTCTCGCCGAAGTGCGGCAACGCCAATCAACACCTCGACAAGGAGGCGGCCGCACAGCTGCTCGCCGCTCTCATCGGCGACTGAGCCGGCTGGGACGACTGCCGCGGCGTCTCCGGCGCCGGGCGTCGTTCCATCGCCCGCCGCCGCGTCGGCAGCTGGACCGCCGACCGGGACCGCTCCCGTGGCCGAACCGGTGACCGGGCGCCGGACGACCGCCGCCCAGCGGAGTCCCGCGCACCGGACGGCCACGCCGATGACAGGACCCGGCCCGGTGAGCGGGCCCACGCCGATGAGAAGGCTCATGCCGCCGGCCAAGGCCGCTCCCATGACCGGACCGGTGACCGGGCGCCGACCCGTCGCCTCCCCCGGGCAGTGCGGCTAGCCATCGGGGCCGTCCTCGTCCTGGGCCGACTCCGGGACGTTCGGGCCGGCCCGCCGGGCGGCCGGATCCTCGTCGGGGACGAGGAAGCCGGCATGGGCCCGTTCGTTCACCCGGGAGGGAGCCCCCGCCAGCGCCGGCCGGAGCTCGACCGACACCTCGACGTGGACGATGTACTCCCCGCCGCCGGCGCTCACGTCGCAGTCGGCGAGTTCACCGCCGTTGCGCTGAGCGTACTCACGGGCGGCGTCGCAGGCCGATGCGCCCTTCTCGTGGGCGTGCGCCCCGGCGAGGGCCGCCAAGTCGGCGGCTTGCCTGGCGCGCTGGTCGCTGGCGATCCAGCCCGACAGGACAAGCACCCAGAAGGCGGTGACGCACAGGACGACGATGATCGAGGCGGACAGCGCGGTGCCCGAGCCCCGCTCGTCGTCGCCGAGGACGGGCCGGACGGCGCGTTCGGGCGGGACCCCGCCTGAACGGGTCGGACCATGGCGACGGACCAGACCGGATCGACGGGCCGGACCGCCGGACCGGACCGGGGTGGCGGGCCGCGTCGCACGGGCCGCGTCGGGCCCGTCCGTCCGCGCGGTCATGGCCGCTGCTCCCTCGCGTGGGGCTCCTCGGTGACGGTGGCCCGACCACTGACCCGAACCGGCCCGAGGCGACCCCACCGCAGTTCATCGGTGACACTCACTCGGACGACCCCGTCGTCGACGTCGGTGAGGACCTCGCTGCCGGGCGGCACCGAGGCGCGGGCGCGCTCGGCGGCGGCCTCGTCGCCCCGGGCGAGCTGCCGAGCGATGGCGACCGCGGAGTCCTGGCAGCGCATCTGGGCACCGACGACGCCGATGACCCAGCACAGGCATGAGGCCATGAGCGCGGCCGAGAGGATCGAGACGGCCAGCTCGACGGTGACCATGCCGCGCTCGGCGCCTCGCCGGGCGCTCCGGGCGCTCCGGGCGCGCCGGATGCTGAGGTCGGGGAAGCACCGGTCGTGGGAGCAGCGACTTGGAATGGTGCGGATGACGCGCATCGTTCTGTCCTTCTGAATGGTTGGGACGGTCCGACTGGACGTCGCCGGACCGCGCGAGGACCCCGGCGG
The DNA here is from genome assembly GCF_000426605.1 of Propionibacterium acidifaciens DSM 21887. Taxonomy (GTDB): domain Bacteria; phylum Actinomycetota; class Actinomycetes; order Propionibacteriales; family Propionibacteriaceae; genus Propionibacterium; species Propionibacterium acidifaciens. The sequence goes on from NZ_AUFR01000014.1 coordinate 11,889, forward strand.
TGGGGCTGGGCCGGCCGAAGGGGACGAGCCGAGCGGGATGACGAGCCGGACGGGACCGACGGATGGGCGAGCCAGGCCCGAACGGAACAGGCCGGGCGAAGTCGGCCTCGAACGGGGTGGGCCCGCCGGGCCCGCCCGGACGATGGCGCGCCGGAGGGGGTGGGCCCGGCGCGCCACCGGGCGATGCGGTCAGGAACCGATCATCGGGGCGACCTTGTCGATGAGGTCGAGCACGAACTTGAGCATCTTCTGGAAGAACTGGTTGTCGGTGAAGATGTGCAGCAGGACGAGGGCGAGGGCCACCGCGGCGAGGATGCCGACGGCGTACTCGGCCGTCGCCATGCCACGCTCGTAGGCCCGGCGCAGCCGACCGGACCGCGGGCGCTCTGCGGCGACCGGAACATCGACGAACTCGGGAACGCCCTGGTCGTCGGCCGGATCGGGATCGGGCTCGACGACGTCATGCGGGTGCAGGGGGATGATCTGCGCGGTCATGGTGATTCCTTTCTGCGGCGAGGCCCGTGCGGGCCCCGCGGTCTGCGCCGGGCCCGCGGGCGGGCCGGCCGAATCGCCTTCGGCCCCATCGCCTCAGGCACCCGCAGTGTGTGCGTCGACCGGCCGGGCAGATCAGGCGGACAACATCGGCGCTGAACGGACAACACCCTGTGCGGCTCGTGACCCCACGAGGCCCGAGCCTGCCGGACCCGGTGGACGTGCACGCCGGGCCCGGCGCAGCACTGCGCGAGACTCGAGCCCGCGGGCCCTGGTTCCGCGGGCGGCGGCACGGGGGCGCGTCCGGGGTGTCTGACCCGCCCCTCGGGCCCTGGCCCCGCGGGCGGCGGCCACGTCGTCGACACGCGAGCGGAGCCCCTCCGCCCCGGGTTCCGGCCCGCGGACGCCTCTGCCAGGGACTCCCCGAGCAGGCCGGCGGGGTCGGCGACACGGGTAGCGGTCATCGTGATGGCTCCTGTTCGAGAGACCTGCGGTGAGCGAACTCGAAGCTCGAAGGACGACACGGTGGCCGCGTCCCCGTCGGGGACCGAGGCGAGCACCGCGCCACCCACCGTGCGGGACTCCGCTCCAGGTGGTGCGAGGCGGTTCCCACCCGGCCAGCACGATCCCCTCGGGCGATCAGCGGCGCCCGGGCCGCCCGGCGACAGCCCGGATCGACAAGTCCCCGTACATCCGATTCTTCCCAGCGCCCCGCGCGCCCGGCGATGACATGTTGGCCTCCCAGCCGCTGATGGGGAGGCCCCGCAGCGCCCCGCGCGCCCGGCGATGGCATTGCACCGTGCTCATCTGGACGTCCGTGGCGACGACGCGCCGCGCGCACCGGGGCGTCCCGGAGGGCGGGCCGGTGCGGAGGACCCGCCTCAGAAGTGGACGTTCGCCAGCACACCGGCGATGATCGGCACGACGCCCGAGAGGATGAACGCGGGCAGGAAGCAGCCCATCATGGGACCGACCGCCCGCACGCCGACCGTGCGGGCCCGCTCCGTCAGATGATTGCGTCGAACGCGTCTGGCCAGGTCGGCGTGCATGTCGAGAGTCTCGGCGAGCGCCTCCCCGGTGCGGGCCCCGCGCGCCAGGTCACGGCCGGCCGGGCCCCAGACCGGATGGTCGCGCAGGCCGTCCCAGGCCTCCGCCTCGCTGAACCCGACGGCCAGGCGCGCCTCGACGTCGCGCAGCAGCGCGGCACTCGGCTCGGGCGCCACGGCGGCGACCTCGCTCGTGGCGGTGCGCAGGGCCGCCCCGGCCTGGAGAGACGAGGCCATGAGCTCCAGCACCTCGGGCTGTTGGAGCATCAGCCGCTCCCGGCGCCGGCGCACCCGGCCCGGTTCGAGCCTGCCGATGAGCACCCACACGGCGGCACCGGCTCCCAGGCCGCACGGCCAGGCGACGAGGAGGGGCACCGGGAGCAGCACCAGTAGCGCCACCACCGAGGAGACAGCGCCGACGCCCCGCGCCCAACCGGGCAGTGCCGCCTCGCGCTCGCCCTCCCGGCCGGACCGGATCGGGCCGGCCGCGGCGGCAGCCAGCCGCCCGGCTCCCCCATCGGGCACAAGCAGGAGCCCGCACACCGCCACGGCGGCACCGGCCGCCACCGCCTGTCCGATCATGATCCGTCCTCCTGGGCCCGTCGGGCGAGCAGCTCGGTCCAGATCAGACCGGCGCAGGCGAGGACGACGGCAGCGGCCAGGCAGGACTTGCCGGCGAGGGTCGTCGTGAGGAAGCTGATCGGGTTGCCGCCGGCGAAGAAGCCCATGGCGACGCCGGCCGCCGGCAGGGCGCACAGCAGGCGGCCGGTGAGCCGGGCCACCGCCAGCTCGCCGGAGACCTCGGCCCGCATCTGGGCCTCGTCCGAGACGTTCTGGGCAACCCGCTGCGCCACCGGCGACAGGGGCGCGCCGGCCCGCTCGCACAACCGCCAGGCACGCCCCAGGGACGACAGCCCGGAACAGCCCGGGCGGGCGCCGGCGGCCAGCAGTGCGCCGCCGACCTCGCCGCCGACCAGCAGGGAGCCGACCGCCTCGTCGAGGACGGGACAGTCCTCGGCGGCGATCTCGAGGGCCCTGCGCGGGGTCTGGCCGATGCGCAGCTGGGCGGAGATGACCCGGCAGGCCCGGGCGACCGACTCGGCGCGCCGGAGCGCCCTCCTCTCGTTGCGGTGCTCCCACAGCACCCAGCCGAGCGTGCCGCACAGGGTCGCGGCGATGACGATCCACGCCAGCGCCCACGGCATGACCACCGCCGCGCCGGTGCAGCAGGCGGCGAATGCGAGCACGACGAGTGGCGCGACCCCGGGACGGTGCGGCGCGCCGACGGCCTCGTCGAGCCTGCGCAGCCGCCGCGCCCCGGAGGGCCCGATGGCGCAGACGAGGGCGAGGGCGAGCATGAGCGCGGCGAGGATCCTCATGAGGGCACCCCCGACAGTTCGGCCAGGCGCGACCACTGCCCGGCGGGCCGCGAGACCCCGTCGGCGGCGACGACGAGCGCCTCGTCGATGCGGACGCGCCCGTCATCGCCGCTGCGCACCACCCCGATCTGACCGACGCCGCGCTGCCCGTCGGCGCCGCGCCGCACGTGGATGACGGCATCGAGCGCGGCCCCGATCTGGGCGTGGCAGGCCTCGCGCCCCATGCCCCCGAGCGCGGCGAGGGCCTCGAGCCGAGCGGGCACGTCGGCGACGCTGTTGGCGTGGACCGTGCCGCACCCGCCCTCGTGGCCGGTGTTCATGGCGGTGAGCAGATCGCACAGCTCCGGCCCCCGCACCTCGCCGACGACGAGCCGGTCGGGCCGCATGCGCAGCGCCTGCCTCACGAGGTCGGTCATGGTCACGGCCCCGGCCCCCTCCGCGTTGGGCGGGCGGCACTCCATGCGCACCGCGTGGGGGTGGTCGGGGTTGAGCTCGCGGGAGTCCTCGACGATGACGATGCGCTGGTCGTCGGGGACGAGCGAGAGCAGGACGCCGAGCAGGGTCGTCTTGCCCGATCCAGTCCCGCCGGTGACGAGGAAGGCGGCCTTGTTGCCCACGAGCCCGGCGAGGACGGCCGCGGTGCGCCCGTCGATGCTGCCGCCGGAGCGGAGCTCTTCGAGCGTCATGGACCGGCGGGCGGGCACGCGCAGCGAGATGCACGTGCCGGGCTCGGCCAGACACGCGAGGACCGCGTGAAGACGGGTGCCGTCGGGCAGGCGGGCGTCGACCCACGGGCTGGCGTCGTCGAGGCGCCGGCCGGCCGACGCCGCGAGCCTGGCGGCCAGGCGGCGCACCTCCTCGTCGGAGGCGAACCCGGTCTCCATGCGCTCCAGGCCTGCGCCGCGGTCGATGAAGACGTCGTCCGCTCCGTTGACGAGCACGTCGGTGACGCCGTCGAGGTGGAGGAGCCCCTCGAGCGGGCCGGCACCGACGCTCGTGCGGCGCAGCGCATCGGTGGCGGCGAGCACCGACGCGTCGGAGACGACCAGGCCGAGCCGGTCGAGCCCCCGGGCCACCTCGGGCGGGCCCCAGTCGCGGCCGTTGGCCGCGAGCCAGCCGCGCAGGAGGTCGAGTTCGTCGTCACGCATCGGCGATCACCGCCTCGACGAGGGCGTCGACCTGACGCAGGTAGCGGCGGCGAGCCGCGCGGGCCGGCGGCTCGCCGACCCGGGAGGCGGCGGGCAGGCGCGGGTCGGAGCCGATGACGCCGACGACCGGCAGGCCGAGCGAGTCCGACACGGCGCCCGGGGCGAGCGGAAGACCGCGGCCGGTACGCACGACGACCTGGGCGTCCTGCCAGCCGTGGTGGGCCGCGCGGGCCCGGGCGGACATGACCGACCGGACCTCGGCCGCCACGACGAGCAGGCGCAGCGCGTTCTCGGCACCGGGCAGGTCGACGGGCGAGGGGTCGTCGAGGACGACGACCCGGTACGAGCGGGCCAGCGCGTCGAGGACGGCCCGCACCGCGACGGGTCCGGGCAGGCCCACGGCGGCCCCGTCCGGGCCGTCGGGGCCGCGCCCGCCGCCCGGGGTGCGCGTGGCGGCGAGCAGGTCGACCCCGCACATCCGCGGCAGCCGCCCGCTCAGATCGCCGACCGTGCCGGCTGCCGAAGCGAGATCGCTCCACCGCCAGCCCGGCTCGCGCTCGGCGCCGAAGAGCAGGTCGACTCCCCCGCTGCACGGGTCGAGGTCGACGAGCACCGACGACAGCCCGCCCTCGACGCAGCGCTGCGCCATGGCGCCGGCGAGCGTGGACGCCCCGACCCCGCCGCTGCCGCCCATGACGTCGACGACGACGGCCGTGGCGGTGCTCCCGCCCCGGGCCCGGGTGAGCAGTGCGGGCAGGTAGCCGGCGTGCCCGGGCAGGACGATCGCCGAGGCCCCCAGCGGCACCGACCACGCCGCGGCGGTCTCGGGATCGTCGCCGACGATGTGCACGTCCGTGCGGAAGGCCAGCCCCATGCCGGCGATGCACGGCGCCAGGTCGGCGCCGACGAGCACGAGCGGGGCCCTGCCCCAATGCTGGCGGATCTGGGCGCTCTCGCGTGCCACGATCGGCTCGACGCCGCACGAGGCGGCGGCCGCCAGGACGGCGTCGAGGAGCCGGGCGTCGCGCGTGGCGACGAGCACCGGGTGCCGGGCCGGCCCCGGGCGCTCGCCCCGGCGCCCGTCCGTCCCGACTCGGCGCCGGTGGGGCCCGTCCCCTCGGGTGCGGACCGGCCCGGACAGGCCCCGCCCCAGATCCCTCCCCCGGCGGCCCTGCCGGCCCGGATCATGTGGGCCCGGATCACGTCGGCCCCGGCCCTGCGGGGGCGGGGGGAGGATGCGCGGGCCGTCGGGCCCCGTGACCGGCTCGGGAGCGGGCCCAGCCCGCTCCTCCCCTTCGACGGTCACGGGCCCACTCGGCACGGGCCCCATGGTCACGGGCCCCACTCGCACTGCTCTCATGCCCGCAGTGTGTCCGGCGGGCCGCGGATTTCTCACCACCGGACGCATCTGTGGACAACCCTCCGCGTCGCGTCGCCGAGGCGGCCCGCCCGGCCGGTCTCCCGGCCCGCTCCCCCGGCCGCCCTAGTATGGGCGCCATGTCGTCCTCCGGTCTCCGCTTCCCCACCCAGGCGCTGAGCTGGCTCACCGGCGACCGCACCGACAGCAGGGTCCTGACCCTGTCGAACTCGGCCGGTCTGCCCCGCCGGATCGCCGCCGCCGGGAACCGTGTCTGGTGCCTCGGAACGGGGCCCGCCGCCGTGCGGCGCCTCGGCCCGGCGCTGGGCGTCGAGCCCCTGGCGGCCACCACCGCGGCGCTGCCCTTCGACGCCTGCCGGTTCGACGTCGTCCTGGCCCACCAGATGCTCCACCTCCTCACCGAGAAGCCGCACGTGTCCGAGATGGCGCGCGTCCTGCGTCCCGGCGGGTGGGTGGCCGCGTCCTATCTCGTGCGCGACGACTCGGTGCCGTGGGTGCGCCGCCTCATCTCGCTCATGCGCAGCGTCGACCCCGGGGCGATGAGCGCCGACCTGGGCGTCGGCTCGATCCGCACCCTCGTCGACCACAAGTACTTCCCGCGCTGCGAGCAGCGGGACTTCCGCCTCTGGGTGCCGGTGACGCGCGACGCCCTCGTCGGGATGGCGGCCGAGCTGCCCGCGGTGGCCGAGCTGGCCGATCGGGATCGCCGCCGCGTCCTGCTCGGCGTGGGCGCCATCTACGACGGCGCCTCGGCCGGCGGCGAACTGCGCCTGCCCTACCACCTGACCTGCCTGCGCGCCTACGTCGACCACGCCGAGATGACCACGCCGATCCGCCTCGGCGAGGACGCCCTCGTCATCCGTCTCTGAGGCGCCCGGCGGCGCCGGCCGGCCCGTGCCGGCATCCGTCCGGGGAGCCGCGTCGAGGGGCCGGCCTCGCCCCCGACGGACGCCCGCCGTCGTCCCCGACGACTCCGCCGGGTGGACGGCGGGCGGTCCGTCGGGCAGCGCCCGCTAGAATTCCCTGCGGGTGTGTCGGGAAGTCTGGTCGACGACGAGTCCCGCTCCGTCCACCCGAAAGCCGATCCGATGACGAAGACCGCTCCCCAGCCGCCGCGCCGCGCGCGCCGCATCGACCCGAACAACTTCCATCTCGGCGAGGTCCTGCGCGCCAACACCGCAGGGGGCGTCCTCATGCTCATCGCCACCCTCATCGCGCTGGTGTGGGCCTTCCTCGGCAAGCACGGCTACGAGGCCTTCGTGGAGTACCCGATCGGCCCGTACACGGTCGCCGAGTGGGCCTCCGACGGCCTGCTGACCGTCTTCTTCTTCATCTCCGGCCTGGAGCTCAAGCGCGAGTTCACCGAGGGGAGCCTGCGCCGCCCGGCCGATGCGATGGTGCCGATCACCGCCGCTGCCTGCGGCATGGCCGGCCCGGCGCTCGTCTTCATCGTCATCAACGTGCTCGGGGGCGGCACCCTCCACGGCTGGGCGGTGCCGGTCGCCACGGACATCGCGTTCGCCCTCGCCGTCCTGGCGGTGGCGGGCAGGCACCTGCCGCCCTCGCTGCGCGCCTTCATGCTCACCCTGGCCATCGCCGACGACCTCGGCGGCATCATCGTCATCGCCATCGTCTTCAGCACGGACCTGTCGTTCGCCTGGCTGGGCGGCGCACTGGCCTGCATGCTCCTGTGGTGGATCCTTCAGCGCCGTCGCGTCGACAACGGTTGGATCTATCTGCCGATCTTCCTCGTCTGCTGGTTCTGCATGCTCCACTCCGGGGTGCACGCGACGATCGCCGGCGTCGGCCTGGGCCTGCTCACCCGCAACACCCCCGAGGCCCTCAACGAGCCGCTCGACCGCTGGCAGCACGTGCTCGACCCCTGGTCGGCGGGTCTCGTCGTGCCGATCTTCGCCCTGACGAACGCCGGCGTGCACGTGGACGGGCAGTTGTTCGCCGCGCTGTGGACGAATCCCGTACCGCTGGGCATCATCGCCGGTCTGGTCCTCGGCAAGTTCATCGGCATCCTCACGGGCAGCTGGCTGACCGTCCACCTGTCGCGCGCCCGGCTCGGGGACGGCCTGACCTGGGGCGACATGATCGCCGCCGCGGAGCTGGGCGGTGTCGGCCTGACCGTCTCGCTGCTCATCGCCCACCTCAGCTTCCTCAACAACCCCGAGGTCTACGACGAGGCGAAGGCGGGCGTCCTGGCCGGCAGCACCATCTCGGCCATCCTCGCGGTGCTCCTGCTGCAATGGCGCACGGCCGTCCACAAGCGGTGGCGCCGCGAGAAGGCCCGCGCAGGACGCGCCCTCCGGGCCGGCGCCGGGGCCGCGCCGGTCCGGACCGGGACCGGGCCGGGGTCCACCGCCGGGGCCTGAGCCGCCGGCTCCCGGCCGGGGCCGTCCCCGCAGGCCGGTTCAAGCCGGACCTCGTTGACCACCGGGCGCGCCGACCCGTTACGCTCTTGTCAGACGAGCACCGTCTTCATGCGAGCACCGTCGTCACAGTTCGGAGGAAAACCATGGCTGAGCGTTCCCGACTCGGGGAGTACATCTCCACCATCAAGAGCGGTGCCCCGCAGATGATCTCGGGCATCAAGGAGCTGGCCCGGGCCGAGCTCGTCCCCTCGGCGAAGCACGCCGGGATCGGCGGCGTCGGGCTGGGCGCCGTGGCGGCCTTCGGCCTGTTCCTGCTGCACTGCCTGCTGTGGGCCGCGGTCTTCGGCATCGCGGTCTTCTTCCACGCCGTCGTCGGCTTCGGGTGGCTCGGCTCGATGGCCTTCGCCTTCCTCGCACTGGCCGCCATCTCGCTCATCCTCGTCATCGTCTTCGCCATCGTCGCCTTCCTGCAGTTCCGCCAGGTCAAGGCCCCGACCGCCACCATCGCCGAGACGAGGGCCTCCATCACCGCGCTGTCCACCGCCGTCACGGAGGGCGTCTCCGAGGCCAGGCGCGGTGTCATCAACCGCCGCGGCGACGACACGATCACCTACGTCGGCTGAGCCCGGGCCGGGCTCCGGACGCGCACCGACCCGGGACGCGCAGTGGGGCCGCATCCGTGACGGATGCGGCCCCACTGCGTCGTCGGGCGCCCAGCGGACCGCCCGCTCAGGCGTCGAGGTCCTGTTCGATGAGCGCGGCGATGGCGTCGACCGCGGCGGCGTCATCGGACTCGACGCGAACGGTCGCCCCCTTACCGGCGCCGAGGGTCATGATCATGAGCGGGGAGGCGGCGTCGACCCCCTCCTCGTCGCTGCCGGGGACCGACAGCAGGATCTCGTCGTCGAACTCGCCGGCCTTCTCGGCGATCAGCGCCGCGGGACGGGCGTGCAGACCGACCGCGGAACCGACGACTGCGTCTTTGCTGGCCATGAGACGTTCCCTTCGTAGAGGAGTTCCGAAGAACAAAGGTACGGGAAGAATTCTTCCACACGAGTGCACGGCCGTGGTGGCTTCTCAACTCCGTATTCCGAGCATCCTGCGCACCACCGTCCGGACGTGCCAGACTGGAGTCATTCGTCCGCCCCGATGGGCCGCACGGCCGCGGTTCGTCGTCCGCCCGGGGCCAGCGCAGGAGGAAGTCATGGCTCAGACCGGATCACTGACAGTCACCGGGACCGGCGTGGTGTCGGGCATCGCGTACGCACCGGTCCGCAGGGTGCAGCCCCGTCCGCAGCTGCCGACGGGCGGGACGATCGACGAGGGCGAGCAGCAGGCCGAGATCGACCACTTCGCCGAGGCGATCGTCGCGGTGCAGAACAATCTGCTGGAGCGCGCCGAGCACGCCACCGGCAACGCGGCCCAGGTGCTGCGCGCCACCGCCGAGCTCACCGCGGACCGCGGCCTGTCGCGGTCGGTGCGCAAGCTCATCAAGCAGAACGAGACCGCCGAGTGGGCCGTCGTCCAGGCCGTCGACAACCTCGTCACCCAGTTCGAGCGCCTCGGCGGCCTCTACGCCGAGCGCACCACCGATCTCAAGGACATCCGCGACCGCGTCGTCGCCGAGCTGCGCGGCGAGCCGACCCCCGGCGTGCCCGAGCCCACCGAGCCCATCGTCCTCGTGGCCGAGGACCTCGCCCCGGCGGACACCGCAGGCCTCGACCCGGAGCTCACCGTCGCGCTGGTCACCGAGGCAGGCGGCAAGACGAGCCACACCGCGATCATCGCCCGCCAGCTCGGCATCCCCTGCATCGTCGGCACCGGCAAGGCCATCCGCCGGATCAAGAACGACACCACGGTGCTCGTCGACGGCGCCGCGGGGACCGTCGTCGCCAACCCCGATCCGGACAAGGCCGCGGCCGCCGTCGCGGAGTCCGCCGACTACCTCAACCGGGTGCGCTCCTGGCGGGGCCCCGGGCGCACGAGCGACGGCTACGGCGTCGAGCTGCTGGCCAATGTGGGCAGCGGCGAGGCGGCGGCGAAGGCCGCCGCGGGTCAGAGCGAGGGCGTCGGCCTGTTCCGCACCGAGCTGTGCTTCCTCTCGGCGCCCGTCGAGCCCGGCATCGACGACCAGGCGGCGATCTACCGGTCGGTCCTCGAGCCCTACGCCGGGCGCGGCGGCCACACGCACGTCGTCATCCGCACCCTCGACGCCGGCTCCGACAAGCCGCTGGCCTTCGCGAACCTCGAGACCGAGGAGAACCCGGCGCTCGGCGTGCGGGGCCTGCGCCTGGCCACCGACAACCCCGATCTGCTCGCCCACCAGCTCGACGCGATCGCCGTGGCGAGGAAGGGCCTCGACATCGACGTGTGGGTGATGGCCCCGATGGTCGCCACCGTCCCCGAGGCCCGCGAGTTCGCCGGGGCCTGCCGCGACCGGGGGCTGTGGCCCGGCGTCATGGTCGAAGTGCCGGCCGTCGCCCTGAACGCCGACCAGGTGCTCGCCGAGGTCGAGTTCTTCTCGATCGGGACGAACGACCTGACGCAGTACACGATGGCCTCGGACCGGCTGTCGCCGCACCTCGCGGCACTGAACGACCCGTGGCAGCCGGCCGTCCTCAGACTCATCCAGATGGCGGCCCAGGCCGGCCTGCGGGCCAACAAGCCGGTCGGCGTCTGCGGCGAGGCGGCGGCCGATCCGCTGCTGGCCTGCGTGCTCGCCGGCCTCGGCGTCACCTCGTTGTCGATGGCCGCACCCGCCCTTCCGGCGGTCGGCGTCCGGCTCGGCGACGTGACGATCGAGCAGTGCCGGCAGGCCGCCTGCGGTGCGCTCGCCGCGCCCGACGCGGTGAGCGCGAAGGCGAGGGCGGCGGCCATCCTCGGCGGCTGAGTCCCCCCGCCTCTGGAGCCGGCCCGCCCCGCAGCCCGGCGTGCCCGTCCCGCCGGAGTCGTCGGCGCCCGCCGGTGATGGTGGCGCCGTGCGGCGCCCCGCCCGTCCCGGACGCCACCGACCGATGCCGCCGTCAGCGGCCCCGCAGCCTCTCGATCTCGCGGCGCTCCTTCTTGGTGGGCCGGCCCGAGCCCCGCTCGCGGCGCGCCACCGGGGCGGACAGGTGGGCGGGCCGCTCGGGAGACAGGTCCCGGTAGGCGGCCCGGGCGAGCGGGGCGCCGACGCGTCTGTCGAGCAGCTGGACGACCTCGAAGCGGCGCTCCCAGCCCGGGGTGCGGACCGTGATGAGGTCGCCGGGGACGACCCGCTGGGCGGGCTTGACCGGTGCGCCGTTGCAGCGGACGTGGCCGCCCCGCACGGCCTGGGTGGCCATGCTCCGGGTCTTGTAGATGCGCACGCTCCACAGCCACACGTCGATCCTCGTCATGGGTCCACAGTGGCGCGGCCGGGGGCGGCGAGTCAACGCGGCGCGCGCCGGTCGACGGGCTCCGTGCCCTCAGTGCCGGTCCGAGCGGAAGCGCTCGGGAACCTCGATGACGCGACCGGCGTCCCAGGGGCGCTCCCAGCCGCCGAGGCGCAGCAGCAGGTCGGTGAGGAGGGCGGTGAGCCCCCACACGAACAGCTCGCCGAACTGCCAGGCCGGCCCGGTCGTCCTGCCGGCGTGGCGAGCGCTGACCCTCCGGGCCGGATCGGCGAGTGCGCTGACCGGCCAGGCGTGGACGCCGGCGACCTCGCGGGGGTCCCCGGGCGCGAGGACGGCGTCGGGATGCCACCAGCCGACGACGGGGACGACGTCGAAGCCGGTGGCCGACAGGTCGACGGCGGGCATCGTGCCGAGCACGTGCACCTCGTCGGCGGCGAGCCCGATCTCCTCGGTCGTCTCGCGCAGGGCGGTGGCGACGGCGCCGGCGTCGCCGCACTCGGCCCGGCCGCCGGGGAACGAGATCTGCCCGGCGTGGTCGCGCAGTCCGCCGGCCCGCTCGGTGAAGACGAGGCTCGGGTCGGGCGCGTCGGACAGCAGCAGGAGCACCGCCGAGGGGCGGCCCCGGCCGCCGGCGCGCCAGCGGGGCGGCAGCACGGCGTCCACCGCCGGGTCGGCGAGGGCCCGCCTCAGCCCGTCCAGCGCCGGTGGCACCGGCGCCGGAGGGGTGCCGGGCGCGGCGCCGACGGGCGGCACGTCGACCGGGTGCGTCATACGCGGGCGACCAGCTCGACCTCGACCGAGGCGTTCTTGGGCAGCACGGCGACGCCGACGGCGCTGCGGATGTGGCGCCCGTCGGCGCCGAAGATCTCGGCGAGCACGTCGGAGGCGCCGTTGGCGACGGCGGCCTGCTCCGTGAAGCCGGGCGCGCTCGCCACGAAGACGGTGACCCTGGCGATGCCCCTGAGAGCGTCGACGCCGCCGGCGACCTCCGCTGCGGCGGCCAGGGCGTTGAGGGCCGCGACGCGGGCGGCGGCCTGCGCGGCCGCGGCGTCGGTCTCGGCGCCGACGATGCCGGTGACCAGGCCGTCGGGGGTGAAGGGGATCTGCCCCGAGGTCTGGACGGTGTCGCCCAGACGGGTGGCGGGGACGTAGGAGCCGACGGGCGCGGCGACCGGCGGCAGCTCGATGCCGAGTTCGGCGAGGCGCTGGGACGGGGTGCTCATGAGTTCACCGGCCTCTTGAAGAAGCCGACGTAGCTCGCGGCGGCGGGCAGGCCGTCGGAGGGCGGGGCGGGCTCGGGGCCGGGGACGAGCTGGACGAGCTCCCAGCCGTCGGCGCCGAAGTTGTTGAGTATCTGCTGGGCGACGTGGCCGAGGACGGGAGCGGTGAAGTACTCCCATCTCGTCGCGCCGGCGGTGCCGTTGTCGGGCATGGGACCCCCTTGGTCAGCTGTGCGACGGAGCGCCCGGCGGTCGCCGGACGCGGGCCCGGGCGGGCGCGCCCGCCCGTGAGGCACCGTCCAAGCTACCGCGGGGCGCCGGTGCGGCGACCCGGCCGACCGGAGCCCGGGCGATCCGCCGACCGGGCAGTTAGGCTTGTCGCCATGAGTGATCGACAGTCGGGGACCAGGCTCAACTCGATGCTGATGTTCGTGCTCGTCAGCGTCGTGTGCGGCGTCGTCGTGGCGGGCATGTGGATGCCCTTCGCCGGCGCCGCGTCGTCGGCGACCAAGACGGTCGCGGCCAACCTGAAGAACGTGCCCGCCGATCTCACCGTCCCCCAGCAGGCCGAGGGCTCCAAGGTGCTGCTCGCCGACGGCTCGACGCTCGCCGAGTTCTACGACCAGAACCGCGAGTACGTCCCCCTCGATCGGATCTCCCCGCTCATGCAGAAGGCCCAGCTGGCCGTCGAGGACCACCGCTTCTACTCCCACGGCGCCATCGACCTGCAGGGCGTGCTCCGCGCCTTCGCCGGCAACGTCGTCGGCGGCGGCATCAGCGGCGGCGGCTCGACGCTCACCCAGCAGTACATCAAGCAGGTGCGCATCCAGCTGGCCCAGGAGAACAACGACGCCGACGCCGAGGCCGCCGCCCAGGAGGCCACCCTCAGCCGCAAGATCCTCGAGATGCGCTACGCAGTGGCCCTCGAGAAGCAGCTCACCGACCAGCTCGGCTCCCTCCATGCCGCCAAGGAGCAGATCCTCGAGCGCTACCTGAACATCGCGTACTACGGCGACGGCGCCTACGGCGTCCAGGCCGCCGCCCAGCACTACTTCGGCGTCAACGCCTCCGAACTCGACCTGGAGCAGTCGGCTATGCTCGCCGGCCTCGTCCAGAGCCCCAGTGACACCGACCCGGTGAACAACACCGAGGCGGGCATCGCGCGACGCAACGTCGTGCTCGACCAGATGCTCAAGTACGACCAGGAGGGCGTCTGGTTCGAGGGCGCCGACCAGCTCACCCAGGAGGTCGTCGACGCCGCCAAGTCCACCGGCTTCGACCAGAGCAGGGTCACCTCCGACTCCAGCGGCTGCACCGCTTCCCGCTACCCCTTCATCTGCCAGTACGTCGAGAACGTCCTGCTGTCCGACCAGATGGGCGACCTCGGGTCCACGGCCGACGAGCGGCAGCGCACCCTCTACCGCGGCGGCCTGACGATCCAGACGGTCATCAACCCGGCCACCCAGGACGCGGCCCAGCAGGCCATCAGCAACCTCGTCTCCCCCTCCGACCCGGCCGTCTCGGTGGCCGTCATGACCGACCCGAGGACGGGCCTCATCAAGGCGATGGCGCAGTCCCGCCCGGTCATGGGCGACGACGCGGAGGCCGGCCAGACCTACTACAACTACGCCGTCGACCAGTCGATGGGCGGCGCCGAGGGCTACCAGGCGGGCTCGACCTTCAAGGCCTTCGTCGCGGCGGCCGCCATCGACGAGGGCTTCATCCCGGACCGGACGGTCTACAACGCGCCCGCCAGCAAGGACTGGGCCGGCACGACCTTCCGGGGCTGCAGCGGCGACTTCTCGCTCGTCGACTCCTGGAAGGTCTCGAACTCGTGGAAGACCGGCCAGATGAACCTCAACACGGCGATGGCCTACTCGGTCAACAACTACTTCGTGGCCCTCGAGCGCGACGCCGGCGTCTGCGCCTCGGTGCAGATGGCCGAGAAGGTCGGCATGAGGCTGTCCAGCGACGACGGCAGCACCCTCGAGGACTACGGCGACGTCGCCTCGTTCACGCTCGGCGCCCTCAACGTGACGCCGCTGTCGATGGCCGAGTCCTACGCCACCTTCGCCAACCGCGGAGTGCACTGCGCCCCGATCATCCTGTCGTCCATCAAGACCGAGGACGGCGCCGACGTGGCCGTGCCGAGCGCCAACTGCCAGCAGGTGATCGACCAGAACACCGCCGACGGCGTGAACTCCGTGCTCAAGTCCGTGCTGCAGAACGGCGGCACCGGAGCCGCCGAGCGCCTGGCGGGCAACTACGACCAGGCCGGCAAGACCGGCACCGCCGGCTCCACCGAGACCGAGTCCGCGGTGTGGTTCAACGCCTACACCCCCGACCTCGAGGGCGTCGCGATGATCTCTGTCGACTCCGGCGACGACTACTGGGAGGGCCGCTCCAAGACCCTGACCGGCCTGCGGCTGGCCAACGGCAGCTACCTGTCGGGCAACTCGACGACCGAGTCCGGCAGCATCTGGAAGTCCATGATGACGGCCGAGATCGCCAACGTCACGAACCCGTCGAGCTTCGCGGGCTACTCGCCCAAGAACTCCAACCAGTCCGACCTGTACACCGGGAGGTGACCCGATGGCCCACCACGCACGAGCGCTCGCAACGACCCTGGGCGGCACCGCGGCGTTCGGCGCGGCCGTGCTCGGCGCCGCCGTCGTCGAGGCGCACGCCTTCACGACCCACCACGTCGACGTCCCGGTGCTCGCGCCGGGCTCGGCCCCGATCCGCGTCCTGCACATCTCCGACATCCACCTGCAGGCCCGACAGCGCGACAAGATGGCCTTCCTGCGCCGCCTGGCCGACGAGAGGCCCGACCTGGTCGTGAGCACCGGGGACCACATCAGCCAGGGCCGCGCCATCGAGGAGCTCGTCGAGGCCCTCACGCCCCTGCGCGAGCTGCCCGGCGTCTTCGTCCTCGGGTCGAACGACTTCGAGGCGCCGGTCTGGCGCAACCCGGCCGCCTACCTGTGGAGCACCACGTCCGATCTGGAGAACCCCGCCCGCGTCGCCCTGCCCACCGAGCACCTCCGCGAGCGGCTGCAGGGCCTGGGCTGGGTCGACCTGGACGACGCCGCGGTGCGCGTGCGGGCCGCCGGGTGCACGCTCGACCTGCGCGGCACGGGCGACCCGCACATCGGCCTCGACCACTACGAGCGAGTGGCAGGCCCGCCGGCCGCCGACGCCGCGGTGACGATCGGCGTCACCCACGCCCCGTACCGTCGGGTGCTCGACGCGATGGTCGACGACGGCGTCGGGCTCGTCCTGGCCGGGCACACGCACGGAGGCCAGGTGTGCCTGCCGAACGGGCGGGCGATCATCACGAACTGCGACATCGACCCGGGGCGGGCCAGCGGGCTGCACCGCTGGGCGCACGCCGGCCACGAGGGCTGGCTGCACGTGAGCAACGGCATGGGCACCTCGCCGTTCGCGCCGTACCGGCTGTTCTGCCGGCCCTCGGCGACCCTGCTGCGGCTCGTGCCCGCCTCCTGAGGCCCGACCCGCCACTGCCCCGGCGGCGCCCCGGGGCCCGGGGCGCGATTCGTTATCGGCGCCCCCGTGGGCTAGACTGACCGGCGGCCGGGCCGCTGGGCCCGGGCCACGGGGTGTGGCGCAGTTTGGTAGCGCGCTTCGTTC
The DNA here is from genome assembly GCF_000426605.1 of Propionibacterium acidifaciens DSM 21887. Taxonomy (GTDB): domain Bacteria; phylum Actinomycetota; class Actinomycetes; order Propionibacteriales; family Propionibacteriaceae; genus Propionibacterium; species Propionibacterium acidifaciens. Next base: position 27,958 of record NZ_AUFR01000014.1, read on the forward strand.
GGGACGAAGAGGTCGCAGGTTCAAATCCTGTCACCCCGACCGGTGACGGGGCGGAAGCACTTGAGGTGCCCCGCCCCGTCCGGTGTGCTCCGCCCCTGCAAGCTCTCGCGTGTCCTCCCCACGGGAACCGCAGGGGCGGATCCGATCGGTCCGGTCAGGAATACCTCTTCTCGAAGCGCCGTTCCAGGGACTCCAGCGAGTGGCCGAAGGTCTCGGGCAGGAAGCGCCAGTAGAACAGCAGCGAGCAGATGTTCACCGCGGCGAAGATGAAGAACACCGTGCCCTGCACCGCCTCGATGAGATTCGGGAAGGCGAAGGCCACGATGACGTTGCCGGTCCAGTTGCAGAACACGGCGATGCCGTTGGCGATGCCGCGCACCCGCATCGGGAAGATCTCGGAGAGCATGAGCCAGAAGGTCACGCCGATGAAGCACTGCATGAAGAACAGGAAGCTCAGCATGAACAGCAGCACCAGGTAGCTCCGTGCGGTCGACTCGGGCAGCAGGAAGACCAGGCCGAGGACGATGAGCGAGCCGACGCACCCGCTCTGCCCGGTGAGGATCATCCGGCGGCGCGGGAGGCGGTTCAGGAAGAACGTGATGCCGATGTACACCGAGACGACCGAGACCACGCCATTGGCGATCGTCGCCACGAGGGAGGCCCGGGTGCCGAGACCGGTGGAGATGAGGATCGTCGGCGCGTAGTACATGATGCCGTTGACGCCGGTGAGCTGGGAGAAGAAGGCCAGCCCGATGCCGATGAGGGTGATCCGGCGGATCCACCTGATGCGCAGGTCGGCCCAGCCGCCCCGCCCGACGGCGCGCTCCTCCTCGACGCGACGGATGATGTCCTGGCCCTCGTCCTCGACCTCGTCGGCCATGCGCACCTCGTTGAGGACCGCCCACATCTCCTGGCCGCGGTTCCTGTTGGCGAGCCAGCGCGGGGACTCCGGGAGCAGATGGATGCCGATCCACAGGCCGATGGCCGGCAGGGTCGCGACGGCGAGCATCCACCGCCACATGCGGGCCTGCGGCCAGACGGTCGCGATGATCGCATTGCAGGTGTAGGCGAGCAGCTGGCCCGTGACGATCATGAGCTCGTTGCGCGAGACCATCGTGCCGCGGATCTTCACCGGCGACATCTCCGACAGGTAGACGGGCACGGTGGCCGAGGCGCCGCCCACGGCGAGGCCGAGGACGAACCTGAAGACGATGAGCACCTCCCGGTCGGGGGCGAGGGCGCAGCCGAGGGCGCCGATGAGGAAGATGACGGCCACCGTCATGATGCTCCTCCTGCGCCCGAAGCGGTCGGACAGCCGGCCGCCGATGAGCGCGCCGAAGGCGGCGCCGACGGTCAGCCCGGTCGTCACGAGGGACTCGTCGAAGGCGGACAGTCCGAAACCGCCGGCCTCGCGCGGCTCCTTCAGGAATGGCAGGGCGCCGGAGATCACGCCGGTGTCGTAGCCGAAGAGCAGGCCGCCGAGGGTGGCGATCGAGCGGATGGTGAACAGGCGCCGGTCGACCCTGCGCTGCTCGTCGCCGGCGGACGCGGCCGGGCTGCTCATGTCCGGTCCTCCCGCGTGAACGCGGCGATGAAGTCGTCGAGGGCCGCGTCCGAGTCGCCGGCGGCGAAGGCCTCCATGCCGACGACGCCCTCATAGCCCATCTCCCGCAGCCCGCGGGCCACCCCCGCGTAGTCGATCTCGCCGGTGCCGGGCTGGCAGCGACCGGGGACGTCGGCCACCTGGATCTCCCCGATCCAGGGCAGGGACTCGCGGCAGGTCTCGATGAGGTTCCCCTCGCCGATCTGGCAGTGGTAGAGGTCGAGGTTCATCCGCAGGTGGGGCGAGTCGACCGCCCTGACGAGCGCGCGGGTGTCCCGTGCCAGGGCGAAGGGCGTGCCGGCGTGGTCGACGAGGAGGTTGAGGTTCTCCAGGGTGAAGACCCGGCCCGCGGCGCGGCCGATCTCGGCGAGCCGGGCGAGGGTGTCCCGCGCCGTCAGCCACATGTCGGGCGTGACGACCTGGACGGGGCGGACGGGGCGGCCATCGCCGTCGAGCCCGGTGCCGTGCACGTTGAGGCGCGGGCTGTCGATGATCTCGGCCGCCTCCACCGAGCGGCGGGCGGACTCGAGGAACTCGTCGATGGCGTCGGCGTCGGTGAGATTTCCGGAGATGTAGCCCGTCATGGACGAGAAGACGGCCCCGGTGGCGGCCAACTCCTTCAGGTCCTTGGCGGTCCAGTCCCACATCTCGACCTGGAGTCCGCGGGCGGCGATCCTCTCGACGCGCTGGACGAACGGCAGATCGGTGAAGATCATCTCGGCGCATGCGGCCAGGGTCAGGGTGCTCATCGTGCGACCTCCTCGAGGGTGACGGAACGGTTCTCCTGCACCGAGACGATGGCGGCACGGGCGATGGCGGGGGTGCCGAGCTCATCGGCCAGGGCCGTGGCGGCGTCGAGGCGCGGGTCGATGACGGCGGCGAGTCGGGCGCCGGGCACTTCCCGGGCGATGGCCCGGGCGTGGTGGGTGCCGATGCGCCCCGAGCCGACGAGCGCGAGTCGGATGGGTGATGCAGTCATGTGAACTCCTTCGTTCATCTCGGACTGGACAGGAAACTAGCACGTTCTAGTTCTCATGAGAAGACCCTTCGTCGTGGGATCGGAGATGAAAACGTCGGTTGACCACGAAAACATGCTCTGACGTTGGGCAAAGGCGTTCGAAGCGGCACCGCGAACCAATGATTGAAGAATAACTGTAACTAGTACGTTGCAGTGCGTCCTGAGGACCTCGCCGCGATGGCCTAGGCTTGCCGCAGACCGGTGGCCGGCAGATCGGTGGCCGGGCGGGGCGGGACCGGCGGGAGGAAGGGCCATGACCGAGCAGGCGAGGCGGCGCCCGACGCTCGTCGACCTCGCCGACGCCGCGGGCTGCTCCACCTCGCTCGCCTCGATCGTCATGCGGGGGGCCCCGGGCGCCTCGGAGGCCACCCGACGGCGCGTCATGGCCGCTGCGGAGCGGATCGGCTACCGGCCCGACCAACGGGCCCGGAGCCTGCGACGGAGCACCTCGGGGCTCATCGGCGTCGCCTACCACGTCTCCGAGCCGTTCCACGCCGACCTCGTGGAGGGGCTGTACGAGGTCGAGGCCCCGTCCGGCGACGACTTCGACCTCGTCCTCGGCGCCGTCGTCCCGGGGCGCGGCGTCGAGCAGACGATCGAGCCGCTCCTGCGTCAACGGTGCGAGGCGATCATCCTCATCGGCACCATGCTGCCGGTGGCGAGGCTGCGCCGCATCCGGGAGGAGACGCCCCTGGTGCTCGTGGCCCGTCGGGTGCGGGCCGCGGGGATCGACGTGGTGCGCACCGACGACCATGACGGGCAGCGGCTTGCCATCGAGCACCTCATCGGGCTCGGGCACCGGTCGATCGCCTATGTGGACGGCGGGCAGCACCCGGGCGCGGCGACCAGGCGCCGCTCCTACCGGGACACGATGGCCGCGCACGGTCTGGGCGACCGCGTCCGCGTCGTGGCGGGCGGGAACACCGAGGAGGAGGGCATCCGGGCCACCCGTCGGCTCCTCAAGGGGGACGAACGGCCGACGGCGATCGCGGCCTTCAACGACCGTGCGGCGACGGGCGTGCTCACCATGCTCATCCGCGCGGGGCTGCGGGTGCCCGAGGACGTCTCGGTCATCGGCTTCGACGACGCGCGCATCGCCCGCACGACGATCGTCCCGCTCACCACGGTCCGGCAGGACACGGCGCTCATGGCGCGGGTCGCGCGGGAGCGGGCGGCAGGTCTTGCGCGGCAGCGCTTCGTCGCCGGCGAGCAGGTGCTCGTCCCCGAGCTCACCGTGCGGCAGAGCACCGGCCCAGTGCCACGGAGTTGAGCGCGCGGACGTCGGACGCGCCGTGCCCGGGAGCCGCTTCCGCACCGCCCGAGCGGGACGGGGGTCGGGGCGGAGCTCATCCCCTCAACCGGCCCGGGCTACCGCCGATGTGTTGCAAGCGAACCAGTTCGGCATACAGGGGACAATTCTCCATGAGTTCATGATGGGTACCCGAAGCGATTATACGGCCATTGTCTATGACGATGATCCGATCAGCGTTGAGAATGGTGGACAGACGATGCGCAATGACGATCACGGCACGGCGTGTCTTCGCACGAACAATGATGTCCTGAAGAACGGCCTCGTTCCCGCTGTCGAGATTGGAGGTGGCTTCATCCAGCAAGAGGATGGGCGCGTCTGACAGCAGCGCACGAGCTATGGCCAGACGTTGGCGCTCCCCACCGCTGAGAAAGACGCCATTCTCTCCGATTTCTTGGTCAAGGAACTCCTGTGCCGTCATGGCAGGCGGGATGAGATTGCAGTCGGCAAGGGCTTGGACACACTCAGCATCAGTCGCAGTACGACGCCCGAGCCGGAGGTTGTCACGGATCGTTCCGGACAGCGCTGGAGCGTCCTGTTCGACATAGGCGATCTGGCGCCGGATCGTATCCCTGCCGTACGACGTCGCCTCCTGTCCTCCGAAGAGAATCCGACCGTGGGTCGGATCATAGAATTGCTCGACGAGACCGAACACCGTTGTCTTCCCAGCACCGCTCGGCCCGACGAGAGCGGTCATCCCCGCGTTGGCATCGAATGTGACGTCGTCCAGAGCCAAGGAAGCCGCGGAGGAATCCGGATAAGAGAATCCGACATGGTCGAAACTGAGGATGCCATCGCCTGAAGAAGTTGCGTCCACCACGACGGCAGGAAGCGGCACATCTTTCTGACGTCCTTCTGGAGCCATGTCGAGAATGGACTTGACCCGATCGAATGATCCGAGAGCCCGGTTGACGGATGTCGTGATCGTGGCGAGCATCATCATCGGCGCGATGATCAGCATCACGTACATGACGAATGCGCTCAGCTGCCCGATGCTCATCTTGCCGGACGCCACACGCAGCCCGCCGACACCGATCACCCCGAGAAGCATGACCTGCACTGCGACGCCCACGAAGGAATTAACCATCGCCTTGAGCCAAGCGATCTTCAGACCCGCATCGCGAGAGCTCCTCGCATCGGAGATCGCACGCCCGACCTCGTCAGCGGTGGCACATGTGGCACGAATCGTACGGATCGCGGACAGGGACCTGTCGACACGGGCGGCCAGCAGGCCAAGGCGCTGTTGCTGCTCATGGGCGGCTGGACGGGACCTCCGGCCCAAGAGCAGGCTGATGATCACCAGAGCAACCGCCACCGTCACCACGACGAGCAGCAGCACCGGATCGATCAGGGCCATCAGCACCACAGCTACCACGATGGTGATCGACTGTGAGCAGAGTTCAACGATGCCCTGGCTGATGATCTCCCGTGCAGTGGCGACATCCGCGGTAACCCGTGAGACGAGATCTCCTCGTCTATTCGCGTCGATAACCGAGATCGGGAGATTGAGCATGCGATCGATCACCCCTGATCGCAAAGAGAATGAAAACTGCTCGCCGCTGCGCTCGAGGATGAGTTGTTGCATGGATGTCAACAGAGCTGACAGGGTGAGCAGCACGATCAAGGCCACCACGGGGAAGGCCAAGGAACGGTGTCCGTAAGTGTCGATGATCCGTGACACCATCAGCGGCTGCGCCGCACCCGCCAGGGAACCGAGGATTCCGAAGACCAAGGCCCCCATGAGTGATTTCCCAAGCGGTTTGACATGAGGCCATACATCGCTGAGTCCTGCCGCGCCGTAGCCGTTACCGGTCGTCTGATCAAGACCTGTCGTGTCGGAATATGTCATGATGTTCGCACACCTATCATCCGTTCCTGAGCAGAAGATGAGTCGTGTAGACCGCGGCTGCAACGATCGCCCAACCCACCAGTTCGAGAATTGCCGTGGCCCATCCGGGCCCGGTGAGAGCGGCACCGCACGCAGAATAGGGGAGCAACCGCACCAAGAGAGGACACCAGCGGTCCACCCAGGGCAGGAGAAGAACGGGCACGAGTGACAGAATCGCCGCCGCCAGCACCGCGTTCGACAGAACAACCGACAGGGCCATCCCTACCAGCGTGAAGGCCACAACAGAGCAGAGGTACCCCGCCAACACCGCCCACCACGACGATGAGCCATCGACCCCCCGCTCGGTCCACGACCGGACCGATCGGTCGATTACTGCGATGACCAAGGCCGGAGGCACCGTCGTCAGCAGGAGCGACGCGATGCGCACCCCGGCCAGGATCCCTCTGCGGGGGACTGCGAGAAGCGCGGTGACGGCCTCCCCGCCCGAATCCATCGCGCCGGCCGAGCAACCGCCCAGGCAGCCGAGCGCCACCACGCCGGTGAGTCCGAGGGTTTCGGGAAGACGATGCGGTTGCTCCCCACCGGTCGAGATCATTACTCCCCCCAGCAGAGCCGGGACGACGCCGATGAGGAACGCAGCGGCGCCGAGCGCTTTCGCACGAGGCAGGGTGAGCAGCCTCACCGTCTGGGAGACGAGCACGGACCGGAGTCCCGGAAAATCCCAGTCGTGCTTCGCCGGAGTACTCATACGACCGCCCGTCGAGTGCCGTTGATCATCACGGTCAGCGCCGACACGGCGAGCCAGCCCGCGAGGATCATCGTCCCCGCCGTCGCCCCGGGTTCCCCCGGCTCCCGCTGGTAACCGAACAGGAATGTCTTCGCGGCGATCATGGGAAGAACATTGTTCACCCCTTGACCGATGATCCTGAGAAGGCCGGACATCGAGGCGACGGCCTGCAGCACGATGAAGATCATCCCCGCCAAGGTGCTGCGCATCAGCACGGTGACGGCGAGCGCCGTCACCGTCATGACGCACGCGACCAGAGCGATGCGCAGGCACGAGAGGATTCCCGCTGCAGAGACGATGACAGAACGGGCCGGGGCAGGCAGCATGAGCCACAGAACGGCGTCGGAGAGCAGGAAGACCGTGATCGTCGAACCAACCGTCGCTACGAATGCGAACGTCATTCCGGCAGCCGCACGGCGGGCCCCCGAGGGAACCGCCAGAGCCGTCAGCTGGAGTTGCTTCTGACCGGACCGGTAATCCTGACCGCAGACCATAACCAGCAAGAGGGGGAAGAAAACGGCCATGCTCTGGTAGGGGGCTGAAATAATCATGTCCCCCACATACCGTTCCAGAGGAACCGCCCCCTCAAGATCATCGAGAACCACGCCGTCATGAAGGGTGGGCAGTGCCCCCCGGGCGAGGATCACTCCGTTGTAGGTGAAGTAGAGATTCAGAGCCAGGATGACGGCGAAACCGATCCACCAAGAACGCAGGGTCAGTGTCTTGGCCACCTCCATCGCTGCAGCGGCCCGCCATGCCGCGAATCGGCTCTGTTCGGTGGCTGCAACCACTCGGTGCGAGGACAGTTCAGAGGCAAGCATGCGATCAGATCCTCTCGACCTCGTCCACGAGATGAAAGTATGCCTCCTCCAGATCCGCATGATCCGCGCGGATCTGGTCGGTAGCGCCATCGGCGATGACTCGGCCGCGGGAAAGCACGACGACGTGGTCGGCCACGCTTTCGAGTTCCTTGATGAGATGGCTGGACACCAGCACGACACCGCCACGATCGGCATGGCCGCGGATCAGGGTGCGCAGCCATCTGATGCCATCGGGGTCAAGCCCGTTGAAGGGCTCATCGAGGATGAGGGTCTCAGGATCACCCAGCAGGGCCGTGGCCATCCCCAGACGCTGCCTCATCCCCAAGGAGTAGTCCTTGACTCTTTTCCTCTCGCTCCCCAGCAGGCCGACAAGGCCGAGTACCTCTTCGACCCGCGCCGGGGGGATCCGATTGCTCCGCGCCACCCATCCGAGCTGATCGACTGCCCGACGCCCTCCATCGGGGATGGCGCCGTCAAGCAGCGTCCCGACCCGGCGTAGGGGGTACGGGCCCAGATCACGATACCGGCACCCGGACACGAGGGCCTGCCCGGAGGTCGACCTGGTCAAATCGACGATCATGCGCAGGGTTGTGGACTTGCCCGCCCCGTTCGGCCCCACCAGACCAGTCACGCAGCCATTCAGGGCCATGAGGCTGACGCCGTCGACGACCCGGCGACCCGAGTAATCCTTGACGAGAGCATGGACGTCGATCATCGTGGTTCTCCCCTCCGTCGCGGTCCGACCACGACCGCTCTGTGATAGCCGCTCACCTGCTCGGGTTCATCAACAGGGACTCCGGCGACCTCCACCCAAGCATGAGCAAGGAATGGGGTCGTCTGAAAGCCCGTGCACCATACCGGGGTCCTCCTTGCCATCCCGCCGAGCAGCATGACGGCCACGGATCGTTGAAGGCATCCCTTTCCTGCGCACCTCTTGCTCACGACGTTCACTGCATTGCGCCACTTGGACACCTCAGCAGCCTCAGCCGGCAGGGTGCCGCAACACACGAGTCGCAGGACCATCGAGATCACCGCTGGTGGGAGAAAACTGATCAGTCTGGCCACGGCAACGGCCAGGCTGGCAGCCAGTTTCATACGCGAACCGGCCTCATGGCGAGGCTGGGGCATCAGCGGAGCACTCATCGGATCCTCCTGATCAGACGAGCTTTGCGCAGGTCGGCCAACAGACGTACACAGTCACGCAACACGTGGTCCGGATCGGCGCCGGTGTCCCTCGCGATATCCGCCCCCACCTCCTCGAGAGTTCTTCCCCGATCGAGCGCTTCGATGACACGCACTGCCGTGGGATTGACATGCCAATAAACCCCACGAACAGTGTCCAAGAGCACCGTCCCCTCAGCAGTAGACGTGACAGCAACGTTCTTACTCAGCACAGTCATTTTAATTCCTCATGTCCATGACGAGGTAATTCAACGCGTGGCGGAGAAGGACCTCAACCAGCGCTCCACCATCTCCACCCGCAACAAATCCTCATATACCAGGCCATCGGGTGAATAAGCAGAAAGCTCCTGGTTCAACACATCCGGATCAATCAGCCCCATGTCCACCAGAACCGACCCCTCGGAGAAAAGGCTCCGAATCCTGTCACGGGACGAACTGAACGCGACAAAAGTTTCAAATGAGTACTCTCCTTTGTCGTGCCGTTGGAAATAATCTATGGGCATGTTCTCGGGGCGAGCCGCCGCCAGCAATGGCTTGATCACATCAGCTCGAAATCTGTCCTCGATCCTCAGACGCATGGCGATCGCAACAACGCGATCATCCAGATATGGACTGACGAGTCTCACTCCAGAGCCGGAAGGAAGCATCTGCTCCGTACGCCTTACCAGTGTCCCATGATAGAGCGTAGCACCCCTTACTTGATGCGAAGTACGGTCATGATGAAGCATCAGATCAGCACGCTCAGCATATTGCAATGCACGTTTCGAAAAATTGTCTCGGGCCTCGTTGGTCAAATATTTTGGGAGTCGCATGGCCGGAACCCAACGGGCTCCTTCGACGAACATATCGGAAGCCCTTGCGGAAACCCCACGAGCGATTCGCAACAGATCCGACACGGGCCCTTCATGTCGCCTGACGTGTTGTAACGTCGCACTCCATCTGAATTTGTTGACCTGACTCCATGAAAAAACATCTCGCAAACCATGTCGGACGTGCGAATGCGCCATGGACCAAGCCATCGCAGGCATTGCAGCGAAAAGCTCGTCCCCACCATGTCCATTGACATGCGCCACCGACTTTGAATTCTCATACAGTCGCCCTATCTCATCAGCAAGAGCGAGATACCTGGCATCATCACTCGGCCCCTCTGGCATCCACGCAAAAAGATCTTCTGAAAATCTGTCCCAATTCTCCTCAACCATCATTGAGACATAATCACAAATCTTGTGAGTGCTTCTCACGTCCCGCGCCGCTCGATCCGACCAGAAATGATCATGGTTTGCCGGGTCAGCCGTTCTGAAAAATAGAGTGTTGATATCATCCATAGAGCACTGCCGGGCGATGTAGACGAGCGTCGTGGAATCCAGACCACCAGACAGATCCATACTCAGCAGATCCGTTGAATCCACCAATGAATCTATCACTTCGACCAAGGCATCATGCAGAACAGGAGATAGCGACTCCACAGCGTCAATCGGATCGGGAGTACGCCACCATGAAACCTCATCGACCCTCCCATCAGCCGTGATCCTCAACCAATTCCCCGGATGCACCATACTGACTCCCGTCCAGATGATGCCCTCCGAGAATGGAAAATCCATCTGAGCCTCGGTCAACCGAATGACCAACTCATCCCGACTCACCTCAGGTCGAGTCCTGCGGAACAACGTCTCCTGTCGATCGCTGACGAGGATCTCGTCTCCACGCCGTGCCCAGAAGACGGCACTCGTACCACTGGCGGATCCTTGGGCCCTGATCGTACCGGAGGAATCACATGCGATGACCAGTCCCCCATCCTGCACCAGACTGCTCAAGTCGAGCTCCTGCACGCAACGGCAGTCGGCAGGCAGCGTCACTGACGGGTCCTGCAGACCACTTGGAAAGATGACCACCTGAACATCTCGTGACCGCCATGATCGCACACGGACCCCCTCTGAGACGACCAGCTCCCCGCCACCTAGTTCAGTCGAGGAACATATCCGCCCCTCTCCCGATGCAGCACCCCCAAATACCTGCTCACACCCTCTTCCACCGATAATGTATAGAAATGACATGGATGACTTCACCTCTTGCTTCGTACGGCTAAAACCGACGGGTCGCCGGAAAGTGGCGACCCGTCGGAGCTGGACTGATTCGACATCAAATCTGCATCTCACAGTCCACGGTGATCGTCAGGACCATGGCCAGTAGACAACAGCCAGTGCACGGAACCCCCCATACGTCTTTCAGGGGTGCATGCCCTGCGCCATTGGTGGCGTCGGCAAAATCAGCGATCCTCGTCAGAACCGGCGTCTCGTACATGTCGGAGCCTCCTTCCTGTCTTGCTGCTTCGACTGCGCGATTCAACTGCGCATAACAAAGCTCTCGCACCTCTTTTAGCTCCGTTTTTAGCTCCGTCAACATCTGCACGCATGATTGACAACGAATGATGTCAGGACGTCCAACCAAACTGTCATGATATGATGATAACTGTCATAACGTGATGACATCTGGGTTTGTGTGCCACCCGACACAGGAAACCAACCAAGCCGAAAAACGAGTTCGTCGTCTGTTCACCTGCGCATCGTCCATTTGCAGGCGGTACAACCTTGGCACTCAGTCCGGAACGGTCAGAACTCCGGCGCCTCGTAGCGCACCGGGTCCGACGTGCAGCGATCTTCCTACTCCGCTCGGGATGATGTACCATCAATCTCATTGATGCTGCTCGGTGGACCACCTGCGGAGGGATGCCCATGACTCATCGCCGTTTCCTCTCGTCGTGGGGAGGAAGCACATGCCTTCTCGCTCTACTGAGCGTGGCGGCGATGTCGATCAGTTTCTCGGGGCAGAGGAGTTCGGCGCCGCCGATGATGGTGCGATGCCTCACCCTGTTGATAATGGCCATCGGCATCACGGCCATGGCCCTGCGGACTGGCCGCCCTCTGCTGGCCCTGTCAATGGTCGCCGGCGCCTATCTGCCGGCGGTCGCCCTCCATGCGGAGCAGAGCATGGCGATACCGTATTCGGCGGTTCTCCACTCCTGTCTCGTCCGGACCAGCGCAAGACGCGCAGCCGCTGGCGTCGCCGGCACCTTGGTCCTCGTCACGGTGCCAGCAGTCGTGGAGCGACCCGACTCCGACGATGAAGGCCTGCTGCTGGCCGGGCGCGCAGGAGCCGTGCTCTGCGTGGTGATGGCCGGCCTCATGGCGCGGGCGTGGCGGGCGCGGCAGGAGTCGCTACGCGAGGCGGAACGGGAGCGCCTGCGCGCCGACCGGGTGGCCCAACAGCGCGACCGGTCCATCGAGCGGGAACGACTCGCCGTTCAGCTGCACGACAGCGTGGGTCACTGCCTGACGACCATCATCGCGCTGTCCGAGGGTCTGACGGGCCTCTCGACCGACCCCGACTGCGCCAGGGCCGTCCAGGGCATCAACTCGCTGGCCCGAGAGGGGCTCGGTGAGACGCGGCAGGTCGTCGAGTCGCTCGGTACCACGCAGTCATCGGGGCCCGGCGCCGACGTCACCGGATCGGGGGTCGGCACCGTGTCGCAGCAGTGCACCGCGCAGCACGGCTGGGACGACGTCGGAGAGCTGCTCGACCATGTCCGCGCCTCCGGCATCATCACGAGCTTCACCGAGGAGGGCGCCCGCCCCGCAGGCGAGAACGGCGGGCTCTGCTTCTCCCTGACCCGCGAGGCGCTGACCAACTGCCTACGCCATGGCGCGGGCATCACGCACATAGCGGTCCTGTGGCGACACCACCCGGACGGCTCCACGCACGTCCTCGTCGAGGACGACGGCGACGTGCGGGGGCGGGAGGGGAAGGAGCCGTGCAGCGGCACGGGACTGCGCCGTCACCGGGACCTGATCCTCGCCCGACACGGGGACTTCTACGCCGGTTCACCGGACGGCAGCGGCTGGGTGATCGATGCCACTGTCGCGCCGGAGGGCGCGGAGAGGGCGACAGCGCCATGATCGGGGTCATGATCGTCGACGACCACGAGCTCGAACGCTTCGCTCTGTCCTTGGTCGTCCGCAAGGACCCGCGAATCACCGTCGTCGCCGAGGCCGAGGACGGGCGTGCCGCGTTGGACGTGATCGCCGGCCTGAGGGAGCGAGGTCGACCGATCCCGGACGTCATCCTGATGGACGTGCGCATGCCCGGTATGGACGGGATCCAGGCGACCCGGCGGATCGTCAGGGCGTTCCCCGGGGTGCACGTCCTCATCCTGACCACGTACGACCAGGACGATTACGCGTTCAAGGGGCTGTCCGCGGGCGCAGTGGGCTTCCTTCTCAAGGACGCCAGAGGGGAGGACATCACCCGTGCCATCCACGCGCTGGCCGCTGGAGAGGCGGTGCTGACCCCACGGATCACCCGCAAGATCCTGAGCAGGGCGGGACGCCTGGACCCGCCCGATGGGCGCCCGCCGGACGCCCTGTTCTCCGAGCTGTCCCCGCGCGAGCGGCAGGTCGTCGAGCTGATGGCCGACGGCCGGTCGAACGGCGAGATCGCGAAGGTCATGACGATCCAGGAGGCATCGGTACGGCGCAGCGTCAGCAGGATCCTGGCGAAGACCGGGCTGCGCGACCGGGTGCAGATCGTATCGGCCTGGTACAAGGCCATGAGCTGACGGCCCGGCCCTGCGCGCGGCGGCAGGCCTCGATGGCGCACACCCGGCCGGTGAGCGGGCGTGCGCCATCCGCGCGTCGGCCGCCCTCAGTCCGCGAGCTGCCTGCGCTTCGCCTCGACGGCCCGCTCGGCCTCGGCGCACACGCGGTCGAGGTCGCGGCCGATGCCCGCCGCCGAGTAGGCGGCGAACAGGCCCTCGACGAGCGGGGCCGCGAGCAGCCTCGTGCGCTCGGCCACCTCCGGGTCGAGGAACTCGACGGCGGTCTGTGCGCTCATCACGGCACTGCCCAGGTCCATGAGGACGACGACGCCCTCCCCGTCGTCGGCGCGCCCGACGGCCTCGACGATCGCCATGGCATCGGTGCCGAGCGCGCCCTCGGCGGTGCCGGCGGCCGTCTCGAGGCGCACCCGCGAGGCCGGCATGAGCCGCCGCGTGAGATCGACGGCGGCCCCGGCCAGCTGCCGCGAGTGGGAGACGACGACGATGCCGGTCATGCCGTCTCCCCCGCCACGGCCCGGGCCAGGGCGTCGACGATGATGGCCGTCGAGGCGGCACCGGGGTCGATGTGCCCGGCGGAGCGCTCCCCCAGGTAGGAGGCGCGCCCCTTGGTGGCGATCATCGGCTCCGTCGCGTCCCGGCCGGACGCCGCGGCGTCCGCGGCGGCGCGCGTCGCGGCGACGATGTCCTCGGGGTGCCCCCTGAGGGCGCGCAGCGCCGGGTACCAGGCGTCGAGCATCGTCTTCTCGCCCTCGGCGGCCTTCCCCCGGGCGACGAGGCCGCCGACGCCCGCCTCGACGGCGTCGGCCAGTGAGGTCGAGCCGATCGCCCCGACATCCTTGAGGGCCCCGCCCATGCGCAGGAGGAAGGTGCCGTAGAGCGGCCCGGCCGCGCCGCCGACGGTGGACACGAGGGTCATGCCCGCCTTCTTGAGCAGGGCGTCGGCCCCTCCGGGCCCGCCCGCGTCCACCGCCTCGACGACGGCCGCCATGCCGCGCCGCATGTTGGTGCCGTGGTCGGCGTCGCCGATGGCCGCGTCGAGCTCGGTGAGCTCGTCGGCGCGCTCGGCGATCGCGGCGTCGGCCAGTCGCAGCCAGGTCACGAGGACGTCGGAGCCGATCGTCGCCGCCATCTCAGGCCCCCCAGCGCAGCCCGGGCGTGTTCACCGGGGCGTCCCACAGGCGCAGCATCTCGTCGTCGGCGCGCAGCAGGGTGAGCGAGCAGCCGGCCATGTCGAGGCTGGTGATGTAGTTGCCGACGAGGCGGCGCTCGATCCCGACGCCCCTGGCCGCGAGCAGCTCGGCGACCTCGTGGTACATGACGTAGAGCTCGATGAGCGGGCTCGCGCCCATGCCGTTGAGGAAGGCGATGACGCCGTGGCCGTCGCCGGCGGGCAGCTCGGCGAGGATCGGCTCGACGAGTCGCCCGGCGATCTCGGAGGCTGGGGCGATCTTCTCGCGGTGGCGGCCGGGCTCGCCGTGGATGCCGATGCCGATCTCCATCTCGTCGTCGGGCAGGTCGAAGGACGGCTTGCCGTTGGCGGGAACGGTGCAGCTGGTGAGCGCCATGCCCATCGAGCGCCCGTTGGCGTTGACGCGGGTGGCGATCTCGGCGACCTCGGCCAGGGGGCGGCCCTGCTCCGCGGCGGCGCCGGCGATCTTCTCGGCGAGGACGGTGACCCCCACGCCGCGGCGACCGGCCGTGTAGAGGGAGTCCTCGACGGCGACGTCGTCGTTCGTGACGACCGTGGCGACCTCGATGCCGGAGCCGGCGGCGATCTCGGCGGCCATCTCGAAGTTCATGACGTCGCCGGTGTAGTTCTTCACCAGGTGGAGCACGCCGGCGCCGCGGTCGACGGCGGTGGTGGCGGCGATGATCTGGTCGGGCACCGGCGAGGTGAAGATCTCGCCCGCGCAGGCGGCGTCGAGCATGCCGGGGCCGACGAAGCCCCCGTGAAGGGGCTCGTGCCCGCTGCCACCGCCGGAGACGATGGCGACCCTGCCCTGCTCCTTGGCGCGGGCCCGGTAGACGATGTGCTTGTCGAGGTCGACGCGCAGGGCGTCCGGATGCGCGGCCGCCATGCCCGCCAGGGCATCCGCGACGACGGTGTCGACGGAGTTGATGAGTTTCTTCATGGCACGAAGGTACCGCCACCGCCCCGCGCCGTCGCCCCCGACCGGCCCATCCCGGGGCGGCGGGGCGCGCGGGGCGGGGCCGCCGGGCGCGACTATGGTTGGCCCCGTGCCCTCGTCCGTCACCCCGTCCGGTCATGACGCGCCCCACGCCACCCTCATCGCCCAGGCGGCGCAGATCCTCTACACGAACGGCGAGACGACGCACGCCACGACCGAGGTCGTCGGCGAGCTCAACGCGCTGTTCGGCACCGACTACACGCTCGTCCCGTCCTGGCCCCAGCTGAGCCTGCTGCATCCCGACGGCACGATCGTCCGCGCGGTCCCCACCCGCATCGAGGGCATCAACATGCGCCGGGTCAGCCGCATCCACAAGGCGCTCCACGCGCCCGGCGGCCCCGACCGCGCCGGGCTGACCGCGGCCGTCACGCAGGCGGCCCGACTCCCCGCCTGCCCCACCTGGCTGTTCTGCCTGGCCTGCGGGGTCGGCGCGACGATGATGTCTCTGCTCTACGGCATCGGTCACGTCCACTCCGTGGCACTGCTCTTCGCGGCCTCCGCCCTGGGCGGGCTCCTTCGGCGGGTCCTGCCGGCGGGCGCGGGCCAGGCGACCCGGGCCCTGGCCGCCGCCTTCGTCGCGGGCCTGGCCGGAGCCCTCTCGGTGCACCTGGGCTGGTCGAGCTCGGCCCGACTGATCGCCGTCTGCCCCGGCATGATGCTCGTGCCGGGCCCGCAACTGCTCAACGCCTGCATGGACATCGCCCGACACCGCCACGACTTGGCGGTGGCGCGCATCTGCGAGGCCGGCCTCACGATCCTCGCCATCGCGGCGGGCATCATCGGCGGCCTGGCCCTGGGCGGGGCGGACCTGCCCGTCACCGCCCGGACCGGCGCCATCCCACTGTGGCTCGACGTGCTCGCGGCGGCCGGTGCGGCCTGCTGCTTCCCCGTCTTCTTCTCGATGCCCTACCGGACGATCATCCTGGCCTTCCTCGCCGGGGCCCTCGGTCACGGCGTGCGCTGGCTGGCGATCAACGACCTGGGCTGGAGCGCACCGGCCGGGGCCCTCCTCGACTGCCTGGTGGTGAGCCTCGTCGCGACGCCCATCTGCCGGTTGCGCCACGTCCCCTTCGCCGGGGTCGGCTTCGCCTCGGTGGTCGCGCTCGTGCCGGGCGTCTACCTGTTCCGCGGCATGGCCGGGCTCATCACCTTCACGACCTCGGCGGGCGACCCGGCCGAGGCGCTGGCGACGATGACCGACCTCACGACGGCGGGTTTCATCATCGTCGCGATGGCCATCGGCCTCATCGCCCCGCACCGGCTCATCGACGCCTGGATGGACCGCCTCGACGCCCGGAGGGCCCGCGGCCGGACGAGCGGGTGAGCTCCGGGACGCGGCCGGGCGCGCCGGGCCCCGTCTACGCTCGGAGGCATGTTCGACCAGCTTCCGCACCAGCCCGCCGCCGAGCACCCCGAACTGCTCGGCGAGCCCGTCCGCCGGCTCATCCACCTGCTGCCCGACGCCGAGGTCTTCGTCATCGACCCGGCGCTGTCCGACACCGAGGCGCTGTGCCGGGCCTACGGCGAGGACGAGTCGACCTGCGGCAACTGCGTCATCGTCCGGGGCCGGCGCGGCGAGACGGAGCGCACCGCGGCCTGCCTGGCCCTGGCCACCACTCGCGTCGACGTCAACCGGCTCGTCCGCAGGCGCCTCGACGTGCGCAAGTGCTCCTTCGCCCCGATGGACGACGCGGTCGCCGAGTCCGGCATGGAGTACGGCGCGATCACCCCGGTGGGGCTGCCGCCCGAGTGGCCGATCTGGATCGACACGGCGGTGGCGCGGGCCGAGCGGGTCTGCATCGGCGCCGGGACCAGGTCCGCCAAGCTCATCGTCCCGGGCCGTTCGCTGTCGGCGTTGCCGAACGCCGAGATCGTCGACCAGCTGGCGCACTGAATCCGCCCTGAGCGTCGACACGGCCCCACCGGCCCGGAATATCAGGGTCTTGACATGGGATTTCACCGGGGACCGAACGGCCCTTCCCCTGGCCTTGCCCCCACCGGTTCACTAAGCTGTTGCCAGCCGACAGGGGGTGCAGGAGCCGTCATGACCAACCGTGATGAGCAGCCGTTGCGCACCGATCCGGCGGAGTACGCGGCCGCCGAGTTCGAGCTGCAGAGCACCGGTCAGGCCGACTACGGCAACTGCGTGCCGTCCCGGCTCATGCGCGTCCTGTTCATCCTCTGCGGCGTCCTGCTGCTCGTCTTCGCGCTGCTGCTCATCGTGTGGGCCCACGCGAGCGCGCTGATCGTCGTCGGTCTCCTGTGCGCCCTCGTGATCGCCTTCACCGTCTACATGGAGCTGTGCCGCCGGCTCTTCGCCTTCGACGGCGGAGGCCTCATGGGCGCCATGCACCAGATGGTCGTCGACAACCTCGACTGGGACGGTCGCGGCCGGCTCCTCGACATCGGCTGCGGCGCCGCGGCGCTCACCGCCCGTTGCGCCATGACCTTCCCCGACGGGGAGTTCACCGGCATCGACGACTGGGGCGCCACGAGGAGTCGCGCCAAGGAGCAGTGCGAGGCCAACGCGCGCGCCGAGGGCATCACCGCGCCCATGTCCTTCGTCGAGGGGGACGCGGCCCATCTCGACTTCCCCGACGGCTCCTTCGACGCCGCGGTGAGCAACTTCGTCTTCCACGAGGTTCGCTCCGAGCCCGACAAGCGGGCCCTCGTCCGCGAGGCGCTGCGCGTCGTCCGCCCGGGCGGCGCCTTCAGCTTCCAGGACCTGTTCGCCCAGCCGAGGCTCTACGGCGACATGACGGCCTTCGTCCAGGAGCTCCGCGCCGAGGGCGTCTCCGACATCGAGTACATCCCCCACACCGAGAACCTCGTCGGCGCCCCCTCCTGGGTCAGGACGCCGTGGATGATCCGCAACGCCGGAATCCTCCACGGCCATCGCTGAGCCCCCGGGGCCGCCGGTCGGGGTCGAACCCGGTGGCACGAGATTCCGGACGAGGCGGCACGTCGGCGCAGCCTCGTTTAGAGTGAGGTCATGCGCGTAGTGGTGTGCGGCGAAGCACTCATCGATCTCATCCCCGACAACTCCGTCCCCGGCACGACGCAGTCGAGCCTGTGGCAGGCGCACTCCGCCGGCGGTCCGCTCAACACGGCGATCGCCCTGGCCCGCCTGGGCATGCCCGCCCAATTCCTCGGCCGTCTCGGCGGCGACGGCTTCGGCGCCCAGCTGCGCAGTCACCTGGCCGTCAACGACGTCGGTCTGGACCTGACCGTGCAGACCGAGGCCGAGCCCACCTCGCTGGCGATCGTCAGCGTCGACTCCACCGGTCAGGCCACCTACACCTTCCACCTGAGGAACACGGCCAACTTCAACTGGAGGCCCGAGGACCTGCCCGAGCTGACCGCCGACGACTGGCTCCACACCGGCTCGCTGGTGGCCGTCGTCGAGCCGGGCCGCAGCACCCTGCTCGACTACCTGGCCAGGACGCCGGCGCGGCTGTCGTTCGACCTCAACGTGCGTCCCACCGTGGAGCCCGACCCCGGGCGCTACGCCGAGCTGCTCGACCCCTTCCTCACGGTGCTCGGCGAGCGCGGCGGCATCGTGAGGGCCAGCGACGAGGACCTGCGCTGGCTCGACCCGTGCAGCGGGGCGAGCGCCCAGGAGCTCGCCGCCGGCATGGCCCGCGACCACGGGCTCGACATGGTCGTCGTCACGGTCGGCGGTCAGGGCGCCTTCGCGGTCGGCGCGGATCGCGAGCTCGCGTCGGTGCCGGGCATCCCGACGGCCGTCGCCGACACCGTCGGGGCCGGCGACACCTTCACCGCCGGCTTCCTCAAGGTGTGGCTCGACGAGCAGGATCTCACCGAGGCGATGCGCAGCGGCTGCGCGGCCGCCTCGATCACCTGCTCGCGCATCGGCGCGGACCCGCCGGACGCCGACGAGGTGGCGGCCCTGCTCGCCCGCTCCTGAGCGGCCGGCGCGGCCCCGGGGGCATCGTGGGGAGGGGTCCGGGGATTCCCCGGGCCCCTCCCCGCGGAACCGGCCTCATCCGCGCCGAAGGTGCAGCCTGCGCAGGATGGAGTCGAGGAAGGCGTCGAACTCGCGGACCCGGAAGATCCTCACGCCGATGAGCAGGAAGACCGAGAAGACGACCACCCCGACGGCGTCGGCCGCGTACTGGGCGAGCAGCGTGTCGTGCATGGTCCAGACGATGAACGAGCCGACGAGGTAGGCGGGCACGCCGCCGACGACCGAGGCGGCGAGCATGCGGGCGTACAGGCCGAGGACGCCGCGCAGGTTCAGGCCCTCCATCTGGCGGCGGGCGTACCCGGTGAAGACGATGGACAGCGCCGCATTGCCGACGAACATGCCCGCGCAGATCGTCACGACGCCGACCCTGGCCGGGGCGAACGAGGCCGCCAGGGCGAAGAGCACCTGGAGGCCGGTGACCAGGCACTGCATCCACAGGTTCGTGCCGCCCTGCTCGGTGGCGAAGCAGTACTGCTGCTGCAGCGTGACGATCGTGTACGGGACGGTCGAGGCGGCCATGAGCACGAGCGCCCAGGCGGTCGCGGTGGCCTCCACCGGGGCCAGGCTCCAGTAGATGCCGCGCACGACCGGGCGGGCCAGCGCGATGAGCACGACGCTCGTCGGGATGATGCCGACCATCGGCAGGGTCAGGCCCTTGTGGAGCAGTTCGCGCATGCCGTCCAGCCCCGACTCCTCGTCGCGGCGTTGCCAGGCGCGGGCCAGCTGCGGGAACAGCGCCGTGAGGATCGAGAAGGCGATGAGCGAGTAGGGCATCTGGAAGAGCGTGTTGGCGTTCTGGTAGGCCGCGTAGCCGGCCACGTACTGGCCGGCGGGGCCGCGGTCGATCATGCCGGTCGCGACGTTCATGATGAACAGGCCGCCGCCCTGGGCGATGCACAGCGCCAGGAAGGTGAGGCCGGCGAAACGTCCGACCTGGCCGAAGCCGTAGCCGCGCAGGCCCCAGCGGGGCCGCCAGCGGAAGCCGGTGCGCGCCAGCACGGGCACGAGGACGAGCGCCTGCGCGAGGATGCCGAGGCTCGCGGTGCCGGCGAGCACCAGGATCATCGAGCCGGTCCAGGCCGACGGGTCGGCCTGCTGCCCCCACAGGCGCAGGAAGGCGAGCTCGCCGGAGATGGCGACGACATTGTTGAGCACGGGCGCCCACCCGTAGGGTCCGAAGGAGCCGCGCGCGTTGAGCAGATTCCCGAAGACGGCGAAGACGCCGTAGAAGAGCACCTGCGGCATGCAGAGGAAGGCGAACTCGACCGCCAGGTGCAGGGCGGGGCCCTGCAGCCGGGTGAAGACGCGCATGAGCACCTCGGCGCCGACCGTGCACAGGAGCGCGACGCCCGCGATGAGCGCGAAGGTGACCGTGAGGAGCCGGTCGACGAACTCCCGGCCGCCGTCGGGGCGCTTCATCGCCTTGGTGATCTGCGGCAGCAGGACGGCGTTGAGGATGCCGCCCGACAGGAGTACGAGGATGTAGTTCGGCAGCGAGTTGGCCGAGCGGAAGGCGTCGGCGGCGAGGGTCTGGCCGACGACCTTGACCAGGAGCATGGCGTTGACCATGCCCAGGACCCGGGACACGAGGGTGCCCGAGGCCATGAGGACGGAGTTGCGGCCGAGATTGCGGCGGTCGCGCTCGTCGAGCTCGTCCTGGCTCAGCCCCCCGTCCGACGGCGGACCCGCGCCCACGCGCGGCGCCCCGGGACCGCTCGGGCCCGGGCTCACCAGGCGCCCCACCCCCGGCAGGGCGGGCGCCAGGGCCTCGAGCTCGGTGCGCGGGATGATGCGCGTCTGCTCGTCGTCGCCGTAGGGGTCCGGCGGCGGCTCGGCGGCCCGGCGGGGGCGATAGCTCAACGCCCGGTACCCGCGTAGACGACTGCCTCGCCGTCGGCGTCGAGGCCGAAGGCGGTGTGGGCGGCGCGGACGGCCCGGTCGAGCAGGTCGACCTCGACCACGACGGAGATGCGGATCTCCGAGGTGGAGATCATGTCGATGTTGATGTCCTGCTCGGCGAGGGCGTCGAAGAAGCGGGCGGTGACGCCCGGGTGGGTGCGCATGCCGACGCCGATGACGGACAGCTTGCCGATCTGGTCGTCGTAGAGGAGCTTCTCGAAGCCGATCTCGTCCTGGCCGGCCTTGAGCGCGTCGATGGCCCTCTTGCCGTCGCTCATCGGCAGGGTGAAGGAGATGTCGGTGCGGCCCGTGGCGGCCGAGGCGTTCTGGACGATGACGTCGATGTTGATCTCTGCCTCGGCGATGACGTCGAAGATCCTGGCGGCCTTGCCGATCTGGTCGGGCACCCCGACGATGGTGATCTTCGCCTCGCCGCGGTCGGAGGCGACGCCGGTGATAATGGCCTGTTCCATCTCATTGCCCTTCTTCATGTCGGTGTGGCCCGTGACCCAGGTGCCCGGCTTGTCGTCGAACGAGCTGCGGACGTGCACGGGGATGTTCTCGCGGCGCGCGTACTCGACGCAGCGCAGGTGCAGCACCTTCGAACCGCAGGCCGCCATCTCCATCATCTCCTCGTAGGTGATCTCGGGGATCGGGGCGGCCGCCGGGACGATGCGGGGGTCGGCGGTGAAGACGCCGTCGACGTCGGTGTAGATCTCGCAGTACTCGGCGCCGAGCGAGGCGGCGAGGGCGACCGCCGTGGTGTCGGAGGCGCCGCGGCCGAGCGTCGTGACGTCCTTGGTGTCCTGGCTGACGCCCTGGAAGCCGGCGACGATGGTGATGTTGCCGGCCTCGAGGGACTTGTTGACGCGGCCGGGGGTGATGTCGATGATGCGGGCGTTGCCGTGCAGCCCGGTCGTGATGACGCCGGCCTGGCTCCCGGTGTAGCTGCGGGCGGGCACGCCGAGGTCGTTGAGGGCCATGGCGAGCAGGGCGGCGCTCTGGCGCTCGCCGGTGGTGAGCAGCATGTCGAGCTCGCGGGGCTGGGGCTGGGGGCTCACCTCGAGGGCCAGGTCCATGAGCTCGTCGGTGGCGTCGCCCATCGCCGAGATGACGACGACGACGTCGTTGCCCTCCTGTCGGGCGCGGGCGATGCGCCGTGCGACGCGCTTGATGGACGCGGCATCCGCAACGGATGATCCGCCGTACTTCTGGACGATCCTGGCCATGGGTCCCCCCTGTGGTTCGACGCAGCCAACTCTAGCGGGCGGTCACCGGGCCCCGGGGAATAGCATGGCGGGGTGGACATCTCATCATCCCTGCGCATCGGCGATGTCGAGCGCGACGCCGCCCTCGCGCGGCTCCAGTCGCACTACGCCGCCGGTCGGCTGAGCACCGGGGAGTTCGAGGAGCGCATGGAGAAGGCGCTCGCCGCGCACTACCAGAGCGAGCTCGACCCGCTGTTCACCGATCTTCCCGACGACCCGCAGACCCGCTTCTTCGACGAGACGGGCCCGGTCGGGCGGGCCGCCCGTCCCAGCGCGCTGACGCCCTGGCAGGCGCCGCCGGCCCCCCGGCCGTCGCATCGCGGGGTGACGGGCGCGATGCTCGTCGCCGTCGGCGGGCTGGTCTGGTCGGCCGCCCTCATCGCCACCCTGCTCGGCGCGCCGGGAGAGGTCTGGGCCGCCGCGATCGCGGTCATGGTGGGCTGCGGCATCATGAGCAGGAGCCTGCGCCGCGGCGACCGACAGGAATTGCCGGCCGTCGGGGAGCGGCCGGCGGCCCTGCCCGGGGGCCCGGACGACTCCGTGCGGCCACACGCGGGCCGGGAGCAGTACCGCACGGCCCGGCAGGAGGCGCGGGCCGTGCGTCGCGAGCTCCGCGACACCGTCCGGGAGCAGTACCGCACCCGGCGCCGCGAGTACCGCCGCAGGCGCCGCGGCCGCTGACCCGATCGTCCACCGGTACGGCCCCCTACCGGCCGGCCCCTGAATCCGCTGTGCGGAATCTGTTCATCGAGCGCGCGAAATTTTAGGCTCATGCCATGAGCATTCAATGGGGAATCGCCGGGTCGGGCCGCATCTCCCACATGATCGCGGCGGAGTTCGGGGCCGTCGAGGACGCCGAGGTCGTCGCCGTCGGCTCGCGCAGCACGGAGCGGGCGCGGGCCTTCGCCGCCGAGTTCGGCATCCCGCACGCCCACGGCAGCTACGAGGCGCTCGTCGCCGACCCGCAGGTCGACGCGCTCTACATCGGCACGCCCAACGCCCGGCACTTCCCGCTGGCGCTGGCGGCGATCGATGCCGGCAAGGCAGTCCTCGTCGAGAAGTCGATGTGCTGCCAGGGCGAGCACGCGCGCCAGCTCATCCGCGCCGCCGCCGAGCGCCGGGTCTTCCTCATGGAGGGCATGTGGACGCGCTTCCTGCCGGCCATCCGGGCGGCCCACCAGGCCGTCGAGTCCGGCCGCATCGGCCAGGTGCGCACGCTCCAGGGCGACCTGTTCGCCCACCGCCCCTTCGACCCGACCGACCGCCTCTTCGCGCCCGAGCTGGGCGGCGGGGCGATGCTCGACCTGGGCGTCTACGTGCTGCACTTCGCCCAGGACTTCCTGGGCGCGCCGTGCTCCATGCAGTGCACGGGGCGCTGCTACGACAACGGGGTGGACGCCGACATGGGGCTCCAGCTGCGCTACGACGACGGCTCGTTCGCGCAGCTGTGCTGCTCGCTGGCCGGCCACGGCCCGGCGCGCATGGTCATCGCCGGCACCGAGGGATTCATCGAGGTCGGCCCGCGCTTCCACCACCCCTCGGAGATCACCGTGCACGCCCCGGACGACGGCCCTCAGGTGATCAGCGAGCCGTTCGAGGGCTCCGGCTACCGCCTCGAGCTCCAGTCCGTCACCGATGCCATCGCCTCGGGCGCCACCGAGCACGAGCTGGTGCCGCTCGCCGACTCGCTGGCCGTCTCGCAGACGATGACCGAGGCGCTCGACCGGTTCGGCTACCGTCCGCACGACCAGCTGACCCTGTGAGGCCCCGAGGCGCCGGAGCGGGGCATCCCGCGGACGGGCCACCGCCCCGACCCGACGGGCCGACCCGCGGGCGACGACCCGGGACGCCCGACTGGTTCGGACGCCGCCCGCACGACCGCGCGTCCCCCCGTCCCGGGCGGGCGGGCCCCGGGCCACCGGGGCGGGGCGCCGTGGTGGGATCCTGGATGCGGCGCGCCGACGGTCGACGCGCCGACGGAGGGAGCACGATGACGACAGTCGGATTCATCGGGGCGAACGGCCTCATGGGCCATGGCATGGCCTCGAACATCGCCAGGAGCGGTTTCGATCTTCTCTACACGGTGCACGCGCACGCGCCGGCCGGGCTCGACGAGCTGGGCGCCCGGCGCGTCGACTCGAACGCCGAGCTGGGCGCCCGCTGCGACATCGTCGTCCTGTGCATCACGACGGCCCAGGACGTCCAGCAGACGGTGACCGGCCCCGACGGCCTGCTCACCCGGCCCCGCGAGGGCCTGGTCATTGTCGACGCGGCGACGAGCGAGCCGGCCGTCACGCGCGAGCTCGCCGCGCAGGCCGCCGCGCTCGGCGTGGCCTATGCGGATGCGCCGCTCACCCGCGGCCCCGCCGAGGCGGAGGCGGGCCGCCTCAACACGCTCGTCGGGGCCGACGACGAGGTCTTCGCCCGGATCGAGCCGGTGCTGGCGAGCTACTGCGAGAACATCCTGCGCGCCGGCCCGGTGGGCGCCGGTCACACGATCAAGCTGCTCAACAACTTCTGCCTCCAAGCGGCGACGACGGCCCTGGCCGAGTCGTTCGCCGTGGCGCGGGCGGCGGGCGCCGATCCGCGGACGCTCGTCGACGTGCTGGGCAGGGGGATGTTCGACAACCAGCTGCTGGCCATCATGGGGGCCGCTCTGGACGGCGACCACGAGCGTCAGCAGTTCGCCCTGGGCAACGCCCGCAAGGACGTGCGCTACTACACGCGGCTGGCGGGCGACGTCCAGGTGGCGCCGGTCGTGGGCGACGGCGTCCACGAGGCGCTGTCGCTGGCGTGCTCGGCGGGCTACGCCGAGCGCAACGTGCCGTGGGTGACGGAGGCGGCGGCCCGGATCAACGGCCTGCCGGGTTCGGAGTCCTGACGGGCCCGGGATCCTGACCATCCCGGCCGCCAACCCATCGCCGCCGCCATCCCGGCCGCTCTCCGAATCCGCTCCCACCCCATTCTCCGGCCAACACCCCAGATATGTCCGATGTGGGAACGGAAAGGGGGGATGGGAACGAAAGAGGGGGGAGTGGGGCCCGCTCGGCCGCGCATCCGCTCGAGGACCCGACGGGCGCGCCGCGCCTCAGGCCCTGCCGACCCTCACCCGCAGGCCCAGGTCGTCCTCGGCACGCCAGTCGTCGGCTGGCTCGGCCCGGTGCATGCTCGTGGCGAGCACCTCGGAGGCGATGAGCCCGGCATGGGTCTCGATGGCCTCGACCAGATCGGCGTCGTCGCTGGCCCAGGCCAGGTCGATGCGGTCCGAGACGTCGAGCCCGGCGGCCTTGCGGGAGTCCTGCACGAAGCGGATGACCTCGCGGGCCCGCCCGGCGCTGACGAGCTCGGGGGTGAGCGTCAGGTCCAGGGCGATGGTGTCGCCCTGGACGTCGGCCACCGACCAGCCCTCGCGGGGGCGCTCGGTGATGAAGACGTCGTCGGGGCCCAGCTCGACGGCCCCGACGCCCTCGACGTCCAGCGTCACGGATCCGTCGGCCAGCCCGGCCGCCAGGGCGGCGGCGTCGGCGGCGGCGATGGCCCCGGCGACGACGGGCGTCTGCTTGCCGTACCGCCTGCCGAGCGCCCGGAAGTTGGCCTTGGCGCTGTGGACGACGACGTCGCCGGCCGAGCCGAACGAGTCGAGGCGCTCGACGTTCAGCTCGGCGGTGATCTCCGCGACGAGCTCGGCGGGCAGCTTCGCCAGGGCGGCGGAGCTCACGAGCGCCCTGCCCAGCGGCTGGCGGGTCCGCACCCCGGCCTCGGCACGGGCGGCGCGGCCGACCTCGACGAGACGGCGGGCGAGACCCATGGCCTCGTCCAGCCCCGCGTCGATGAGGGCCGTGTCGGCCTGCGGCCAGCTGGTCAGGTGAACCGACTCGGGGGCGCCGGGGACGGTCGGGCGGAAGAGGTCCTGCCAGACCCTCTCGGTGATGAAGGGCGCCAGCGGCGCCATGAGCCTCGTGAGCGTGGCGAGGGTCTCGTGCAGCGTCCACAGGGCGCCCGGGTCGCCGTCCCAGAAGCGACGACGGGAGCGGCGCACGTACCAGTTCGACAGCTCGTCGATGAAGGCCTGGACGAGCGTGCCGTAGCGCTGGGAGTCGAAGTCCTCCAGCGCCGCCGTGGCGTCGACGACGAGCTTGTTGGTGGCACTGGTCAGCCACCGGTCGAGGACATGGCGACCGGCCGGCTCGGGGGCCCGTCCGACGGGCGCCCAGCCGTTGGCGCGGGCGTACAGGCTCTGGAAGGCGACCGTGTTCCAGTAGGTCAGCATGACCTTCCGGACGACCTCCTGCAGCGTCGTGTCCCCGACGCGGCGGGCCGACCACGGAGAGCCCGCCGCGGCCATGAACCAGCGGACCGCGTCGGCCCCGTGCCGGTCCATGAGCGGGACCGGCAGGAGGATGTTGTTGAAGTGCTTGCTCATCTTGCGGCCGTCCTCGGCGAGGATGTGGCCCAGGCAGAGCACGTTCTTGTAGCTGGACCGGCCGAAGACGAGGGTCGGCACCGTCATCATCGTGTAGAACCAGCCGCGGGTCTGGTCGATGGCCTCGCAGATGAAGTCGGCCGGGAAGTGCTCCTCGAAGCGCTCCTTCGAGCCGGGGACCCACGGATAGCCCCACTGGGCGAAGGACATCGAGCCCGAGTCGAACCAGGCGTCGATGACCTCGGGGACGCGGTGGTAGGTGCCGGGCTCCCCGGGCAGGGCGAAGGTCACGTCGTCGACGAACGGACGGTGCGGATCCATGTCGGCCAGCTCGGGCCTGCCGGCCAGTCGGGCGAGCTCGGCGCGCGAGCCGACGCAGCGCAGCCTCGAGGGGTCCTCGTCGTTGCGCCAGATCGGCAGCGGCGTGCCCCAGTAGCGGGTACGCGACAGCGCCCAGTCGATGTTGTTGCGCAGCCAGTCCCCGTAGCGGCCCCACTTGATGGACTCCGGGTACCAGGTGGTCTCCTCGTTCTGGGCGAGGAGCTCCTCCCTGCGCCGGGTCGTGCGGATGTACCAGCTAGGCTGCGCGTAGTAGATGAGCGGGGTGCCGCAGCGCCAGCAGTGCGGGTACGAGTGGGTGTGCATGTCCGAGCGGAAGAGGATGCCCCGCTCGGCCAGGTCGGACAGCACCACCGGATCGGCGTCCTTGAAGAACAGGCCTCCGACGAGGGCCAGCCCCTCCTCGAAGGTGCCGTCCGGGCGGATCGGGTTGATGATCGGCAGGTCGTTGGCGCGCCCCACGGCCATGTCGTCGGCGCCGAAGGCCGGGGCCTGGTGCACCAGGCCGGAGCCGTCCTCGGTGGTGACGTAGTCGGCGAGCACGATGAAGTTGGCGCGCCGGTCGAAGGGCACGATGTCGTAGGGGCGCTCGTAGTCCCAGCCGGCCATGTCGGCGCCGGTGACGGTCTCGAGGACGCGCCAGAGGCGGTTGCCGTCCTCGTCGACGTCGCCCAGCACGGCATCGAACAGCGGGGCGGCCACGACGAGCTCCTGGGAGCCGTCGGTGGCGAGCACGTAGTCGACCTCGGGGTGCACGGCGACGGCCGTGTTCGAGACGAGCGTCCAGGGCGTCGTCGTCCACACGAGCAGCCGGGCGCCGCGGGCGGCCCACGGGCCGCTGGTCAGCGGGAAGGTGACGTAGATCGACGGCTCGGTGACGTCCTTGTAGCCCTGCGAGACCTCGTGGTCGGACAGGGCCGTCTCGTCGCGGGGGCAGTAGGGCGTGACGCGGTGGTCCTGGACGAGCAGGCCCTCGTCGAAGATCCGCTGGAGGGCCCACCACTCGGAGTCGACGTACTCGGGCGCCATCGTCCAGTAGGCGTCGTCCATGGCCACCCAGTAGCCCATGCGGCGGGTCAGCTCGGCGAACTCGTCGACGTGCTCGGTGACCGAGGCGCGGCACCTCTCGTTGAAGCGCCCGATGCCGTAGTCCTCGATCTGGCTCTTGTGGTCGATGCCGAGCTCCTTCTCGACGGCCAGTTCGACGGGCAGGCCGTGGCAGTCCCAGCCGGCCTTGCGGTCGACGCAGAAGCCCTGCATCGTCTTGAAGCGGGGGAAGAGGTCCTTGAAGACACGGGCCTCGATGTGGTGGGTTCCGGGCTGGCCGTTGGCGGTGGGCGGGCCCTCGAAGAAGTTCCAGCGCGGCCCGTTCCGGGTGGCCCGCCAGCTCTTCCCGAAGGTGCCGTCGGCCTCCCAGAAGGCGATGATT
The DNA here is from genome assembly GCF_000426605.1 of Propionibacterium acidifaciens DSM 21887. Taxonomy (GTDB): domain Bacteria; phylum Actinomycetota; class Actinomycetes; order Propionibacteriales; family Propionibacteriaceae; genus Propionibacterium; species Propionibacterium acidifaciens. Next base: position 56,674 of record NZ_AUFR01000014.1, read on the forward strand.
CCGTGGTCCATCGCCGGAAGGTCGATCTGGGCCGGAACCGCCCGGTAGCCGGCGGTGGTGGATTCGTGCCCGGACTCGCTCGATGTCATCGTTCCTCTTCGCTGTTGACGCCTCCGACGCTGCGAAGGGACGGGATCCCGGCGTCAGGACGCCGGGGGCGGCCCGCGGTACCACCCTTCTTGGGGCGCCCCGGGGGCGCCCCCTCTCGCTTGCTCGCCGCTGCCGGTTCTAGTGAGCAGGCTCCCCTGCCGTTCTTCCGGCGGCTCCGGAGTGATGGCTCCCTCGACGCCTGCGACCCGGAACATTGTAGACGAGTCCGCGCAGAGCCCCACCCGGCCGCCGCGGACCGGCCGTTCGCGGCGTTCCGGCGCGCACGAGGAGCGCATCCCGGTCCTGTCGGGATCGAGACGCCCGGGGCCGGTTCCGGCGCGCCCGAGGCGGCACAGCACATGCGTCCAGAACCCGAGGGTCCTGCCGCATGGCGGACGTCCCGGCGCACTGAGGGGCGCATGCCGCAGAGGCCGACGTCGCCCCGGCACGGAACAGGCGCTCGGGGCCCGATCGAGGGCCCCGCGCGAGCGCTCGACGCAGGCGCCCGGGGCCCGTCGCTGGTCCCCGCCCCGGGACACGCCCACGGAGCGCCCCCTGCGCCGCTCCGGACCCATCCTGTGAACAAGATTGATTTTTTGACTAGGCATGATATGAATTTTCGTGCTCGATTGATAAGCTGAGGGGGTTCACCTCCACAGCGGGACCGCCGTGCCCGCATGAGCGATTCGGAGTCTGTGCATGGCAGTGCCAGAGGGCTACCGCGAGTTCGTCGCGGAGCACACCCCGGCGCTCTACCGCACCGCCTTCCTCCTCTGCCACGACCGCGAGAGGGCGGAGGACCTGCTCAATCGCACCGCCAGCTCCCTGCTGAAGCAGTACAAGCGCCGCACGAGCGACGCCGAGTGCGCCGAGTGGGTCAGGCTCCGCGTCTACCGCATCTTCCTCGAGGACACCGCCAAGAAGGGCTACGAGGAGGCCCCCGCCTCGAACGCGGGCGAGCAGAGCGGCGAGGCCTTCATCGCCCGCCGTCTGGCCGCTCTTCCCCCCGCCGACCGGGCCATCGCCGTGCACGCCGTCCTCGACGACTGCAGCAGCCAGAAGGTCGCGAGCGACCTGGGGTGCACGACCGGCGAGGTGCGCGTCGCCCTGGCCTCCTTCAGCGCGCTGGGCAGCTCCTACGCCGAACCGTCGGGCGAGGGCGCCGCCCCCACCGTCGTCATGCCCTCCGAGGGCGAGACCGACGAGGGCTACGAGCCCGACGCCCGCGAGCGGCACGGCCTCATCCCGCTCAAGGTGTCGCGGCGCAGGCGGCCCGGCTCCGTCGTGGAGATCCGCCGTCACCTCGACGAGCGCTCGCGCAGGAGCTCGGCCGCCGAGACGGCGGCCGAGAGCTCGCCCGTCGGCTCGGCGGCCCAGATCGGCCTCACCTGGGTGCAGGGCGACGAGCCCGGCTCGAAGGGCAGGGTCTACCGCGGGGACCCCTCCCTCTCGCCTCCGGACCGCGGCGCCGAGGCGCCACCGGAGCGGCCCGGAGACGCCGGTTCCGCGCAGGGCGAGCCCCCGGCCCGAGCGATGACGAACACTCCCGATGACGACCGGCCGGAGGGGCCCTCGCCCCGCAGGCTGGCCACAGGTTAGGACATTCTGTGGGTATCAGCGACGAACTGCGCGACCTCGCGGCCACGCCCCCCGAAGCCACCGCCCTGAGCGCCTCCCTGGCTGATCAGGCGATCGGTTTCGCGGTGCGCGCGCGCCGCGTCGCGCACATGAAGGTCGCCGCGGCCGTCTCCGCGGTCACCATCGCGGCCGCCGGCGTGGGCATCGGCATCGTCACGTCCAACAACGACTCCGAGCTGCCCACCACCACCCCGGTCGTGACGATCACCTCGACCCCGTCGGGTTCGCCGAGCTCCCCGCAGTCCCCGTCCTCGCAGTCCCCCTCCCAGGAGCCCTCGTCCGCCCCCGTCCTCGAGCAGAGCCCGGCCCCCCAGCAGCCGGTCGAGGTGCAGTCCGCACCCGAGCAGACCACCGGGCCCGAACCGGAGAAGAACATCGTCGAGCGGATCATCGACACGCTGGCCTCGATCCCCCAGTGGGTGATCGACCAGTTCACCCACCAGGACCAGCCCGCCGATCCGGGGCAGACGACGTCCCCGTCCGTGAGCCCGGAGCCGTCCTCGACGAGTCCCAGCTCGGCGGCGCCAGGCTCGCCCGCCACTCCGGATCAGACCTGCACACTGAAGAAGGAGTGGCGGAACGGCGGCCCCTCCCCGCAGGAGGGGGGATCGGTCACGCGCAGCCCCGAAGATGGCCGTGACAGCGTCTCCCCGATCGACTGCGGGAGGTACAGGGACTACCTCCAGAGCCCGGGTGCGAACGGCTCGCCGACACCCAGCCCGGTCCAGCCCGGCGGCACGACGCCGGTCTGCACCCTGATCGTCAAGCAGGACGGGAGCGCCGAGCGCAATGTGACCGTCCCCTGCGAGGTGCCCCCCACCCCCACCCCGTCGCCGAGCGGCGGGGACTCCACGAACCAGCCGAAGCCCTCCGACAACGGAAGCGGGAACAAGGGTGCGTCGGACCAGAAGTCCTCCGGGTCCCCGTCGGGCTCGAAGGCGCCCCGCTGAGACCCCTACTCGTCCCCCACGTAGCGCCGGCCGTTGAAGGCCCGGCCGAGGGTCACGTCGTCGGCGTACTCGAGGTCGCCGCCCACCGGCAGGCCGGAGGCCAGCTTGCTGACCCGGATGCCCGGGGTGTCGGCGAGCAGGCGCGAGATGTAGGTGGCGGTGGCCTCGCCCTCGAGGTTCGGGTTGGTGGCGAGGATGACCTCCTCGACCGCCGGGTCGGACAGGCGGCGCACCAGCTCGGCGATGCGCAGATCGCCGGGGCCGCGGCCGTCGATGGGGCTGATCGAGCCCCCGAGCACGTGGTAGAGGCCGTGGAACTCGCGGGTTCGCTCGATGGCGACGACGTCCTTCGACTCCTCGACCACGCAGATGAGCGACCTGTCGCGGCGCGGATCGCGGCAGATGCGGCAGGTCTGCTCGTCGGTGACGTTGAAGCACACCGAGCACATGCGGGTGTGCTCCTTGACCGTCATGAGCACGGTGGCGAGCCGCTCGATGTCGGCCTGCGGCTGCTCCAGCAGCCAGAAGGCGATGCGCTGGGCGCTCTTGGGGCCCACGCCGGGCAGCCGCCCCAGCTCGTCGATGAGGTCCTGGACAGGTCCGTCGTACACGTCACAGACCCAGCTGCCCGAGGCCGGGCATGACCTGCTGAGCGGCGGCCGAGGCCTTCGCCGTGGCGTCGCGCACGGCGGCCAGGACGAGATCGGCCAGGCTCTCGGGATCGGACGGGTCGATGGCCTCGGGGCTGATGACGAGGCCCGTCAGCTCCCCGCTGCCCCTGACGGTGGCCTCGACGAGCTCGCCGCCGGCGGTGCCGGTGAAGCTCGTGGCCGCCAGGTCGCGCTGTGCCTCCTGGAGCCGGGCCTGCACCTGCTGGACCTGCTCCAGCAGGGCGTTCACATCCATACCCTCGGGGAACATCATCCGCCTTTCGTGCCGGGACGACCGGGGCCGACGGTGGGCCGACCGGCGCTCAGTCCATGGTACGCAGCCCGCGGAGACGGGCCCCGTGCCCGCGCGGGCGCCCCGATCAGAAGGCGGGCTCGTTCGGGATCTCCTCGATGAGCTCGGCCCCCAGCTCGTCGATGAGCAGCTGGGCGGCCGAGCCGTCGGACTCCTCGACGGGGGCGTCGTCCATGCTCACGTCAGCGTCGGGGTCGTGCGCATCCTCGGGCCCGGCGGGCGGCTCGAGGACGTGGTGCACCGGTGCGGGCGGCGGGGACGGGGACGGCCCGGGGGGCGCGGCGGCCCCGCTCGGGCCCCCGGCGGGGGCGTCCGGGACGGCGGCGGGATCGGGCTCGGCCCACGGGTCACGGCCCGGCTCGGCACCGCTCGCGGCCCCCGCGGGATCGGCGGGCGTCTGCCGGGCCTGAGCAGACGCCCGCTCAGAAGGGTTCGGACCGCCGCCTCCCGAGGGGCCGCCCCGCCGCGTGAGGTCGTCGACGGCGGCCCGCCCCTCGATGACGGTGTCGATCTCGAGGGCCGCGCCGATGACATCGATGAGCGCCGCGTGGAGCACCTCGGAGCCGCCGTGCGAGACGAAGGACTCACGGGCACCGGGGTTGTTGAAGGCCAGGGTGAGGCGGCCGGAGGTGACGTCGAGCACCTGGGCGTTGGGGCCGAGTGTCATCCAGGCGAAGCGGCGGCGGTTCTTGACCGCCTCGAGGACCTGCGGCCACATCTGGCGCAGCTGGGCCGTCGTGACCTGCGCCGCCGCGGCGCCGGCCGCGGCGCCGGGATCCTGATGGTCCTGCGACCGGTCGGACCGGGACGGGCGCTCCGGCGCCGGTGCGTCCGCGGGGGGCCGCCCCGCCGGACGCTGGGCGGCGGGAACCCCGGGGCGGGAACCGGGGGCCCCGCGGTCGGGGAGCCGCCCGACGGAGGGGGCCGCCGGAGCGCCGGCCGGACGCCGGGCCGCGGGGGCCGTGCCCGGCGCCGAGGGCGCGTCCTGCACGGGGGCGGGGGCGGGCGAGGGGCGCGGGGGCCGGCCGGCGAGCCGCTCGTCCTCCGCGGACGGAGCGCCCGGCGGAGCGGATGCGCCCGGCGGGACGACGGGGCCGTCGGCCGGGGCCGGTGCGGGGGCCGCGCCGACGACTCCGAGGCGGCGCTCCAGACGGTCGAGGCGGGCGGCGGTGCCGTTCTCCGCGGCGTCGGCGCCGGGCACGAGCACCCGCGCGCACATGAGCTCCAGGTAGAGGCGGGGGGCCGTGGTGCCGCGCATCCGGGTGAGGCCCTCCGCGATGACCTGGGCGCCGCGGGTCAGCTCGCCGGCACCGAAGCGCGCCGCCTGCTGGGCGAGACGGTCGGCCAGGTCGGGGGCGACGTCGAGGAGCCCCGAGCTGAGGGCATCGGGCACCTGGGCGATGATGACGAGGTCGCGCAGCCGGGTGAGAAGGTCCTCGGCGAAGCGACGGGGGTCCTGGCCTACCTCGATGACCCTGTCGATCGCGCCGAAGACGCCCCTGCCGTCGCCGGCCGCGAAGGCGTCGATCATCTCGTCGAGCAGGGCGTCGGGCGTGTAGCCGAGCAGGGCGGCGGCCTGCCGGTAGCCGACGCCGTCCTCGCCGGCCGAGCCGAGCAGCTGGTCGAGCACCGACAGCGAGTCGCGCACCGAACCGGCCCCGGCCCGCACGACGAGCGGCAGCACGCCCGCCTCGACCCGAACGTGCTCCTCGTCGCAGATGCGCTGGAGGTAGCCGGTGAGCACCTTCGGCGGCACCAGCCGGAACGGGTAGTGGTGGGTGCGCGAGCGGATCGTGCCGATGACCTTGTCGGGCTCGGTGGTGGCGAAGATGAACTTCACGTGCGCCGGGGGCTCCTCGACGACCTTGAGCAGGGCGTTGAAGCCCGCCGGGGTGACCATGTGGGCCTCGTCGATGATGTAGATCTTGTAGCGCGAGTGGACGGGCGCGAAGTAGACGCCCTCGCGCAGGTCGCGGGCGTCGTCGACACCGCCGTGCGAGGCGGCGTCGATCTCGATGACGTCGATGCTGCCCGGGCCCCCGGTGGCGAGGTCGCGGCAGCTGCGGCAGCGACCGCAGGGCGCCGGCGTGGGCCCCTCCTCGCAGTTGAGGCAGCGGGCCAGGATGCGGGCGCTCGTGGTCTTGCCGCAGCCGCGCGGGCCGCTGAACAGATAGGCGTGGCTGACCCTGCCGTTGGCGATGGCGCGCATGAGCGGCTCGGTGACGTGCTCCTGGCCGATCACCTGGTCGAAGGTGTCGGGGCGGTAGCGGCGGTAGAGGGCGAGCTGGGCGTCCGACGCCTCCTGCTCGACGCGGGCCTCGATGGCGGCCTCCGGGTCGGGGGCCGGGGCGAAGGAGGGGGCGGTGATCTCGGCGTCGGGGCCCTCGTCGACGGCCGCGTCCGGCTCCTGCCCGTCGTCGGGCTCCCCGAGGGAGGGGTCGTCGGGGTCGAAGCTCTCGTCGGCGGGCTCGCCCTCCTCGTCGGGGCCAGCCTCGGCGCCGGCCGCCGGCTCGACGGGCGCGGCGGGCGCGGGCGGCTCGTCGTCGCCGAAGAGACTCGGGCCGGTCTGCACGAAGAAACCGTCATCGACGGCGTCGACGGGCTCGATGTCCTCTGCTGGATCGCTCACGGGAACCAGGGTATTAGCCCCCGCCGACGATTCGGGCCCCGCCTCCGGCAGGCCCGCGACGAGCGCCCGGGGCCGGCGCCGCCCGCACCGCGGCCCGTACGAGGGGGGACGAGCAGGCGCCTGCCGCCCGGCGCGGCTACCCCGCGGTCACCTCGAGGACGCCGTGGGCGCCCTTCTCGGCGTAGGAGAACGAGTGGTTGACGAAGCTGTAGTGCCCCGGCTCGCCGGCGACGAGCTCGACGAAGCCGCCCTCGGCCGCCCCCAGCGAGAGCGCCTGCGAGCCGCCCGTCCCGGGGCTGTCGCACGAGGGGTCCGCCTCCGGGGACGGCTGGCGGCCGCACTCGAGCGTGTAGGCGCCCTCCTTCCACACCGTGTCGAACTGGGCGCCGACGACGTGGAAGTCGAGCTGCTCGTCAGGGCCCGCGTCGAGCACCCAGAAGCGCACGCGGTCGCCCGCCCTGGCGGTGAGCGGGTGGTCGTCGTACTGGAAGGCGTAACCGTTGAACATGACGGCGTCGGGGGCGGTGACGCCCAGCCGGTCGGCGTCCTCGCCGGCGCCCTGAGCGCCGAACCAGGACTCCGACTCGAGCAGGACGTACTCCTCGTCCACCGCGGGCAGGCCCTCGGGGTCGATGACGACCGCCCCGAACATGCCGTTGGCCAGGTGCAACGACATGGGCGCGGTCGAGCAGTGGTAGAGCCAGATGCCCGAGCGCCTCGCCGTGAAGGTGTACGTGAGGCTCTGACCCGGCGGGATCGTGCGCATCGGGTCGTCAGGGGAGATGTCGCCGGCGTGGAAGTCGATGGAGTGGCCCATCGACCCGGAGTTCGTGAGCGTCACGACGAAGGTGTCGCCGAGGCGCCCGTGCAGGATCGGCCCCGGGGCCCGGCCGTTGTACATGGAGCGCAGCTGGCGCACGCCGGGGGCGACCTCGACGACCTGCTCCGTGACCTCCAGGTGGACGTCGTGGACGGTTCCGCTCGGGACCGGGGGCAACGCGGCGTCGCGGGCCCCGACGCTCATCGTCGCGTCCGGGTCGAGCACGGCGTGGTCGCCCGGGGACGAGCCGGACGGGTCCTGACCGGCGGGCGCGGCGGCGCCGTCCACGACGATCCGCAGGACCATGCCCATCTGGCGGTGCCCCGCCACCGAGCACCAGGCCTCCTGGGAGGCGGTGATGACCCCGGCGTCCACCTCGGCGGTCGCGCCGGGCGGGAGGAGCCCGCTGCTCACCCCGCTGCCGAGGGTCAGGTCGTGCACCTGACCCCCGGTGTCGGTGTTCGTCACGGTGACGATCAGGCGCGTGCCCGCGGCGACCGAGATCCTGTCGGGCGTGAACCGCATGTCCGCGCCGGTGACCGAGACCCGCTGGACGGGGGCGTTCGAGACGTCGGACCCCGCCGCAGCGCCGCCTCCGGGACGACCGGCCGCCGTCGGGGGCGAGACGGCGGCGGCGACCGACATGGCCAGCGCCACGACGCCCGCGCCGAGGATCCAGGTGAGGCGGCGGCCGCGCTCGGCCATCGTGCCGTCCGTGGCGGGCGGCAGGGGCTCCCCGACCGTGCCGCAGCGGGCGACCATCGCGAAGAAGAACAGGACGTTGGCCGCCAGAATGGCCAGCGCCGCGGCGCGGGCGGCGGGCGGCAGCGGGGCCAGCAGGGCGAGACCGGCGACGTTCGAACTGACCAGGCGGGCGTCGCCGAGGGTGTCCATGACGGCGTTGCGGCGGCGCACGAGGCCCGGGCCCCCGCCGATGATGACCGGCAGCAGGTACGACAGGGAGCCGACGATGAGCTGCGCCGCGAAGCCGCCCAGGAGGGGCCAGGCCAGGCGCGGCAGGACCGTCAGCATCCGTCGGCGGTCGGCGCTGGCGGCCATGAGGACGGCGGCCACGACGAGCGTCCCGACGAGCCAGGCCATGCCGCAGATGACCGAGCGCGCGGCATGGCTGACCGGGCGCTTCACCCTCGAGGCCACCCACATGGCGTGGATCGTCACGCCGACGCAGGCGGTGTAGCCGAACAGGCCGAGCGCCGAGATCCAGCCCTGCGCGGCGGCCCCGCCCAGGCCGGTCGCGGCGACGGCGAGGCAGAGCAGGGGCAGGGTGCGGCGGGCGTCGGCCTCGGCGCCGGGCACCATGCGGGTGCGCAGCATCGTCGGCCACAGGGTGAGCAGCGTGCCCACGACGGCCAACCCGAGCCAGCCGAGGACGCCGGCGGCGATGTGCGGGAGCAGGAGGACGCCGAGATGGCTGCCGCCGGCGGAGGTCATCAGGAAGCCGAGCACTCCGCAGACGACGAACCAGCAGCCGCAGACGACGTAGTGGGCCAGCACGGTCCTCCCCAGGCGCGTGGCCAGGGCCCCCGCCGAGCGCACGCCCAGGTTGACGACGTGGCCGATGACCGCCAGGACGCACAGCAGCGCGCCGACGGCCTGCAGCGGTCCGACGCCCGCCTCGATGCCGCCCATGAGGGCGAGGACGCCGACGTTGAGCGCCGAGAGGATCGCGATCTGCGGGGCGCGGCGAGTGGACGGGCTGCGCATGAGGGCGACGGTGAAGTAGTCGCTCCACACGACGACCGCATTGGTGGCGACGCCGAGCGCAGCGGCGTGCAGCCCGATCCAGCCGAGGTCGGGACGCCAGCGCCGCCCGATCGTCCCGGCGAGGGCGACGAGCGCCCAGAGGCAGACGAGGACGGCCGACATGCGGTGCCACACCCGCCTCGAGGCCAGCCCGCGGGGCTTCCCGCGGACGTTCCCGGAGTCTGCGTTCCGACGGCCGGCCGGCTCCGTGCTCTCGATGTTCATGCGTCGGTCCTCGGGATCGTCATGGCGGGCGGGTTGTCGGGGGCTCCCCCGCCGACCGGGCCGGGGCCGCCCCGCGCGGACGGGGGCCGCTCGGCCTCGGCGGCGTCCCGGACCACGGACGACCAGACGGCCACGGCGACGAGACCGAGCAGGGCTGCGATGTTGCCCAGGCCGCCCACCTGGCGCCAGTGCTCGGAGCCGGCCAGATCGGCTCCGATGCGCACGAGCAGGCTCAGGTGCAGCACCAGGCCGACGCCCCAGAAACCGGCGACGAAGCGCATCCGCACGCCGAGCAGCGTGGGCAGGATCGTCGAGGCGTGGGCGGCGACCATCGACAGGACGAAGCCGAGGAAGACGGCGTGCAGCGTCGCGTCGTAGTGCAGGCCCGACAGGGCGGGCCGGAGCAGCAGGAGGCCCGTGACGACGAGCCAGCCGTAGCCGGCCAGGATCATCATCGCCGTGAAACGGCCGGGCCCGGCCACCCTCACGCCGCGGCGGGCGACGTCGCCGGAGGCCGACTGCGCCGCCAGCGCGATGAGGACGAGGCCGTGGGCCGGCAGCCCGATCGTGGGCCGGGCCATCGCCGCGGGCCCGACCAGCACGGACAGGGCGGACAGGAGCACCAGCGAGTCCTCGTGGCGGCGCCGCCTGCCCGGGGTCCAGGCCAGCTGGCCGATGCGCGACAGGTCGAGGCGCTCGGCGACGACCGTGAGCACGAGGAACGGGATGAGGAAGGGGACGAGGCTCGGGACCGCCGCGCCGCCGAGCCAGACGATCGTCCCGCACAGCGCCGAGATGCCGCCGCCGATCTGGACGGCGACGAGGGGCTCCCGGTTGCGGCTCCACAGCACGACGTAGTCGACGCACAGGACGAGGCAGCCAGCGACCATGACGGCCCTGCCGGCGCGCACCGGCAGCGGCCCCACGAGGGTGAGCAGCGGGCCGAGGGCCATGCACACGGGTGCGGCGTGGGCCCACCAGCGCCCGATCGCGGCCGAGCGCTCGAGGGCGATCAGGGCCCCGACGAAGCCGATCACCATGAGCATGCCGTGCCCGCTCGTGAGGCGATCGCCGCTCAGTGGGGCGGGCAGGCCCAGCAGGGCGAGCGCGGCGTCCACCCCCATGAGCATGGCCAGCCCGCACGGGACGAGGAGGAGGACGCGGCGCAGCCGACCGCCGGGGGTCCGCCCCGACGCGGCCGCCGGGGCGGACACGGATGTGGCCTGCGACGATGTGGTCTGCGGCATGGTGCTCTTTCGTGGGATCGGTGACGGACTCCGGGACGCGGCCTCAGCGGCCGGCCCGGCAGCAGGTGAGCGAGCACCGCCCGGGCGGGCTGTGCGGCACGAGGTCGACCACCCGCCAGGCGCCGCCGAGCCGTTCGAGCACGCCGGCGGCGATCCCGCGGTGCACCGGGCAGACGGCGTCGGGCTGCTGCTCGACGCCGTGGGCGAAGGGGCAGCGGCACAGCTCGATGGTCCTCCGGTCGCCGTCCTCGGCGCCGGGGCCGTCGGCCATGACGGGCGAGAATCCCCAGTCGTCGAGCAGCCCCACCAGGCGGGCCGGGTCGTCGGCGCCGTCGCCGGGGGCCACGGCCCCCGCCTCGAGCACCTCCTCGGCCCACCCGCGCCCGGCCCGCTCGGCGGCGCCCGCCGGGTCGTCGCTCTCGCGCACGAGGTGATGGATGAGGACGTCGGCGAGCAGCCGGTCGTTCTGCGGGCCGGCGCTGAAGGCCTTGTCGGTGGCGGCGTAGAGCATGCGGGGGCGGCCCCGACCGGCCGCGCCCGCCCTGGCGGCGGCGACGAAGCCCTCCTCGACGAGACGGTTCAGGTGGAAGCGCACCGTGGTGGAGGGCATGCCCGCGCCCGCGGCGATGTCGTCGATGGGCAGCGGGCCGGGCGCCCCCAGGAGCGCCGACACGACGCGCTCGCGCGCCGCACCGGTCGGCTCGGGCGGGGGCGCGGCGGCGCGGCGCGCACGGGGGATGCCGGCCATCGGGGTCAGGCCCTGCGGGTGAAGCGGATCCTCCAGGCGTCGGGGCCCGCCTGGACGTACTCGCGGACGAAGACGCCCGGCCAGGAGTCGTCGATCTGGGCGAGCAGCGGCAGCGGGTCGTGCGGGGCGACGAGGACCATCGAACCACCCGCGCCGATGCCCCGGAGGGCGCCGAGGATGGCGGCGTGACGGATCTCGTGCGGGATCCGGGTGGCGTCGAGCTCGGGCTCCTCGGCGGCGCGCCCGCCGCAGCCGCAGTCGTGATGGGTCTCGGTGATGGGCAGGTCGGCCATGTCGGTCTCCTCCGGTCGGGCGGCCGGGGCCGCCGTGCTCAATTAATTACAGGATGATTGTAATAATAGTTCGCCGACGACCCGACGGCCGCTCCGAGGATCCGACGAGGCGAGCGCGGGGCGCCGCGCAGGACGGGACCGGCCTCGTCGCCTCGGACCGGGGCACGACTCACGCCGACGCGGGGACGCCGCCGCGCCCGAAGCGCCCTCCGCGTCCCGGAGGGGCCGCCCCACGGAGACGCGGGGCGCCGTGCACGGTGACAACGCGCTGGACCAACATTGCCGGCCGCCCCACGGAGACGCGGGGCGCCGCCGTGGCGTCCGGGGGCGTCGGGAGCGGTCGAGGCGCCGACGGTTCCCGTCCTGCTCGATCGTGGCTCCGCGGGCGCGGGGGCGGCCAGCGGATCCAACGGCGTTCCGCCGGGCGTTTCGGCGTGGTTCCACGGGGGCGGGGGTGGCCGCGGTTCGGGGTCCGGGTTGTGGGTTGACCGGTGTTGTTGCTTGTGGGTAGCGTGTCGGGGAGCGCGGTCGTGGTCGATCTCGTCGTGGTCGATCTCGTGGTGCGTTGTTCCACTGCCCCCGGCGTTGGGGGCCACCCCCTTTGTGGAAAGGCGTTGCGGTGAAGGTTGACGAGGCGAATCTCGACGGTTTGAGGGGCATGCCGGATGTCGATTATGACTTCGACGTGTCGGCGTCGTTGGAGGCGGCGTTCCGGGCCGCGGCGACGGCGGTGGAGGGCCAGCGGGGGTCGCGGGCGGGTTACCGTTCGGGCGGACTGATCGATTTCCAGGGTTATTACTCGACATTGTTCGGCGAGAACGGAACGACGCAGCTGGGCGACCTGGACGAGATCGTGTCGAATCTGCGTCTGGTGGCGTCCAGGGTCACGACCCTGGACGAGAAGGCGCGGGCGGAGAACGACCGGCGCCGGCAGGCCCGGGAGTGGGCGCAGCGGCAGGCCGACCGGAACAGGGTCGAGAAGTTCGTCGACAGGTTCACTGGTGGTGAGGAGCCGCCGTTCGAGGAGATCTCCGACGATGAGAGGGACTCGTCGGCGTCGGAGTCGGTGGCGGCGGCTGCTCCTGCGGCGCGTCAGGAGTTGACGGGTTCGGGGCCGTCGGGCGGGGTGTCGAGCGGGAGCCCGTCGAATCTGCGGGGTTTCGCGTCGAGTTCGAGGGCGGCCGACGGCGAGTTGTCGGGGACGGCCGGGACCCTGACGGGCCATTGTGATGATTTCGCGGAGGCGTGTTCGTGGGCGACGTTGGACGCGTCGAGCGTGATCGGGGCGTTGGGTTCGTGGTTGGAGCAGAACGAGAACGACGCGAAGTGGGCCGATGTGGTGGCGGGCGCGTTCGAGGCGGCCGGCGCCGGGGATGGCGTGGCGGCCGTGCCGGATGCGGCAATCGAGGCCTCGTTGGCGGCTGCGGGGGTGCAGGCGGGCCGGGAGGATCTGCGGGTTGATCCGCCCACGGCCTATGGTTCGCCTCCGACGACGGGTTATGCGGATGATCCGGTGAACGCGTTCACCGGTAATTTCGTGGAGGTCGAGGACGACCTGGGGTTCGCCGGGCCGGCCGGGGGCCTGTCGTGGCGGCGGTCGTACAGCGCGTTGAACCCGGGGGTCGGGGGTTTCGGGCCGGGCTGGTCGTCGTGGTGCGAGGCCGGGTTGACGGTTGACGGGGAGGGCGCGAGGCTGCGGTTGTTCGACGGCCGGGTGATCGTGTTCCCGCGTCTGGGCGACGGCTGGGGCCGGGCTGCCGGGGAGAACCTGTGGCTGGCCGCGGTGCCCGGCGGCGGCTGGCGGATGTCCTCGTCGTGGGGTCTGGTGTGGCGGGTCGATGCGGCGGGACGGGTGCGCAGCACCAGTGAGGGCGAGGGCACCGGTGTCGAGTTGTCGTACGACCGGCAGGGGCGTCTGGTGCGGCTGACGCACGAGTGGGGCCGGGCCCTCGACGTCGTGTGGGACGACACCGTCGGCGGCGACACCGCAGGCGGCGGTGACGATGCCGGTGCTGGTGTCGGGGGGCGCGTGAGCGCGGTGGTGGCCGATGACGGCCGTCGGGTCGACTACGTCTATGACGGGTCCGGGCGCCTGGTCGAGGCCCGTGGTGGCGGCGGGGCGCGGCACTACCGGTGGAACGGGGCGGGGCTGATCGAGTCGGTCATCGACGCCGACGGTGTCGTCGAGGTCACCAACAACTACGACGAGCGGGGCCGGGTGTCGCGGCAGCGTTCGCGTTTCGGGCGCATCACCCGGTACGCGTACCTGTCCGGCGGTGTCACCGTCACCAGTGACGAGGACGGTTCGCGGGGCAACACGTGGATCCATGACCGCAACGGCCGCCTGGTGGGCCTGGTGGACGCCGACGGGCGTCGTCAGTCCACCGGCTACGACCGGCACGGGAACCCGGTGCTGGTGCGCGGCCGGGACGGGGCCGAGACGGTGTCGGTGTACGACGGGCGGGGCCGTCTGGTGACGCGGCGTCTTCCCTCGGGCGCCAGGGTCGACCAGGAGTGGGACGGGCTGGACCGGCTCGTGCGCACCCGCGTGACCGGCGCCGACAACGACGACACCACCGGCGGCACCGGCGGCGTTGCCGGTGGGGCTGCGGGCCGGGTTGCGGTGACCAGCTACGAGTACGAGGCGGGCCAGCGCAGGCCGTGCCGGGTGGTGGATGCCGAGGGCGGTGTCACGTCCATGGTGTGGCGCGGCGGGCTGCTGATGCAGGTCACCGACCCCACCGGGGTACGGGTGCGTTTCGGCTATGACGAGCACGGCGACCTGGTGACCTCGACGGACGCGGCGGGCAGCACGGCCCGGCTGGAGCATGACCGGGCCGGGCGGGTCACCGCGGCGGTCACTCCGCTGGGGCACCGCACCGAGTTCGTCTACGACCCGGGTGGGCGTCTGGCCGCGCGGACGGATCCGGACGGGGCCCGGACGCGGTTCGAGTACACGGCCGCGGGCCGCTTGACGGCGGTGGTGGACCCCGAGGGCGGGCGCACGCTGATCGAGCACGGCGACCATGGTGAGCGGGAGCGGACGACGGATCCGCTGGGCCGGGTCGTGGGCGAGCGTTGTGACGGTCTGGGGAACCTGGCGGCGGTGGAGCTGCCGGACGGTTCGACGTGGGAGTTCGGCTACGACGGCCTGTCGCGTCTGACCGGCATGCGTGATGGCGGCGGCGGCGAGTGGGCCATGGGGTACGGGCCCGACGGCATGCTGGCCGCCACGACCGACCCGACCGGTGTTGAACGGCGGGTGGCCCGCGGGCCCTTCGGCGCCCCGGTGGCCGTCACCGATGGCGGTGATGATGCGGCCGCGGTGTACGACCGGTTGGGCCGGTTGATGTCGGTCACGGGGCCCGATGGTGGCACCCGGGTGAACCGGTACGACCTGTGCGGGCGGCTGGTCGAGACGATGGACGCGGCCGGGGCGACGACCCGGTTCGGACGGGACGCGGCGGGCCGGGTGGTCGAGGTGACCCAGCCCACCGGCAGGTCGTACCGGTACGAGTGGGACGAGTGCGGGCGCTGGGCCGCGACGGTCAGCACCGGCGGGGACCGTTACGAGATCGTCCATGACGCGGATTCGCGGATCGTCGGTGAGGTCTGGCCGACCGGGGAGACCGTGTCCACCCGGTTCGACGCGTGCGGGCGGATCGTGGCGCGCCGTCAGCCCGGCCGCGGGGTGGTGCGGTTCGGCTACGACCGGTGCGGCCGGATCGTGTGGGTGCATGACCGGTGGAACGGGCGGCGCCGGTTCGGTTACGACGAGGCGGGCCAGCTGATCTGGGCCGCCGACGCGCTGGGCGGGGTCACCCGGTTCGAGTACAACGAGGCGGGCCGGCAGGTCGCGACCGTCGACACGACCGGGGCCCGCACCGAACGCGCGTTCGACCCGATGGGCCGGCTGGTCTCCCGGACAGACCCGCTCGGCAGAACGACCAGTTACAGCTACGACAGGACCGGCCGGCTCGCATCCCGCACCGATGCGGGCGGGCGGCGTCTGGAGTGGTGCTACGACCGGGCCGGCCGGCTGGAGCGCACCCTGGCCGACGGGCGGCTGCTGACCAGGGTGGAGCGGGACTTCGCGGCCCGCACCCTCACCTGGACCAGCGCCGACGGCGAGCGGGTCGAGACCGCCTGGGACGGGCAGGGCAACCTCGCCCGGCGGCTGCGTGACGGTGTCGGCGTGTCCTACAGCTACGACATCGGCGGGCGGCGCACCGGCATGCACCTGCCCGACGGCAGTAGTACCGGGTACGAGTACGACGCGAACAACCGGCTCGCCGCGATCGTCCGGCCGGGCCTCGGCCGGGTGCGGATCGACCGTGACCGGCTCGGCCGGGTCGTCGGCGTGCACGGGCCCGGGCTGGACGCCACCTGGACCTGGCACGACGGCGCCGTGGTCGCGAACCGGGTGAACCGGCGCGGTTTCATCCAGCAGACCCGTGTCGAACGCGACCGGGACGGGCGCGTCACGGCCGACGTGCGCGACGGGCTGCGCACCGAGTACGCCTATGACCGGGCCGGGCAGTTGACCGGGGCGGTCACGAGCGAGGGCACCCGCACCAGCTACGAGTGGGACGCCGGAGGGCGGCTGGTCGCCGAGACCTGCGACGGCCAGGTGACCCGTCACGGCTACGACCGGGCCGGCCAGCTGGTCTGGACCCGCTGTCCCGACGGCACGCGCCTGACCTATGACTACGACCCGTCCGGGCGCCGCGTCCGCGAGACCGGGCCCGACGGGGAACGCCTCTTCGACTGGGATCCGCGCGGTTTCCTGGCCCAGGTCACCCGCGTCAGCCGCCACGGCGACCAGGTCCGGGCCCGCCGCACCCGGCTCCACGTCGACGCCGGCGGTCTGCTCGCCGCCGCAGGAGACCAGCCCGTCCACTGGGACACCGCCGCCGCCTGGCCCGCGCTCGCCCAGATCGGCGCCCGAACCGTCACCGACGCCCTCGCCGCCACCGCCCTCACCACCCGGACGGGCGGCGACGACACGGTGTGGCTCGTGCCCGACACCGACGGGCCCGCCGCCCAGGCCCCCGGCCTGCTGGCAGGCCCCGAAGCCCTCCAGAGCAGGCTCTGGGAACAAGCCCCCACCGCCGCCGGCCCGGCCGCGCCCGCAGCCCCCGAACCCGGCGCCATGACCGACGCAGGGCCCGGGGCGGCGGACGTCGGGGTCGGCGCCGACGGGACCCTGCAGGCCGCGGGCCTCGGCTGGATGGGCGCCCGGGTCTACGACCCCGCCACGAGGGGTTTCCTGTCGGTCGATCCCCTCGAACCCGTCACCGGGGCCGCGTGGGCGGCCAACCCGTACTCGTTCGCGGGTAATGATCCGGTCGGGTTGGTCGATCCGTCCGGGCTGCGGCCGGTGTCCGAGGACGACCTGCGCGCCTACCAGCAGGCCTCGAACGGGATGCTGCAGAACGCCGCGAGCGCGGCCGGGAACTGGCTGTCCGACAACTGGGAGTACATCGCCGCCGGCGCCATGGTCGCAGCGGGTGTCGCGGTCATGTGCACAGGCGTCGGCGGGCCCATCGGCGCCGCGATGATGGCCGGCGCCCTCACCAGCGCCGGCGGCAGCATCTGGTCCCAGAAATCGGCCAACGGCACCGTGGACTGGGGCACCGTCCTGCGCGACGGCGCCGTCGGCGCCGCGACCGGCCTCATCGGCGGCGGCGCCTCCGCCGCGGCCGCCAGAGCCACCGCCGGCATGACCAGCTGCCTCGGCAAGAACATCCTCACCGGCGCCGTCGAAGGAGCCATCGACGGCGGCGCCGGCAACGGCCTCCAATACCTCACCAGCGGCCAACCCATCACCCCCGCCGGGTTCGCCCAAGCCGTCGGCCAAGGCGCAGGCCAAGGAGCCCTCGGCGGCGGCGCCGGCGGGGCCCTGTCCCACGTCACCGGCATCGCCCGCTACGGCTGCTTCACACCCGACACCCCCGTCCTCATGGCCGACGGCTCGACCAAGCGCATTGACCAGGTCCAGGCCGGCGAGCAGGTCCTCGCCCACGACCCCGCCACCGGCCAGGACGTGGCGGCGACCGTGGAACAGACCTTCACCCACGAGAAGGTCCCCACCCTGCGGGTCACCACCACCAGCGGCACCGTCGAGACCACGGCCACCCACCCGTTCCACGTCCAGGGCCGCGGCTACACACCGGCCTCGGACCTCCACGAGGGCGACACCCTCCACACCCCCGACGGCCAAGTCACCAAGGTGGTGTCGATCCAGGCCACCGGACGAACCGAGACCGTCCACAACCTCGCCATCACCGGCCACCACAACTACCACGTGGCCACCACCACCGGACAACCCATCCTCGTCCACAACAACGGATGCGAAGTGACCGGTCAGGGTTCAGTGAATATGGGGGAATTGGATGATCTTGAAAGGCCAACGGGGGTCACGGCGCATCTTACGCCCGACATGGTCGGAACTGGCAGCAAGGTTCCGCCGAGTCTCAAGCCTCCAGGATTTGAGGGCGGTTCCGCAGGTCAGGCCAGGGGGCATCTCTTAGGAGCACAGCTTGGTGGAGATGGAACCAATCCAAGAAATGTTGTTACCCTGACTCAAAATCCCACCAACACCCCTGTGATGCGTGGATATGAAAACCAAGTCAGAAAAGCACTTGACGCAGGCGCAGAGGTTGATTATACGTCAACTCCTATATACAAGGGCGATGATCTGGTACCTCGAGGGGTGACACTTACGGCAGACGGATCGAACTGCCTCAATTTAGGTGTATCCATTTTAAATGGAGGTAAATAGCATGGAATGGTTGAATGAACTCGTCAAGATAGTCCCGCCGAGTAATGCCCACAATATTTCAAACGGTTCAACACAGGACGACAGTGGTGAATTTCCGGAAAGTTATACCACCCTTGTCAACACCTATGGCCCGGGGTATTTTGATGACTTTCTTTATCTCTTGTCATTGAATAATGAAAACAAATACTTGGATGCTCGCTTTCAGACTCGTGCGCAACGCGACGCTCTGCATACAGTCAACGCCAGTGGAGAACGACTGCCAGATCGCATCGAATCGATCGATGATCTCCTAGTATGGGCCATGACAGATAATGGTGATGTTTGTTATTGGATGCCATCTGGCACTGGGGGATGTGTTGTGATCATGGATAGTCGCGCCCCGGAATGGTGTTTCTATGACATGGGTGTCACTGAGTTCATGTACAGATTATTGCGCAAGGATATCATCGTGCCGATCTTCCCCCCCGATTTCCCAAGTACAATCCACACATTCTCTAGATTATGACAAGCTGCATACTGCAGAATAGTGCAGCTTGAAGATAGGTTGACATGAAACGAAATCGTGTTTTCCGTGGGTTTCCTGTGCTGTTTCGGATGCGGTGGGGGCGTGCGGGTCGGGGTCGCCCCGGAAGGAGACCGCCGTCCTGGTCGGGTGGAGGAGGCGTTCCGACAATCATGTGCTGGTGCGGATGAAGGCCGAGGCGGTCCTGTACGCCTCCCGTGGCGTCGACGTAGGCATCATCGCTGAAATGGTCGAGCGGGCCGAGAGGGTCGTGCAGGAATGGCCGGCCGAGTGGCGGGCCACGCGGATGTGCTCGGTCCCGGCCGGGCATGCGGGGAACCGGGACGCGGCGGAACTCGCCCGCGACCA
>NZ_AUFR01000015.1 GCF_000426605.1 Propionibacterium acidifaciens DSM 21887
CTGTCCGTGGACCGGCAGAAGACGTCCCAGTCCTTCTTCGGCGCCCTCTCGCTGACCAGCAAAAAAGTCAAACTGTACCCGATCGAGGGCAACCAGAACACCTGGCAGACGATCCTCTCCCTGGACCGGCTCCAACGAGAAACCGAGACAGAGAAGATCGCGGTCGTCCTGGACAACGCCCGCTTCCACCACGCGAAAGCGTTGACCGACCTGTACGAGCCGGGTCAGCTGTTGGAGCGCATCACGCCGATCCATCTGCCACCGTACGCGCCCGACCACAATCCGGTCGAGCACGTCTGGAACGCGGCCAAGAACAACATCGCGAACATCCAGCGCGAGACCCCCGAAGAAACCTTCGGCGCATTCGCCTCATACATCACCGGACGCACCGTCGACTACGACTTCGAACACCTCCCACTCCGCGAAACCAGAAACGATTTTGTTTCATGACAGCCATAGCTGGCGTAGTCAGCATGCATCGCAAAATCATTGACCTCGAACGTCGATTGCGTACCCACGGTCAAATCGGAGTCGATGAATCCGTCGAACCCGCCGACGAGTTTGCCATCGGCATCCTTGAGCACGACGACGATCATCGGCATGCGATAGGTGTCGCCCTCCTCATTGAGAGTGATCTCCCCGGTGGCGGTGATCATGCCGTACGGGTTGGTGTTCACGGTCGTGTTCGTGATCGTGTAGAGGTTCTCGGGCACACCATCGCTCTTGATCCAGTCGCTGTCGTCAACGCTCACCGTGATCTCGACGGTGTCCGTCTCCAGTGAATCCCCGTTGCCCGCCTGACTCGCCCAGAAGGTGGTGGTCCCCGGCTCGATGTCACCGATCGTCCAGTCGTCCGAGAACCGGATGGAGCCATCGGTGGTCTTGCCCACGATGTTGACATGGGCGAAGAGCGCCTTGTAGTCAGTGTTGGTGTTCTGGATCTCAAGCACGTACTTCACATACCCGCTGGAGAGGGAGTAGTTGGAGTCCACCACCGTCAGAGGCTGAATGTCATTCCTGCCCTGCTCACGGGGCTGGGAACCCGAACCGGCGGTGACCGTACCACTACTGCTCGAACCCGAGCCCGGCCCGTTCATGAACGCCCCGATCAGCGCGAGAACAACGGCGGCGATGACGATCCAGAACCACACCCGCTTGTAGACGGGCCTCTTCTGCGGGGGCTGGGGAGAGAAACCGCCCTGCTGAGGCGGGTACGGCGGAACCCCACCCGAATACCCGCCGTTGCAGGGCGGAACCCCGCCGCCCTGCGCCGGGAAGGCGTTGGCGTAGGCGGGGACCCCGCCGGGCTGAGGGGGAATACCGCCGGGCTGGGCCGAATGATCTCCGTTGCCGGGAGTCTGGCTCCCGTCCTGAGGCCCCTGGTTGACGGTCATTGCGCACACTCCTTAGTGCTGCTTGGCGCTGCGATCGGGCGAGTAGACGACCGGGGGTACACCTTTACCCCTAGGGGAACCTATCGTTCTACCTCTAGGGGAAGCTGTGGGCGACCAGGACTTCGCTGTGGACGGCCGACTGAAGCTGTGATCATCCTTGGAACCGGACGGCCGCGAACTCCCCGCGCGGCACACCGTTCTCCTGCTCGACGCGCCGAGGTCGATCCATCCGTCCGCGCGCACGCACGGGGATCGCCCCGGTTCCCGGCCTGGACACTCGGCTCGACGGCACCGATCATGCGCGCAGGAGGACGGGACGACGTTGTGTCCAGCGCCGCGGGATCCCGCAGCCGGGCCGCACGCGCAGCCGGACCGCAGGCGGCGCCAGTCCCTGCGGCCCCGAGACCGGGACCGCAGGCGCGTCGGCGCCCGGCCAGGGCCTCTATCACCCACCCGGCATCGCCGTGTCGCCGATCTTGCACCCGCGCGCGCGGACGGACCTCGACGGCAATTTCTACCGGCGCACGGTCTGAGGCTCACACCCGCGCGCAGCACGAGGGACCCGTCGCACCCGTGCACGAAGGGCCCCCTGAGCGCGCCCGCTCGTCCTCGTCACTGCCCCGTGTCCTCCGCGCTCCGCGGCCGAGAGCGGGGGCGGCACCGGGACCGCGGCTACCTCAGGTCGCGGAAGAACTCGTCCCAGGGCATCTCCAGCGGCGCGTCCCGGGCCACCACCGAATGGAGGAAGCGGCACAGCGGATACTCGTCCGCCCCGATGACCCCGCGCTCGGTCAACGGCCCGAGGGCCCCGCCGATGACCCCGATGGCGGCGACGCCCTCGAGGGTCACGCCCTTCATGCGCTGCTCCCGCACCTCGGAGAACGGGATGCCCTCGCCGACGAAGGCGCCCGCCCGCACATTGCGCCCGCCCATCGAGGTGACGAACATGTCGCCCACCCCGCCCAGACCGTCGCCGGTCTCGGGGTCGCCGCCCATGAGCGCGATGAAGGAGCGCAGCTCCTTCTGCCCCTGGGCGAAGACGGCGGCGCCGTAATTGTACATGACGTAGCGGTCGTCCTGCTTGCCGGCCCTGCGCAGCAGCCCCTGCGCGAAGCCGGCGGCGAAGGCGTAGACGTTCTTCGTCGCCGCGCCGGTCTCGTGCCCGACGAAGTCCGTGGACGTCCACACGTGGTAGTGGGCGGTGCGGAAGAGCCCCGCGAGCTGCTCGAGATCGGCCCTGTCCCGGCCGCAGAAGACGACGCAGGTGTCGTGGTGGACGGCCACCTCGCCGGCGATGGAGGGGCCGACGACGGCGTTCCACGAGACCTGCTCGGCCAACCGGGGGTCGAAGTAGGAGCGCAGCACGTCGGGCAGGATGTGCAGCGTGCCGTCCTCGTCGGCGCGCATGCCCTTCGTGACGCACAGGAGCTTCTGCCCGGGCCGCATGAGCCGTGCCAGCTGTTCGCCGGCCCACTCGACGCCGAAGGAGTTCACGCCGCACAGGACGACGTCGGCGTCGGCGATGGCCTCGTCGGCGTTCTCGAGCTGGAAGGCGCGGACGCCGTCGTTGACCCTGAGCCCCAGGTCGGGGTGCACCCCGGTCCGCTGGATCGAGTCGATGATCTCGCGGTCCAGGAAGGTCCCGACGAGACGGACGTCGTGGCCGTTCTCGGAGATGGGGAAGGACAGGGCGGTGGCCATGACTCCCGAGCCCAGTGCGGCGATCCTTGCCATGTCAGTGGTGTCCCTTCGCGTCGTGTCGTTCTCGTGTCGGGTGCGGTGGTCGATCGTGTGCGGCGGCTCTCATGCGCCGGCCGGTGCGCGGTCCCGGAAGATGCGGGCGCGGATCTCCTTGAGACGGTGCATCGGGCTGACTCCGTTGTAGCGCCCGAAGAGGTCGTGCAGCTCCTTGTAGATGTCGTAGAGGGCGTCGTACTGCTCCGAGACCGTCTCGCGGGGCACGTAGGCGTTGCGCTCGACGGAGGCCATGGCGTCGGCCGCGACGAACACGTCGGGGTGGACGCCAGCCGCCACCGCGGCGAAGACGGCCGCCCCGAGGGCGCCGGTCTGCTCGGCGAGCGAGAGGGAGATGGGCCGGCGGGTGATGTCGGCCAGCAGCTGCATGTAGGTGGTGTTCCTCAGCAGGCCCCCGGCGGCGACGATCTCGTCGACCCCGACGCCGTGCTCCTCGAAGTTCTCGATGATGACGCGGCAGCCGAAGGCGGTGGCCTCCAGCAGCGCCCGGTAGACGTCCTCGGGGCGGGTCGCGAGCGTCTGGCCCAGGACGAGGCCCGACAGCCGTGCGTCGGCGAGGATCGACCGGTTGCCGTTGTGCCAGTCGAGCGCGACGAGGCCGTGCTCGCCGATCTCCTGGCCGCTCGCCTTCTCGACGAGGAGCTCGTGCGCCGACAGCCCCCGGGCGGCGGCCTCGCGCTCGTACTCGGCGGGCACGCAGTGGTCGACGAACCAGGCGAAGATGTCGCCGACGGCCGTCTGGCCCGCCTCGAAGCCCCATGAGCCGTCGACGGCGCCGCCGTCGACGATCCCGAAGACGCCCGGGCAGTCGTGGTACTGCCGGTCGTTGAGGACGTAGCAGGAGGAGGTGCCGAGGATCGCCGTGAGCTGACCCGGGCGGACGGCGTTGGCGCCGGCCACGACGACATGGGCGTCGATGTTCCCGGCGGCCACGGAGATGCCCTCGGGCAGGCCCATGAGTTCGGCGAACTCGGCCGTGAGGCCGCCGACCCGCCCGCCGAGCGGGATGACCGGGTAGTCCATCCTGTCCTCGTAGACGGAGCCGAAGCCGGGTCGGACCGCCTCGAGGTACTCGCGTGAGGGGTACGAGCCGTCCTGGAGCATCCGTTTGTATCCGGAGTCGCCGGCGGCTGCCGTGAGCGTGCCCGTCAGGCGCCAAGTGAGCCAGTCGACGAGGTCGACGACGACGTCGGCGGCGGCGTAGGTCCGCGGAGCCATCTCGAAGACCTCGAGCACCTTCGGCAGGAGCAGTTCGGAGGAGAGCACGCCGCCGTAGCGGGCGAGCCACGGCTCGCGGCGGGCCTCGGCGATCTTCACCAGCCGCGTGGCCTGGTTCTGGGCGCCGTGGTGCTTCCACAGCTTGACGTAGGCGTGGATGTCATTCTCGAAGCCGGGCTTCTCGCACAGCGGCGTGCCGTGCCGGTCGGTGAGGAGCACGGTCGCCGAGGTGGCGTCGATGCCGATCCCGACGATGTCGGACGCCTCGACGCCGGCCGTCCCGACGGCCGCGGGGACGGACCGGCGCAGCACCTCGACGTAATCGCGGGGGTCCTGGAGCGCGAACTCGGGCGGCAGCGAGCGGCCGTCGCCCGCCGTGAGAGCGGTGTCCATGACACCGTGCGGGTACTCGGTGACGTGGGTGCCGAGCTGTTCGCCGGTCGCGGCGTCCACGACGACGGCGCGCCCGGACAGGGTGCCGAAGTCGATGCCGAGGACGTACGTGCCACTGCTCATCGGAGCCTCCTGGTGCTGGTGGATCCGGCCCGGGCGGCGGTGCCCGGGATCCCGACCCCGACCGAACGCCGCCCGCGGCGGCATCGCCGCGGACCGACCGGCCGACCGGGGATCGGATCGTGCATCGTCGGGCCCCATCATGACCCAGTGGAGGGCCCCGTGTTAAGGAGAGCTCGGCGCCCCGGAAGGATTCAGGGGACGAACCGGGGTGCCGGGCGCTCTCCGGAGGGCCGCCTCCGAACGCCGCCCCGGCGGCCGGCACCTGCTGTCACTCGGCACCTGCCGCCACGGGGACGGTCGAGCCGGCGGGCACGGCACGTGGAACGGACCGACCGCGCGGCGGTGGGGCGTGTGGGGCTCGAACCCACGACCCAGGGATTATGAGTCCCCTGCTCTGACCTGCTGAGCTAACGCCCCCTGCCCGGCCGGGCGGTTCACAGGCTAGCCGATCGACGACGGCCCGCCGGCCGCCAGCCGGTCGGCCAGGGAACCGAGCCAGGCGGCGATCCCGGCCGGCCCGGCGCACAGCACGTCGGCCCGCTCGGCCAGGGCGGGCACCTCGACCGAGCCCGAGACCACCACCGCCCCAGGACGACCCTCGCCGCGCCAGGCGCGCACCGCGTCGAAGCCCGCGATGTCGCCGGCGTCGTCGCCGCAGAAGGCCAGCGCCGCAGGCTCGAACTCGCCGACGAGCCCGCGCACCGCGTCGCCCTTGGTCAGGGCGCTGGAGCGCAGCTCGACGACGTTGCGGCCGGGCTCGACGACGAGCCCCAGCTCGTCGGCCAGGGCCCGCAGCCCCGGCTCGAGCGCCCCCAGGGCGGCGGCCGGATCGGCGCACGAGCGGGTGTGAACGCCCACGGCGAGGCCCTTGTCCTCCAGGCGCGCGCCCTCGACCGGCTCGCCGGCGGCGGCCGCCCCCTCGACGAGGGCGCCGATCCGCTCGACGGCCAGCCCGATGCTCGCCGGCCGATCCGGCGCGACGACCCGGCCGCTCGCGCCGTCCCAGCGCTCGGCGCCGTACTGGCCGTAGACGCGCAGCCCCCGCGCATTCGTGAGGCGGTCGAGGCCGCCCAGCTCCAGGACCGTGCGCACGGGACGGCCGGTGACGACGGCGATGCAGCCGAGCCGGGCGGCCAGCGCGTCGACGGCGTCCAGTGCGGCCGGAAGCGGCCGGGCGTCCTCGGGATGCTCGACGATCGGAGCGAGCGTGCCGTCGAAGTCGAGGCAGAGCACCGAACGCCCTGGTGAGGCGAGAATCTCCGCCCGAGTTCGCCGCGCCCAGTCGGTCCGAGGCTGAACAAGGGGATTCGGGAACTGCTGAGCGCTCATGGCACCACTGTGCCAGAGAGGGCGCCGACGCGCCGCCGGCCGGTCCGTCCGGGCTTCGGGGGAACGGGATCTGGCGAGGGACTTGTATCCTGGGCCCAAGCGGTTGAAGCCAGGGAGGTCTTCGCAATGACAATCGGCCCGACGAGCAGCCCTGTGAGCAGCGCCCCGGCTCCGGCCACGGCGGGTCCGGCCGACATGGGGGTTCGGGGTGACGCCCGGTTCGTCGTCGTCGCCAACCGCCTGCCGGTCGACCGCCGGACGAACGACGACGGCTCGCAGGGCTGGGCGGCCTCCCCCGGCGGCCTCGTGACCGCCCTCATCCCCGTCATGAAGGAGCACGGCGGCACCTGGGTGGGCTGGGGTGGCTCGGCCGACGAGACCATCGAGCCCTTCGCCTTCGACGGTTTCGGCGTCCACCCCGTGCCGCTGAGCGCCGAGGAGGTCGCCGAGTACTACGAGGGCATGTCGAACACCACCTTCTGGCCGCTCTACCACGACTGCGTCGCGCACCCCGAGTACCACCGCGAGTGGTGGGAGTCGTACATACGGGTCAACGAGCGCTTCGCCGCCGCGGCCGCCGAGGTGGCCGCCCCCGGCGCCACCGTGTGGGTCCAGGACTACCAGCTGCAGAACGTCCCCGAGCTGCTGCGCGAGATGCGCCCCGACCTGCGCATCGGCTTCTTCCTCCACATCCCGTTCCCGCCGTCCGAGCTGTTCCGGCAGCTCCCCTGGCGCGCCCAGGTGATCCAGGGCCTGCTCGGCGCCGACCTCATCGGCTTCCAAGAGGCCAACTCCGCCCACAACTTCACGAGCCTGTCCCGCATGATCACGAGCGGGCGGCCGCGCCGCGGCGAGATCCACCTGCCCGACGGGCGCATGGTCATCGCCCGCGACTACCCGATCTCCATCGACGCGCAGGAGATGCTCAACCTGTCGCGCAGCCCGCAGGTGCGCGAGGAGGCGGCCCAGCTGCGCGCCGACCTGGGCGACCCCGAGCACATCTTCCTCGGCGTCGACCGGCTCGACTACACCAAGGGCCTGCGCCGGAGGGTGCGCGCCTTCGGCGAGCTGTTCACCTCCGGCCAGCTCGACCCCGAGCGCAACGTCTACCTCCAGGTGGCCACGCCGACCCGCGAGAAAGTCGCGCAGTACAAGGCGCTGCGCTCCCAGCTGGACGAGATGGTCGGGCGCATCAACTCCTCAGTGGGACGCATCGGCCGCAGCCCCATCGAGTACCGCCACTCCAGCTACCCGAAGACGACCCTCGCCGCCATGTACCGCGCGGCCGACGTCGCCGTCGTCACCCCGCTGCGCGACGGCATGAACCTCGTGGCCAAGGAGTACATCGCCGCGCACGACTCCGACGCCGGGGCCCTCGTGCTCAGCGAGTTCGCGGGCGCGGCCATCCAGCTCAAGCAGGCCTATCTCGTCAACCCCTACGACCTCAACGGCATGAAGAACCAGCTGCTGCGCGCCAGCGGCGACGACCTCGCCAACCACGCACGCCGCATGCGGGCGATGCGCAAGCAGGTCTTCACGCACGACATCGAGGAGTGGGCCTCGAACTTCCTGCGCGACCTGGGCGTCACCACCGAGCGCGCCTGAGCAACCCGGGACGGCCCGCAGACCGCCGGCACCGCTCGGATGACCGGGCCCTTGTGGCCCGCCCGCGGTGTACTAAGGTCTGTCTGGTCAGCCGGCGACGGCTGATGCCGCGTTCCCAGCGAAGCCGGTGCGAATCCGGCGCTGTCCCGCAACGGTGATGGGGCCCCCGGGCCCCGAGCCCGGTCGCCTGAACGCGGCGGCAATCGACTCCCGGTCGAGGAGAGCGGCCCGAGCCGTTCCTCCCGACCCCGCTGTGCGAAGGACGGCCCGGTGATCGACGATCGCACCCGATGCGCGGGCGCCCTGCGCAGGCGGCCCGCGCCCCCGTCGGTCCCGCCCCCGGGCGGGCGGCCGCCGGCCCTCTCAGACGGGCAGCGCCTGCTGCCCGGGCACCCAGCTCAGATAGGCCACCTGGCCGTGGTGCAGGCGGTTCCAGCGCACCCGGCGGTGGTCGAGGCCGGCGAGCATCGAGGTGAAGCAGCAGCCCATGTCGGAGTGGCCTACCACGATGACGCGCTCGGCGGCCCCCGCGGCGATCTGCTCGCAGAAGACGCGCAGCCTCGCGTACACGTCGACGATCGACTCCCCTCCGCCCCAGCGCACCTCCGTGACGTCCAGGCCCGGCGGTGTCTTCTCGGCGACGAGCGTCCCGGGCTCGGCGCCGTCGAAGCGCCCGTGGTTCTGCTCGCGCAGCAGCCCCGTCGTCCTCACCGGCAGCCCCGTCCGCAGGGCGATCTGCTCGGCTGTCCGACGGGCGCGCACCATGTCGGAGCTCCACAGGGCGTCGGCTCCCCAGTCGGCGAGCTCCCGCGCCGCCGCACGCGCCTGGGTCCGGCCGCGGGCCGTGAGGTCGGGCCCCAGCTGCCCGCCGAGCACGCGTCCGCCGAGATTGCCCTCGGACTCGCCGTGCCGCACCAGTGCGAACTCCACACGCCCACGCCTCATGCCGGCAGCCTAACCGGAGCGTGGCGGCCATGACCGGGCGGATGCGTCGAGAACTCCCCCCGCCGCTCGGCGGTCCGGGCCGGGGGCTGGGGCTGGTCGCCGGCGTCGTCGCCGACCGTCTCGTCCCCGACCCGCCGGACGCCCGCCACCCGGTGGCCTGGTTCGGGCGCTGGGCCGGCTGGCTGGAGCGCCGCATGTGGGCCGACTCCCGGGCCCGCGGCGCCGCCTACTGCCTCGTCTCCTGCGCGCCCGCCGCGGCGGCCGGCCTCGCCCTGGAGGCGCTCGGTCGCCGCGGCGTCCTCGCGCGCGCCGCCGTCACCGGCCTCGCGACGTGGACGGTCGTCGGCGCGGACTCCCTGGCCCGCGAGGGCCGGACGATGGCAGAGCGGCTCGAGGACGACGACCTGGTGGGGGCCCGTGCGCAGCTCCCGCACCTGTGCGGGCGCCTCGCGAGCGCGCTGGACGGGCCCGAGCTGGCCCGCGCCGCCGTCGAGTCGATGGCCGAGAACACCGCGGACTCCGCCGTCGCCTCGCTGTTCTGGGGGGCCGTCGGCGGCGTCCCCGCGATGTTCGTCCACCGCGCCGTCAACACGCTGGACGCCATGGTCGGTCACCGCGACGAGCGCCACGCCCGCTTCGGCACCGCCTCGGCCCGCCTCGACGACGCCCTCGACCTGGTCCCCGCCCGTCTCACCGGGGCCCTGGCCTGTCTGCTCGCCCCTGCCGTCGGCGGCGACCCCCGCCGGGCGGGACGCGTCATGGTCCGGGACGCCTCCGACCACCCCAGCCCGAACGGCGGCTGGTGCGAGGCGGCCTGGGCCGGCGCGCTCGGCGTCCGGCTCGGCGGACGCAACGTCTACCCCGGCGGGCGCGTCGAGCACCGCGGCCTGCTCGGCGACGGGCCCCGTCCCGACGGTGCGGCCGTGCGCGCCGCCGCCCGGCTCGTCCACCTGGTCAGCGGCACCGCCGGCGCGCTGGCCGGCCTCGGTGCCGTCGCCTCCGGCCGGACCCGGCGTCGGCGCGCACGTCATCGGAAAGGACAGCCATGAGTGGTCTCCTCATGACCGGGACGAGCTCGGATGCGGGCAAGTCCGCCCTCGTCACGGGCCTGTGCCGGGTGGCCGCCCGGCGCGGCATCGACGTCGTGCCCTTCAAGTCGCAGAACATGTCGAACAACTCGATGGTCTGCCCCGACGGCGCCGAGATCGGCCGCGCCCAGTACCTGCAGGCGACCGCCGCGGGCGTCGTCCCCGAGGCACGGATGAATCCGGTGCTCCTCAAGCCCGGCACCGACCGGCGCAGTTTCATCGTGCTCATGGGCTCGCCCGCCGGCGAGCTCGACGCCGGCGAGTACGCGACCGGGCGCCGCCGCCTGGCCGAGGCCGCCTTCGACGCCTACGCCGACCTGGCCGCCCGCCACGAACTCGTCCTCTGCGAGGGCGCCGGCAGCCCGGCCGAGATCAACCTGCGCTCCGGGGACTACGTCAACATGGGGTTGGCGAGGCGCTTCACCCTGCCCACCGTCATCATCGGGGACATCGACCGCGGCGGCGTCCTGGCCTGCCTGTACGGCACCTGGGCCCTGCTCGAGGAGGCCGACCGGGCCCTGCTGCGCGGCTACGTCATCAACAAGTTCCGCGGCGACGCCTCGATCCTGGACCCCGGCCTCGACGAGATCGACCGGCGCACCGGCATGAGGGACTACGGCGTGCTGCCCTGGCTGCCCGACGTGTGGATCGACGGCGAGGACTCCCTCCGGGTCGACCGCTGGGCCCGCGACGAGGACCCCGGGCGGAGCGCCCTCCACGTGGCGGTCGTCCGCCTGCCCCGCATCTCCAACGCCACCGACGTCGAGGCCCTGGCCGCCGAGCCCGGCGTCGACGTGCAGGTGACCGACGACCCGCGGGTGGCCGAACGGGCCGATCTGCTCGTCCTGCCGGGCTCCCGCGCCGCCGTCGACGACCTCGCCTGGCTGGCCGGGCGCGGCCTCGGGGAGGTCGTCGTCCGCCGCCACGCGCAGGGCCGACCGGTGCTGGGCATCTGCGGCGGCTACGAGATGCTCGCCGAGCAGCTGGACGACGGGGTCGAGTCCCGCTCCGGCCTCGTCCCGGGCCTGGGCCTGCTGCCGGTGCGGGTGCTCTTCGACGACGACAAGACCGTCCGGGTGGCCACCCACGACCATCGGGGGACGGCCGTCACCGGCTACGAGATCCACCACGGCCGGTGCCGGATCGACGGCGGCGAGCCCTTCCTCGACGGCGTGCGCAGCGCCAACACGTGGGGCACGATGCTGCACGGCTGCCTCGAGAACGACGACTTCCGCCGGGCCCTCCTGTCCGAGGTGGCGGCCCTCACCGGCTCCGGCTGGAGCCCCGACGAGCGGGCCGACGGCTACGCGCAGCGCCGCGAGCGGATGATCGAGACGCTCGCCGACGCGATGACCGAGCACCTCGACGTCGACGCCCTGCTCGCGCTGGCGAAGGAGAGCGCCCGATGACCGGCACCGGTGGCCCGACGACCGGCGACGCGACGACCGGGACCGGCGCCGCAGCCCGGCCGAGCACCGCGCAGCTGCGCCGCAGGGCCCGCCTCATCGTCAACACCGGCGACGGCAAGGGCAAGTCCACGGCGGCCTTCGGCATGGGCCTGCGGGGCTGGGCGCGCGGCTGGTCGATCGGGGTCTTCCAGTTCATCAAGTCCGGCAGGTGGCCCACCGGAGAACGGCTCGCCTACGAGCGGCTCGGCGCCCTCCACGACGCCGAGGGCGTCGGCGGGCCCGTCACATGGGAGTGCTTCGGGCGCGGCCGCAGCTGGCTGCGGGGCGCCGACCCGGCCGACAACGCCGCCATGGCGCGCGCCGGCTGGGAGCACGTGCGCGCCCTCCTCGGGGCGCAGGCCCACGACCTGTACATCCTCGACGAGTTCGCCCACGTGCTGGACAAGGGCTGGGTCGACCCGGACAAGGCCGCGCGCCTCCTCGCCGGGCGCCCGGGCGTCCAGCACGTCGTCATCACCGGACGCCGCTGCCCCCGGCAGATCATCGACGCGGCCGACCTGGTCACCTCGATGGACAAGCTCAAGCACCCCTACGACAAGGGTGAACGAGGCCAGGCGGGCATCGAATGGTGAACCGGCCCGAAACCCTCGCGATCCCCCGCGTCGTCATCGGCGCGCCCGCCTCGAGCACCGGCAAGACGACCGTGGCGATCGGCCTCATGGCCGCGCTGGCCGCACGCGGGACGGCGGTGGCCGGCTTCAAGGTGGGCCCGGACTACATCGACCCCGGCTACCACGCACTGGCCTGCGGGCGCCCCGGCCGCAACCTCGACCCCTGGCTGTGCGGCACCGAGCGGATCGTCCCACTGTTCGAGCACGGCGCGCTGACCCCGGCCCCGGCCGACGCGGCGGTCGTCGAGGGGGTCATGGGCATGTTCGACGGCAGGCTCGGCCCCTGGCCGGACGGCACCGACGACCCGGTGGGCTTCGGCTCCACCGCCCACGTGGCGCGCGAGCTCGGCGCCCCGGTGGTCCTCGTCGTCGACACCTCGCACGCCTCGCGCACGAGCGCCGCGGTCTGCGCCGGCATGGCCGCCTTCGACGAGCGCGTCACGGTGGGCGGGGTCATCCTCAACCGGGTGATGAGCCCGCGCGTCGCCGACGAGATCGAGGCCGGCTGCGCCCGCTTCGGGCTGCCCGTCCTCGGACGCATCCCCGCCCGGGACCGGGTCCGGGTCGGCTCTCGCCATCTGGGCCTGGTCACCGCCGACGAGCAGGGCGAACGGGCCGGGGCCCTCGTCGAGCGGGCCGGCGAGCTCGTCGCCGAGCACGTCGACCTGGACGCCGTGCTGGGGCTGGCGTCGACCGCCCCCGCACTGCCGTACGCGCCGTGGGACCCGGCCGAGCAGCTCGCCCGGGTCGGCGCCGGCGCGGTCATCGCCATGGCCGCCGGCCGGGCCTTCACCTTCCGCTACGCCGAGACCGCCGAACTGCTCGAGGCGGCGGGCTGCACGGTGGTCCCCTTCGACCCGCTGCACGACGAGCAGCTGCCGCCGGGCACGGCCGGCATCTACCTGGGGGGAGGCTTTCCCGAGATCCACGCCACGGCGCTGGCCGCCAACGGCCCCCTGCGAGCCCGGATCGCGGCGGCGGTCGACCGGGGCATGCCCGTCGTCGCCGAGTGCGCCGGCCTGCTGTACCTGTGCCGCAGCCTCGACGGCCTGGCGATGACCGGGGCCCTCGACCTCGACGCGGCGATGACCCCGCGCCTGACGATGGGCTACCACGAGGCGACGGCCGCGGCCGACAGCTTCCTGCTGCGCGCCGGCGAGACCGTCCGCGCCCACGAGTTCCACCGCACCGACGTCGAGCCCGGCGGGAGCGCCGGGCCTCTGACACCGGCCTGGACCGTCGGCGGGCAGCGCCGCGAGGGCGTCGTCGCCGCCCCGGCGGGCGGGGAGGCCAGTGTCCACGCCAGTTACCAGCACCTGCACTGGGCGGGCTGTCCCCGGCTCGCCGAGCGCTTCGCCGCGGCCGCCGCGGCGTTCTCCGGCCGTCCCGTCGGGCGGGCCGTCGGCGCCCGGCGCGGCACGCTGCCCGGCGTGACCGACCTGGGCCACCACGGCGACCGGGACCACGTGCCGGGCGCGACCGACCTGGCCGTCAACGTCCACGCCCCGGCCCCGCCGGACTGGCTCGTGCGCGAGCTCACCGCCCGCACCGACGGCTGGGCCCGCTACCCGGATGCCGGGCCGGCCCGCCTGGCCCTCGCCGCCCGGCATGCCGTGGCGCCGGAGCAGGTGCTCGTCACGGCCGGCGGCTCGCAGGCCTTCTCCCTCATCGCGGCCGCCTTCGCACCGCGCTGGGCGGCCGTCGTGCACCCCCAGTTCACCGAGCCCGAGGTGGCGCTGCGCGCCCGGGGCCACCCGGTCGGGCGCGTCGTCCTGCACGCAGGCGAGGGATTCACCCTCGACCCGGAGCGCGTCCACCCGCGCAGCGACCTCGTCGTCGTCGGCAACCCGACGAACCCGACCAGCGTCCTGCACCCGGCCGAGGCGCTGCGCTCCCTGCGCCGGCCCGGGCGCATCCTCGTCGTCGACGAGGCCTTCATGGACGCCGTGCCCGGCGAACCGGCCTCTCTCATCGGCCCCGACATGGACGGCGTGCTCGTCGTGCGCTCGCTGACGAAGACCTGGTCGATCCCCGGCGTGCGGATCGGCTACGTCGTCGGCGACCCCGTGCTGATCGCCGCCCTGGCCGCCCACCAGCACGCCTGGCCCGTCTCGGCGCCCGCCCTCGACGCGGCGCTGGCCACGAGCGGGCCGCGGGCCGTCGCGCTCGCCGACGCCCAGGCCCGGGCCACGGCCGCCGACCGGCGGGTCCTCGTCGACGGGCTCGCCTCGATCGGGGTGCGCACCGTGCCGGAGCCGGCCGGGCCCTTCGTCCTGGCCGATCTGCGCGACTACGAGCCCCAGCCGCTGCGCGCGCACCTCCGGGCCGCCGGGTTCGCGGTGCGCGGCGGCGAGTCCTTCCCGGGACTGGGGCCCGGCTGGCTGCGCCTGGCCGTGCGCGGGCCCGGGACGAGCCGGGCCTTCGTCACGGCCCTCGACGAGCATCTCGCCGCCCGCCGCGGCGGGGACCACGACCACGGACACAACCACGAATCGGATGGAGCGCATCATGAGCGGTGAACTGCTGGAGGGCACGATCGGACGGATCGTCCCGGTCGACGAGGACGCCCGGGAGCGGGCCCTGGCCTGGCAGGACGACCTGACCAAGGTGCCCGGCTCGCTCGGCGACCTCGAGGCCTTCGGAGTGCAGCTGTGCGCCATCTCCGGCCAGTGCCCGCCGCCGCTGCCCTCCCCCGGCTTCGTCGGCGTCTTCGAGGGCGACCACGGCGTGCAGGCCCATCACGTCTCGCCGTGGCCCCAGGAGATCACCTACTCGATGGGCGTGAACCTGGCCGGAGGCGGCGCCTCGGTGAGCGTCCTGGCCCGCCACGCCGGCGCCGACTACCGTCTCTACAACGTGGGCGGCCTCAAGGAGCTGCCCGAGGGCGAGCGCATCGTCAACTGTCGCGTCGCAGCGGGCACCGCCGACCTGAGCCGGGGCCCGGCGATGACGCGCGAGCAGGCCACGAGCGCCCTCGAGATCGGCGTCCGGGCGGCCCTGGACGCCGTCGACGGCGGGGCGCGGGCACTCGCCCCCGGCGAGCTGGGCATCGGCAACACCACCCCGGCGGCGGCCCTCATCGCCGCCTACACCGGCGGCTCGCCCGAGACCGTCACCGGCCGCGGCGCCGGCGCGAACGACGAGATGCTTGCCCGCAAGACGCGGGCCGTCGCGCAGGGCCTGGCCGTCAACGACGTCGCCTCCCTGGACGCCCTCGGCGTGCTCGCGGCCGTCGGCGGCCTCGAGCACGCGGCGATGGCGGGCTTCGTCCTGGGCGGCGCCGCCGCGCGGGTGCCCGTCGTCCTCGACGGCGTCATCGCCGTCTCCTCCGCGCTGGCGGCCGTCGCGCTCGCCCCCGAGGCCGGGGGCTATCTGTTCGCCGGGCACCTCGGCGCCGAGCCCGGCCTGGCGGTCGCCATCGAGCGGCTCGGGCTGAGCCCGATCATCCGGCTCGGCATGCGTCTGGGCGAGGGCTCCGGCGCCGCCCTGGCCCTGCCCGTGCTCACCGCAGCGGCCCGGATCATGCGGGAGATGTCACACTTCTCGGACGGCCGGGTGAGCGCGGAGCAGGAGTCATGAGCCGCCTCGCCGTCGAGCTGCCCGACGACGACCCGCGCACGGCGGCCCTCGTCGAAGCGCTGGAGGCGTTCGGCGCCCGGGTCGTCCACGAGCCGGTCGGAGGTCGGCGCACCCTCGTCACGGGCGGGGCCCGCTCGGGGAAGTCGAGCTACGCCGAGTCGCTGCTGGCCGGCGCGCCGGCGGTCGACTACGTGGCCACGAGCGAGCGCGACGAGGGCGACCCCGAGTGGATGGCCCGCATCGCCGCCCACGTGGCCCGTCGGCCCGCCCACTGGCGCACGGTCGAGACGATGGACGTGGCCGGGGTGCTGGCCGCCGACGGCCCTCCGGTCCTCGTGGACTGTCTCGGCGTGTGGCTGACCCGCGTCCTCGACGGGACCGGTTTCTGGGCCGACCGCGACGCGGCCGGGCCCCTCGTGCGGGAGCGCGTCGACGCGCTGACCGCCGCCCTGGCCGCCAGCCGGCGCACCGTCGTGCTCGTCACCAACGAGGTCGGGGCGGGGATCGTCCCCGCCGACGCCGGCGGCCGCGGCTTCCGCGACTGGCTGGGCGTCCTCAACGCGACCGTCGCCGACGCCTGCGAGCGGGTCGTCCTGTGCGTGGCCGGGCGCGCCCTCGACCTGCCGGCCACGACGACCGCGCACGGCCTGGCGGGCGGGGGGCCTGCCTGATGTCCGGGGGCTTCGTCACCGCCTGGGCGATGTTCACCATCGTCCCCGCGCCCCGGGTGGACGACTTCAGCCGTCCCGCCTGCGCCCGGGCGATGCGGATGATCCCCCTCATCGGGCTGTGCCTGGGCGTGCTGGCCGCGGCCACGGCCGCCCTCGTCGAGTTGCTCGGCGGCGGCAGGCTGCTCGCCACGGCGGGCGCCCTGGCGGTGCTCGCGGCGGCCAACGGCTGCTTCCACCTGGACGGCTTGGCGGACACGGCCGACGGGCTGGGCTCGCGCAGACCCCCCGAGGAGGCGCTGCGCATCATGAAGCGCTCCGACATCGGTCCGATGGGCGTCGTCGCGATCATCCTCGTGCTGGTCCTGGAGATCGCGGCCGCGGCCTCGCCGCGCCTGGCGGGCCCGCGCTGCCTCTGGGCACTCGCGACGATGCCGATGGTGGGCCGCACGGCCGCCGTCCTGGCCACCAGGCGCGGCGTCCCGTGCGCCCCGACGAGCAGTCTCGGCCGGCTCTTCGCCGATCTCATGACGCCCGTCGCGGTGGTCCTGGACCTGGCCGGCGTGCTCGTCGTCTCGGCCGCCGGGGGCTGGCTGCTGTTCGGCGCCCGGACCGGGCTCGCGGCCGTCGCCGCCTGCGCGTTCGCATGGCTCGTCGAGGCGCTGTGGCAGCGCCATCTGCTGACCCGTCTGGGCGGGATGACCGGCGACACCTTCGGCTCGCTCATCGAGCTGACGGGGCTGGGTTATCTGCTCGTCCTCGCGCTCGCCGTCTGAGCGTCCCGGGGCCCGTCGGCCCCGCGCCCCGGCGCGGCACGATCGACCTCGCGCCCCTGCGCGGCGCGGTCCGCGCCGCTGCTCGCTCCCCCGCCCCGGTGACGCGCCAGGAGCCGGTCGGCGAGCCGGGACAGGAGCGTCCCGGCGCCCAGGCCGGCCGCCAACCCGCTCAGCCAGTGGCGGCCGGGGACCCGCCGGCGCCGGGCCGGCTCGGGCACGGTCCAGGGAGGCTCGACCGGGCCCCGCCGGCCGCTCCGGCGCCGCACCGCGCCGCGCCGCGTCTGGCGGATGACGAGCGGGGTGCGGCGGGTCGACGCGTCGGCGGGCGGACCGCCCAGCCCCGACATGAGGCTGCCCATGACGGTGTCGAGCGCCTGGGCGGTGGTGCGGCGGGCGGCGACGTCCGGATCGGCGCCCTCCTCGGCCATGCGGCGGGCGTGGTCCTCGTCGGCGGCGTCCCAGTGGCCGGGCACGGTGACGGCGTCGTCGCGGTGGCGCAGCGGCTGGTCGAAGTCGCTCCAGCGCCGGGCGACCGCCGGCTGGTTGGCCGTCGCGATCCAGCACGCGACGTAGAGGATCAGCCGGGCGAAGAGGTTGAGGAACAGCAGCGCCACGACGAAGGAGGCGCCCCACAGGGCCGCGCTGCGATTCCGGGCGAACATCCTCGCGAGGGTGCCGGCGCCGGCCTGGAGGATCCAGAACATGACGGCGGCCATGAGGGAGCCTCGGCGCACCGAACGGCGCGGGGCCTTGTTGTCGGCGGGCAGGACGGTGAAGAAGGCGTAGAAGAGCAGCCAGCCGGAGGCCAGCGAGACCGATGCCGACACGAGCCGGACGAGCCAGTTCGACAGACCGAGGGCGTCGAACGGCAGCAGTCTCACGAGATCCTCGCCCCAGGTGATGAAGACGGTGTTCGCCGCGAAGGCCAGCAGGATGAGCACGATGAAGCCGATCAGCTGGCCCATGTTGATGAGCACCTCGACGAAGAAGAAGTGCTTGTTCTCGTCCATGTCGAACTCGGGCCGCCACATGGCGCGGATGGCGCTCTTGATGTTGCCCACCCAGCCGCCGCCGGCCCACAGGGCCACGACGAGGGCGACGAGACCGACGGCCTGCCAGTTGTAGAGGTACTGGTCGACGTAGGTGAGGATCGTGTCGCGCAGCGGGCCCGCGTAGACGTTGCGGGTGATGACGGACTTCACTTGGGCGAGCCAGGCGGGGCGGATGCGCGTGAGGACGAAGCCCAGGGCGCTGAACGCGAACATGAGCACCGGCACGACGGCCAGGACGCTGAAGTAGGTGATGCCGCCGGCGAACTGGTTGCCGAGGCGGTTGTTGAAGCGGTCGTTGGTGCGCCACAGATGGGCGGCGACGGGATTGCGCGAGGCCCAGGACAGGACGCGGTTGATGCGGCCGATCGCCCCGCGGGGCTCGTTCCTCGCGGGGGCCGGCGCGGGCGGCTCGTGGTAGAGCCTGCTCATCGCCCACCACCGGTGCGCGGGCCCGCTGCGGGCCCGGCAACGGGCCGCGGGTGCGCCCCCTCGGCTGCAGCAGGAACCATGGGCACGAGTCTAACGACGCACGAGTCTGACGACGGGGCGTCCGGGGGCCGGCGCGGGTCCTCAGGTGGCGGCGCGGCGCCGGCGGCGGGCGAGCTCGTCGTCACCGCTGGTCAGGTCGGTGCGCTCGGTGGGAAGCTCGGTGAGCGAGCCCTCGAGGTCGCGCACGACGCCGTCGAGGGTGATGGCGAACATGCCCTGGCCGCCGCGCAGCAGATCGAGCACCTCGTGCTCGCTGGTGCACTCGTAGACGGAGACGCCGTCGCTCATGAGCGTGATGCCGGTGAGGTTCTCGTCGCCGCGGGAGCGCAGGTGGTCGATGGCCCGGCGGATCTGCTGGAGCGAGATGCCCGCGTCGAGGAGGTTCTTGACCACGCGCAGCATGAGGATGTCGCGGAACGAGTAGAGGCGCTGGGTGCCCGAGCCGCCGGCGGACCGGATCCCGGGGGTCACGAGCCCGGTACGGGCCCAGTAGTCGAGCTGACGGTAGGTGATGCCCGCCGCGGAGCAGGCGACCGGGCCGCGGAAGCCCGCGTCCTCGGGGACCGCCGAGAAGTCGCCCTCGAAGAGCGCGTCCTGGGCGGCGGTGAGCGCTGCGGCCTCGGGGGCGGGGTGGGTCACGGTGCCTCTTTCGTCGAACGAGCGGCCTCGCGCGTGCGGCTGCATCGTGAACACGTTCCCAAGCCAGTCGAGGCCAGCCCGAGCAGCCTCGCGCGTGCGGCTGCACCACTGACGGTAAGCGCCCGGCCCGCACCCGTGCAATCTTCCCGATCCCGGCGTGTCGGTTCCGGCCGGACCTGCCCGGCGCGGCCCAGGAGTCGCCGCAACCCGCCAACTCATCGCGCTGACTAGGGATTCTCCTCGCCGAAGTCGTCGGCCTCGACCTCGTCGAGGAAGCTCCTGAACTCCTCGACGACGTCGTTCTCGTCCTCGAAAGCCTCAACGGCCAGTTGAGCCATGAGCTCGTCGGGGCACTCGAGCGGGAAGCCCATCGTGTGCGACAGGACGGCGATGTCCGAGAGCCTGCCGGGCACCGGTTCCCCGTCGATGACGAGCTCGGCGCTGAAGACCCCGTCGGACCAGCCGGTGATGCGGCCGCTCAGCTCGTGCTCGCCGGTCGCGGCGAGCGCCCTGGCGAAGAGCTCGTAGGCGCGCAGGCTCGGGTCGTCCTGGCTGTCGGGGTCGGCCGCTGAGAACAGCGCCGCAGCGACCTGGGCGTCCACCCAGACCAGCAGGAAGCGTGTGGTCCAGGCCTGACCGAGCATGAGCACGGGCTGGTCGCTGGACTCCAGCATCTGCACCCCGACGATCGACATGGTGGCCATGACTCAGTGCTCCAGGATCGTCTGGACGAGGGCGGCGTGGGCGTGGACGACGAGGTTGGCGAGCTCGGCGACCACCTGATTGCCGTTGCCGCCGCGGCGCAGCGGCTGGGCGCCCTGCTCGATGAGACCGGCCTCATGCTCGGCGGACTGCCTGATGGCGCGCATGTGGCGGGTGTCCATCCCGTAGTCCTGGAGGCGGCGGGCCACCACGCAGATCATGAGGGCGTCGCGCCCGTAGTACATGGAGTTGCGCCGCGGCAGCACCATCTGCTGACGCTCCAGCTCGATGAGGGTGGCCTCGGGAAGCCCCGACTCGCGGATGAGCTCGCGGCGGGTCAGGCGCACCGTCCGGGGACTGCGCGGGGCGGGCCCGGAGGGCGGGTCGGGGGGGTCGACCGGGGCGTGGGTGGCGGCCGGGGGCGGCGGCGGGGCGTCGGCGGCGGGGGGCTGCTGGCCGGCGTCCATCATCTCCAGGTGCTCGCGGATGACCTTGAGCGGAAGGTACTGGTCGCGCTGGACGCGCAGGATGTAGCGCAGCCGGTCGACGTCGGCGGGCGAGTACTTGCGGTATCCGGAGGGTGCGCGCTCGGGCAGGACGAGGCCCTCCGTCTCGAGGAAGCGGATCTTCGAGATCGTGATGTCGGGGAACTCGGTCTTGAGGGTCTCGACCACGCGGCCGATACCGACGAGCTGAGCCGGGGGCATCAGCGAAGTCCGAGCTCACTCACGAAGAAGACCATGCGGAACTTCCCGATCTGCACCTCCTCGCCGGGCCGCAGCAGGGCCGAGCCGTCGACGAGGGTGCGGTTGACGTAGGTGCCGTTGAGGCTGCCCAGGTCCGTGATCGTCACGCCCTCCTCGCCCATGGTGAACTTCGCATGGTGGCGCGAGACCGTGATGTCGTCGAGGAAGATGTCGCAGTCGGGGCTGCGCCCGGCCAGCGTCACGGGCTGGTCGAGCAGATAGCGGGCACCGACGTCCGGGCCGCGGGTGACGACGAGCAGCGCGTGCCCGGCGGGCAGGGCGTGCACCGCGGCGGAGTCCTCGGCGCTGATCTCGGCGTGGGGCGCGGAGTCCTCGTCGATGGCGGGGATGACCGACGTGGTGTCGGACGCGGTGGACAGCCGCTCCCCGCACTGGGCGCAGAAATTGCTGCCATCGGCATTCTCGTGGCCGCATTTGGCGCAGATCATCATGATGTGACTCCCCCGTCGGGACACTGTGGCTAGGCCCTGTCCCTATCGTAGCGGGCCGGTTGCGACTGATTGAGACCCCGTGGGGCCGGCGTGGTCGGGCGGTCCGTCGGACCCCTGGGCCTCATCGGACTCGACCTCGAACAGCCAGCCCTCGTCGTACGGCGAGGAGCAGATGGTCTCCGGCGCCGCCGCGGCGGCCTCGTTGACCGCGCTCACCACGCCGGTGAGCGGCGAGTGGACCTCGAGCGCCGTGCTCGTCGACTCCGGCTCGCCGCAGGCGTCCCCGGCGACGACCTCGCTGCCGACGGTGGGCAGCTCGACGCGGACGACGTCGCCTAGGTCGGCGGCTGCGGCGGCCGTGATGCCGATGCGGGCGGTGGCGCCGCCCTCACCGGAGCGCACCCATTCGTGCTCGCCGCCGCGCCGGAGTCCGGCCGGGAACTGCGCCATGTCCTCACCCCTCGGGGAACGCGAAGGCCTCCGCCTCCTGGCACGGCACCGGGGCACGGAGCGGGCCGGGCAGCACCCGGCCTGATGTCAAGTCAATCATCCGCCGCGGGACCGGTCCACCCGGGCGCGCGGGGCCGTCGCGGGCCCGGCTGTCGCGGCGGATGCCATCGGGTCCACCCGGGCGCGCGGGGCCGTCGCAGTGCACACGAAGCGCACAGGAAGGCAGGCCCGGTGCTCACGCCTCGACGGAGCGATGCTGGCGCCGCCGGCTCCGGCGCCCGCTCAGGCGCATGCGCGCCGAGTTGCGCCGCGCGGTGCGGTACATCTGGACGACCTGGGGCCCGATCTGCGACCAGTCGAAGCGGGCAGCCTGGGCCCGGCCGCGCTCCAGGCGCAGGTCGCGCGGCTCGGACAGGCTGCGGGTGATCGCCCGCGAGGCGCTTGCCGAGTTGCCGTTGCGGAAGACGTGCCCGATGAGGCCCTCGTCGTCGGTGAGGACGTCGACGAAGGCCGGCAGGTCGGAGGCGACGACGGGGGCGCCGCAGGCCATCGCCTCGAGCAGCACGATGCCGAAGCTCTCGCGGCCGGTCTGCGGGGCGATGTAGACGTCGGAGCGTCCCAGCCAGTAGTTGCGGGCCTCGTCGTCGAGCCCGCCGAGGAAGCGCACGCCCTGCTCCGAACGCGCCGAGCCGGAACCGATGACGACGACGTCCAGGTCGGGGAACTGGGAGCGCACCAGCGGGAGCGCGGGCGTGAGCACCTCGAAGCCCTTGCGGGGCTCGTCGTAGCGGCCCAGGAAGGTCAGACGCGGCACCTCGCCCCCGCGCCAGCGGCCCCGGACGCGCTCGAGCGGGTAGTCGTCCACGTGGATGCCGTTGCCGATGATCACCGGGTTGACGCCGGAGTGCTCGTGGGCGACCCGAGCGGCCGCCTCGGAGACGGCGATCGAGGAGTCGATGCGGCTCACGACGCTCGGCAGCGCCGAGTTGAGCACCTTGATGGCCCGCATCGTCGGCATCGACGTGTGGAAGGTGGCGGTGACCGGACGATCGGTCAGGTAGAGCGCCACGAGGCCGATGTTCGGGCCGATGGGCTCGTGCAGGTGCACGACATCGAAGCGGCCGGTGTCGAGCCATCCCTTGACCTTGGCGGCGGGGCCGGGCCCGAAGTTGATGCGGGCCACCGAGCCGTTGAAGTTGATGGGCACGGCGTGGCCGGCACTGGTGAACTCCTCCGGCCGCAGACCCGTCTCGGCGAGCAGCGCGGGGCTCGCCTGGCCGGGGGCCAGGATCGAGACGTCGTGGCCGTGCTGCTTGAGCCAGCCGCCCAGCCCCAGGACGTGGTTCTGCACACCGCCGGGGTGCGTGAAGGAGTAGGGGCAGACGATTCCCACCCTCATGCCACGACCCCCTTGAAGAACCTCTGCATCATGTGCCAGTTCACGGTGCGCTCGCTGATCTGCGCGCAGAAGAAATCGGCTAATTCTTGCACGCCGGCCTCCAGCCCGTCAGCCCCTCGGGCGACGTCCATCGGCCCGCGGACGAGCACGTGGAGCCGCCCGGCGCGCCCGAACCAGGTCACCGCGCCGAACAGCGGGCGGCCGGTCTGCTGGGCGAGCAGCCCGGGCCCGGGGGGCATCGTGATGCGGGCGTCGCCGGCGGGCAGGTGCCAGGTGACCGGCACTCCCCGGCGGCTGAAGTCGCGGTCCGCGACGAGGCAGACGACGCGGCCCTCGTCGAGGTCGTCGCGCAGGCGTGTGAAGACGGCCCGGTCCCGCACGTCGTAGATGCGGAACCCGAGCCGGGCGCGCAGATCGCGGAAGTACTCGAACTGGCCGTCCGGCAGGCCCTCCGCCACAGAGGTGACCGGCAGTCCCTCCAGGCAGGCGTAGGCGCCGACGAGGTCCCAGCTGCCCATGTGCGGCAGGGCGGCGACGACGCCGCCCTCGGCGTGGGCCGCCTCAAGGCGCGCCCACGCGTCGGAGTCCTCCATGACGATCCGACGGCGGATGCGGGCCTCGCTCCAGCCTGCGAGCTGGAGCGAGATCATCGTGTTCTCCATCCAGCCGATGAAGGCCCGGTAGGTGGTGGTCCAGCCGGCGGGCCGGCCCTGGACGCGCTCGTAGTTGAGCCGCCACTGGCGCACCGGCGTGAAGCCCCCGGGCGCCGTCGCGAGGACGACCGTGCCGAGGACGCTCACGGGGCGCCAGAGCCACCAGGGCAGGTGGGCCCCGAGTCTGAGGAGTGCGAGCGCGCCCGGGCGGTGGTGACGACGAGGGCTCACGCCTGCGACTCCCCGGCGGCCCGCCCCCTGGCCACGGTGGTGGCGTGGCGCACGAGTGTCATGCGCTGGGCGACGGTGATGACGCCGGCGACGGTCAGGACGACGAGGCAGACCGGAAGGCCCCAGTCGAGGCCGAGGCCGGTGAGCATGGCGCCGAGCAGGCTCACGAGCAGCCGGTCGGCGCGTCCGGCCAGGCCGCCGTTGACCTCGTAGCCGAGGGACTCGCCGCGGGCCTTCGTGTAGCTGGTGACCTGGCCGAGCACGAGGGTGACGATGGCCAGGCCGGCCCACCAGGCGTTGTTCCCGGCGTCCACGTAGTAGAGGGCCAGACCGCCCATGACGGCGCCGTCGGCGATGCGGTCGAGGGTGCTGTCGAGGAAGGCGCCCCAATCGGAACTGCGGCCGCTGGTGCGGGCCATGATGCCGTCCAGCGAGTCCGAGAAGATGAACACGAGCAGCAGGAGGACGCCCTGCCACAGCCAGCCGTGGGGGAAGCAGATGAGCGAGACCGCCACGACGCCGATGGTGCCGGCCCAGGTGACCATGTCCGGCGTGACGTGGGCCGAGAGAAGGGCGCGCGCGATCGGCGCCATGACCTTCGTCCAGCGGGAGCGAAGATGCTCAAGCATTCGTGACCTCCTGGTGCGGGCCGTAGAGCTCGATCCACGCGTCGGCGAGGAGCCTGCGCGTGTCGGACAGGAGCTGGGGGACGGCCTTGGTTCGTCCGATGATGGGCAGGAAGTTCGCGTCGCCGAGCCAGCGGGGCACGACGTGCTGGTGGAGGTGGGCGGCGATGCCGGCGCCGGCGACGTCGCCCTGGTTCATCCCGATGTTGAACCCCGCGGGCGCCGAGACGCCGCCCAGCACGGCGACGGCCTGCTTGGTCAGCCGGGCGATCTCGACGGCCTCGTCCTCGGTGGTGTCCACGTAGCC
Organism: Propionibacterium acidifaciens DSM 21887; assembly: GCF_000426605.1. GTDB lineage: Bacteria > Actinomycetota > Actinomycetes > Propionibacteriales > Propionibacteriaceae > Propionibacterium > Propionibacterium acidifaciens. The sequence goes on from NZ_AUFR01000015.1 coordinate 24,700, forward strand.
CGCCACGTGCCGGTAGGGGCACACAAGCAGGTGACCCGGGTTGTACGGGTACAGGTTGAGGACGACGAAGGCCGTCGCTCCGCGGCGCACGATGAGCGAGGCCTCGTCGTCGCCGGTGCTCGGCGCCCGGCAGAACGGGCACTGGGGGCCCGCCCCGGAGTCGGCCGGCTTGCCCTGGCCGCCGATGTAGACGGCGCGGTGCGGTGTCCACAGCCGTTGGAGGGCGTCGGGCACGCCGGGCAGGTCCTCGACCCACTCGACGTCCCCGGCGGAGTCCGCACCCCCCGGACCGCTACTCACCCGTACCCGCCTGCTCGGCCGCGGTCGGGTCCTCGTTGGCGCGCGAGGCGATGTGCGAGACGATCCGCTCGACCGCCTCGTCGACGGGCACGCCGTTGAACTGGCTGCCGTCGCGGAAGCGGAAGCTCACGGCGCCGGCCGCGCGGTCGGTCTGCCCCGCGATGAGCATGAACGGCGCCTTCTGGCGGGTGGCGTTGCGGATCTTCTTCTGCATGCGGTCGTCGGAGTCGTCGATCTCGACGCGCACGCCCCGGGCCCTGAGCCGGGCGGCCACCCCGGCCAGGTAGTCGTTGAACTCGCCGGCGACCGGGATGCCGACGACCTGGACCGGGCTCAGCCAGGCCGGGAAGGCCCCGGCGTAGTGCTCGGTGAGCACGCCGATGAAGCGCTCCACCGAGCCGAGCTTGGCCGAGTGGATCATCACGGGCCGCCGGTGCGAGCCGTCGGGGGCGGTGTACTCCAGGCCGAAGCGCTCGGGCTGGTTGAAGTCGTACTGGATGGTCGACATCTGCCAGGTGCGACCGATGGCGTCCCTGACCTGGACCGAGACCTTGGGGCCGTAGAAGGCCGCGCCCCCCGGGTCGGGCACGAGCTGGAGGCCGGTGGCCCGGCAGGCCCGCTCGAGCGTCCGGGTGGCGTCGGCCCAGTCCTCGTCCGAGCCGATGAACTTGTCCTTGCGGGGGCCCTCCTCGTCGCGCGTGGACAGCTCGAGGTGGAAGTCGTCGAGGCCGAACGCCTCGAGGATCGACAGGAAGAAGGCGATCTGGTCGGTGATCTCCCGCCCCGCCTGCTCGGGCGTGCAGTAGGTGTGCGAGTCGTCCTGCGTGAAGCCGCGCATGCGGGTCAGGCCGTGGACGACGCCCGACTTCTCGTAGCGGTAGTCGTGCCCCATCTCGAACAGGCGCAGCGGCAGCTCGCGGTAGGAGCGCCCGCGGGACCGGAAGATGAGGTTGTGCATCGGGCAGTTCATGGCCTTGAGGTAGTACTCCTGGCCGGCCCGGGTGAGCGCGCCGTCGGCGTCGTGCCCCTCGTCGACGGCCATGGGCGGGAACATCGTGTCGGCGTAGTACGGCAGGTGGCCCGAGGTGCGGAACAGGCCGCCCTTGCTGATCTCGGGCGTGTGGACGATGTCGAAGCCGGCCTCGAGGTGGCGGTCGATGACGTAGGACTCGATCTCGTGGCGCAGGATGCCGCCCCTGGGGTGGAAGAGCACCAGGCCGGGACCGATCTCCTCGGGGAAGCTGAACAGGTCGAGCTCGGCTCCCAGCGTGCGGTGGTCGCGCCGGGCGGCCTCGGCCAGACGCTCCTGGTGGGCCTTGAGGTCCTCGCGGCTGGCCCAAGCGGTGCCGTAGACGCGCTGGAGGGTGTCCCTGCTCTGGTCGCCGCGCCAGTAGGCGGCGCTGGTCCTCGTGAGGGCGACCGCCTTGAGGTAGCCGGTGTTCGGCACGTGGGGGCCCCGGCACAGGTCCTTCCAGGCCACCGTCCCGTCGCGGCGGACGTTGTCGTAGACGGTCAGCTCGGCGCCACCCACCTCGACCCGGGAGCCGTCGTCGGCACCGGGTCGTCCCTTGTCGGCGATCAGTTCGAGCTTGAACGGCTCGTCGGCCTCCTCGGCCAGGGCCTGCTCCTCGGTGACGACGCGGCGGACGAAGCGCTGGCGCTGCTTGATGATCGCCTGCATCCGCTTCTCGATCGCCTTGAGGTCCTCGGGGCCCAGCGGGTCGGTCTTGAAGTCGTAGTAGAAGCCGTCGGTGATGGGCGGGCCGATGCCGAGCCGGGCCTGTGGGAAGAGCTCCTGGAGCGCCTGGGCGGTCACGTGCGCGGCGGAGTGCCGGATGATCGCCAGGCCCTCGCCGCTCGTGGCGAGGACGGGCTCGACCCGGTCGCCGTCGGCGAGCTCGGTGGCCAGGTCGACGGTGGTGCCGTTGACTCGCATGGCGACGACGGACGTGTCGTCGCCGAAGAGGTCCAGACCCGTGGTCCCCCTGTCGACCGCCCTGGACTCCTCCCCGGGATCGCTGACGATGACGACTGACACCGACACTTCTGTTCCTTTCGGCGGCGAACCGGGCCGCTCGTGATGACGCCCCCGCGCGGACGGGAGCGGGCCCCGATGCGGGGAGCCTCGTAACATTCTGCCCCATCCGTCAGGAGCGACGGCGTATTCGACCGTCGACGGTCATGTCGCCTGCGCCCCGGTCCCGTCCGGCCCCTGTCGCCGACATGCCCGGTGTGCGATACTCACGCACTATGAGTGATCCGCAGAACCCGAGCCCGAACGGAACCGGTCCCGCCGAGGACGCCGGGGCCCCGCAGCCCTCGACCGGACCCGACGCGCCCACCAGGGCGCAGGGTCAGCCCCTCACCGGCCAGGACGCCCTCAACCAGGCGTACGGCCAGCCCCAGCGGGCCGGTCAGCCCCAACAGCCTCCTCAGCCCCAGCAGTTCGCCCCCACCGGGGCCCAGCCCCCGCAGGGCGGTCAGATTCCTCCCGGCGGCCCCGTCCCGCCGGCCGGTCAGATCCCCCCGGGCGGCCCCGTCCCCGGCGGCGATGCCCTCATGGGCGGCAGCGTCCCGGCCGAGAAGGGCAGGTCCCGGGCCGTCGCCATCGTCTCGGCGATCCTGGTGGTCGTCCTTCTCGCGGCGGCCGGTCTGGTCATCAACCACCTGCGCACCTCGCACGACGCGACGAAGGACGTCGGCAAGTGCGTGACCCTGTCCGGCAGCAAGGACGACGTGAAGACCAAGCGCGTCGACTGCAGCACCGCCGGCTCCTACTACGTCGCCAAGGCCGGCGCCGCCGAGACCTGCACGGACGTGACCGACACGGACAAGAACTACGGCGGCACCTACGACGAGATCACCGTCCAGAGGTCCGGCTCGTCGGCCAAGATGTGCCTGGTTCCCCAGCTCGTCGAGGGCAGCTGCTACGCCGAGGACCTGAACGACCTGACGTACCAGAGCATCGACTGCAGCGATCCCCACGCCTACATCCGCGTCGACCAGATCATCGAGGAGTACGACGCCACCTGCCCCGACACCTCGACGGGCGGTCTCACCTACGACACGCCGGCCCGCACCTACTGCATCTCGCAGCCGGAGTGAGCCGACGGCCGACGACTCCGTCGTGACGTCCCGTCCCGACGACGACCATCCTGCGGGTGGCGGACTGCGGTCCGCCACCCGCAGCCGTCCTCTCCCCCAGTCCGTCCAGCCGGACACGGGGGCACGAGGCCGGGGCCACGAGGCGGCTCGGACGACGGGAGGGGGCCGGGCCGGCGCGGGCGACGACCACTCGGGAGGAGGGGCGGCGGACCGGACGAGACGTTGCGGGCCGGGCAGGGGTCGGGCGGGAACAGGAAGGGGCGAGCGCGCCCGGGAGGACCGGGCGTCCACCCCCCATCCATGAGAGACGGTCGGCCGACGCACGGAAGGAGCAAGCGCCCGGAGAACGACGATCCCCGGCGGGTGCCGGGGGATCGTTCTGGTGGGCGACACTGGGTTCGAACCAGTGACCTCTTCCGTGTCAGGGAAGCGCGCTACCACTGCGCCAGCCGCCCGAGGTGGAGACGGGATTTGAACCCGTGTATACGGATTTGCAGTCCGCTGCCTCGCCTCTCGGCCACTCCACCGGGTGAAGAGCCTGCCTCCACCACGGAGTCTCGTGGTCAGTGGATGGGGCCAAGACCTCTCCGAGCGGACGACGGGACTCGAACCCGCGACCCTCACCTTGGCAAGGTGATGCTCTACCAACTGAGCCACGTCCGCAGCGCTTCTCGGCAGGCCGCCTCGCCGGCTCACCTCGCCGAAGTGCGGGGACCACATTAGCGAACTCACCCTGACGGCACAACTCGGGCGCTCCCGCAGGATCCGGCCCGACCGTGCCGACACGACTCCGACCAGGTATGTCACAGGTATGTCACACCGAAAAGTTCTCCTTCCCCGAGATGCCCGGGTCGTCGCGACGCCTCACGCCCCGACGCCCCCCGGGACCCGCCAGTGGACCCCGCGAGGGCCCTCCGGACGAGGTCCCTTGGAAGCCGTCGGCCTCCGGAAGTGCGGTTCGATGATGAGCCGGAAGCGGCCTCGGCACCGGCAGGACCCGCGGCCCGCGGAAGTGCCCTGGGACCAGCCCGCGGCCGCGCAACCGGCGTACGTCGGGCCCGCAGTCGCGGGAGCGCCCCCTCCCGAGTGACCGCCGGGCGCACCGGCCCCGTCGGGCCCGCGGGAACACCCGGCACAGGACGCCGGCACCGGGCCCGTCCGCCGTGTCCGGTTTGTCCCGGCGCGCGACGGTGCGCTAGCTTTGTTCCGCCCCGGGCGATTGGCGCAGCGGTAGCGCGCTTCGTTCACACCGAAGAGGTCACTGGTTCGAACCCAGTATCGCCCACCCCACCGAGCCGTCGGCGATGCGCCGACGCTTCCCCGGCCGTCCTTCCGACCGGCCATCCATTCACCATGCGAGACGAGCGCTCCGCGCAGCACGCCTCCGCGCACCCGACCGGCACGCTCTGGGCGAATCTGGGGAAAAGCCCTCCGACCCCGGCCTGAGCAGAAGATTCTTCTGTTCGCGAGCAGCCCCGCAGCCCACAGGACGGAGACGCACCGAAGGGTGACATGAATTTTTCGTGTCACATCGTGGACAGACGATTTGCCAATCCCTCCGAGATGTCCGAAGCTTGAGACAAGACAACGGCAATGGCGCCGCCCTGACACTACAAGAGACAAGGGCACGCAGATGACTGCACCGGCATTGATCCTGTTGGCTGACGGCGCCGAGGAGATTCGGCTGCTCCGCAAGCAGATGCAGATCCAGCGCCCCGAGCTCCCCGTCCATCTCGCCTTCCTCGATCACTGCCCGCCGAGCGGTCTGCAGGTCATCAGCGCCCTTGCCTCCCACGGGACGCGGGAGGCCGTGTTCGTCCCCATGTCCCTGACCCAGGCGGTCGACGCCGGTCAGGCCGCCGTCGACATGTTCAAGCTCGTCCGCACGACCCATCCCGACATGAACCTCGCCATGGCCCGCCCGATCGGCCCGGCCACCGAACTGCTCAACATTCTCGACATCCGGCTGCGCAACGCCCTGTCGAGCTGCCACGCGCTCGAGCTGGACGGGCTCGTGCTGGCCACCCCGGACACCGGTGACGTCCGGGGTCAGAGCCTCATCGCCCGCCGCGCCCGTCAGTGGAGCTCGCACCACCGCCTGCCGGTCGCCATGGCCTGCGTCGACGGCTCCGGCTCGTCCATCGCCGCCGCGATCGGCCTGCTGCGCGACCAAGGCCGCCGGAGCATCGCTGTCGGCTCGCTCTTTCTCACCGCCTCCGACCGCTTCATGGCGGCCGCCGAGCAGGCCCTGGCCGCCGGGGCGCTCACGGTGAGCGCCCCGCTGGGCGCCGACGAGCGGATCATCGAGCTCGTCATGAGCCGCTACGCGTTCACCACCATGGACATGCTCGACGACGTCCCGGCCGACGAGCACTTGGGCGACGACGTCATCACGAGCTCCCCGGAGCTCATCGCCCTGTGATCCGCCGGGCGACGGGCTGACGCGGGAACGCGGGTCCCCCGCGGGCCCGCACCGCCGGGCGCTCCACCGGGGCGGGCCCGCGGCGGCCCCTGCAGCGCCGCCCGGGACCCTGTCATCGCTCATGGGCGCGGGCCGGATGGGACCGGCCCGGGGCGGCGGACGGAGGATTCGGAGGACCCATGGACGAGCACCGCGACGAGTGGACCGACGAGCAGTGGCGCGCGCAGCTGAGCCCGCAGGAGTTCCAGGTGCTGCGCAGGGGCGGCACCGAGGCCCCCTTCACCGGCGAGTACACCGACCTCGTTGCCGAGGGCGTCTACCGCTGCCGCGCCTGCGGCGCCGAGCTCTTCCGCTCCGAGACCAAGTTCGCCTCCCACTGCGGCTGGCCTAGCTTCTACTCGCCGCTGGCCGCCGACCGGGTGCGCTACCTGCCCGACGCCTCGATCCCCGGACGCCCGCGCACCGAGGTGCGCTGCGCCCGCTGCGACTCCCACCTGGGCCACGTCTTCGAGGGCGAGGGCTACGGCACCCCCACCGACCAGCGCTACTGCATCAACTCGATCTGCCTGAGCTTCGTCCCCGCGGACGAGCACTGAGGCGCCCACCGGCGGTTTGTCGAGGGAGCGTCGGTGCTCGTCGCGTGGACGAGCACCGAGGGCCGTCCGTCCACCGGACGGTCGCGGAGCCGAGGGCCTCGGCCGGCGGGGGGACGGAACCGCCCGGCGGGCGGGCCGGTCACCGGGGGCCGCGGCGTGGCACCCGGCCCGGCGAGCGGGTGAACCATAGGGTCGAGGCATGTCCACCGACCTGCGCGCTCGCCCCGGGCGCGACGACTTCGACCGCGTCGTCGCCGAGCTCGAGGCGTTCCGCTGGAGGCCGGGCATCGACGTCGAGACGATCGGCGCCCCGCAGCGCATCGCGCCGTACGGGCACGCGATGGAGGCCGGGCTGGGGGCCGGCGACGAGGACCAGGGCCTCGGACGACTCATCCTGCTGCACGACCCGGCCGGCAACGACGCCTGGGACGGCGACTGGCGGCTCGTCACCCTCGTACGGGCCGACACCGACGCGGACATGGTCGCCGACTCCCTCATCGGGGAGGTCGCCTGGAGCTGGCTCGTCGAGGCGCTCGACGAGCACGGTGCGGCCCTCACCGCCCCGGCCGGCACGGTGACCACCGTGACGAGCCGCTCGTTCGGATCGCTGGGCGCCGAACCCGATCGCGCCGAGATCGAGATCCGGGCGAGCTGGACCCCCCTGCTCGACGATCCCCCGGGCATCACCGCCCATCTGCGCGCATGGCAGCAGCTCATGTGCCAGGCGGCGGGCCTGCCTCCCCTGCCCGAGAAAATCACCCCTCTCCGCACCGCTCCCCTCGCGACAGGAACACGATGAAGGATCCGGCTGACGGCACGCAGACCGAGACGGAGCTCGACGGCCGGATCGACCCCGAGTCCGGACTGCCCATCCTCGCGATGCCCCGGGAGGGCATGCCGCCCCTGGTCGACGACGACGCGCTGCTCGCCGAGTGCATCGAGGCGCTCGGCTCGGGCACCGGCCCGGTGGCCATCGACACGGAGCGGGCCCAGAGCTTCCGCTACAGCGGCCGTGCTTATCTCCTCCAGCTGCGCCGCTCCGGCGCGGGCACCTGGCTCATCGACCCGCAGGCCTTCGAGCCCGGGGACGGCTCGGTGGCCGACCTCGGCGCGCTGCGCGAGGCGATCATCGACGCCGAGTGGATCATCCACGCAGCCAGCTCCGACCTGCCCTGCCTCGTGGAGCTCGGCCTGCTCCCCGAGCGGCTCTTCGACACCGAGCTCGCCGGGCGCCTGCTCGGGCTGCCGCGCGTCGGGCTCGGCCCGATGACGGAGAGCTACTTCGGTGTCCATCTGCTCAAGGAGCACTCGGCCGCCGACTGGTCCAAGCGCCCCCTGCCCGCCGACTGGGTCGCCTACGCGGCCCTCGACGTCGAACTGCTCATCGAGCTGCGCGCCCTGCTGTGGCGCCAGCTGCACGAGGAGGGCAAGTGGGCCTGGGCGCAGCAGGAGTTCGCGCACATGATCGACTCCCACCGCACCCCGCCGGACCCGCCCGCCGAGCCGTGGCGCCACGTCAACGGTCTCCACACGGTGCACAGCCGCCGCGGCCTGGCGCTGGTGCGCGAGATCTGGGGCGAACGCGACCGGCTGGCCCACGACCTCGACCGGGCCCCCGGCAAGATCCTCCCTGACAAGGCGATCAGCGAACTGGCCGGGCGGATCACCAAGGAGAGCCCCGAGGTGCCGGGCATGACGCAGATGGACACCATCGTGGGCTTCAAGCGTCGCAACGCCCGCCGTTACCGGGGGCGCTGGGTCGCCGCGGCGACGCGCGTCGCACGAATGCCCGAGTCCGAGCTGCCCCGCCTGCGGGTGCCCCACGAGGGCCCCTCGCACCAGCCGCGCAACTGGCAACGCACCAACCCCGACGCCTGGCGCCGCTGGCAACGTGTGCGCCCGGCGATGAACCGCCTGGCCAAGGCGCTCCAGGTGCCGCCGGAGAACCTCATCGCCCCCGAGACGCTGCGCTGGCTCGCCTGGGAGCCGCTCGAGGCCGTCGACGCGGAGCACGCCGCGGCGAGGCTGGCCGCCCACGGCGCCCGCGAATGGCAGTGCCGGCTGTGCGCGCCGGTGCTCGTCGCCGCGCTGGGCGCGACGCCGCCCGCGGACCGGGACTGAGACCGGGCGGTCCGGCGCCCGACCGCTAGCGGGCCAGGCGGCTCCAGGTCGCGGCGACGGACTCGGCGATCGGTTCGGCGGTGAGACCGAGATCGGACAGCACCTCGGCGCGCGTGGCGACGGGCAGGTACTCCTGCGGGATGCCGAACTGGCGCATCGGCACCTCGACGCTCGCCGCGTCGAGGGCGAGTTCGAGCTGCGAGCCGAGACCGCCGACGACCTGGTTGTCCTCGATCGTCACGACGAGGGCGTGCTCGGCCGCCATTGCGAGCAGCGGCTCGGCCATCGGCAGCGCCCACAGCGGGTCGACGACGGTGACCGACAGGCCCCGGGCCGCGAGGATCCGCGCGACGCCCAGCGCCGTGCCGGTCAGCTGGCCGAAGCCGATGAGGAGCACCTCCGGACGCTCGCCGCGGGCCAGGACGTCGACGCCGTCGCGCCTGTCCACGGCCTCGATCGGGTCGGGGAGCTTGTCCTTGGAGTAGCGGATGAGACTCGGAGCGTCGTCGATGTCGACGGCCTCGCGCAGCGCGGCGCGCAGCCGCGTCGCGTCGCGCGGACAGGCCAGGTGGATGCCCGGCACGAGGCCCGCGATCGAGCAGTCCCAGACGCCGTCGTGGCTCGCACCGTCCGAGCCGGTCACGCCGGCGCGGTCGAGGACGACGGTGACGCCCAGATGGTGCATGCCCACGTCGAGGAGCAGCTGGTCGAAGGCCCTGTTGAGGAAGGAGGAGTAGACGGCCACGATCGGGTGCAGCCCGGCCCGGGCCATGCCTGCGGCCGCACCCATGGCGTGCTGCTCGGCGATGCCGACGTCGAAGACCCGGTCGGGATGGGCGGCGGCGAAGCGCCCCAGGCCCACCGGGTGGAGCATCGCCGCAGTGAGCGCCACGAGGTCCTCGCGCTCGGCGCCCAGCGCGACGAGCTCGGCTCCGAAGGCGTCGGTCCAGGTGGCCTCGACCGAGGGCGTGAGCGGCTCGCCGGTGCACTCGTCGATCCTCCCGATGGCGTGGAAGCGATCGCGCTCGTGGTTTTCCGCCGGCACGAAGCCCTTGCCCTTGCGGGTGATGGCGTGGACGATGACCGGCCCGCCGAAGCCCTTGGCCTGGCGCATGGCGACGGTGAGCGCCTCGAGGTCATGGCCGTCGATCGGACCGATGTACTTCAGCCCGAGGTCGCTGAACAGCCCCTGCGGGGCGAGGACGTCCTTGAGGCCGATCTTGAGGCCGTGCAGCAGGTCGTAGGCGGGCCTGCCGACCAGCGGGGTGTGCGAGACGTTGGCCTTGAGGCTCTCCATGGCCCTCTCGTAGCGCGGATCGGTGCGCAGCCCGGACAGCTGCCGGGACAGGCCGCCGACAGTCGGCGAGTAGGAGCGCCCGTTGTCGTTGACGACGATGACCATGGGCAGCTCGGGCTCGTCCGCGATGTTGTTGAGCGCCTCCCAGGCCATGCCGCCGGTGAGCGCGCCGTCCCCGACGACCGTCACGACGGTGCGGTCGCGCTGACCGGTCAGGGCGAAGGCGCGCGCCATGCCCTCGGACCAGCTGAGGCCAGCCGAGGCGTGGGAGTTCTCGAACCAGTCATGCTCCGACTCGCCCCGGTTCGGGTAGCCGGACAGCCCGCCCTTCTGGCGCAGCCGGTCGAATCCGTCGGCGCGCCCCGTGAGGATCTTGTGGACGTAGCTCTGGTGCCCGACGTCGAAGACGATGGGATCCTTCGGCGAGTCGAAGACGAGATGGATCGCCATCGTGAGCTCGACGACGCCCAGGTTCGGACCGAGGTGGCCGCCGGTGCGCGCAACGTTCGTCACGAGGAACTGACGGATCTCCTGCGCCAACGACCGGAGCTCCCCCGCGGTGAGGGTGCGCAGGTCGGAGGGCTTGCGAATACGGTCCAGCAGCGCCATGTGCGTCAGTCTAGGGCCGGTCGCCGAACCGGACGGAGCCGGTACCGTTCCACAGCGGGAGATTATCCACGGCCGCGCCCCAACATTTGCGGGGCGATTCCCGCTATGGTGGGGCCGAAGCGGACGCCGCGACCTCCTCGGGAGGAGGACGGGCTTGACGAAGAGGACGGGCAGCCCCTGATGACCTCACGACGCACGCCGGCAGGCGACGACGACCAGCAGCGCGGGGGTCTCGCGCTGCCCGTCGCCGAGCTGGTGGCCGCGCTCACCGACGTCGTCGCGCAGGTCCACGCCACTCTCGGCCCGAGACTCAGCGGCCTGTGCGTGCGCCGCCGTCTGAACACCACGTGCTGCCGGACGGTCCAGATGCAGGCCGGAGTGCGCTCGGACTGGGAGCTGACCCCGATGGCCTGCCTGTTCGACCCGGAAAGCACCTGCATCCTCACCGGCTCGCAGCCGAGCTGTCCGCGCACGATGGCCGAGGAGGAGGTCGTCGGGGTGCAGCTCGGCGACCCCGATGAGGGATTCGGCTGGCTGTGGCACGTCGACCCGCGCAGCACGGACCCCGATCGGCGCCTGGCAGCCGAGCTCGTCCTGACGGCGCTGGCCGGCATGGCCGAGCGGCTCATGGCCAGGGCGGTGCGGGCCGACGACTCTGAGGCCCGCACGATCGCCGGCGAGCGCGAACGGATCTCGCGGGAGCTGCACGACGGCGTCGCGCAGGTCCTCGGCGCCACCCACCTGAGGCTGTCGGCCCTGGCCGAACGCGAGGAGCTCGACGAGGGGACGGCCGCCGAGCTCGCCCGGATCGGCGAGGACTGCGCGTTGGCCTACTCCGACGTCCGTGAAGCCATCTGGGACCTGCACCTGCCCGAGGAGGCGACCGGTCCGCTGGCCTCGTGCATCCGTTCGGCGACGAGCGCCTTCGAGCGCCGCACCGGCATCACCTGCCGGGTCGAGCTGACCGGCCCGGACGCCCCCCTGCCCGCCGGGACGCGCCTGCAGCTGCTGCGCGTCGTGCAGGAGGCGCTCACCAATGTGCGCAAGCACGCGAAGGCGAGCTGCGTGGACGTGACGGTGCGCACCGGGCCGGGCGGCACCACCGTCAACATCAGCGATGACGGGGTGGGCTTCGAGAGCTCGCCCGCCGACCCCGGCCGCTTCGGGCTGCTGTCGATGCGCGAACGCATCGAGGGGATCGGCGGGCGTCTGAGCATCATGAGCATCCCCGGGGCGGGTACGTGCGTGAGCGCCGTCGTGCCCCTCGCCCTGCGCGACGAGAACCACGGCGAAAGGATGCATGCATGAGCACGATCCCGCCGGAGCAGGAGCGCGGGAATCCGATCCGCGTCGTCATCGCCGACGACCAGACGCTCTTCCGCCGCTCCGTCGGAGCCCTCATCGACCGCGAGGACGACATGACGGTCGTCGGCGAGGCCTCGAACGGGCTGGAGGCGCTCGAGACGATCGACTCCAGCGATCCCGACGTGGTGATCCTCGACCTGGAGATGCCGGTCATGGGCGGGGCCCGCGCCGCCGCGATCCTGCGCGAGTGCCACCCGGGCCTGAAGATCGTCATGCTCACCGTCCACGACGAGAACGAACTGCTGGCCGAGGCGATCCGCGCCGGGGCCGACGGCTATCTGCTCAAGGACCTCGAACCCGCCGAGCTGCTCCGGATGATCCGCGGCGTCATGGCCGACCAGTCCCCGCTGTCGCCGCGGCTGGTCGGCGGGCTGCTCGAGCAGCTGCGCAACGGCCTGGACGGGCACCGGATCATCGGGCCCCGACTCGACGCCGCGCACGGCCTGAGCCGACGCGAGCTCGAGATCATGGCCCTCGTGGCCAAGGGCATGTCGAACCGCGAGATCGCCACTCATCTGACCATCACCGAGGGGACGGTCAAGAACCACGTGCACAATGCGCTGCGCAAGCTCGGCATGAGCACCCGCGGCCAGGCCGCCGCGTACCTCGTCCGGAACGGCCTCGCCGCCCGGACCTGAGCCGGGCACAACCCCGCGCCGGGAATTTTTCTATCCGTTCTGTGCCCTTGTTGTGCCCTCGTCCCCATGGACGCGACAACCCGTCCCCATCATGATGGGAGTGTGAGATCCGCATCACGGCGGAGGAGGACGATCATGACGAGCGGGCGCCGTCGAACGCAGGGCGCGCTGGCCGTTGCGCGCCGTTGGCTTCCCGGGATCTGCGGGCTGCTCGTCGGAGTCCTGGTGGGGCTGGCGGCCTTCACCTTCGTCTACGCCAACGGGATGTCCTACCTCGGCCACGACCCGAAGGCCTGCGCCAGCTGCCACGTGATGCAGGACTACTACGACGCCTACACCGCCGGCCCGCACCACCACGTGGCGGAGTGCAATGACTGCCACACGCCGCACGACCTCATCGGGAAGTACGCCGTCAAGGCCGAGAACGGCCTGCACCACTCGATCGCGTTCACCACGGGCAACTACCCGCAGAACATCCGGGCGCGCGACGTCTCGCTGCGGATCGTCAACGAGAACTGCATCCGCTGCCACGGCGGATTCACCCACGACGTGCTCGCCAGCCAGAAGGACGACGAGCAGATCATGTGCATCCGCTGCCACGAGGGCGTGGGCCATGACAAGTGAGCGCACGGGATCACCGACGGCCGCGGCCGTCCCACAGGAGGGGTCCGATCCGGCCAACCCGGCCGGTCGGCGCCACGAGCACAGGCACAGGAGGTGAGAAGAGGATGAGCGGATCGAACCAGTCGCGGCACGTGCCGCGGATCTCGCGCATGAACAGGACCGCCATGTTCATCGTGTTCCTCGTCGCCGGCGCCCTGATCATCATCGGGATCGCCGCACTGCTCATGAGCATCTTCAACCACAAGGAGGAGGGCAAGGAGCAGTTCACCGAGGTGGTGGCGCTCGACGAGACGACGATCGATCCCGCCGTCTGGGGGCAGAACTTCCCCGAGGAGTACGAGTCGTACATGAAGACCAGCGACCCGGACCCGGGGAACTACTTCCCGCGCACCCCGACGGCCGACGACCCCCGCGAGTGGACCAGCTATGACAACCTGGCGCATGACCAGCGGCTCGTGACCATGTGGGCCGGCTACGCGTTCTCGCTCGACTACACCGAGCCCCGCGGGCACAACTGGATGCTCGTCGACCAGCGCCACACCAAGCGCACGACCCAGGTGAAGCAGCCCGGCTACTGCCTCAACTGCCACGTGAGCGTGCCGAAGCTGTTCACCGACCTGGGCAACGGCGACGCCGAGGCCGGCTGGTCGAAGATGAACTCGATGACCTACGATGAGGCCTACCCGATCGCCGAGCACTACGGCGCGCTGTCCTGCATCGACTGCCACGACCCCGCGACGATGAAGCTGCGCGTCACCCGTCCGGCCTTCATCAAGGGCATCGCGGCCTACAAGGCCTCGCAGGGCGTCAAGGACTACGACGTGAACAGCGACGCCTCCACCCAGGAGATGCGCACCTACGTCTGCGCCCAGTGCCACGTCGAGTACTACCAGTCGCCGACCGACAAGAACCTCACATTCCCGTGGAACAACGGTCTGACGATCGACGACGAGTACAACTACTACCAGCAGATCAACTTCACGGACTTCACGCACAAGCTGACCGGCGCCTCGATCATCAAGGCCCAGCACCCTGATTTCGAGACCTGGTCGAACGGGCCCCACGCCCAGGCCGGCGTCACCTGCGCGGACTGCCACATGGCTTACCAGAGCGCCGGCGCGAAGAAGGTCAGCAATCACCACGTCACCTCGCCGATGGCCGACGTCAACGGAACCTGCGGCACCTGCCACAAGGCCTCCGACGACGAGATGAAGGCGCGCGTGGCGACGATCCAGACCCGGTTCTACCAGGCCCGCGACGTCTCCTTCGACGCCCTCGTCGACCTCATCGACGACATCGAGGCGGCCCAGACCAACGGCACCCCGCAGGATCGCATCGACGCGGCGCGCAACTACCAGCGCAAGGCGAACTTCTACATGGATTACGTGGAATCCGAGAACTCCCACGGCTTCCACGCCCCGGAGTACTCGCTGCGGATCCTCAACGACGTGACCGACACGGCACGGCAGGGCCAGCTCGCACTGGCCGGGGCCGATGTCCCGAGCACGCCCGAACCCGGCCGGCCCCATGACGAGGCCGCCCCGCAGCCGGCCGGCTCGACCCCGATCAACACCGCCACGGCGGCCGCCCCGACCCCATCGGACTCCCCGTCGTGAGGCGGTGACGGTCGGCCACGAGCCAGGAGGTGCGGCACCGGTACGTGTACCGGCGCCGCACCTCCTGTGCCCAGCACATATCCGACGGTGGATACCGCACCGGGTTCGCGCTTGTCACACTGTCGGACAGCGAGAAATTCGGATCGATGACGAACCGGAGATGATGATGACGCGGCATTCGAGCCTGTCAGGGGTCAGACGCACGCTGCTGGACTCCTTGGGGATGCCCCCGGACGCGAGCGACGAGGAGCTGGCCGACCGAAGGGAGGAGCTGCGCGGATCGCTGGACACCGCGCCGCAGGCCCGCCGGAAATGGATCGAGCAGCAGCTCGCGAGGATCGACGCGATCACCGCGCTCGACGCATCGGGGGAGATCATCGAGGCCGACGCGGACGAGGAACCCGACCCCGATGACCCGGTCGCCCTGGACGAGATCGACGAGGCGTCCGAGACCCGCCGCCGGACGGCCCGCGGGGCCGGCCGGCGAGCACCCGTCACCGGGGCCGACGCGGACGACTCCCCCGCCCCGTCCACGCGACAGCAGCGCGCCACGGCGACCGCGCAGCGGCGCAGCGGGGCCGGCCGGCAGCGGGCCGACGCCACCGCCTGGGTGGCGCGGGTCGTCATCGTCGCCCTCGTCGTGGCGGTGGTGCTGGCGGTCTACAAGCTCGGGGCGCCCTCGGGCTCCTCGGGCTCGGACGCGTCGTCCTCCGCCATGATGGCCTCGGCCAGCGCCACGCCGACGCTCGACGCGGCCCAGGTGGCCGAGCTCGAGCAGAAGGTCCGGGACAACCCGCAGGACACCGACTCGATGGGTCGGCTCGCCTCGCTCTACGCGAAGGTTGGGGACTACGCGAACGCCTCGAAGTGGCAGGCCCGGGTCGTCGAGCTCAAACCCGACGACGCCGAGGCCCAGCTGACCCTCGGCGTCTCGTGCTTCAACAGCAACGACTTGGACTGCGCCAAGGAGCACTGGGACATCGTCAACACCCTCGACCCGGACAACGCGGAGCTGCACTTCGACCTGGGCTACTACTACCTGTCGATCGACCCGCCCGACGCCGACAAGGTCAAGCAGGAGTGGAACAAGTACCTCGAGCTGGAGCCCAACGGCGAGTACGCCGAGACCGTCAGGACGCACATGAGCAGCCTCGACGAGACCGGGACCCCCACGCCCAGCGCCTCCTCGACGCCATGAGGAACCATGGAACCGGTCACCCTTCCCATCGCGCTGCTCGCGGGCATCGTCTCGTTCGCGTCGCCCTGCTTCCTGCCCATCGTGCCGGTCTACATCGGCTACGTGGCCCAGGGGCGCGACGGCGCGACGGGCTCGCGACGGCGGGCGGTGACCGGAGCGCTGCTCTTCGTCCTGGGCTTCTCGGCGGTGTTCATGGCGCTGTGGGCGTCCCTCGGGGCGCTGAGCGAGCTCCTGGCCGGCCACCGGGCGGTGCTGCGGACCGTCGGCGGGGCGATCCTCATCCTCCTGGGCCTGCACGTCGCCGGCCTCGTCCCACTGGGTCCGCTGGACCGGAGCAGTCAGCCGCTGCTGCGCGCCGGGCGCTCGTCGTCCCGCCCCGGACTCGCCTCGCTCCTGCTGGGCGTCGGCTTCGGCGCGGGATGGACGCCGTGCATCGGCCCCGTCCTGGGCGGCATCATCGGGCTCGCCCGGATGAGCTCCTCGGCGGGCCGCGGCGCCCTCCTCATGATCGTCTACTGCCTGGGGCTGGGGATACCCTTCATCCTGGTGGCCGCGGGGGCCTCGAAGCTGTGCGACCGGCTCGGCTGGCTCCGGCGCCACCACGTGGCGGTCTCGCGCGTCTGCGGCGCGCTGCTGGCGGTGACGGGTTTCCTGATCATCACGAACCTGTTCGGGCGTCTGGCCGGCTACCTGCCGGTCCTGGCCCCCTGATGACGAGGTGGGGAGACAATGGCGACAGCGAATGATGAGTACGACGAGGAGGCGCCCCAGATCGGGATCGGCGACTTCTTCGGGGCGATCTACCGCTTCTTCCACAACAAGAAGGTCGGTCTGGTCCTGATCCTGGCGATGGGCGTCCTGAGCCTGCTCGGCATCCTCATCGACCAGGCGGACTCGACGGTGCGCGCCGACGCCGACATGTACAACTCCTGGCTGGAGCAGGCGAGGACGAAGTACGGCGGCTGGACGAGCGTGCTCGACACGATCGGCTTCTTCCACATGTTCAGCTCGCCGCTGTACCTCGCGGTGCTCGTGCTGCTGGCCCTGTCGATCATCGCCTGCACGGTGCACCGCATCCCCGTGCTGTGGCGCAATGCGGTGCACCCGAAGACGCGTGTCACCGAGGGCTTCTACGCCCGCGCCCGCACGCGCTCCCGGGCGGTCACCCCGCTGAGCGTCGACGAGGCCCACGACCGGGTCCGGTCGATGCTGTCGAAGGCCCGTTTCCGGGTGGTGACCGACCCGGAGCGCCCCGACCAGCTCTACGCCGACCGCTTCCGCTTCGCGCCCTTCGGCACTGTGCTCGCCCACGCGGCCTTCATCATCATCCTGGTCGGCTTCACCCTGACCGGCGCGGCTGGATTCCACGACGAGAACGTGACGATCCCGCTCGAGGGCCGCGTCGACGTGGGCCACGGCACCGGCCTGCAGGCCGAGCTCATCTCCTTCGAGGACAGCTACTACGACGACGGCTCCCCCAAGGACTACGTCAGCGATCTGGCCGTCTACCGGGGCGACCAGCAGGTGGCCCGCCAGTCGGTGCGCGTCAACCACCCGCTCACCGTCGACGGGGTGTCCTTCAACCAGAGCTCCTTCGGCACGGCCGCCGACGTGACGATCGCCGACGCCGATGGCGTCGGGATCACCACGCAGGTGATCCCGCTGCAGTGGACCACCGACGACGAGCAGAACGCCTACGGCATGGTCACGCTGCCGGACCAGCACCTCGACGTCTACGTGATGGCCGCGGCCTCGGGGGCGACGTCGTCCGAGCTGGCGCCCGGTCAGGTGCGCATCGAGGTCTACGGCGAGGGCGAGCGGACCCTGCGCGGCTCGGGGACCGTCCAGCAGGGCACGCAGGGCACGGTCGGCGGGCTGAAGTTCACCTTCAACCGCGAGAAGGCCTACGCCGGGCTGCTCGTGGCCCGGGACCCGGGCGCCGCCTGGGTGTGGGTCGGCTCGGGGCTGCTCCTGGTCGGTATCTGCACGACGATGTTCGCCCGTCACCGCCGCGTCTGGGTGCGCATCAGCGAGGACCCCTCCGGCGGCGCCCTCGTGCGGTTCGCCTGCCCGGACCGCCACGACACGTCGTTCGAGAACCGTCTTGACCGCATGGCCGCGAGCCTTGGGGACACCGTCGAGGAGGACGCCGACAATGCTTGAGATCTCCCGGTACTGCCTGGTCGCGGGCACGATCGCGGTGGCCCTGGCGCTCATCGCCCAGATCGTCGTCGCGACCGCCCGTACGACCACGACCGCGCACCGCGGGAGGGGGGGAGCAGCCGAGCTCGCGAGGCCGAGGAGCAGGGGCCTGGCGCACTACGCCACCGTGCTCAGCCAACTCGCGCTCCTCTGCTTCACGGCCTGCCTGGTGCTGCGCACGATCGTCGTGCACCGGGCGCCGCTGTCGAACCAGTACGAGTTCGCCGTCTCGTTCGCCTGGGGCATCATGCTGGCGATGGTGGTCGTCGAGTGGCGCACGAGGCTGCGCGTCCTGGCCCTCGCCGTGCTGCCGGTGTGCCTGGCGCTGAGCCTGTACTCGCTGACCCTCGACGACGAGGCCACCGAACTCATGCCGGCCCTGCAGAACGGCTTCCTGCTGCCCCTGCACGTCATCACGGCCTCCCTCGGCTACGGCGCCGCCGCCGTCTCGTTCGCCGCCGCGGTGCTCTACCTGCTGCACGGCCATCTGGGGCGCGTCCGGCTGCCCGGCAAGGAGCGCCTGGACGAGCTCGGCTACCACGCGGTCGTCATCGCGTACCCCCTCATCACGCTCATGATCATCCTGGGCGCCATCTGGGCCAACGTGGCCTGGGGGCGCTACTGGAGCTGGGACCCGAAGGAGACCGCGTCGCTGGTCACCTGGCTGTTCTACGGCGCCTATCTGCACGCGCGGGTCGTCGGCGACTGGCGCGGCAAACGGGCCGCGTGGCTGCTCATCCTGGGTTTCGCGGCGGTGATCTTCACGTTCCTGGGCAATCTCTTCTTCGGAGGTCTGCACTCCTATGCCTGACCGTCACGACAGCGACACGGGACCGGGGGCCGGGGCGGAGGGGTCCGCCTGGACGAGGTTCCGGCGCAGCCCACTGTTCACGCTGCTCGTCCTGACGGTCACGGCCGGCGTCGTCATCGCCGGCGTGTGGCTGGTGAACCACCACGGCGACGCGCAGGAGGACGCCATCACCGCCGTGCAGGTGAGCGGCGGCACCGGACGGCTCGTCGAGACCGGCCAGACGGCACCGGACTTCACGGCGACGACGATCGACGGGCGGACCGTGACGCTCAGCGCCCTGCGCGGCCATCCGGTCTGGCTCGTCTTCGAGGCCAGCTGGTGCGCCTCCTGCCGCTCCGAGGCGCCCGACGTCGAGGCGGCCTACCAGCACGGCGCGGAGGCCGGGCTGGAGGCCATCGGCCTGTACCTGTCGGAGGACTCCTCCGACGTGCAGCGCTACGTCGACGCGCTCGGGCTGACGTACACCCAGGTGCCCGACGAGGGCTCGCGCATCGCCGCCTCGTTCGGCGTCATGGGCATTCCCAGCCATGTGTTCATCGACGCCGACGGCGTCGTGCAGATCGCCCATCCGGGCGCGTTGAGCGCGAGCCAGATGATCGCCGACGTGAACAAGGTGACCGGGCAGGGCTGACCCCGGGGCCGGCACGGGACCGGGACGCCGCAGCAGCGGCGCCCGCCGGATCCCGCCGGCCGGCGGACTCACCCGTCGGCCGGCAGGCTCATCGTGATGCTCGTCCCGACGCCGAGCCGCGAGCTGAGGGAGCAGCTGCCCCCGTGGCGGGCGGCGATCGTCGCGACGAGGGCCAGCCCGAGACCCTGTCCGGGCCGGCCCTGCGCATTGCTCGCCCGGCTCAGTTCGCCCCACACCTGGTCGATCTCCTCGGCCGGGATGCCGATGCCGGTGTCGGCCACCTCGAGCGCAACGAATCCCCCGGTCTGGGAGCCCCGCACCTCGATGAGGGCATCCGGGCCGGTGTACTTCGCTGCGTTCGACACCATGTTGTGCACCGCCGAGTAGAGCAGGTCGGCGTCGCCGCGCACGGGGGGCAGCGGCCAGGGCGCCTCGGGGAAGCTCAGCGCGAAGGAGCGCCCCTGCCCGGAGACGACCAGGTCCTGCTCGACGGCGGCCACCGCGTCGCGGGCGGTCTCGACCAGGTCGACCTGCTCCGCCTCGAGGGGCGCGACCTCGAGCTCGGCGAGCCTGCGCAGGTCCTTGAGCAGGCGTCCCATGCGCAGGGACTGGGCGTCGATGATGGCCCTGCTCCCGTCGTCATCGAGACTGTTCGCGGCGGCGCGCATGGCCGTCAGCGGGTTCTTCAGCTCGTGGTCGAGACGTCGCAGGAACTGGCGGTGCGCACGGCGGGCGGCCTCCTCGGCGTCGCGACGCGCCCGTTCCGCGCGGGTCGCGGAACGGGCGCGCAGCAGGCGGTCGGCGAGCAGCACGGCGCTGAGCGCCGAGCCGGCGGCGAGCAGCACGACCGGCAGCCCGACCGCCAGCACCAGTGCGCGCCGCTCCCCCGCCAGCCACCAGCCGAGCGCGGCGGGCGCGGCGACGAGCACGGGCACCAGCCGCAGGACGAGGCCCCGGCGACCGCGGCCGACGTTCTCCTGGCCGGCGCCCCGGCCGGGGCTCAGCGGATCGGGGCTCACGCGCGGGACCGTCCGATGAAGCGGTAGCCGACCGAGGGCACCGTCTCGACGTACCGCGGGGCCAGCGGGTCGTCGCCGAGCACGCGGCGGATCTCGCGGATGCGGTGGTCGACGGCCCGGGTCGAGGTGGCGAAGTCGATGCCCCACAGCGCCGCGAGCAGGCGCTCACGGGTGTGGAGCTCCCCGGGGTGCGTCACGAGGTAGTCGAGCAGCATGGCGGCCTTCGGGGTCAGGGACAGCTCGCGGCCGGCGAGGAAGAACCTGCGGGCGACGCGGTCGACGACGAGTTCGCCGCAGGTCACCCTGTCGGCGGCCGACAGCGGTCTGGGGGCGCCCGAGGCCCGGCGCAGGACGGCCCGGATGCGGGAGACGAGCTCCTGCGGGTCGAAGGGCTTCGACAGGTAGTCGTCGGCGCCCTCGTCGAGTGCCGCCGAGCACTCGTGGGAGACGTCGATCTGGGTGAGCAGGATGATCGGCGTCCACCCTCCCCTGGCGCGGATGCGGCGCACGAGCTCGCGGCCGTCCATGCGGGGCATGAGAACGTCGCTCACGACGATGTCGGGCCGGACCCGGTCGTGCACGAGAAGGGCCCGTTCGCCGTCCGGGGCGACGTGGACGACGAATCCGCAGCGGCGCAGGCAGGGGGCCAGGGCATCGGTGATGGCCTGCTCGTCGTCGACGAGCAGGACCGTCCGCCTGGACTGGTCATCGCTCATGGCTGCTCCTCCTGGCGGGCGGGCGGCGGGACGTCGTGTGCCCCGCGGCCCGCCCCGACGGTCCGCCGGGCCGGCTCTCACCCGGCTCGGCGGACGACGTTGTCCGTACCGACCTGCTCCACCTCGGGGGCGGAGTCCCCGCTCCAGACGATGGTGTTGCCGGCGCCGTTGATCGTCACCTCCATGACGCCCATCACGTAGACGGTGTTGTTGGCGCCGGTCACCGTCACCTCGGGGGCCGTCCGGGCGACGACGGTGTTGTTGCTGCCGGTGATCTCGACCTCCGGGCAGTCGACGGCGACCCGCAGGAGCTGGTCGTCGCCCACGATGTCGTCGGCGTCGTCGGCCGAGATCTCGAGCTCGGCCCGCGAGAGGGCGTCGAGCCAGTCGGGGTCGGTGATGCCGGCGTCCTGGCCGGGCGCCCCGCTCGCGGTGGTGTCGCGCGGGCTCGTGGACGCCGACGACACCGGGGCGTTCGCAGTGGTCTGGGACGTCGAGGCGGTCGTGGCGGACGACGAGGAGTCGTCGACGCTGAGCGAGCAGCCGCAGGCCAGCAGCGCGGCGCTCACGACGCCGGCGAGGGAGAGGACGGACTTCGCGCGGCGGTTCATCGGGGGCATGATCATGGTCCTTTCGTCGGCCCGCCCGCGGTTCTGCGGCGCCGGGGCGGTGATCTCTCTTCTGGGCGGGACCGGATGAGTGGGCCCGGGGAGCGTCCGCCCGTTCCCGTTCATCCCGTCTGAGTCGAGCCTACGGACACGATGCCGCAGGGCTGTCGCGGCGATGTCGCAGTCCGGCGACATGGGGCTCGGCTCCGGATGCGCCGGGCGCCGTGTCAACCTTTCCGATGTCGTCGTCGGGGTCCCGGCTCGGCCCCGGATGCGCCGGGCGCCGACGGGTCAGTCGCGCGCGAGGTTGCGCAGCACGAACTGCATGATGCCGCCGTTGACGTAGTAGTTGCGCTCGCCGGGAGTGTCGATGCGCACGACGGCGTCGAAGCTCACCTCGGAGCCGTCGGGTCCGGCGGCGACGACCGTCATCGTCTCCGGGACCGAGCCGTCGTTGAGCCCCTCGACGCCCCTGATCGCGAAGGTCTCCTCGCCGGTGAGACCGAGCGAGTCGGCGCTGCTGCCGGCGGGGAACTGGAGCGGCAGGACGCCCATGCCGATGAGGTTCGAGCGGTGGATGCGCTCGAAGCTCTCGGCGATGACGGCCCGCACGCCGAGCAGGAGCGTGCCCTTGGCGGCCCAGTCGCGCGAGCTGCCCGAGCCGTACTCCTTGCCGGCCAGCACGATGAGCGGGACGCCCGCCGCCCGGTAGTCGAGCGAGGCCTCGTAGACGGTCGTGACCGGCGCCTCCGGCCTGGCGAAGTCCCTCGTGAAACCGCCCTCGGTGCCGGGCGCGAGCTGGTTGCGCAGGCGGATGTTGGCGAAGGTGCCGCGCATCATGACCTCGTGGTTGCCGCGGCGCGAGCCGTACGAGTTGAAGTCGAGCGGTGCCACGCCGTGCTCGAGCAGGTACTGGCCGGCCGGGGTGTCCGACCTGATGGCGCCGGCGGGGCTGATGTGGTCGGTGGTCACGGAGTCGCCGAGTTTGAGGAGCGCGCGGGCGTCCGTGATGTCCTCGACCGGTTCGGGCTCGGCGGGCATGCCCTCGAAGTACGGGGGGCGGCGCACGTAGGTGGAGTCCGGGTCCCAGGCGAAGAGATCGCCGGTGGGCGTGGCGAGGCTGCGCCAGCGCTCGTCGCCGGCGAAGACGTCGGCGTAGTCGGCCCGGTACATCTCGGGGTCGATGCAGCTGCTCACGACCTGCTCGATCTCGTCCTCGCTCGGCCAGATGTCGGCCAGGCGGACGGGCTCGCCGTCGGCGCCGATGCCCAGCGGCTCCCTCGTGAGGTCGGCGTCCATCGTGCCGACGAGCGCGTAGGCGACGACGAGCGGCGGGCTGGCCAGGTAGTTCATCGTGACGTCGGGGTTGATGCGGCCCTCGAAGTTCCGGTTGCCCGAGAGCACCGAGGTGATGGCCAGGCCGTTGTCGTTGGCGGCGGTGCTGACCTGCGGGAGGACCGGGCCGGAGTTGCCGATGCAGGTGGTGCAGCCGTAGCCGACGACGTCGAAGTCGAGGGCGGCCAGGGGCTCGATGAGGCCGGCCTTGGTGAGGTAGTCGGTGACCACCTGGGAGCCGGGCGCGAGGGTCGTCTTGACCCAGGGCTTGCGGCGCAGGCCCTTCTCGACGGCCCTCTTGGCGAGCAGGCCGGCGGCGATCATGACCGAGGGGTTCGAGGTGTTGGTGCAGCTCGTGATGGCCGCCACGCCGATGGCGCCGTTGTCGAGGCGCACCGGCCGGCCGTCGATCTCGGTCTCGAGGGGCCGGGTGGCCTCGCTCACGTGGTCCGCGACATCACGGCGGAAGACCCGCTGTGCCTCGTCGAGGCCGATGCGGTCCTGGGGGCGCTTGGGGCCGGCGATCGAGGGGCGGACGCTCGACAGGTCGAGCTCGAGGTATTCGGAGTACTCGGCCTCGCGGGACGGGTCGTGCCACAGGCCCTGCAGCTTGGCGTAGGCCTCGACGAGGGCGACCTGCTGCTCGTCGCGGCCGGTCAGGCGCAGATAGTCGAGGGTGGCCTCGTCGATCGGGAAGACGGCGATGGTCGAGCCGTACTCGGGGCTCATGTTGCCGATCGTGGCTCGGTTGGCGAGCGGCACCCGGGCGACGCCCTCGCCGAAGAACTCGACGAACTTGCCGACGACGCCGTGCTCGCGGAGCATCTGGGTGATGGTGAGCACGAGGTCGGTCGCCGTGGCGCCGGTCGGCAGTTCGCCGCTCAGTCTGAAGCCGACGACGCGCGGGATGAGCATCGAGACGGGCTGGCCGAGCATGGCGCACTCGGCCTCGATGCCGCCGACGCCCCAACCGATGACGCCGAGGCCGTTGACCATGGTGGTGTGCGAGTCGGTGCCGACGCAGGTGTCGGGGTAGGCCTGCAGGACGCCGTCCACCTCGCGGGTGAAGGCGACCCGGGCCAGGTGCTCGATGTTGACCTGGTGGACGATGCCGGTGCCCGGGGGAACGACGGTGAAGTTGTCGAAGGCGCCCTGGCCCCAGCGCAGGAACTGGTAGCGCTCCCGGTTGCGGCCGTACTCGATGTCGGTGTTCTGCCGCAGGGCCTGCGGGGTGCCGAAGTGCTCGGCGATGACCGAGTGGTCGATGACCATCTGCGAGGTGCTGAGCGGGTTGATGCGGGCCGGGTCGCCGCCGAGTGCGGACATCGCCTCGCGCATGGTGGCGAGGTCGACGATGCACGGCACGCCGGTGAAGTCCTGCATGATGACGCGGGCCGGCGAGTACTGGATCTCGTGGTGCGGCTGGTCGTCGGGCCGCCAGGCGGCCAGGGCCCTGATGTCGTCGGCGCTCACCGTGACGCCGTCCTCGGTGCGCAGCAGGTTCTCCAGCAGGACCTTCAGGCTGTAGGGCAGGTGCTCGTGGCCGGGGACCGCGTTCACGCGGAAGACCTCGTAGCTGGTGTCCCCCACCACGAGATCGTGGCGGGCATCGAAACTGTTCAGACTCATTGACTCTTCCCGGGCATCTGGTGTCGACTGCGGAGGGCCGCACGATGCGGGCGCCCCGCGGGATGTGGACGGGATGTGTGGGCACGGGGGTCGCGGGACGACGCCCCGGCCATTCATCTCGGCATCAAGATAACACCGTGGAGCGGAGACCGGGTCCGTCGTGCCCGCGGCGGACGCCATCGGTCCGCAACCGCCCCGACCCGCGGGGGATGGGCGGCATCGCCGGGAAGTACGGTGTGACGTTGGAGCAATCGCCCCGGCCCGCGGGGGATTGGGCCCCGGACCGGAACGCGGGCCGGCCTCGAGGGGCCGGCCCGCGCGGTGCGCCGGGAGGACGGCGCCGGTGAGCTCAGCCGCGGGTGAGGCGGCGGTGACGGCTGGCATGGGGCCGGGCGGCCTCCTCGCCGAGCCGAGCGATCTTGTTCTTCTCGTAGTCGGCGAAGTTGCCCTCGAACCAGAACCACTTCGGGTCGTTGTCCTCGTCGCCCTCGAAGGCGAGGATGTGCGTGGCGATGCGGTCGAGGAACCAGCGGTCGTGGCTGATGACGACGGCGCAGCCGGGGAACTCCAGCAGGGCGTCCTCGAGGCTCTGAAGGGTCTCGACGTCGAGGTCGTTGGTGGGCTCGTCGAGCAGCAGCAGGTTGCCGCCCTGCTTGAGCGTGAGCGCCAGGTTGAGTCGGTTGCGCTCGCCGCCGGACAGCACCCCGGCGGGCTTCTGCTGGTCGGGGCCCTTGAAGCCGAAGGAGGCGACGTAGGCGCGGCTGGGCATCTCGAAGGCGCCGACCCTGATGTGGTCGAGGCCGTCGGAGACGACCTCCCACACGGTCCGGTCGGGGTCGATGCCGGCGCGGCCCTGGTCGACGTAGCTGATCTCGACCGTCTGGCCGACCGTCAGCTCGCCGGAGTCGGGGCTCTCCTGACCGACGATCATCTTGAACAGGGTCGACTTGCCGACGCCGTTGGGCCCGATGATGCCGACGATGCCGGCGCGTGGCAGGGTGAAGTCGAGGCCGTTGAAGAGCAGACGGTCGTCGAAGCCCTTGTGCAGGTCGACGGCCCGGAGCACCTCGGCGCCGAGGCGCTTGCCCGGCGGGATGTTGATCTCGCCGGTGTCGATCTTGCGGAAGCGCTCGGCCTCGGCCGCGAGCTCCTCGTAGCGGGCCAGGCGGGCCTTGTTCTTGGCCTGGCGGGCCTTCGGGCTGGAGCGCACCCACTCGAGCTCCTTCTCGAGGATCTTGGCGCGCTTGGCGTCCTTCTGACCCTCGATCTGCAGGCGCTTGCGCTTGGTCTCGAGGTAGGTCGAGTAGTTGCCCTCGTAGGGGTAGAGGCGGCCGCGGTCGACCTCGCAGATCCAGCCCACGACGTTGTCGAGGAAGTACCGGTCGTGCGTCACGCACAGGACGGCGCCCGGGTAGTTCTTCAGGTGGCCCTCGAGCCAGTTGACGGATTCGGCGTCGAGGTGGTTCGTGGGCTCGTCGAGCAGCAGCAGGTCGGGCTGCTCGAGGAGCAGTTTGCACAGGGCGACGCGGCGCCGCTCGCCGCCGGACAGGACGTCGACGGGCGTGTCGGGGGGCGGGCACTGGAGGGCGTCCATCGCCTGCTCGAGCTGGGAGTCCACGTCCCAGGCGTTGCGGTGGTCGAGGGCCTCCTGCAGCTCGCCCAGCTCGGTGAGCAGGGCGTCGTAGTCGGCGTCGGGATCGGCCAGCGCGGCGCTGATCTCGTTGTAGCGGTCGAGCATGCCCTTGACGTCGGCGACGGCCTCCTGGACGTTCTCGAGGACGGTCCTGCCCTCGGTGAGCGGGGGCTCCTGCTGGAGCAGACCCACCGTGGCGCCCTTGGCCAGGAAGGCCTCGCCGTTGTTGATGGGCTCGAGGCCGGCCATCACCTTGAGGAGGGTCGACTTGCCGGCGCCGTTGGGGCCCACGACGCCGATCTTCGCATCCGGGAAGAAGGACAGCGTGACGTTGTCGAGGATGAGCTTCTCGCCGACGGTCTTGCGCACGTCGTGCATCTGGTAGATGAATTCAGCCATGAGGGCGTGGTCTTCCTTCGCGTCTGTGTGGTGACCGCTCGCCGAGGACCGGTGCGGTCGACTGCCTGCTGTCCGGCGAACCGGGCCTGGCACCGGCCCGCCGTGCCGCACGGCGGGCCGTCCACCGGCGCCCCGTGACGGGGACGACCGGGGCCGCGGCGCCTGCGAGGGCATCGGGTGATGCCGGTGCAACTCGACCAAGTATGCCAGCGCAGCAGGCCGTCGCAGAACCGGTCGCACCCGGCTCACCCGCTCAGGGCGGGCTCGGACTCCGGCTCGTCGCTCCTCGCGCAACCCACTTCCGAAACCACGGCCCTGGTTGGTCAGAGGCTGGATCGCACGAATGTGTGATGCCCCCACAGGACGAAGGGCAGGCACCATGCCAGGGCCAACAGGACGGTGAGCGGTAGGGCGTCGAGCAGACCCGTGCCCGAGGCGAAGTCACCGCCCAGCAACCGGGTGAGGACCGCGCTGGGCAGGATCGCGTTCACCCAGTCGGGTGCGATGAGGGCGAACTGACCGCCGCTGAACAGCGCCGGGACCATGATGGCGAGCATCTGGCCCAGTCCGAAACACAGCGCGAGGATGATGACCGCGACGGACACCGACTTGGCGATGACGGCCAAGCTGGCCCCGATGAGCCCCGCAAGCGCGAGCACGAATGCGCCGCGACACACGAGCAGCAGGGCCTCTCCCGTCCCGAGGGGGCCGATCGCCCGCCGGAACCGCCGTCGCGACGAGCACGTCGAGGTCGAGGCCATCTGAGCTGTCCAACAGAAGACGATCAGCATCTACCGCCACCCCGACCGGCGCCGGAGCCGCTAGGTCATGACCAGCCTCATCGACTCCATCAGCCAGGCAGCCCCCCACCGTGCTGACCGAGGTCACCGCCCTGGCCAGACGCCGGGCCGACATCCTGGTCTGCTTCGAGCGCCTCGGCACCTCCAACGGTCCCACCGAGGCCGTCAACGGACGACTAGAACACCTACGAGGCATCGCCTTGGAGCTCCGCAATCTTATTCAAGATACCACCTGCAGCCTGCTCAAAGCTAGCAGATTCAAACCCCGATTACACCCCCAAATGTGAAGAGCCACGAATCAGTGCATCCCCTTGTTGTACACAGTCAGACCGCTGCTATCATAAACATTAATGGTAGCTTTTCGCAGAGTTGCGATAAGTATTACCACATTATCATCGACACCCCTAGGAGATCTTAAATGCGGATACTCATCAGTCCTGTCGACGCTGACGAAGCAGTTATCGCTTACGAGTGCGGCGCTGACATTATCGACATCAAGAATACTGCCGAGGGGTCACTTGGCGCGAGCTTTCCGTGGGTGATCCGCGAAGTCATCGAACGCGTCGGTGATCCCGAAGTGACTTTCAGTGCTACACTGGGAGATTTGCCCTTTAAGCCCGGCACTGCAGCGCTGGCCGCTCGCGGTGCGGTGACTTGCGGTGTCACCTACGTCAAGGCTGGCCTCCATGGACCCGCGACGGTCGACGAGGGCGTGCAGTTGATGACAGCTGTGGATCGCGCCGCCAAGGGGGTCAACGATAACGAGATCTTGGTGGTCACCGCGGGTTACGCAGATTACCGGCGTTTCAATGGTCTCAACCCACTGCAGTTGGTTGAGATCGCAACCAAGGCCAAAACTGATTTAGTCATGATGGATACCCTTTTCAAAGATGGCAAGACTCTGTTTGACTCCTGCGATCTGGCGGAGCTCGGCGAGTTCGTTTCGGCAGCCCACGAAAATGATTTGACGGTCGCACTGGCAGGGTCGATTAGGCAGCAGCACCTCGACCAGTTGGCGTCCATCGGCACCGACATCGTGGGGGTTCGTGGCGCTGTCTGCGGAGGACTCGACCGCAAGACGACCATCGACCGTGAGAAGGCCCGCGAGTTCATGACTGTGGCTTCTACATGCTGATCCTCTGGAACCAAAGTCAGCGTGATCCAGCTAGGCAGCCATGATTTCGCGCTCGACAATTGCGGTCAAGCTAGGAGGCAGCTTGATATCTCGTATGATCGATGGCTCGGCGGTCCTACTTGAGGAGCGCCTAGCTGAACTCTGCGCTCAGTTACCCCACGACCGCCCTGTATTCGTCGCCCACGGCACTGGATCATTCGGCAAACCGGCGGCAATCGAGTTTGGGTATCTTGATTGCATGCTGTCCGATGATATGGGAAGAGTGGTCTCGCATGTCAACCAGTTACTCTTAGAACTGGAGTTAGCTGTCTACCGGCAGCTTGAGCTTTATGGTCTAAATCCTTTCCGGATCTCACTGCTGGAGTGGTCTCGCGCACCGAATACCGAAATGACTCGTCAGTTGGAACTGCTCATCATGCGAGGTCACACCCCAGTGGTTGGTGGCGGATTTGTTGTCACTGACACCGGGTACGAGGTTTTATCCTCCGATGACATCGTGGTGGGTGCCGCACTCGCTCTGCAGGCCAGCACTGTTGTATTTGCTGTCAATGCCTCAGGAGTCTACGACGACACGACCCCCAATCACCGAATCCACGAGTCGATCAACGTCACCGATCTAGTGCGGTTATCTGGGATAACTGACATGGCTGACGACTGCACAGGGGGCATCGCAGCGAAGCTCCACGCCGCCGCCCGAGCTGCCTCTGCCGGAATCAAGACTTTGATCGTGGATGGTCGGTCACCTCAGAACTTGGGCGAGGCCCTCGCGGGACGACCATTTCAGGGTACCGAGCTTTTCAGTTAAGCCAAGGATATTCGGTTAAGCCAAGGATATGGCATGTGCGGTATCGTAGGAATATTTCGACCGGAGGGTGTCGGCGCCAAAGACGAATTTCTGGCGACTCGCATGTTGGGCATGGTAATTCATCGAGGTCCTGACGCGCAGACCATAAATCGAAGCGACGGAGCGGTACTTGGTAGCGCTCGGTTAGCGATCGTTGACGTGCCCTTTGGCGGCCAACCGTTTAACGATGAGTCAGGATCGATCTTGGTGGTCTTCAACGGCGAGATAACCAATCATCGTGAGCTATCATCGCGGCTTCACGCGTCGGGACACCACCTCGCCTCACACTGCGACGGGGAGGTAATCGCCCATGCTTACGAAGAGTTCGGAGTTTCCTTCGCCAAGCACTTGGAGGGGCAGTTCGCGATAGCCTTATATGACCGGCGCAGCAAAAAGTTGGTTCTAGTCCGCGACCGGTTTGGGATTTGCCCTCTGGTCTGGACTTGGAACGGCATCACCTTGAGTTTCGCATCCGAAGCTAAGGCCCTTTTTGCTGCGACTGTGCTCAACCCCCGGCCCGATCCAGAGGGGATGGCCCAGCTCTGCTATTTCGGCACGACTGTCGCGCCACACACTATGTTCGCCGGGGTCAACGCGTTGCCAGCCGGGCACCAACTTGTGATCGACTCGACCGGGTCGCTCACACTTACACGTTACTGGCGGTTGTACTATCCTGAGACTCATGTCGGTCGCCGACTCGATTTGGAGGCGGCCCGTGAGGAACTTAATAACCTGTTGGTTAGAGCGGTCAGGCGTTGTATTCAGGGTGAGTACCCACCGGTCACCTACCTCAGCGGCGGAGTGGACTCTGCTCTGGTCACATCGCTCGCGAGGCGACATGTTCCAGGTCGGCTCATCGCACTTTCTGCGGGCTCTACTGCTTCCAAGTTCGATGAGACCAGCTTGGCAGCGGAGGTTGCTAATCATCTGGACGTCGACTTGGTCACTGAGGTGATGACTGACGTTGATATCGCCAACGTGTTCTCCTCATTGATGTGGCACTTGGAAACCCCAACCCTGTCAACCGAGTCTGCAGCCCTGCACACGCTTGCTCGCCGGGCCAGCGGTCTGAGTAAGGTGGTTCTGACCGGAGAAGGAGCCGACGAGGCCTTTGCAGGTTACCAGGCCTTCGAACAGAGCCAACAACTCAGGTGGATCTGGGATTCGCCATCGCCAATCAGAGCCTTGGTCCGTCAGTTGCTTCACAGCCGACTTGCCTCGCAATGCTTAGCCCCGGACGACAGTCGTCTGGGTCGGATCCGTGATGCCTTCGGTTTCATCCCAGCCCAAGCGGTCGAGTGGGAGTTCTACCGCGAGGTTTTCGCCCCGGTCCTCGTCGGCCCTGCCGGGGCGCTACTCAAGGCCGATGCTCCGCTCGCCACGGTGGAATTTGACCGGAGCCTGTCCACCCGAACGTCCCATCTAAACGCTTCCTTAGCGGTATCTTATGAAGTCATGCTGGGAAACTACCTTCTTGGGCCGCACGGCGACCGGGTACTTGCGGGCGCCTCGGTTGAGGGACGGTACCCTTTTCTCGATCGAGAGGTGGTCGAATTTGCGGCACTGTTGGGTGACCATGCCAAGATCAGCCAAGGCCGAAATAAAGTGCTGCTCAGGCTCACGGCCCAGCACCACGTGGGCCCGGAAGTAGCGTGGCGCGCGAAGAAGCGATTTACCATGCCGTTTGTAAATCCCTTTATCTCACCGAAATCACCCGAACTCTACCGCTACCTAATGGCCCCGCAAACCATTGACGACTTCGGCTACTTTGATGTCAAGCAGGTTGCCACTGCCCTGGGTCAATTAGATGATCCTCTCCCGTCCGGCTCCCGGGGACGACGACGCTTGGTGAGATTGCGACAGGGATTGTTGGTGACCTTGGTCGCCACCACCCAGCTTTGGCATTACACTTTCTTCGAGCAACCGATCAGTTTGGAGTCCAACCAGTCAGAGTTGCCAATGGGAGAAAACCATGTTTGACTCAATCGATCAAGCAAACGCGGCAGCAGCGCGCCTCGAAGAGAATCGAACCGAGATCGATCGCACCATCGCTGCACAGATCGACTGGTTAACCCACCACGGACCGGCAGCAGACGACCCCTTTATCGGCGCCATCTACCATTGGCTTGAACACTACCTCTACGTGGTTGGTAAACGGTTCCACGGGCTAACGGTCATTCTGAGCTATCGGGCGGCGGGCCGCACGGATGTGGATGCAGTACTGCCGGTTGCGGCCGCTCTTCAACTTTATCATCACCACACGCTGGTGCACGACGACATCTACGACGGGGATGTTATGCGGCGTGGGTTACCGACAAGTCATGTGCACCTTGCCAGCCTTTTTGAAAGCGAGACGGCAGGCGCCTGCGATCCGAGGCCTTTCGCCAGCCACGGCGCCCGTAGCGGTGTCATTGCCGCTTTCGCCTACGGCAAGATCTGTCGAGCCCTGGCAAATCGGGCGGTCTCCGCCACAACACTGGATGGCGCTCGTGTCTTAAAGATCCTAATGATGCTTGAGGAGCATGATCTGTGGGACAACGTGGGGCAGCTGCTCGACGTCTACCACGAGGGTTCACGACTGCCATCTTCTGAGGCATGTCTGCAAAACGTCTGGCTGAAAACTGGGCGGCTGTTCGAGGTCTGCGCTCGCGCGGGCGCAGTCGCCGCAGGCGCTGACGCGTCCATTACCAACGCGCTGGTCTCGTGGGCGGGCAACTTAGCGGTTGCCTATCAACTTAAGGATGACCTAGAAGATACTGTCGGCAACAGCGAGAAGGGTCTTGGGCGTGGCATTGGAGTTGATCTAGTCGCCTTGAAGCCAACCTACCTACTGAGCCTAGCCAATGAGTTGGCCGATGCTCAAGATCGTGCCACACTCAGCGCTTGGTTCAATCGCGAGCAGGACTACAGCGTCGACGAGTTCTCCGCACTTATCGACCGCACAGGCGCTCGTCGGGTGACCCAGCTCAAGGTCGAGGAACTCATCTCGGCGGGCGTGTCTACCGTCGGTTCCCTGGGCACGGTTGGGCCCGATGTGTTAGCGGAGGTCACCGAACTGAGCAGATACGCGATCTCCGACGAATACTGGCACCGACCGCTTGCCAGTGGACGATCAACTGCGGTGGATACGGAGGCCAGTGGTGAGTAGACATGCGGTCGTCGACGTCCACGGAGTCCTACTTGGTCGGCAACGCTACGACGCCTCGTCGCCGGGCGATTTCATCGTCGGCTTGCGTGACGCCGGCTACCTAGTGCATATCATCACTAACTCTAGCAGCGTCACTGCCGCTGACCTGACTAGCGAGTTGCTGGCACACGGCGTCAAGGTTTGTATGTCCGAGGTAATCACGATGGCGATGGTTGCTGCATATCGGTTGTCATCCCTCGGTGTGGACGAGGTGGCGGTGATCGGCTCTGACGTACTTCGTGCCGAATTAGAACGCTTGGTTTGCGGCCTGCGGGTCACGGAGGTCGGCGCGTCAGAGGTGCTTCTGGTCACTCGCGATCCCGACCTCACCGAGGAAACATTGGATTGTGTGCGGCGCCGTCCACCACGACTCATCTTTGCCACCTGCAGGGACACCGCTTTCGCCGATGCCTCGGGAGTCCACGCAGGCCCTGGAATAACCGTACACCAAGTCGAACTGGCTGCTGATCGTGAGGCGACCTTGGTCGGCAAGCCGGATCCCTACGTGATCACCGAATACTTGGGTCTGCGCGGGAACGAACTTGATACTGCCGTGGTCATCGGCGACTCGCTCACCCAAGATGCCGAACTGGCCAAGCGCGCCGGCTGCCGAGTGTTGATCACCGGGACACCCGGAACCGCCTCATGCGATCTACCCAACGTTTCTCGCCTCGACCAAGCACTGGATATCATCAGGGGATTCGAATGATTACCATTCTCGGAGACCAGTTGCGGGCCGTAAGCGGGATACTGTTGACAAACCGCTTCCACCTCTTCTTCCTGCCGGTCATTCTGACCGCCTTTTGGAACCAGTCCATGCATCTATCGCTCGATTGGCAATACTACATCATGATTACCGCGTCCGTGGTTGCCAGCTATGTCTTCAACCAAATCACCGACCGTGATGAGGACGCCGTCAACTACGATGCCAAAGGCCACTTCTTCGCCAGTCAGCGAGTGGCGGTGTCGATTTGTATCGGAGCCAGCGTGCTGGGCATCGGTCTTGCGCTGCGAGCCGGATGGGGTTTCTTTGTCTACTCCTTTACGATCAATATCTTGATTAATCTCTACAGTATGCCGATGCCTTGGAGCACCCGGCCAGGTCTGTCGCGGATCAAGCAATATCGATACATTAAGAACGTCTTCGCTGCATTATGTTGGTCGGTCCCTCTGCTAGTCACTCCCCACGTCTACGTGGGAAGTTTGCCGCAGTGGCCTCAGTTGTTGGCCATGATCGTGGTTACCTTCGGGTTTGACTACCTTTCAGAGTTGCTATGGGACGTCCGCGACACCGAAGGAGACCTCAAAGCGCAGGTGAAGACCATCGCAAACACTCATTCGACCCAAGTAGTCCATTGGATCGCAAGGGCGATAATCGCGATCACTTCGGTGACCTACCTGATGGCTTTGGTCTCCAACGTGCTGGCAGAGCCACAGGGCTGGCTCTTCTTGGCCGCTTGGACACCGTATTCTTGGCTGTTCGTTGATCGGTACTTGAAATCTGATTCGCAGCTGACACTGTCTCACAGGTTCGTCATTTTACAGGCAGTCATCGCCCTCGGTGCGCTGGTAGTGCAACTCGTCGTGGGGTAATTCGTAGCACTGGAAAGGAGAGAAGATATGGATCTTACCAATGCTTGGCTGAAGGCCCGTACAGTGGCCGATGGAGCCTTGAAGTTAGCTGTGCCACTTAGACGAGATGACCAATGGATGGCCACCTATGTGGATGAACCGCGATTCGGATGGGACTGGGATGGGCTCGAACGGGGCTTCTTGGCCCCTGTCCATGAGTTCAATAGCCAACATCCCGTCGGTCTGCGGACGCTGTTGTTGGACCTGCTGCTGACAGGAAAGGCGCCACAACAGTGTCCATCGGCAAGACTGATCGCGGCAATCGAATGCCAGTACCTCTCATCGATCATGCTCGATATGGTCGCGAACACGCATGACTTGCCACGTCAGGACGAATCACTGCCGCTGCCCCCACCTGTCTGGGTGACGGTTGCCTATAACCTGCGCCAACTCGGCGTTCTCCTCTCCTACGAAGAAGAGTCTGCCCTCACGCTGGAAGATGACACTCGCCTCGGCGAAGTCTTCGGTGAGTATCTGGTGCGACAGGGCCTTGCCCGGACTGCAGACCTTGGGATCCGTAGACTGTCGGGTAAGTTAGATCATCAAGGGTTACTTGGCCATCTGCTGTCAACGGAGCCCTCCGCTTCCTTCGAATTAGTGGGTCACACAGCTGTTGCTGTCGCTGGGCAGCCGCAGGCGGGCATCGTGTTGGCCGCAACCTGTCGGCACCTCGGGGCAGCGCTGCGCTTGGATGCCATCTCCCAATCGGTGCTGGACTCAGTCGGGGAGGAGCCTGTCGTCTCGGACGAGACCCGTCTGCCCGAAGCGGTCCTGCGAGTGGACGCCGACTTGGCCGCGCTTGCTGCCGAACAAATGTGTCTAGCTCTCGGATTCGCCAAACGTTCCCTTCCAGGAGCGAATCAGGCGGTTCTCAGGTTTATCCGGCTTGTCGCCCCTCGACTCTACGAAATGATCGGAGTTAGCCAATGAGTGTCACCCTCGCCCCCGGAATGACCGGCGCTTGGGCCGAGCAGTACAAGGTCTGGCTGCCTTTCGCCCGTCAGGCTGTCTTGGAAACCGTTGATCGATGGGGCGCTGCTGAGGCGATCCATGAACTGGCCGGAACCGATCTGGCTGACGAAATGACTGAGTTGCTGGTTCACGACTGGTACGAGCCCTTCCGCTCCTACCTGAATCGGACTGGCAAGATGATCCGGCCGGTGCTGGTCTGCTTGACTGCCCGCTCTTTGGGCGCTGACCCGGTGAAGGTCCCCAGTCTCGTGGCAATGGCCGAGATCATCCACTCATCCTCGCTGGTGCTGGATGACATCGCCGATGACTCTGACTTGCGCCGCGGTGAACCGACCGCACATCGAATGGTTGGCATTCGCACGGCGGGAGCGCTCGGCTCATCCTGGCTGAACATGTGCTTTTTTATCTTGGCTAATTCCAAGTCGGACTTGCATGACAGCTCAAGGAGGCGGCTGGGACGCGAGCTTGCCTGGGAGCACTGGGTGACTGGTCTTGGCACCACAATCGATACGATGTGGCCGTCTGAGAAAACTATGGATCACAACCCGCTCGAATACTTGCAGTCGGTGTTGCACCGCTCAACTTCCTATACTTATCGAATGCCGTTCAAGATCGGCGCGAGTATAGCCAATGCCGACGACCGGGCGTTCACGGCTTACTCGAGACTCGGTGAGGAGATCGGGCTGGCCTTCCAAGTGATCGATGACCAGCTCAACGTGGCTCCCGTGAGCGAAGAATGGGGCAAGACTACCGCCGAGGACATCACCGCGGGCAAGGTGACGCTGCAAGTACTGCTCACACTGCGACGGGCTGACCGCAACCGTGCGGCGGAACTAATTCGTATTCTGCGGGCAAACACGACCGACCAGTCCGAGTTGCGAAACGCGGTCGGCATCATGCAAGAGTGTGGTGCGCTCGCCGAGGCGCGAGAAATCGCAGACCAGCACTTGGATACCTGTTTGCGCATCATCTCCGACATGGACTTCCTCCGCGGCGATGATCGTGAGCTGTGGTGCAGCTTTATTTCATATCTTTCGAACCGTGATCGATGAGAGGAAACATCCCCATGACCACCACCGTTGAAATCGGCCGCGGGGCCATCCGCGTCAGTTCACTGACCAAGACATACCCGGGCCCCACTCGCGACCTGAAGGTGCTCGATAACATTTCGGTTTCCGCCGAGCGGGGCAGTTACATTGCTCTGCGGGGCGTCTCGGGTAGCGGCAAATCGACACTGCTCAATATCTTGGGAGGCATTGAGGTGTTCGATTCAGGAAAGGTCGAGGTGAGTGGGGCCAACTTGAGCACCTTGCTGCGCAAGCAACGCACCGCCTTCCGGGCTAGGACCATCGGTTTCATATTCCAGTTCTTCAACCTACTGCCTACCCTCACCGCCTTGGAGAATGTGTCTGCTGCGCTTGAGCCGCTGGGCAAGGCAATTGCTGAGCGACGCGAGCAGTCGATGGCCATGCTGGACGCAGTCGGGATCGCACATCTAGCCAACAATTTCCCTGCCCAGATGTCCGGTGGCGAGCAGCAACGCGTTTCAATTGCCCGGGCGATGGTCAAGCGGCCTCCCGTGATCCTGGCCGATGAACCAACCGGTGCTCTTGACCGCAAGAATGCAACACAAATACTCGATTGCCTGACTCGGTTGCAACAACAGATCGGCACCACGATCGTCGTCGCCACTCACGATCCGATCGTCATCAGCTATGCCACCGAGACCTGGGAGATAGGCGATGGCGTCATCGAGGTCAGTCACTCATGATCCAGATCCACAATCCTGCCCGGTCCCTTCCGCTCAGCTCATTGCAGAAGTTCGCCCTCGGCTCTGCCTGGTCGGTGGTAGGTCGGCTGATGCTGTTGATTGCAGTCGCGTCCGTGGCTTTCTCGATGTTGGTCGGTGAGTACTCGGCCATGTCGAGTGTCACGAAGGCGCGCGACAGCTGGTATTCTGACAGTCAGCTCGCAGACATGGAACTGAGGTTCACTCCCTCGCCAAACCAGCAGACGCCGCGCTTTGATGGGCTGCCCGGGCTGGCCAATAGTGCGTCCCGCCAGATCCTGTCCGGCCGCACGAGGCTGGCTG
Source organism: Propionibacterium acidifaciens DSM 21887 (assembly GCF_000426605.1). Lineage (GTDB taxonomy): Bacteria > Actinomycetota > Actinomycetes > Propionibacteriales > Propionibacteriaceae > Propionibacterium > Propionibacterium acidifaciens. The sequence goes on from NZ_AUFR01000015.1 coordinate 62,236, forward strand.
GATCCGGTGACCTAGCGCTGACCGTAATCTCTACCGATTCGGTGCGGGCAGGGGCTCGGTTGAATATTCTGACACCTCTTGAGGGGGCCCTTCTTGCGCAGGATGACGAGTCCGGTGTATTGATCGACCAAGGCATGGCGAAGTACCACTCGGTCGGCGTTGGCGACTCACTGAACATCGAGGTCGGCGGTACCACGCGAACCGTGACCGTGCGCGGGGTCGTCCGAGACCCTGAGTTCCTCATTGCCCCGCTCAATACGAGCCTGTTCGTCTCAGCCAAGGGTTCCATGGGGGTGGTCTATCTGCCGCCGTCGTCGTCGACCGTGAACAGCGTCGTTTTCAACTTCGAGCCAGGCCAGGATCTCGACGCCGCTCGGCAGGTCGTTCTCAATGAGGCCGCCGCGCAGCACCTGACCGGGGCCTACGTCATGAAGCAGGATGAGCAGTTCTCCTACCAGTACGTCGAGAAGAACTTGGACGTCTTCGGCATCGTCATCCCCCTGATGGTGCTGGTGGGAGCGCTGTCGGCTGCCGTTGTGTCGATGTTCCTCTCGGCGCAGTGGATTGCGCGAGAGCGCAAGAGCATCGCAGTACTGCTCGTGCAGGGTCACGAACCCGCCGCAGTGGCCCGCGCCTACGTGCTGCCCTACATGTGGTTGGCCGCTTGGACAATCCTGATAGGTCTGCTGGGATCAATATTCGTAGGGCGTGTATTCCTGGAGAATTTCGCATCATCAGTTGGGTTGCCGAACGTGCCGTTCGTCCTTGATCCCGTGATGATCACTATCGGTTGTGCTAGCACCTTGGTCGTTTATGGACTCGGCGCAGCACTTGCCTTTGCAGAGATGTTTCGGATGTCGCCGCGCGATGCCATGACCCGCACTATCGATACCGCTCGCAGCGGCCGAATAAGAAGGGCCCGGCTGGGGACTCTGGCGACAAGCACTACAGCCCGTCTTTCAGTCAGAAACATCCAGCGCAACCCGCGGGTGTCTGCTCTGACCGTGCTGGCCATCGCGATCGGTTTTGGCCTGACGGCGGCTTACTTCCTGTCGTATTCCTCGGTGATCTCCACTTCTCGGTCGGCTGTTGACGGCAACCAGTGGGACCTGACTGTCGACTTCACCCAGTCACAGTCAAACGCTCAGGTGGCAGCCCTCATGACGGAGGCTGGTGTGAGTGAGTGGACGCCTATCATCAAGACGGTGGCCCAAGCGACCAACGGTTCGGCCATCGAGAACCTTATGATCGGCGGCTTCGATCCGAAGAATACCTGGCACAAGGTGAACCTTGTCGAAGGCTCTGACATCTCCGAATCTGATCCAGATGGCGTGGTCATCGAGGCCGGGCTTGCTCACCAGCTGGCGCTTGAACCGGGCGATGCTTTCACGGTGAACGCGACAGGCATCGAACACGAGGTACGGGTAGTGGGGATCATGTCGTCTGCGTTACCCGGTGAGGTTCGCTCGACGCTGGAGTTCGCGAGCTCACTCACTGGAAGTGACCTGTTCTCGGGTGCCTTGGTCAAGGCCCCACCTGGCGAGATTGCCTCGACCGCCGATGCACTGAACTCCGAATCGGGGGTGCAGCAGGCTCTGAGCAAGGAAGAAATAGTCAAGCTGATTGTCGCTTCATCCGACCAGATCACAGCCTTGCTGTGGCTCGGCGCGCTGACGAGCATTGCGGTGGCGCTGTTGTTCGTTGGGGCGTGTCTTGGCTACACGATCCTGGAGCGGAGGCGTGAGTACTCGTTGCTCAGCCTGCTCGGTTTCCGCAACCGGGCGATTCGCAGCACGGTGGTCATGGAGGCGTCGCTACTCGGGCTGGTCGGTATCGTGACCGCCTTTCCGGTCGCCTGGCTGGTTTCGCGGCTGCTCAACGAGCGCATCTCGAATGCATGGTTCAACATCAACACTCAGCTGTCAGCTCAACCATTTTTGATCACCTTCGTTCCTGGGCTCGTCCTCCTACCGCTCGCCGCGTTGCCATTGGCCCAGTGGGTGCTGCACGCCAGCGATTTAGGGAACCGTGAGCGGGGGATAGGCTGACATGAGAAAGCGGCTGTTATGCGACGCATTTTGTTGACGGTTCTGCGGTGTCCGGCCTGTGGCTCGGCGGTGATGTTGGCGTCCTCAATGACCGATGGTCCGCAGATTGAATCAGGGACGCTAAAGTGCTCAGGATGTGAACGGTCTTACGCCATCATCGATTCTGTTCCACGCATGCTGGTGGAGGGCAATCTGGACCGCCACTCAGTCAAAGGGTTCAGCTTCCAGTGGAAAGTCCGTCAGGGCGGTGCAGGCGAGGACACTGGTGTGATTTACGGCTACCGAATTCCCCAGCTCGTCGAGTGGATGTCGCAGACCTTCTTCAGTCACCTGGATACCACCGAACGACAGCAGTGGATTTTGGATGCAGGCTGTGGCTCGGCCGAGAAATCAGCCGAGCTGGCGGTGCGTTATCCCCAGCACCAAGTGGTGGCAATCGACCAATCAACTGCGATCAGGCAAACCGCTGCCCGTTTCGGTGACGTCGCTAACCTACACTTCGTCCAAGGTGACGTGCTGCGACCGCCATTGTTGGCCGGAGCGTTCAACCAAGTGATTAGCATCGGCGTCCTCCACCACACTAGGTCAACCCAGGCTGCCTTCGATAAGGTTGCCGACTTGGTCGAACCGAGAGGAGGACTGTTCGTCTGGCTGTACCCTCGCGAGGGGGAGGATTCGTTTTGGGACGGTCTATACCGACAGCGGGACCATCACTTCGCGGGGTTGGGCAGTAAGCTGCCCATACCGTTGGTCATGGCATGGTGCCGCCTCTATGTAAAGATGTTCTCCAATCAAATTAAGGATTTCCTCGTGCGCGAGCACGAACGGAACTGTCAGATTTTCCCGCCTGAAATCTATCCGGTTTTCCACAACCGGGCCGAGATGATCCGCTCGGCAGTATTTCTGTCGTTCGACAACGTCATGCCACGCTACCAGTTCCGCCACGGCAGTCAAGAGGTCATCGGATGGTACGAGGCCAAGGGATTCGGCGCTCCCAACACTAGCTATCCTGGATTCTTCGCCGCCAGACGTAGTAAGCATTCTGATGCTGCAGCGGAAGACGTCAGCGCTGCGGAATCACAAGACGACGAGTGAACCACTTGGATTTTGTAAAGTTAACCACGTTAGAGGTGCGGTCGCCGATGGTCGAGTTTCCGGAGGCTCCCCAGCCACCGAACGGCGCGCCGATCTGATAGTCGATGGTTGGTTCGTTCACGTGTACGATCCCACAGGCTATCCTTGCACCCAACTCCGAACCACGGTCCACGTCTGCGCAAAGGATACTGGCAACCAGCCCCGGCCCCTGTTCATTGACTATCGCTACTACATCCTGATCGTCGCTGAATGGCGCGACCACCGCCACTGGGCCGAAGATCTCCTCCTGCCAAGCGGGAGACCGTCTCGTCGGGTCGATTAGAACCGTTGGGTGGTAACACAGTCCCGAATTCGTACCACCCAACACCAACTCGGAACCGACGGCGACGCTGCGACGAACCAAGCCATCGACTCGGGCCAACTGTCGAGCGTTGATCAACGGGCCCAGATCGTTCTTAGAATCGGCCGGATCGCCGACCTGCAGGCGGTCCGCGTAGTTGACCAAGGCCTGCACGTACGCCTCGACGCTGCTCTCGTGAACCAAGTGACGTCCGGTTGACATACAGACTTGGCCCTGATGGTAAAAACTGCCGAAACCACCGCAAGAAGCTGCCAGCTCGACATCGGCATCTCGTAGCACCACCAGAGCATTATTGCCGCCCAACTCAAGCAGCGTTGGTGTCAGTTGACTAGCTGCGGTCTCGGCTATCCGCTGCCCGACAGCGACGGAACCGGTGAATGTGACCTGCCCGACGCGGGGATCGGCGACGAGTGCCTCGCCGATCTCGGCATCGCCGGGTATCACGCTCAGCACCCCGGCTGGCAACCCGCTGGCCTCGAACATCCCGGCTAGCCACAGTCCGCCACTGATCGCGGCGCAGGGATGGGGCTTGAGGACTACGGTGTTTCCGAGTGCGAGTGCGGGAGCTATCGCCCGGATGGCCAAATGGGCGGGAAAGTTGAAGGGGGCGATGACCGCCACAACACCGATCGGCTCCCGGTGGGTGGTGGATTGGCGCTTGTCGCCGGGCAGAGGGTGATCAAAAGTCAGCTTGGCCAGTTCTGCGGCTTCCCGAAGCTCGGCGGCCGCGAGGCCGACCTCGAGACGGGCCTTGGCAACCGATGAACCCGTCTCGTGAACTAACCACGCCACCAGTGCGTCCCCGCCGGCACTCATAGCGTCTGCTGCGGCTGAGAGGACAGAGATCCGTGCCTGCCTGGCTGCTGCCCACGCCGGTTGAGCCGCGAGAGACGCCGTTAGCGCCCGGTCGATCTCGCGGGTCGAGCAGGCCCCCACCACGGCGAGTTGGCCTCCAGAGAACGGGTCGGTGACCGTCAGTTCACCGGTGACTGGCTGCCAACCAGCCACGAACACCGAGCCGGTCCAGCACGGATCTGGCTGGGGGACCGGGATATACTGCCAAGTCATGGCTGGTCTAGTGGGTCGGAGGTGGTCGGGGCAAGAACGACAGGTTTGATTACCAAACCCGCTGCATGGTCAGCCAGCGCCTCGGACAGGTGATCCGTCGGGTAGATCCGTACCAGCTTGTCGAGTGGGAAACTACCGTCCTTGCAGAGATCAACAAGCCGACCGATGGTGCAGTTTATGTCACCAGCTCCCAGCACCCCCTGAACTCGTTTGCCCCAGACGAGTCGATTGTGATCTAAGGTTATGTTGGTACCCGCGCGCGACCCTCCGATAAGCGCGCACACCCCGCGCGAACCGATGGCAGCGACAGCGGCCTCGGCGAGCTGCTGGTTGCCAGTGCATTCGACTACCGCATCGGGGCGGCTTCCAAAATGACGGCGGAGTAAGCTTGGCAGCTCGGCAGCATCTTCAATCGCAAGTGGATCGGCCCCAAGCTGTGCTGCGAGTTTGAGCTTGGCAGGCTTATGGTCGACGGCTACAACGTGCACACCGACCATGCTTGCGGCCACGATCGCGGCGCTGCCAACCGCACCGACGCCCAAAACCACGACGTTGGCTCCCGGCTGCGGTCTAATCACGTCGGAGACCGCATGGAATGCGGTCGAGAATCCACATCCGAGCGGCGCCAGCTTTGCCAGTGGGAGCCGTTGGTCGATCGATACCAGACTGCTCGCCGCGACGACGGTGTGGCTCGCGAGAGAGGATTGACCAAAATAATGGCCACCGAGGTATTTTCCGTCCGGGAAACGGTAGGCTCCCTGCCCACTCAGGGGGCCGAAGACGCGGACACCAGCCTCAGTGGTCCGTCTTGTGTGCTTGCAGTATGAGGTTGCCCGAGCCGTACAGGCGGGGCAGTCACCACAGTGAGCCCAGCCGAGCACAACATGCTCGCCAAGGTGAAAACCACTCACACCTGAGCCCACCTTCTGGATGACCCCAGAGCCCTCGTGGCCGACCACACCGGGTAGTGCGAAATAACGGGTGCCATCGATTACCCGTCGGTCAGTGCCGCATATGCCGCTCGCAGCAAGTTCGACGAGCACTTCTCCAGGCCCGGGCGGGTCAAGCTCGACGGTCCGCCAGGTAAGATCTGCTTTACCGTGGGTGACTGCAGCCATGATTAACACTTCAGGTTCCCTTCTTAAGGTTACTACAGATTATCTAGTAGGGTTGGTCCGGCGTAACCGGTGGAACTCTCATCATCTTACCCCCACATCGAATTAATCGAGAAAACTGATCGTGCGCCTCACGGGGTTATCGCGGCAATCCGTCGCCACCCAACTGCTATCACTATGATACTCCCCCTCAAGTCTCGTTAGGGCATACCGTCCATGTTCACAGGCGCCGCGTGGAGTGATATGGGTTTTTCAAGCAGTGGTTGATGGTTGGTCTCGGGCTGCTGCCTTGTGTTGTTGTCTCCATCCGGTGTCGACTTGGTCGGGGGTCTGGTAGTCGATCGCCGAGTGGAGACGCTTGCGATCGCATCGTGACTCGATCCGGGCCGTCACGTCCCGGATCGCATGGTCCCGGGCCGAGTAGACCTTACGGTTCACGAGTTCTTTCTTCAAGATCGCGTTGAACGACTCAGCGACGGCACTGCCACAGCAGCCACCGGTCCGCCCGACGGACGGGAGGACCCCGCGGCCGGTCATGAATCCCGTGCATCCGGCCGACGTGCATCGAGCTCCCCGATCCGAGTGAAAGACCGTGACACCACGGATCGGTGGACGGGCCCGGCGCGGCCATGGCCGAGGCCCCGGCGACGAGTCCGGCGCGCATGCGACCGGCGATCGCGCCCCCGACGACCCCTCCCCGAGGAGCAATCCATGACGACCGCCGGGTGGGCGAATCCCTGCCAGGTTGGAATATATGGTCGTCATGAAACAAAATCGTTTCTGGTTTCGCGGGGTGGGAGGTGCTCGAAGTCGTAGTCGAAGGCGCGGCTGGCGATGTATGAGGCGAATGCGCCGAAGGTTTCTTCGGGGGTCTCGTGCTGAATGTCCGCGATGTTGTTCTTGGCCGCGTTCCAGATGTGCTCGGCCGGGTTGTGGTCGGGCGCGTACGGCGGCAGGAAAACAGGGGTGATGCGCTCCAGCAGCTGGCCCGGCTCGTAGAGGGCGGTCAACGCTTTCGCGTGGTGGGGGCGGGCGTTGTCTAGACGACCGCGATCTTCTCTGTCTCGGTTTCGCGTTGGAGTCGTTCCAGCGCGAGGATCGTCTGCTCGGTGTTCTGGTTGCCCTCGATCGGGTACAATTTGACTTTTTTGCTGGTCAGCGAGAGGGCGCCGAAGAAGGACTGGGACGTCTTCTGCCGGTCCACGGACAG
>NZ_AUFR01000016.1 GCF_000426605.1 Propionibacterium acidifaciens DSM 21887
GCATGGCCGGTCAGGACCGAGCACATCCTGGTGGCCTGCCAGTCGGCCAGCCATTCCTGCACGGTCCGCTCCGTGCGCTCGACCATTTCAGCGATGATGCCCACGTCGACGCCACGGGAGGCGTACAGGATTGCTTCTGCTTTCATCTGCACCAGCACATGATTGTCGGGCCGCTTCTTCCATCTGATCAGGACGGCTGTTTCTTCCGGGGTGACCTCAACCTGCATGCCTCAATCATATCCGGAACAGCACAGGAAATCCACGAAAAATACGGTTTCGTTTCATGTCAGCCATAGTTGACATTCTTTTTCATCCGCGCCCCATGGCGAGCATCAGACAAGACTCTCGACCGGGAGCCCCAGGCCCTCCCATGCAGCAATGCCGCCGATCAGTTCCTTGGCGTCGTATCCGTTCCGCAGAAGGATGACTGCGGCACGACTTGCCATGTTGCACCACACGTCCCAGCAGCACAGCACGATCGTCCTGTCCTTCGGAACCTCGGACAATCTTTCCGTCAACGTATTCAGAGGGATGAGGTGAGCGCCCGCCGCCTTCACCCTCATCTTCTCGGCAGGAGCGTTTCTGACATCAACCAGAAAAAACGCATCCGGATCCCGGTCCGACGCCGCTGCATACTCCATGGGCGACAGTGTCGCCTCACAGCGCGCCTCGAAGTACTCCAGTCTGTTCATCCCATGTTCTCCTTCACCAATTTCTTCGTCAACCTGACGTACACATCTCTTTCATCTCGTGAAAAAGAAGCGAAGAACTGATCCTCGACCTGCTGGCACGCCCCTCGGAAGCGCCCCAGCGCCTCCTCCCCCCTTGAAGTCAGGAAAAGAGCGTACGATCTTCTGTCCTTCTGGCTCCTCCTCCGCTCAACATAGCCACCCTCGCAGAGTTCATCAACGAACTTCCCGATCGTGGTCCGGTCCACCTTTTGAAGATCTCCGGCCGCCCTCTGCGTGACACCCGGGTTGTCGCTGACGATCACCAGGGTCCCGAACAGCCTGCCGTTGACGTTCTCCTCTTGGAGCAGGGCATCAAACATCGCGTTCAGCTGCTGAAGCGCCTTGGCGGCCAGAAAGCCGTAGTAGTCATCGATTCTCACACCGGAGACCTCCTCCCAGTGCTGAATACTCAGCGTTGCTGATCATCAGTATAACTGACTGTTTCGTCCCTGTCAACCCTGCTCCGACCCGCACACTCGACTGTGGTGAGCCGAGTTCACGGGCCCGTCTCAGCCGACAGGACCTCGTACGAGAGATGATGAGGCTTGTTCCGCAGGACTCAACGGGAAACACCGGCCCGCGGCAGACAAGAAACAGGACCGTGTCCTCCGTGGATCCCACCTGCCCCAGGCGCAATGGGGGCGCGCCGGTCGAGGGCCAGCCCCGAAGAGACCGCCGTCCGACAGATCGAAGAAGCCTGCCGACGACCCCGCGCCCGTGAGGATGAGGTACGGGTCCCCGGCGTTCACGTCGGCGCCGCAGTCGCTCATCCTCCTCGGCACGGCGAGGGCCTTGTCCGCCTTCTCCTTCGTGGAGGAGACCCCGGCCCCTCGCATCCACGCCGCTGCGAGTCATCGTGCGGGTCCATCGTGACACGGGCCCCGCCCGCCTCCCCCGGCGTCCGACCGCGGGCCCGTCCTGCCTCCGGAGGGCCGGGGCCGTCCGTCCTCATCGGCCGTGGGACCGGAGGCCTCTCCTCAGGAGGGCGACCGTCTCGACGTGGTGGGTCATCGGGAAGATGTCGAGGGCCCGCAGGCCGGCCAGCCGCCAGCCCCGGGCTGCGAAGCGGCCCACGTCGCGGCCCAGGGAGGCCGGGTCGCAGGCGACGTAGACGACGGCCCGGGCGCCGAGCCCGGTCACGGCCTCGACGACCCGCCGGTCGACGCCGGTGCGCGGCGGATCGAGGACGACGACATCGGCGTCGGGCAGTCGGCCGAGGGCCCGCTCGACGCGGGAGGCGATGAACCGGGCCCGCGGCACGTTGGTCCGGGCCAGGCGGACCGCCGGGCCGTCCGACTCCACGCCGGTGACCCGGGCGCCGGCCCGGTCGAGGACGCCGGCGAACAGGCCGGCGCCGCAGTACAGGTCCAGGGCCCGCTCACCCGGCCGCACCTCCAGGGCGTCCAGGACCGCGCCGGCCAGGGCGTCGGCGGCGCCGGGGTGCACCTGCCAGAAGCCGTCGGCGCGGACCCGCAGGTCGAGTCCGCGCACCCGCTGGGTGACGACCGCCTCGCCGTCCACGAGGCGCCCGCCGCTCATGACCGTCACCCCGGAGTCGGCGACGGTCACGACGATCTCGCGCCCGGCCCGGTCGGCGTACCGGGCGAGTTCGTGCGGCCGGGGCCCGCGCGGATCGGCGAGCAGGAAGCCGGTCCCGGCCGGCGCCTCGACGAGCTCGTCGGAGTGGAAGCCCCGCATGCCGACGCGTCCGTCGACGTGCAGATAGCGCATGCGGGTGCGCCAGCCCCAGCCGTCGTCGTCGCCGGGCACCGCCTCGACCGGCACCGCCGGCCCGGCGCCGTCACCGGGCCCGGCTCCCCCGGGGCCGCCGTCGAGCCCGCCCAGGCGCGCAGGCTCCTCGACGCCGCCCAGGCGGGCGAGCTGCTCGGCGACGACGAGCCCCTTCATGCGCCGCTGGGCGTCCAGGGAGGCGAAGGCGAGGTCGGCCCCGGTGCAGGCGGCCGGCGGCAGGTCGAGGTCGACGCGCTCGGGCGAGGCCTCGAGCACCCGCGCGACGCGGCCCCTCCAGAAGCGATCGTGGCGGGTGTCGGTGAGCTCGACGAGGACGCTCTCGCCGGGCAGGCCCCCTCGCACGAAGACGACCCGGCCCTCGTGGCGCGCCACGACGTGGCCGCCGTGGGCGGGCGGGCCGAGCACGAGCGGCCCGATGACGGGCCCGCTCACGAGCGGGCCCCCTGCAGGGCCCGCGCCCGGGCCGCCTCGCGTTCGAGGCGCGCCTGCCGCCGACGGGCGGCCAGCTGCCGCCCCGAGCGGATCTGGTAGGGCACCGAGGTGACCATGACGCCGGGCATGAAGTGGAGCCGGGTGCGGATCACGAGGGCCGTCTGGTTGTGCAGCAGCTGCTCCCACCAGTGGCCCACGACGAACTCGGGGATGTAGACGCAGACGATGTCGCGCGGGTTGTCGCTGACGATCCGGCGCACGTAGCCGACGAAGGGCCCGGTGATCTGACGGTACGGCGAGGCGACGATCTTCAGCGGGACGCCCAGGTCCTCGTCCTCCCAGGCCTCGGTGAAGCGGGCCGTCTCGACGGGGTCGACGGCCACCGTGAGCGCCTCGAGCCGGCTCGGGTGGGTGGCCTTGGCGAACTGGATCGCCTTGACCGTCGGCTTGTTGACCGCGTTGACCATGACGACGGCGTGCACCCTGCTGGGCAGGGCCAGGTCGGACTCGTCGATGTCGTCGACCTCCTCGCGCACCGTCCGGTAGTGGCGGCTGATGGCGTGCATGAGGACGTAGACGACGGCCATGGCCAGCAGCGCCATCCAGGCGCCGTGGAGGAACTTGGAGGCCAGCACGATGACGAGCACGACGCCGGTGAGGCCGGCGCCGACGGCGTTGACGACGCGGCTGCGCCGCATGCGGCGGCGCGCCGCCGGATCGGACTCGGCGCCCAGGTGGCGGTTCCAGTGGATGATCATCGAGATCTGGCTGAGCGTGAACGAGATGAACACGCCGACGACGTACATCTGGATGAGCATCGTGACCGAGGCGTTGAAGACGAGGACGAGCACGACGGCCCCGACAGCGAGCGTCATGATGCCGTTGGAGTAGGCCAGCCGGTCGCCGCGCTGGTGCAGCTGGCGGGGCAGCCAGCCGTCGCGGGAGAGGATCGAGCCCAGTGTCGGGAAGCCGTTGAAGGCGGTGTTGGCGGCGAGGAAGAGGATGACGACGGTCATCGTCACGAGGAAGTAGAAGCCGACGCCGAAGCCCGGGTAGAAGACGGCGCGCGCCAGCTGGCCCATGATCGTCGTCGTCGCGCCGTGCACCTGGGTGCCGTCGGGGGTCACGAAGTGACTGCCCGCCGCAGGGTCGATCCTCCGGGCGCCCGTCAGGCGGGCCATCACGAGGATGCCCAGGAGCATCGAGACGGCGATCGTGCCGAGCAGGAGCAGCGTCGCGGCCGCGTTGCGCGACTTCGGGGCGCGGAAGTTCGGCACCCCGTTGCTGATGGCCTCGACGCCGGTGAGGGCGGCGCAGCCCGACGAGAAGGCGCGGGCCAGCAGGGCGAGGGCGCCGAGGCCGACGAGCGGCTCGTAGCGCCCGGTGCCCACGACGGTCCAGTCGGCGGTCTCGGCGCGGACGCTCTGGCCGAGGACGAGGATCCGGACGAGGCCCCAGACGATCATGGCGCCCACGCCGGCCATGAACAGATAGGTGGGCACCGCGAAGATGCCGCCCGAGTCGCGGATGCCGCGCAGGTTCACCGACATGAGCGCGACGATGACGACGGCCGCGACGACGCCCTCGTGGCCCGCCATCCACGGCAGCATCGCCTCGGCGTTCTGCACCCCGGAGCTGACCGACACGGCGACGGTGAGCACGTAGTCGACGAGCAGCGCGCTCGCCACGACGAGGCCGGCGTCGGGCCCGAGGTTCCTCGTGACGACCTCGTAGTCGCCGCCGCCCGAGGGGTAGGCGTGCACGGTCTGGCGGTAGCTCGCCACGACGACGAGGAGGACGACGCCCACGGCGATGCCGATCGGGATGGAGAGCACGAAGCCGGACATGCCCGCCAGCGAGAGGGTCAGCAGCACCTCGTCGGGAGCGTAGGCGACCGAGCTCAGGGCGTCGGACGCGAAGATCGGCAGCGCGATGCGCTTGGGCAGGAGCGTGTCGCCGAGCTGGGTGCTCGCGAGCTTGCGTCCGACGAGGACGCGCTTCACACGATCTGTGACACTCACGGCCAGCCAGCCTAACCCCGCACCGGGCCGGAGGCTTCATGATGCGGCTAATCTTGTCAGCGTGCTGCCGCCGGGCGTCCGCACCGGGCGGCCCGGGGCGCAGTCGTGGGGCGGAGGTCGACGTGCACATCATCATCATGGGTTGCGGCCGGGTCGGTTCGACACTGGCCCGCGGCCTGGAGAGACGCGGCCACGCCGTCTCCGTGATCGACCAGAGCGCCGACTCCTTCCGCCGGCTCGGCTCCGAGTTCAGCGGCCACACCTACAAGGGCGTCGGCTTCGACCGCGACGTGCTCCTCAAGGCCGGCATCCGCACCACCGACGGCTTCGCCGCCGTGGCGAGCGGCGACAACTCCAACATCCTCGCGGCGCGCGTCGTGCGCGAGGAGTTCGGCGTGCAGAACGTCGTCGCCCGCATCTACGACCAGGGCCGCGCCGAGGTCTACGAGAAGCTCGGCATCCCCACCGTCGCCACCGTCCGCTGGTCCGCCGGTCAGGTGATGAACCGGCTCCTCGACGACACGGCCACCCCCGTGTGGCGCGACCCGTCCGGCACGACGGCCCTCTACCAGGTGCCCTTCTCGCCCGAGTGGGCCGGCACCCCGGTCAAGGGCATCGAGCACCGGCTCCACCTGCGGGTGCCCTTCCTCACCCGCCTGGGCACCGGCATGGTGCCGACCCGCGACGTGCTGGTCCAGGAGGGCGACGTGCTCTACGTCGCCGTCGCGTCCGAACGCATCGGCTCGGTCTTCGAGACCCTGTCGAACGCCCCCGAGCAGGCCTGAGGAGAGGAACCATGCGCGTCTCCATCGTCGGCGCCGGCAATGTCGGCCGGTCCATCGCCCGCGAGCTCATCGCGAACGGGCACGAGGTGCTCCTCATCGAGAAGGACCCCCACGCCATCCGCTCCGACACCGTCCCGGAGGCCGAGTGGCTGCTCGCCGACGCCTGCGAGATGGACTCGCTCGCCGAGGCCGACCTCGAGACCTGCGACGTGGCCATCGCCGCCACCGGCGACGACAAGGCCAACCTCGTCCACACGCTGCTCGCCAAGACGGAGTTCGGCGTGCCCCGCACCGTCGCGCGCGTCAACCACCCGAAGAACGAGTGGATGTTCACCGAGCAGTGGGGCGTCGACGTGGCCGTGTCGACGCCGCGCATCATGTCGGCCCTCGTCGAGGAGGCCGTCTCCGTCGGCGCGGTCGTGCGCCTCATGACCTTCACCAAGAGCTCCGCGAACCTCGTCGAGCTGACCCTGCCCGCCGAGTCGCCGGCCATCGGACGACGGGTGCGCGAGCTGAGCCTGCCCGGCGACGGGGTGCTCGTGGCGATCATCCGCGACGGACGGGCGCAGCCCCCGCTGCCCGACGCGGCGGTCGAGGAGGGCGACGAGCTGCTCTTCACGATCAGCGAGGACCACGAGCGGGAGCTGTCGGCCTGCCTGGCCTGACAGGGCGTCGCCGGCGCGCGACGACCGGACGGGGACGCGCGGGCAGGCGCGACCCAGGAGCCGGCGCGGCGGGGCCCGGAAGGAGGCCCCGCGGCCGTGAAGACGGATCCTGGCCGGCGGCTCAGGGAAGCAGCTCGTAACCGGGGTTGAACATGACGCGACGGCCCCCGCGCTCGCTGATGAGGCCGGTGACGCGCAGGGACCGCCCGGGCGTCACGCCGGCGATCCGGTGGCGGCCCATCCAGATGAGCGTGAGCGCGCCCGTGCCGTCGGTGAGCTCGGCCTCGAGCCAGCGGTGCTCGGCCGCGGGGGTGACGGTGAGGATCGCCACCTGCCCCTGCACCGTGAGACGCCGGCGGGTGGGGGCGTCGGCGATGGCGACCGGCCCGCGGCCGGCCCCCTCGTCGGCGGGCCCCTCCTCGGGCCCGCGGCCCCGACCGAGCAGCCGGGACAGGAGGCCGCCGGCCATGGTCACCGCGTCCCGGCGGACGCCCCGGAGGCCCGGTTCGCGACCTCCGGCGGCATCGTCATGGGGATGAGCTCGCCGGGCACCTTCGGCCTGTCGCCGCGGCGGACGACCGTGTTGGCGAAGAGCTCGTAGAGCAGCTCGGTGGAGCCCTTGAGGCCCTCGGCCAGGCCGGCCTCGCCCATGAGGACGCCGCGCAGCAGCCAGCGGGGGCCCTGGGCGAACCAGGTGCGCGAGACGTGGTAGCCGTGCTGACCCTGCTGGGTGGTGATCGGGACGACGCGGCGCACCTCGGTGCCGAACGGCCCCTCGGTCAGGGTGGCCTTGCCGCCGGCCTTCCGGGCGTTGGCGATCATCTCGTCGCGCACGTCGGCGCGCATGTCGCGCCCCGCCGGCGCGGCGAACAGCGACAGCTCCATGACGGACTGGCCCGAGACCACCAGGAGCGCCTGCAGCTGCTGGGTCTGCTGGTTGACCTGGAGCTGGAGCTGCATGCCGTCGAAGGGGGTCAGGATGAGCGCGTCGAAGTCCATGCGCTCGACGTCGTCGGCGTCCAGGTCGACCTCGGACAGGTCGAAGGGACCCTCCTCGCGCCAGTCGCGCGAGGCGTCGAGCCGCCGCCACTCATCGAGCTCGTCCTCGGACTCGGCGTCGTCGCCGGAGTCCTCGTCCTCGGTGTCATCGGGGTCGGCAGCGGGGTCGTCGTCGGACCCGTCCCGCCCGACGAGCTCGTCGAGCTCGTCCTCGTCAGCCGCCCTGCGCTTCTTGCGTCCGAACATTCAGGCTTCCCACCATCATCTGCATCTGCTGAGCTTCACATTGCGACAGGCCCGGTGCCATGCCGTGCCCCAGCCTAACGCCGCGCACGAACACCCCGGCCGGACCGTCCGGCCCCGTCGTCCCTGAATCGGCGCGGAGCACCCGGGACCGACGCGGAACACGGGTCCGGCCGTGCCCGGACGCCATCGGCCCGACCGGGCACCGGCGGTCGTCCTCGCGGGGCACGGGTCGGACGCCGCCGGCCCGGCAGCGGGGTCCGGCGGGCCGACACCGACGACCCCTAGGATGGAGGGGCCGCCGGCCGCGCCCGCGGACCGGCATCGGAGGGAGGCAGGATGGCATCTCGCACCACAAACACCCAGTTCAAGGTGCTCGCCGGGGTCCTCGGCACGGTCGGCGTCTTCGCAGGCCAGAAACTTCTCAACGCCTCGTGGAAGACGATCACCGGCGAGAAGCCGCCGGACCCGAGCGATCCGGAGGTCCCGCTGGCCAAGGCAGCGGGGTGGATCATCGCCAGCGGCGTCGGCATGGCGGTCCTCCAGCTCGTCGTGGAGCGCTTCACGGCGGCCAGGGTCGCCCGGCTCACCGGGGAGATCCCCGACCTGGCCGCCAGGCGCCGGTTCCCCATCGGCCTGCGTCACTGACGTCCCCGCCCCATGATCCGGCACGGACACGCACGAGGGCCCGCACCGTGACGGTGCGGGCCCTCGTGCCGTGCCGGATCGTGGGGCCGGCCGGCTCGACTCAGACGCAGTCGACGCAGTAGGGCTTGCCGTTGCGCTCCTCGGCGAGCTGGCTGCGCGACTTCACGAGGAAGCAGCTCGCGCAGGTGAACTCGTCGGACTGGCGCGGCAGGACGCGCACGGTCAGCTCCTCGTGGGACAGATCGGCGCCGGGCAGCTCGAATGACTCGGCGGCCTCCGCCTCGTCCTCGTCGACCTTGCCGGAGTTCTTGTCGTTGCGACGGTTCTTGAGCTCCTCGATCGAATCCTCGCGTGACTCCTCATCAGTTTTGCGGGGTGCATCGTAATCAGTCGCCATGATGACCTTCCGAACCAGTGGGTGGGCTTCGTACCGGCGCCTGCTGAGAGGACCTCCAGACCGGTAAATCGTGGGCATCATACCCAAAGAACTCGCAGAACGAGCACCGTGCCGAGAAGCGGTCCGGGCGCCGCATCCGGGGCGGGGGCGGCGCCCGGGGCCGATCCCGGCCACAGGGCATGCCGCGGCGACCGGGCGGCGTGCCGACGCGGTAGATTTGCCCCTGTCATGCGTCCGGTCGCGTGATCCCATGACCGATCTACAGGCCCGGGCATCCGGGCAGGATGCGGGGAGATGCCAGATGGACAGTGCCTTGACGCCACGGGAGATCCAGTCCCGCATCCGCGCCGGCGAGTCCCCCGACGACGTCGCGCGGGCGGCCGGGGTGCCGGTCGACGGCATCGAGGGCTACGCGGCCCCCGTCCTGGCCGAGCGCGAGCACATGGCCGAGATGGCGCAGGCGGCGCAGTGCCGGCGCGGCAACGGCCGCGGGCCGGCCCCGCTGGGCGAGGCCGCCCGCGCGCGCCTGGGCTCCGAGGGCATCGACGCCGACTCCGTCGACTGGGACGCCTGGCGCGAGGAGGACCGCGCCGATCGGCACTGGACCGTGCAGGCCAGCTACCGGATCGGCTCGACCGTCAAGCAGGCGCGCTTCGACTTCGACCCCCGCGGACGGTTCGCGGTGGCGGCGAACGACGACGCTCGCTGGCTCCTCGGCGAGGAGCCCCCGAGGCCGCGCACCCCGATCCGCAGGGCCGACCCGGACGCCGAGCCCACCGTCGACCTCAATGACGAGATGGCGCTCGTGCGGGCCGTCCAGCCGGGCCAGCAGCCAATCGTCGGCGGCGGCGCCGCGCTCGCCGAGGTCTACGGGGCCGCCGAGTCGAGCGGCTTGGAGGACGCCGAGGACGAGCTCGAGCACACCGGGCTGACCAAGATCGACGGCGTCTACGAGCTCGTGCCCAATCCGACCTCCGACATGGACGTGCTCTACGACATGCTCTCGGGCTTCGACGAGGACTCCGTCCACGTCTACGCCGGCCTCAACCAGCCGATCGCGGTGGGCGGTGCGGAGGACGGGCGCGCCGGCGAGGACGGGCGCGACGTGGACGGGCCCGACGACCGCTCCGCCGGGGCCGACCGGGACCTCGGCGCCCGGGGCGCCGAGGAGGCGCCCGCCGGGGCCGGCGGGCCGGAGCGGGCCGGCAGGGACCGCCCCGGGAGGGGACGGACCGCGAAGAGGGAGCACCCGGCCGGGCAGGGCCCCGAAGAGCCCGAACAGGACCCGCTGCCGGAGGCGGCGCCGGAGAAGAGGCCTCCGCGCAAGCGCAGGGGCCACCGCGCCTCCGTCCCCAGCTGGGACGAGATCATGTTCGGCGGCCCGAAGGGCCCCGACGACTCCGGCGCCCCCCTGCGCTGAGCCGGGACGCCGACGGGCCGGTCGGCCGACCGTCTGGAGGAGCCGGACGACGGGGCCGGGGTTCCACCCGGTCCAGTCCCTCGTCGACGAGCAGAGGGACGAGCATCTCGTCGGGCTCCGGCGAGCCGTGCTGGCCGACGAGCGCGAACTCGCGCTCCCTCGTGCGGGTCATGACGGCCCAGTCCCCACGGGCGGCGACGAGGACGTCGCCCAGCCGTTCGGCGACCCCGGGTGCGAGCTCCGGGCCGAACCAGCCGGCCTCGACGGCCTCCTCGCGGGTGCGGACCCAGGCGCGTTCGCCCATGATCCGCGCCCAGCGGGCCGCGACGGCGTGCGGTTCGCGCGTGTAGAGATAGCGCAGCCGGCCCTCGCCGCCGATGAGTTCGAGCCCTTCGGCCAGGCCCGGGACGTCCTCGATGACGACCCGGTGCCGGGCCGGGACGTCGACCATGCCGTGGTCGCCGGTGACGAGCAGGCAGACGTCGGCGGGCAGCGCCCGCCGCAGGACCTCGAGCCCGGCGTCGACGCGGACCAGCCGGTCGAGCCACTGCCCCGAGCCGACGCCCCTGCCGTGACCGGTGTGGTCGAGCTCGCTCTCGTAGACGTAGGCGAGCGCGGGCCCGGCGGCGACGGCGGCGAGGATCGTCTCGAGCCGGGCCGCCATGGGGGCGTCCCGGCCGAAGCCGCGGAAGGACCCGCCGCGCAGCGCCGCGCGCGTGAGGCCGCTGCGGCGGAACCGGCTGCGCGAGACGGTGGTGACGGCGACGCCGGCCCGCTCCAGGCGCTCGAACCAGGTGGGCACCGGTTGCAGCAGCTCGGGGTCGGGGTCCAGCGGCCCCCAGTCGAGGGGGCGCAGGAGGTCGCCCGCCCTCGAGGGGCGGAAGGAGTAGCCGACGATGCCGTGCACGCCGGGCGGGCGACCGGTGCCGAGCGTCGTGAGCGAGCAGGCGGTGGTGGCCGGCACGGGCGCGCTGAGCGGGCGGGCGTCGGCGAGCAGCCGGGGGATGCGGCCGAGCGCGGGAAGGTTGGCGAGCAGTTGGTTCCAGCCCAGTCCGTCGACGAGCACGAGCACGTAGGCGCGGGCGGGCGGCACGTCCAGGGCGCCGGGCGGGGCGTCGGGCGCCCCGAGGCGGTGGGCGACCGCCGGGAGCAGCTCGGCGAGCGTGCCGCTGCCGTAGTCGGGGGCCGCCGGGTCGGCGCTCACCGCGGGACCGGCCCGTGGGCCAGGCGCTGGAGGGCGCCGGCGAACTCGACGAGGCGCTGCACGTTCTCGGCGCCGTCCGCGGCCGGGCTCATGCGGATCGTGATGTCCTCGCCGACCGCCTCGCCGTCGAAGCCGTGGTCGGCCGTGCACGACGGGTCGCCGCAGTGGGCCGGGACGATCTGCAGGCGCCGCACGGCGTCCCAGGTGAGGGTCAGCCAGGTCTCGACGACGGACGCCTCGGCGCTGCCGTACCGCTCGGGGTGGGACAGGACGCGGCTCACCGTGATGACGCCGAGCAGCCACAGCGGAACCGACTCGCTCGTCGTGACGGCGGTGTCCGCGCCGCGGGCGTCGGTCTCCTCGTCGGTGTGGCTCACGATGAGGCGCCCGGGCGTGAGGACGAGGACCGTGAGATGGCGGATGATGCCCTCGGGCCCGACCGTGGCCTCGTGCTGGACGAGGAAGTCGACGACCGTCTCGTCCCCGAGGGCCGTGGACACCGAGTCCTCGACGAGCTCGGGGAAGAAGCCGCACTCGTCGACGCGGTCGCGCAGGGCCTGCGGAAGGGCGGAGGGGCTCGTGTTCATCACGCCCCCATCGTGCCACCCCGGGGCCCGCCGGGCGGGGACCGGCGTGTCCGCCCCGCCCGGCCGCGGGCGCCTCCACCAGCCTCACCGGGGTCCCGGAGGCGGGCCGCCTCCCGGGCGGGACGGTCGTGGCCCGCGAGGCCCCGGGGCGCCCGTTAGGGTGGGGTCATGAGGCACGGATCGGTGATCGGCGTTCACGCCAACGACTTCGTGACGCGTCGCATCGGCGCCGTGCTGGGGCGGCGCGGCTGGCGCGAGCGGCCCGTCCCCTTCATCGGCTACGGCACCCCGGGGCGCGTGCGCGTGCTGGGGCGGCTCGTCCTGCGCCCCGACGACGAGAAGCTGCTGCCGGCGCACGCCGCGGCATGGCTGCACCGCCGCGGCTGGCGCAACTTCCTCGAGCTCCCGGCCCCGCACCGTCCGGTGCGGCTGACGGTCGCCGGCCGCACACGGACCCTGCGCACCGACCGCCGCGGCTACGTCGACACGATGGTCGACTCCGAGCTCGCCCCCGGCTGGCACACGATGCACCTGGCCGCCGGCAACGGCTCGGGGGCCGAGATGCCCGTGCGGATCATCGACCCCGACGAGGACTTCGGCGTCATCTCCGACATCGACGACACGATCATCAGCACGTGGATGCCCCGCCTGCTCCTCGCCATCTGGAACAGCTTCTTCCAGCTCGAGGGCAACCGGCGGGCGGTGCCGGGCATGGCGCGCCTGTACCAACGGATGCTGGCCGAGCACCCGGGCGCGCCGATCTTCTACGTCTCGACCGGCCCGTGGTCCTCGATCCGCTTCCTCGAGCGGTTCATGACCCGGCACGGCTTCCCGCCCGGCGCGCTCCTGCTCACCGACTGGGGGCCCACCCGCACCGAGTGGGTGCGCTCGGGCACGGACCACAAGCGCCGCACGATGGCCGGGCTCGCCCGCGAGCTCCCGACCATCCGCTGGGTGCTCGTCGGCGACGACGGCCAGCACGACCCCGAGCTCTACGAGGAGTTCGCGCAGGAGCACCCCGGGCGGGTGCGGGCCGTGGCGCTGCGCTCGCTGAGCCCCACCGAGCAGATCCTCGCCCACGGCACGGTGCCGCCGCTGGCCGAGCCGCGCCGCCACTGGCGCCCGCGCCGGGTGCCCTCGCTCCACGGCGCCGACGGCGACGCCCTGTGGCCGGCGCTGGCCGACGTGCTGGGCCTCGGGGACGAGCCGACGACCGTCCGGCGGCCGGTCGCCCGGCGGGCGGGGCGCCGGCGGGGCTCCCCCGCGGGGTCCTGAGCGGCCGGCCCGCCCGGAGGCCCGACGAGCGGAGCTCCTTGCGGAACCCCCGGCCGGCACGGCATTCTGGGAGGGCTCTCCCACCGGGCCGCCCCGAACCACTGGAGGTGCAGCATGCCGCGCGCCATCGTCATCCGTTCCAACCCCGCCCACGAGCACGGCGACGACCGGCCCGTCAACACCGCGGCCGTCGAGGAGGTCGACGAGTCCTTCCTCGGCGACGACCCGGTACTCGTCGAGGTCAGCCACTCGAGCATCAACTACAAGGACGCCATGGCGCTCACGGGCCTGCCCGGCATCGTCCGCCGGACACCGCTCATCGGCGGCATCGACCTGGTCGGCACCGTCCGGCAGTCCTCCGACCCGCTCTGGCGGCCCGGCGAGGCGGTCCTCCTCAACGGGATCGGCATGTCCGAGACCCGCAACGGCGCCTTCAGCGAGCTCGCCCGCGTGCCCGGCGACCGCCTCGTCGCCCTGCCGTCGTGCCTGAGCCCCGCCCGGGCCGCGGCGCTCGGCACGGCCGGCTACACCGCGGCCCTGTGCTTCCTGCGGCTGCGCCGGGCCGGGCTCGTCACCGGCCCCGAGCGGCCCGTCCTCGTCACCGGCGCCACCGGCGGCGTCGGCTCGGTCGCCATCCTGCTGCTCGCCGCGGCGGGCCACCACGTCGCGGCGCTCACCGGCCGCCCCGAGGAGCTGGGCGACTACCTGCGGGGCCTGGGCGCCGAGCGGATCGTCGACCGCGCCGAGCTGTGCGACCAGCGGGGCGCCCTCCAGAAGCAGCGCTGGTCCGGTGTCGTCGACACCGTCGGCGGCCAGGTGCTCGTCAACGCGCTGGCCCAGACCGCCTACTCCGGCACCGTCACGGCCTGCGGCCTGGCCGGCTCCCCCGCCCTGCCCGGCACCGTCATGCCGTTCATCCTGCGCAATGTGACCCTGGCCGGCGTCGACTCCGTCGAGGCCCCCGTCGAGGCCCGCCGCGAGGCCTGGGGCCTGCTCGCCGCGCTGCCCGGCGAGCGCATCGACGCCGTCACCGCGCGCACCGTGCCGCTCGACGGCGCCATCGGTGCCGCCGAGGAGCTCATCGGGCACCGCGCGCACGGCCGCACGGTCGTCGAGGTGCGCGCCTGAGCCGGGTGCTGGCTGATCGGCCCCCGACCGGCGTGGAATGATTCCCCCCGTCGCCCCGATGCCCGAGAATCGGGGCTGGCCCACAGTCAGGAGCAGATCAGCAGATGACACGCACCACGACGCCCCCCGAGGACGACTTCGAGGAACGCATCATCGACGTCGACGTCTCGAACGAGATGGAGTCCTCCTTCCTCGAGTACGCCTACTCGGTCATCTACGCCCGCGCCCTGCCCGACGCCCGCGACGGCCTCAAGCCGGTGCAGCGGCGCATCCTCTACGGCATGAGCCAGCAGCGGCTGCTGCCCGACCACCCCTTCGTCAAGTGCGCCCGCGTCGTCGGCGACGTCATGGGCAAGCTGCACCCGCACGGCGACTCGGCCATCTACGACGCCCTCGTCCGGATGGGCCAGGACTGGTCGATGCGGCTGCGGCTCGTCGACGGCCACGGGAACTTCGGCTCGCTCGACGCCGGGCCCGCCGCGATGCGCTACACCGAGTGCCGCATGGCCCCCGCCGCGCTGCCGATGATCGAGGGCCTCGACGAGGACACCGTCGACTTCCGCCCCAACTACGACGGCAAGGAGACCGAGCCGGCCGTCCTTCCGGCCGCCTTCCCGAACCTGCTCGTCAACGGGGCGACCGGCATCGCCGTCGGCATGGCGACGAACATGCCCTCGCACAACCTCGTCGAGGTCGTCCAGGCGCTGAAGCACCTGCTGGGGCACCCCGACGCCGACCTCGACGAGCTCATGCGCTTCATCCCGGGCCCGGACCTGCCCACCGGCGGCAGGATCGTCGGGATGGGCGGCATCCGGGACGCCTACGCCACCGGCCGAGGCAGCTTCCGGACCCGCGCGACGGCCCGCATCGAGCAGGTGAGCCCGCGCCGGCGCGGCATCGTCGTCACGGAGCTGCCGTTCGCCGTCGGGCCCGAGAAGATCATCGAGCAGATCAAGCACCTGGTCCAGACGAAGAGGATCACCGGCATCGCCGACGTCAAGGACCTCACCGACCTGACCAACGGGCTGCGCCTCGTCATCGAGGTCAAGAACGGCATCAACCCCGACGCCCTGCTCGCCCAGCTGTACCGGCACACGAAGCTGGAGGACTCCTTCGGCATCAACAACGTGGCGCTCGTCGACGGCCAGCCGCGCACGCTCGGGCTCAAGGAGCTCCTGCAGGTCTACCTCGACCACCGCCTCGACGTCTGCCTGCGCCGCGCCCGCTTCCAGCTCGACAGGGCGCAGGAGCGCCTGCACCTGGTCGAGGGCCTGCTGCTGGCGATGATCGACATCGACGACGTCATCGCGATCATCCGCTCGTCCGAGGACGCGGGCCAGGCCAGGGAGCGCCTCATCGCCGCCTTCGAGCTCGACGAGATCCAGGCCAACCACATCCTCGACATGCAACTGCGCCGTCTCACGAGGCTCAGCCGCATCGAGCTGGAGACCGAGCGCGACGAGCTGAGGCGCCGCATCGAGGAGCTCACCGGGATCATCGAGGACCCGCAGCGCCTCCACCGGGTCGTCTCCGACCGGCTCACCGAGGTCGCCAGGAGGTACGGCACGCCGCGCCGCACGGTGCTGCTGGAGGACTCCGGGGCCGCCCTGCCGGCCGCCGCCGAGCCGCTGGAGATCCCCGACGGCCCGTGCTGGGTCATGCTCGGCTCGGCAGGCCTCGTCGCCCGGATGAACCGTCCCGAGGGCGCCGCGCACCCCGACGCGCTGCCGGCCTCCGGGCCGCGCGGACGCCACGACGTCATCGTCTCGGCGATCGCCACGAGCACCCACGCCGAGTTCGGCGTCGTCACGACGGCCGGGCGCCTCGTGCGGGCCCGCGTCATCGACCTGCCCGAGACCGTGCAGACGGCCAACGCGCCGAGCCTGCGCGGCGGCGCCCGGCTCACCGAGCTCGTCGCCCTCGAGCGCGACGAGCGTCCCCTCGCGCTCACGACGCTCGACCCCGACGGCCCAGGACTGGCGGTCGGCACACGGGCCGGCGTCGTCAAACGGGTCAACCCCGAGGTGCTCACCCGCGACGCGTGGGAGATCATCCGGCTCGACGACGGCGACGAGCTCGTCGGCGCGCTCCAGCTCGTCGACGAGGACGACGACCTCGTCTTCGTCACCTCGGACGCCCAGCTGCTGCACTTCCCCGCCTCGCTCGTGCGCCCGCAGGGCCGCGGCGGCGGCGGCGTGGCGGGCATCCGACTCGGCGAGGACGCGCAGGCCCTCTGGTTCGGCGCCTCGCCGACGAGCGGCGCCGTCGTCGTGACGGTGTCGGGCTCCTCGGAGGCCCTGCCCGGCACCGAGGCCGGTTCCGTCAAGCTCACCGACTTCGCCGAGTACCCGGCCAAGGGCCGCGCCACCGCCGGGGTGCGCTGCCACCGCTTCCTCAAGGGCGAGGACGCCCTGACGCTCGCCTGGGTCGGCCCGGCGCCGGCCGTCGCCGCCGCGGCCAGCGGCTCGGCCGTCGACCTGCCCCCGGCGACCGGGAAGCGGGACGGCTCCGGAACGCCCCTGGTCCGGCCGGTGGCGGCGGTCAGCTCCCGCGTCATGCCGCACTGAGCGATCACTGCGCGGTTCCGGCTCGTCCTGCGGTCCCCGTGCGTCTTCGCACGACAACCGCGGGGTCGGGCAGCACCCGCCCGTAGACTCGGGCCATGAGATTCGCTGTCGTCGGTGCCGGTGGCGTGGGTGGTTTCCTCGGCGGGCGGCTGGCCCGCGCCGGTCACGACGTGTCCTTCGTCGCCAGGGGCCGCACCCTCGAGGCGCTGCGGGCCGACGGGCTGCGGCTGGTCGGTGACGAGGAGTTCACCGTGTCGGTCACCGCGACCGACGACCCGGCTGCAATCGGCCCAGTCGACTACGTGCTCAGCTGCGTCAAGGCCACCCGGATCACCGAGGCGCTACGGACCGCCGGTCCCCTCATCGGCCCCGGCACGGCCGTCGTCACCACCCAGAACGGCGTGGACGGCCCGCGCCTGACCGCCGGGGTCGTCGGCGATGGTCACACGCTCCCCGGCGTCATGAAGATCTTCGCCATGACCGAGCAGCCCGGAGTCATCGCCCGCCACGGCGGGCCGGGGACGCTCGAGGTCGGCGAATGGGACAACGCCGGCACCGTCCGCGTCCGCGCCCTGCGCGAGGCGCTGGAGGGGGCGGGCATCGGCTCACCCGAGCCGGACGACATCTGGGCCGCCCTGTGGCGCAAGGCCATGATGGTGATCCCGCTCGGCGAGCTGGGCGCCATGACCGGGCTGACCCTCGGCGAGCTGGGCGCTCGGCCCCAGCTGGCCGACCTGTGGCGCCGAGCCACCGCCGAGATCGCCGCCGTGGCGCAGGCGCAGGGCGTCGACGTGGGGGCGGACGCGGTCGACGAGATCATGGCCTTCAACGCCCGCCAGCCCGCCGGCAGCACCGCCTCGCTGTGCCGCGACCTGATGGCCGGCCGCCCCAGCGAACTCGACCCGCAGACCGGCGCGATCGTCCGGCTCGCGCACGAGGCGGACGTGCCGGTCCCCCTGCACGACCTCATGCACGAGGTGCTGCGCCTGGGCCGGGCCCGGGCCGGCTGATCAGCCCCGCCCCCGCCCGGCCGCGATCCGCGGCACCCGGCCGGGCAGGACCAGCAGGCCGGCGGCGAGCACGACGGCGATGCCGACGATGCCGAGGTACTGCGTGTTCTCGGCGCCGGTGGGACGGGCTCCGAGGCCGACGCACAGGCCGAACATGGGCGGGGCCAGGGGCGAGGCGACGCGGCCGACGTTCTGCGGCGTCGGGACCCGGTCGATGACGCCGTTGCAGAGCGAGCCGGCGACCTCGGAGGCGACCGTGCCCAGGTCCAGCATGATGAAACCCGCCCACAGAAAGACGGACTCGTCGGCGATGAGGAACAGGGCGGCGTCGACGGCCGCCACGGCCCAGGGTGAGGACCCGCAGGGCGCTCATCGTCCGGCCGGTGCGGTCGGTGTTCCGGCCCAGCACGGGCGCGACGAGGGCGATCACGGCAGAGGCGATCGTCATGCAGACCAACTGCACGTACCAAACTGCACGTAGGCGGTGTGGTTGGCCGAGCCGAACGAGGGGCCGACCAGGTAGACGGGGAACACGAGGATCGTGACGACCGTGTTCCACGGCTGGGTGCCCCAGCCCCACAGGGCCCGGGCCAGGACGCGGGTGCGCGAGGCGGCGTCGACCGGTGCGATGGGCGGCCCGGGACGGGGCGGGCCCGTCCGGAGACGGCTGTGCCGGCCGAGCTCACCGCTCCAGGCTACGGACCGGGCCAGCGGGCCGGACCGTGTCCCGGTGACCGGACACGGCTCACACGTCGATGCGGTCCTCGTCGAGCTGGTAGGCGCCGGCGACGATGAACTCCTTGCGCGGGGCCACCTCGTTGCCCATGAGCAGCTCGAAGGTGCGCGATGCGGTCTCGGCGTCGTCGATGGTGATGCGGCGCAGCATCCGGTGGCGCGGGTTCATCGTCGTGTCGGCCAGCTGGTCGGCGTCCATCTCGCCGAGGCCCTTGTAGCGCTGCGGCTCCTTGAAGCGGATCCGCTTCTTCGTGAGCTCGGCCGTCTTCCGCTGGTACTCGGGGTCGGAGTAGGTGTAGATGTACTTCTCCATGCCCTTGCGCGGATTCGTCAGCTCGAAGCGGTGCAGCGGCGGGACGGCGCTGTAGACGCGGCCGGCCTCGATCATCGGGCGCATGTAGCGGAAGAAGAGCGTGGCGAGCAGGCAGCGGATGTGGGCGCCGTCGGAGTCGGCGTCGGCCATGAAGATGACCTTGCCGTAGCGGGCCTGGTCGAGGTCGAAGCCGGCCCCCGAGCCGGCGCCGACGACCTGGATGATCGCCGAGCACTCCTGGTTCTTCAGCATGTCGCCGAGGGAGGCCTTCTGGACGTTGAGGATCTTGCCGCGGATGGGCAGCAGGGCCTGGAACTCGCTGTCGCGGGCGCGCGAGGCGGTGCCCAGGGCCGAATCGCCCTCGACGATGAACAGCTCGCTGCGCTCGCCGTCGGCGCTGCGGCAGTCCTTCAGCTTGGGCGGCATGGAGCTCGACTCGAGCGCGTTCTTGCGGCGCTGGTTCTCCCGGTGGGCCCGGGCCGCCCGACGGGTGCGGGAGGCGTTGACGACCTTCTCCATGAGGGCGCGGGCCTGGGCACGCACGGCGGGTCGGGTCGAGCCCAAGTAGTCCCCCATCCGCTCCTCGACGATCCGGGCCACCAGGCGGGTGACCGGCGGCGTGCCGAGGACCTCCTTGGTCTGCCCCTCGAACTGCGGCTCGGGCAGGCGCACCGTGATGACGGCGGTGAGGCCCTCGAGGATGTCCTCCTTGACGACGTCGTCGCTGGCCCGCAGCAGCCGGGTGCCGTCCAGGCCGGTGACGAAGGCCCTCGTGAGACCGCGCTCGAAGCCCTGGACGTGGGTGCCGCCCTTGGGGGTGGCGATGATGTTGACGAAGGAGCGCTCGACGGTGTCGTAGCCGTTGTCCCAGATGACGGCGATGTCGACGTCGAGCCGGCGCTGGACGTCGGTGGGCGTCATGACCCCCGACTCGTCGAGCATGGGAACCGTCTCGACGAACGAGTCGGAGCCCTGGAGGCGCAGCACCTCGGTGACGGGCTCGCCGGTGCTCAGGAAATCGGCGAACTCGCTGATGCCGCCGTCGTGCCTGAAGGACTCGCGGACCGGCTCGGGGCCGCGCTCGTCGTCGAGGACGATCTCGAGGCCGGGCACGAGGAAGCTGGTCTGGCGAGCCCTCTCGACGAGCTTTTCGACGGACAGCTGGGCGTCCCCGAGGAAGATCTGCCGGTCGGGCCAGTAGGTGACGCGGGTGCCCGTCACGCCCTTGCGCACCCTGCCGACGCGGCGCAGCCCCCCGCCGGGGGTGAAGCCGGCGTCCGGGCCGTCGCCGTCGAAGACGCCGGGGACGCCGCGCCGGAAGCTCATGGCCCAGGTGGCGCCGTCGCGGTCCACCTCGACGTCGAGGCGGGAGCTCAGGGCGTTGACGACCGAGGCCCCCACGCCGTGCAGGCCGCCGGCGGCGCCGTAGGAGCCGGCGCCGAACTTGCCGCCGGCGTGCAGCTTCGTGAAGACGACCTCGACGCCGGTGAGGCCGGTGCGCGGCTCGATGTCCACGGGGATGCCCCGCGCGGCGTCGGCGACGTGGATCGACCCGTCGGCGCGCAGCGCGACCTCGATGCGCCTGCCGAAGCCGACCAGCGCCTCGTCGACGGCGTTGTCGATGATCTCCCACAGGCAGTGCATGAGCCCGCGGGTGTCGGTGGAGCCGATGTACATGGCGGGGCGCTTGCGGACGGCCTCGAGGCCCTCGAGGACGAGGAGGTTCTTCGCCCCGTAGGAGCGCCGCTCGGAGTTCTTGCTGCTCGTGGTGCTGGACACGAGCGGAACTCTATCGGCGCGCACCGACGATCCCCGGCAGCGGCAGGCCCCGCGGACCGGTTCGGCGCGGCGGGGCCTCCGGGCCGAGCCGGGGCCGGCCTCCCGCCGGATCGGCCCGCCTGTTGTCCCCTGCGCGTACTGTGGGTGCCGTGAGCACGCCCGTTGTTGAGAACACCCGGTTGACCGCAGCCGACCGCTGCGACCGATGCGGTGCGCAGGCCCATCTGAGGGTGCGGCTCGCGAGCGGCGGGACGCTCCTGTTCTGCGCGCACCACGCCCGCGCCCACGCCGAGAAGATCAAGGAGGTCGCCGTCCGTCTGGAGGGCGACACCTCGCTCCTCAGCTGAGCCCCCTGCGGCGCGCCGGGCGCCCGCCCCGGCACCGGCCCGACGGGGCTAATTCTTCACCCGGGGTCCGTCCCGGCGGCGGGCCGCCCCGGCACCGGCCGGGTCCGGCGGACGACGAAGCGGAGGCCGACGATGAGCAGCACGTCCAGCACCTATCTGCCCGACTGGACGATCGGCGGCGCCGACGTCCACACCGCGCTCCCCGGGATCGTCTCGGCCCACGGCTCGAGCGCCGTCATCATCGGCGGACGCCGCGCCATGGCCGCCGCCGAGCCGAGGATCCGCGGGGCGCTCGAGGGCTCCCCCGTGTCCGTCACCGGCTCCTTCGTCGCCGGCGACGAGGCCACCCAGGAGAAGGCCGACGAGCTCCAGGGCGCCGACGAGGTGGCCCGCGCCGACGTGATCCTCGCCGTCGGCGGCGGCAAGATGATCGACCTGTGCAAGCTGCTGTCCATCCAGACCGGCAAGGCCCTCGTCACCATCCCGACGATCGCCTCGACCTGCGCGGCCGTGACGCGCGTCGGCGTGATCTACCACCCCGACCACTCGTTCAGTCGGCACATCTTCCGCAACCGCCCGGCCGAGCACACCGTCATCGACACCGACATCATCGCCAGGGCCCCCACCGTGTACCTGTGGGCCGGCATCGGCGACGCCCTGAGCAAGCAGGTCGAGAGCCCCTTCAGCTCGCGCGGCCTCGCCCTGGGGCACTCCGACCGCGTCGGCGTCGACATCTCGCGCCGCGGGGCCGAGCCGCTGTTCGCCCACGGCGCGCAGGCCCTGGCCGATGCCGAGCGGGGCGAGGCGAGCGACGCCGTGCGCGAGATGGCGCTCACCATCCTCGTCACCACCGGGCTCACGAGCGTGCTCGTCCAGCACCGGTTCAACTCCTCGTTCGCCCACGCGGTGTACAACGCGCACACGACGATGCCGGACGCCGGGAACCATCTGCACGGCGAGATCGTCAGCCTCGGCGTCCTCGTCCTGCTCACCCTCGAGGGGCAGTTCGCCGAGCGCGACCGCTTCCACGACCTCAACGCCTCCCTCGGCCTCCCGACGCGGACCGACCAGGTCTCCGTCGGGCCCGGGCGCCTCGACGAGTTCACCGACCGCATCATGGACTTCGTCAGGCCCGAGGAGGCCCCCTACCCGATCACCCGCGCGATGGTCCACCAGGCGCTGCTCGACCTCAACGCCTACTCGGCGGCCCGCGAGGCCGAACGCCCCTGAGGCCGAGACCGGGCGGCGGCCCCACGGTCCTGCGAGGCGGCGCCGGGCGGGACGCGCGCCATCGGGCCGGCCCAGGCGGGAGGGACCGCCGGGGGCGGCGAGGAACAGCCCAGCCCGCGCGGGCCCGGATGCGTCGACCGACAGCAGCGGCGTCCCGGCGATGAAGACGCCCAGCCCGCGCGGGCCCGGATGCGTCAGTCCAAGTAGTCGCGCAGCACCTGGGAGCGGCTCGGGTGGCGCAGCTTGCTCATCGTCTTGGACTCGATCTGGCGGATGCGCTCGCGCGTCACGCCGTAGACCTTGCCGATCTCGTCGAGGGTCTTGGGCTGGCCGTCGGTGAGGCCGAAGCGCATCGAGACGACGCCCGCCTCGCGCTCCGACAGGGTGTCGAGCACGTCGTGCAGCTGCTCCTGGAGGAGCGTGAAGTTCACGGCGTCGGCCGGGACGATGGCCTCGGAGTCCTCGATGAGGTCGCCGAACTCCGAGTCGCCGTCCTCGCCGAGGGGGGTGTGCAGGCTGATCGGCTCGCGGCCGTACTTCTGCACCTCGATGACCTTCTCGGGGGTCATGTCGAGCTCGACGGCCAGCTCCTCGGGGGTGGGCTCGCGGCCCAGGTCCTGGAGCATCTGACGCTGGACGCGCGCGAGCTTGTTGATGACCTCGACCATGTGGACGGGGATGCGGATCGTGCGGGCCTGGTCGGCCATGGCGCGGGTGATGGCCTGCTTGATCCACCACGTGGCGTAGGTGCTGAACTTGTAGCCCTTGGTGTAGTCGAACTTCTCGACCGCCCTGATCAGGCCGAGGTTGCCCTCCTGGATGAGGTCGAGGAAGAGCATGCCGCGGCCGGTGTAGCGCTTGGCCAGCGAGACGACGAGGCGGAGATTGGCCTCGAGCAGGTGGTTCTTGGCGCGGTGTCCGTCCTCGGCGATCCACTCGAAGTCCTCGCGGTCGGCGGGCTTGATCCTTCCGGGGTGCTGGGCGAGCTGCTCGTCGGCGAACAGCCCGGCCTCGATGCGCTTGGCCAGGTCGACCTCCTGGGCGGCATTGAGGAGGGCCACCTTGCCGATCTGCTTGAGGTAGTCCTTGACGGGATCGGCGGTGGCGCCGGCGACTGTCACCTGCTGCTCGGGCTCGTCCCCGTCGTCCTTGTCGGAGAGGCTGAAGCCCTTCGTGTCCTCGTTGATCTCGGCCTCGTCCCTCTCGGCCGCGCTCCGGTCGAACGCCGACTCGTCGACGTCGTCGAGCGTGCGCTTCCTGCCGCCGGCGCGCACGACGATGTCGTCGCCGTCGCGTTCGAAGGTGACCTCGATGCCGTCCGCCTCGGCGGTGCCCTCGGGCTTGCCGGCCATGGCCTTCGTGAGGACGGCCTTGCTCGTCGTGCCCGTGCCGCCCGAGGACGCCCCCCTGGCCGGCGCCCGGCGGGCGGACCTCCTCCTCGTCCCGGTCTTCTTCGTCTTCGTCCCGGCGCCCCCCTCGGACGTCCGCTTCCTCGTCGTCCTGCGGGTCGCGGCGCCCTTGGCCGGCTCGCCCGCCACGCCCTTCGCCGGCGCGGCCTTGGACGACGCACTCCTCGACGTCGACCGCTTGACCGCGGTGCCCTTCGTCCCGGTATTCTTGGCCGGAGCGCTCTTCGTGCGGGTGCGGGCCGGTCTCGTGGCCTTCTCCGCCGACGCGGCGCCGGCTTCCTCGGAGGTCTGGACAGGGTTCTTGGTGGGAGCCGTCACAGGGGACCTTTCCAATTGGTGAAGCGTTCGACGGGCCCGGGGCATCGGTCCGGGACCAGGGCGCACTCAAGGCTGCATGTGTCAAGAGGACGCCACCCACCAGTGTGTCACCCGGCAACAAACGGCAGCCGTCCGGCCTGGTCCGCCCGCCGTCCGAACGGCCCGTCGGGAGACGCCAGGCACCGCCCAGGAGCGACGAAGACGCTGGTCACAGGGCCACGGACCACCGCCCCGCGTCCCGCTGCGGTCGCTGGGGGCATCAGACCGCGGTGGCAGGACCACCCGCGGATGGACCTCTTCTCAACTTTCCTGCGGCCTCCGGGATGGTTTTCCCCCGCCGAGTTGTTGGAAACTATGGATGGACGACGGAAGGGAACCGATGGAGAAGACTCGCGCACGCAGCAACGACGGCATCGACGGCAAGGACTCGGTGGGCCTCTACCTCGAGTCGATCGCCAAGACCCCGCTGCTCGACGCCGCCGAGGAGGTTGAGCTCGCCCGACTCATCGAGGCCGGCCAGTACGCTCAGGCGATCCTCCGCGGGGACGCCGAGACGACGAGCGACGCCACCCGCGAGGAGCTGGAGACCATCGCGGAGGAGGGCGAGCACGCCATGCAGCACTTCGTGCGCGCCAACCTGCGCCTGGTGGTCTCCGTGGCCCGCAAGTATGGACGCTCCCAGATGCCGCTGCTGGACCTGGTCCAGGAGGGCAACACCGGCCTCATCCGCGCCGTCGAGAAGTTCGACTACGCGAAGGGCTTCAAGTTCAGCACCTATGCGACGTGGTGGGTGCGCCAGGCCATCAGCCGCGGCATCGCCCAGCAGGGCCGCATCGTGCGCCTGCCCGTGCACGTGGCCGAGCAGGTCAACCAGATCCTCGCGGTGCGCCGCAACCTGGAGCGCAACCTGGGCCGCGAGCCGGAGGTGGCCGAGATCGCCGAGGAGCTCGGGGTCGAGGAGTCGAAGGTCGTCGACCTCATCCGCTACTCGCGCGAGCACGTCAGCCTCGACGCCCCGGTCGAGGACGACGGCGACACCTCGCTCGGCGATCTCATCGCCCGCGAGACGGCGCCGGGCCCCGACGAGCTCGTGCTCGACGCCGAGGACCGCACGCGCCTGGAGGGCATGCTCTCCGACTTGGACGAGCGCTCCGCCGACGTCATGCGCCGCCGCTACGGCCTCCTCGACGGCCGCCAGGCCAAGCTCGCCGACATCGGCGCCGTGTGGGGCATCACCGCCGAGCGCGTGCGCCAGATCGAGCGCGCCGCCCTCAACCAGCTGCGCCTGACCGCCTCGGTCTGAGCCCGGACGCGACGGAGGGGCCCGCCATGGCGGGCCCCTCCGTCGCGTCCACCGCCGGCGTCAGGTGAGGAGATCGCGCTCCTGCCGGAGGACCCGGATGAGGCCCTCCTGGGAACAGGAGGCGACCATCGTGCCGTTCTGGAAGAGGCGGCCGGTGGCGATGCCCAGGCTGTTGGAGGCCGACGGCGAGAGCATGTCGTAGAGCAGCCACTGGTCGGCTCGCACCGAGCGGTGGAAGTGCATGACGTGGTCGAGCGTGGCGACCTGCAGGTGCGGCGACATGTAGGCGACCGAGTGCGGGATCACCGTCACCGACAGCAGGGTCAGGTCCGACAGATAGGCCAGCACCGCCTGGTGGACGGCGAACTCCTCGGCGGGCAGGGGCGCGGTCGTGCGCACCCACACGCGCATGTGCGCCGGATGGTTGGCCGGCTCGATGAGCCCGCCCCGGCTGGAGTCGCCGGCGAAGCGCACGTCGAGGGCGTCCCACTCGTGCCACAGCGGCGAGGCCCCGTAGCGCCTCCTGCTGATGTCGAGGAAGCCCGGGCAGTCGTCCGGGGGCGGCACCTGCGCGGCGATCGGGTCGGAGTGGTCGAGCCCCGGCTCCATCTCGTGGAAGGAGTAGGAGCCGGTGAAGATCGTGCGCCCGTCCTGGAGCGCGGTGACGCGGCGCACGGAGAAGGTGCGCCCGTCGCGCAGCGGCTCGACGGCGTACTCGATGTCGCTGTCGGCCTGGCCGGGGCGGATGAAGTAGGAGTTGAGGGAGTGCGCGACCCTCCCGGAGGGCACGGTGCCGTAGGCGGCCATGAGGGACTGGGCGAGCACCTGCCCGCCGTAGGTGCGCTGCATCATCGTGCGCGGATGACGCCCGATGAAGACGCTGTCGGGCTCGGCGCGCAGGCGCAGCAGATCAACGAGTTCAGCTGTTGTAGCCGGCATGTCACAACTCTGCCACGTCGGACGCCCCGCCGCGGCGATCATCGGGCCCGACCCGGCGCGCGGCCGGCGGGGCGGGGCGCCGGCCGGACCCGATGGCGTAGGATCATACCGGTCGGACCGCAGTGCCGACGAGCGTACCGTTCCTCTTCCTCCCCCTCCCCCGCATCCCCGGTCCGGGTACGCGCCGATGAATGGAAGACCGTGTCCGAGAACACCGTGCCCGAGAACCCCGTCACGGGCGAGGGGCCGAGCCCCGGGCCCCCGTGCTCCCCCTCGCCGCGGTTCGGCTTCCCCCGCCCCGGCGTCCAGGGGGTCCCCACCTGGATCGGCGGCCCGGACGACTACCTGTCGGCCTGGGTCCACTCCCCCGAGGGCGGCACCGCCGAGGGCGTCGTCGTCATCGCCGGGCCCGTCGGCCGCGAGGCCGTCATCACCTTCCGCGCCCTGCGGGCCCTCGCGATCGCGTGCGCCCGCTCCGGCCTCGTCGCCGTGCGCTTCTCCTGGCGCGGCGACGGCGACTCCCACGGGCTCGACGCCGAGCCCGACCCGGCCGGGGCCTGGAGCGACGACATGGCCCGCGTGGAGCGGTACGCCGCCGGGCTCCTGCCCGGGCACGGGGTGACGACGCTGGGGCTCCGCCTGGGCTGCGCGATCGCGGCCCGCACCGGGACCGCCGGCGGACTCATCAGCTGGGAGCCGATCGACGGGCGCCACCAGCTGCGCCAGCAGCAGCTGCTGCGCAGCGTCGCGGTGCAGATCGTCCCCGACGACGATCTCCTCGAGACCCCCGCCCGCAGCTGGACCCCCCGGCAGGCCGCGTCCGTACGGGGGCTCGCCCTGGGGCCCGAGCACGCCGCCCGCGCAACGGTCGTCACCGAGGAGGACGGCCGGGTCGCCGAGCGCCTCTACGCCGTCGCCCCCCACCTGGCCCGGGTGCCATGGGAGAGCCTCGACCGGATCGTCGGAATGATCCCCCGCGGCCCGGCCTCCGACCTCGTCCCGGACCCCGCCCGGTCCGTGGCCACCCGCCATGGGGGCGCGCTGATCAGCGAGGAGTTCGTGAGCGTCGACGGACTGCCCGGCGTCCTGACCCGCCCGGCCGGAGAACCGCGGCTGGCCGTCGTCTTCACCAGCACCGGCGGCGAACCGCGCGACGGCGGAGCCGGGCTGTGGGCCCAGAGCGCCCGCGAGCTCGCCGCGGCCGGGGCCGCGAGCCTGCGCTGCGAGCGCAACGACCAGGGCGACGCCTACAGCGGCCGCACCGACGGCGAGCCGAACCCGTTCAACGACCAGGGCGTCGCCGACTGCGTCGCCGCCATCCGCGCGCTGCGCACCGCCGTGCCGCGCACCCCGCTCATGACCGTCGGCGCGTGCATCGGCATGTGGCTGTTCGGCCGCGCGGCCGAGCAGGTGCGCATCGACCGCCTCGTCATCCTCAACCCGACGGGGTGGAACCCGAGGGCGTCCCACTACCGCCACGTCCTCGAGGGCCCCTGGCTGAAGAAGCACCTGCAGCACCTGCGCGTCGACCACCCTCTCACCGCCGAGGGCGCCGCGAACGGATTCTCCCGCTACGAGCGCACCAAGCAGGCCGCCAAGCGGACCCGGCAGCGGCTGCTCCGGCTGGCGCCGCGGCGCGCCTGGACGCTCCTGGCCCGGGCCGGCGTCTTCGACGACGCGGCGATCCTGCTCTCCCGGGTCCCGGCGACGACCGCCGTCCAGATGCACATCGGCGAGGACGACGCCCCGCACTGGCGCACCGAGCGCGGGGACGAGGCCGTCGCCCGGCTCAGCGCGCGGGGACGGGCCGTCACCGGCAGCCACGAGAGCACGCTCGACCACTCGCTGCTCGCCGGGGCCTCGCGCGTGCGCGCCCGGCGGATCATCATGGACGCCGCCCTGGGGCTCATGGCGGCGGGCCGGCGGGACGACGGCGCCCCCGAGGACCGCGCGGACGAGGGCCCCCGGATCAGCCCCTGATCGTCCTGCCCGTACCGGGCACGTAGAGATTCCACGTGTGGGGGTGGCGGCGGTGGAACCAGGCCCCGTCGACCTTCTTCCGGAAGACGGCCGGGTTCCCGGCGTACAGGCTCTCCGGGCGCTCGTCGCCCCGGGACCGCAGGAGCGTGGAGCCGGCCGCGAGCACCGAGTGCGGCGGCAGCTCGGCGCCGCCGAGCAGCAGGCACCGGGCGCCCACGAAGCTGCGCTCGCCGACCGTCACCGGGTAGGCGGCCTGGGCGTCGCGCCCGAGGTCGACGCCGTGCGTGAGGACGGTCGTGCCGTGGCCGGCGACCGAGGCGAAGGAACGCACGTGCACGGCCGCCGAGCAGTCGAGCTGGTGCCGGTTGAGCACCTTCGCGCCGTCGCCGAGGAACAGGCCGTTGGGCTCGGGGTAGTTGGCCTTGTATGCGGGATGGGCCGAGACGAGGTTGAACCTGCCCAGCATCGCGTCCTCGCCGAGCTCGACGGCGCCGAGGTGGCGGATCATGTTGCCGGAGAGCACCGAGGCGCCGTCGGCGACGACGAACTCGTCGACGTCCCACACCAGGTTCGGGGCGACGCTGGCGCGAGGGGCGATCCGGTGCCCGAGACGGGTGAGCAGACGGTTCTTCATGGCGCCCGCCGGCAGCAGCCAGGCCAGGGCACGGGCCACCGTCAGGGCACGTGAAGCGGACATTCGAGGGCTCCTCTCAGCTGGTTCTCAACGTACTGGACCGGTGCGCACCGGATCGGGGGAGGCGGGGGCCGCGCCCACCTGCGGCGGCCCCGCGCCGCCCGGCGACCGCCCGAGGCGCCGCCCCGCCAAGCGCGCCTGGAGCGCATCGATGGACGGGCGGGCGATCCGCTCGACGACGGCGAGCACGACGAGGAACTCCTGGATGCGCATCGTCATGCGGGTGTTGTACTCGCAGAACTGCACGGCCGCGATGATCCCCAGCGCGATGCCCGCCGCCAGGGCGACCGGCATCGTCGCATTCGTACAGCGGCCCAGCGACAGGAGGCAGAGCCTGGTGAGCAGGCCGAAGACGACCACCGAGCCGATGACGCCGGCGATGCCCCACAGGGAGCCCCACTCGCCCACGGCGGAGAAGGGGATGTAGTCGTGGACGCGCATCGAGTCGGCGATCTGCGGCCAGCCCGTCACGCCCGAGGGCAGCGGGTTCACCTCGACGAGCAACTGGTCCAGGCTGATCCAGCGCACGCTCGTGCAGTAGATGACCAGCGGAACGATGAACGCGATGTTCTCGGCGAAGCTGATCCACACCGACGACAGGTAGTCCGGGCCGGTGAGCAGGTCGATCGTGGCGCCCGTGTACGGGGTGATGCCGTGCGTCGCCTGGCCCCGGTTGTGGAGCGGCACGGGCAGGGCGAGGAGCGCGAAGGCGATGCCCGCCAGCCATCCCCACCACGGCACCGGGCGCCCGCCGAGGACCCGGCCCAGCAGGTGGAGGATGACGAGGCCGCAGAGCACACGGGTGCCCGAGCCGAACATGAACGCGCACGAGACGACGAGGAAGAGCGCGCTCAGGGCCCGGTGCCGACGCCCGATCATGCCCGACAGCATCGGTAGCAGCGGCGAGAGGGCGCTGGACGCCACGACCACCGCGTGCGGCCCGGTCGTCATGAGATAGGCGGTGGCGTAGAAGAGGTAGCGCCCCTTGGCCAGCGCGTTCATCACGATGATGACGAGACCCAGGCCGATCCACACGGGCATGAGGAGCTCGACGGGCTCGCGGGTGCGCTCGGTGATCTCGGACGGGGTCAGGCCCCTGCCCAGGGGGAGCACGAGGGCGACGAGCACGCCGACCACGATCGCCGCGACCAGACGCACCGCGGCGTCGTGGTCGTAGACCCGCCAGACCTTCAGGAAGGGCCCCGCCGCGCCCACGGAGGGCTGCCCGACGGCCCACTCGGCCACCGGGAGACAGACGAGGAAGAGCAGCCCGACGATGAGGACCGGCAGACGATCGATGGTCAGCCTCATGCCGGGCTCACCCGATCCTCGTGATGATGTCGCCCGCGTTGCAGAAGACGATGCCCTCGACTCCCTGGACGGGGCCGATCTTCGTCCGGATGTCCCCGCTCGGGGGCTGGCGGAAGGCCAGCACGCAGTTCGGCGAGGCGCCCGAGATGGTGATGGGCCCGATGTAGCAGTCGGTGATGTTCGGCGTCGCCGAGACGACCGCGCCCTCGTAGCCGTTGTCGTTGCCGGCGAAGTTGCAGCCCGTGATCGTGTGACCCGAGATGTACCCGCCCGAGACCGAGCCCGAGGGCATCGCCCGCGAGAAGTCGTCGCCGTTCTGGTCGAGGTAGGCGATGCGCAGGTCGGAGGCGTCGGCGAACTCGTTGCCGAACTTGTTCGCGTCGATGAGCAGACCGGATCCGGCGTTGGCCTTCTGGTCGCCCGGCACGATCCACACGGCGATCCGGTTCGTGCCCGGGGCGGACTGGACGAAGTCGTTGTTCTGGATGTGGGTGTTGTTGCCGCCGTGGTCGAGCTTGATGTGCACGCGGTTGTTGACGAAAGCGTTGTCGGAGACCGTCGACCCGTCGGTGAGCCCGGACAGGGCGACGGCGATCGAGTTCGTCGAGTCGGCCGCCGAGAAGTAGTTCTGGGTGATCTTCCAGTAGGGCATGTCCGAGGAGGCGTGGCAGATGGCGTTCTCCTTGTAACTGACGAAGCGGCAGTTGCGCACGACGTGGATGGTCGTCACGTTCGCGCCCCGGTAGCGGTTGCGGATGACCGCGCGGCCGCCGGTGAAGCTGATGCCCTCGATGAACAGGGAGCTCCACTGCTGGTTGGAGTCGATGAGACAGTCCGAGTCGATCGTGATGAAGGTGCGGCCGGCGCCCAGGCCGCGCAGCACGGGCGCGTTCACGTCGATGCCGGATCCCTTGTAGACGAAGGCCCCCTCGCCGAGTGTGAGCCCCTCGCGGATGGCCCGCTCGATGGTCTCGGTGTCGTCGACGCCGGTCGCGACGAGCCCCTCGCCGGTCACCGGGGCGTACTCGGGCGTGTCGGGGGCGCCCGGGCTCGGGGCGCCCGGGCTCGGGGCGGCCGAGGACGGGTCGGCGGCGGGGGCCGTCGGGCCGGTGCTGCCCGGCGCGTCCGAGGCGGCCTGGCCCGGGGAGTCCGCCGCGGTGCTCTGGTCCGCGCCCGGGGAGGCCGAGGCGGATGCGGAGGCGCCCTGATCGGCGCCGGCCAGGGCCGAGGCGGAGACGCACGAGGCGGCCGAGGCGGACCCGCCCCCGGCGGTCCGGGCCCCGGCGGAGCCCTTGACGGCCCCCTGGGCGCCGCAGCCTGCCGTGCCGAGAGCGACGGCGCCGGCTGCACCGGCACCGAGGAAGAAACGACGAGAAGTCCTCATGAGAGTTCCACAACCTCCTGATGGTGCGCGCCGCGGCGGGTCTGGGAGTCGTCGGTGCCGCGGCGCTGGGCCGACTCGACGACGAGGGCGATGATGACACCGACGACCAAGCCGACCAGGAGGCCGACGAGGCCCCCGGTCAGCGGGTTCGGACCGGTCTCGACGACCGCATCGGCGCCGTCCTGGATGATGATGGTCTTGAGCGCCGGCGAGCCGGAGCCCTGCTTCATGCCCGAGCCGACGATCTCGTCGCCGAGGACGGCGACGGTCGTGTTGGCCAGCCGGGCGGCGCTGTCCGCGTCGTCCCCGGTGGCTGTGACCTCGACGATCGAGGTGCTCAGCGGGACGCTCGGGTGGATGCGCCCGGCCAGCTGGGTGACGGACTGACCCAGGCCGAGACGGGAGTCGACCTCGTTGAGGACGACGCCCGAGGTGGCCAGGGACGAGTAGGTGTTCATCGACTCGGAGATCGTCGTGGCGACCGTCGACTGGTAGTTCTGCTGGGCCCCCTCGTCGGGGTCGGCCACGCTGATGAGCACCGAGGCCGTCGAGGAGTAGCGGGGGGTGGCCAGCGCGGCCCGGCCGGTGCCGCCGAGCAGGCCGATGATCGCGACGACGAGCACGATGGCCCAGTGCGCCCGGACTGCTCGGAAGGTTCTTGAGGTCTTCACTGTTCGGTTCCTTCGGTGGGGCGGTCGGTGGGGTGGGTTGGTTTCCTTCGGTGGTTCTGGTGGGGTCGGCTCACCGGCACGGTCCCATGACGGCCGCCTTGACGAAGGCGACGCCCTGGTAGGCGAACTGGCGGGCCCAGCGCGGGGGGTTCATGCCGCCGTCGTAGGACAGCACCGTGACCGGCCCGCCGCCGCACTGGCCCATGATGTAGCGGGTCCGGCTCACGTGCGGGCGGGCCGTCAGCACGATGACGGTGCCCCAGCCCCGCTCGGCGCGCCAGCGGGCCAGCTGGGCCGCCTCGCCCCTCGTCGTCGAGGGCTCGGGGACGAAGCAGGTGACGGGATAGGGGTGCTCGGCGGTGCAGAAGGCGGTGCTCGGCGCGGGGTCGAGGAGCGAGCCGTGGGTCGGCGTCGAGACGACGAGCTCGTCGGCGAGGCCGGCATCCATGAGCCGGAGGGCGTCCGCGATGCGGCCGGCGTCGTGGGGGCCGAGCACGAACAGCACGTCCGCGTGCCCGGGGAGCCCGGCGCGGTCCGGGAAGGCGACGAGGCGCACGTCGACCGCCAGGAGGGCGAGCAGGGCGACAACCACGGCGGACAGGACGGCGCGCCCCCGCCGGCCGAACCGGTCGCGCCGGTGGAGCCGGCGCCCGGGACCGCTCCCCGCGCTCATGCCGCCCTCCTGGCCGGCACGCTGACGGGCTCGTCCTCGAAGGCCCCCTCGACCGCCGCCCGGCGCGGGAGCCGGTCGACCCGGCCGGACAGATCGGGGCGCACGCCCACGTACTCGTCGACGATGCGCGCGAGCATCGAGCCGACGACCCCGATGAGGGCGCCCTCGGCGTTCCACAGCCGCACGCCGACGCCGACCAGCACGACGGCCAGCAGGCCGCTGGCCAGGTTGGCGCGAGTGATGCGGCGCAGCCTGTCGAAGGCGGTGAGCACGGCGCGGCTGAGGACGGTCTCGTAGGTGCCGAGCGCCACGAACAGGGCCATGAGGACGGTGACGCCCATGCCCGGCCGGATGATGCCGCCGCCGAGGTAGTCGGTGAGCAGGGGCCCGAGCGCGATGACGGCGACGGCGATCACCGCGCACAGCGGCACCATGAGGAGCAGCGCCCGGCGGCCGCGGTCGCGCTGGTCGCCGCGCGGCACCCAGCCCTGCATGACCGTGGACAGGGGGGTGATGGCCACGGTGATCTGACGCTGAACCCGGTCGACGAAGGCGTACATCGGGCGGGCGGCCGGGTTGAGGAACGAGACGAGGACCATCGGCAGCGACAGGACGGCGGCGTTCGTGATCGACGCGGCCACGCCGTCGAACTGCTCGCGCAGGACGACGGCGATCGAGCGCGTCCTGCGGGGGAGGGCCCCCTCGCGGCGCAGCCGGGCCAGGATGTAGATGCTGCTGCAGAGGACGCCCGCCACGATGCCCAGGCACTGGCAGCCGGTGCCGACCAGGGCGTCGGCGCCCGCGCTGCGCATGAGGAGCCAGCCGGCCATCGTGCCGGCGACGCGCGGGACCGTTTCGACGAGCAGGAACCAGTAGGGCGCCACGATGCCCACGAAGTACCACTGGCCGCTCATGCCGATGACGGCCTGCGCCAGCGCGCCGATCGCCCCGAAGCCCCGCAGGCCGGAGCCGGCGAGGACGGCCCCGATGACGCAGCAGGCCAGGCAGACCGGCACGCAGAGGAACAGCCGGGCGCGCAGCGCCTCGACGTACTCCGCCCGGCGGCCGTCGGCATCGGCGCGGGCGATGATCGCGGGCCCGGACATGCCCCAGCCGTAGCCGATGACGACCGCCCCGACCGAGCCGATGACCTGCCCCGCGCTGAGGGCGCCGTACGCCGTGTCCCCGGAGGCCCGGATGAGAGCAGGGATGACCATGAGGGATGCCAGTGCCAGCATGATCATCGACAGCCCGTACCCGATGGCCGT
Organism: Propionibacterium acidifaciens DSM 21887; assembly: GCF_000426605.1. Lineage (GTDB taxonomy): Bacteria > Actinomycetota > Actinomycetes > Propionibacteriales > Propionibacteriaceae > Propionibacterium > Propionibacterium acidifaciens. Next base: position 34,219 of record NZ_AUFR01000016.1, read on the forward strand.
GGATGCACTTCGCATGCGGGAACTCCTCGCTCGGCTGCGCTCGTCCGGAAACGTCAGGGGATGGTGGGGGGACGGGATCAGGGGTGTTTCAGGACCCTCCCCCGAGGTCGCTGGAGCAGCCCCGGGGAACAGCCCCTGCGTCATGGTAGCGCCCGTGATCCTTAGAGAAATCATGTCCGCATCATGTGTTTTACTACGGTACCTGAGAAAACTGAACGCTACCGTTGAGTCCAGGAACCGAGTCGACCAGGAGCCACCCCAGACATGACAGATCCCACCCAGGCGCCCCACCTCCACCGGCTCGCCGAGTTCACCGGCCGGGGCTATGACAAGGGCCGCGGACGGCTCATGTGCGCGGCCTGGGCGCTCGTCGCCGAGCCCGCCCAGCGCTCGGTGCTCATGCCCCCCCGGCTGCGCGCCCTCCTGCTGCGCGCCTTCGGCGCGAGGATCGGCCGGGGCACGCTGATCCGTCACGGCGTGCGAATCCACTGGCCGTGGAAGCTCACCGTCGGACGCGACTGCTGGATCGGCGTCGGCGTCGCCCTGCTCGACCCCGCCCCGATCACGATCGGCGACGACGTGTGCCTCAGCCAGCAGGCCATGCTCTGCACCGGCTCGCACCGGGCCGACGACCCCCGCTTCGAGGTCGACCTGGGCCCCATCGTCGTGGGCTCGGGCAGCTGGATCGCCGCGCGGGCCACCGTACTGCGCGGCGTCACCATCGGCAGGGACGCCGTCGTGGGCGCGACCGCCCTGGTCACCCGGGACGTGCCCGACGGGGCGCGGATCCTGGCGCCCCGGGCCGAGGAGCGGGTCCGGTGAGAATCCTCCAGATCGTCACGGCGATCAGCCCCGCCAACGTCTACGGCGGCCCCACGACCGTCGCCGTCAACCAGTGCCGCGCCCTGGCCGACGCCGGGCACGACGTCCTGCTCGCGGCCGTCGGGCTCGGTTTCGAGGGAGCCTTCCCCGACAGCTGGGAGGGCGTACCCGTGAGGCTCTTCCCCGGCCACCGGGTGCTGCCCGGGGCCGGTTTCGCCGGCCTGGCCGGCCCGGCCCTCCACCGTTGGCTGAACCGCCACGTCCACGAGGCCGACGTCGTCCACGTCCACCTGGCCCGCGACCTCGTCTCGCTGCCCGCCGCACGGATCGCCCAGCGGGCCGGGGTGCCGGTCCACGCCATGACGCACGGCATGATCGACGCCTCCGACAACCCGCTGGCGGCCCCGCTCGACAGGGCCCTGACCGCCCGCGTGCTGGGCGACTGCGCTCGCGTCTTCCACCTCACCGGGCGCGAGCGCGACGACCTGCGCTCGCTGTTCGGCCCCGGCCTCCGCCTCGAGGAGCTGCACAACGGCGTCCTCGTCCCCCCGGCCGAGCCCGGGCACCGCGCCGACGGGCCCCTCACGGTCCTCTACCTGGCCCGCGTCCAGGAGCGGAAGCGCCCCGGCGCCTTCGTCGAGACAGCGGAGCGCCTGGCCGGCGAGTTCCCCGATGCGCGCTTCGTCATGATCGGGCCCGACGAGGGCATCGGCGAACGGGTCCGCGCGCAGATCGCCGCGACCGGGCTCGGCGAGCGCCTCGTCTGGCGGGGCCCGGCGACGCACGAGGAGGGCGCCCGGGCGATGGCCGGGGCCGACGTCTACGTGCTCCCCTCGGTCGACGAGCCCTACCCGATGAGCGTCCTCGAGGCCATGGCCCAGGGGCTCCCGGTCGTCCTCACGGACAGCTGCGGCCTGGCCCCGGCCGTCGCCGAGCACGGCGCGGGCATCGTCACGGACGCCTCGACCGACCAGGTCGCCAACGCGGTGCGCACCCTGCTGTCCGACGCGGACCGGCGCCTGGCCACCGGCCGGCGGGCCTGGGCCACGGCCCGCGACGTCTTCGGCATGCCCGCCATCGCCCGTCAACTCGTCGAGGCCTACTCGTCCAGCGGCTCCTCCTCGTCCGGCGGCTCCTCCCCCGGCTCCCCCGGCGCGTCGGACGCGCCGGGGCGCCCGCGGCCCGGCCGACGGGCCCCCGAGCCGCGGAACGTGCTCCTCGTCGGCATCAACTACACCCCCGAGAGCACCGGCATCGCCCCTTACACGACCGGCATGGCCGAGGGGCTGGCCGCCGCCGGCCACCGGGTGCGCGTCATCACCGGCGTGCCCCACTACCCGTCGTGGTCGAACTTCACCGGCATGCGGGGCCTGCGCCGCCGGGAGCGCATCCACGGCATCGAGGTGCGCCGCGTGCGCCACTTCATCGGCTCGGGCGGCCACGGCCCCGGGCGCATCGGCCAGGAGCTCAGCTTCGGCGCCGGCGCCCTGACCAGTTCGTGGCGCGGCGCCGAGGCGGTCATCGCCGTGAGCCCCGCCCTGCTCGCCACCGCCTGCGTCCTCGCCCGCGCCAGGGTCACCGGCAGGCCGGTCGGCGTGTGGGTGCAGGACCTCTACTCCTCCGGCGCCGCCGAGATAGAGCAGGCCGGGCTCGTCTCGCGCCTGCTCACCCGGGTCGAGTCCCGGGTGCTGCGCAGCGCCGACGGCGTGCTGGTCATCCACCCCCGCTTCCGCGACCACGTCGTGAACGTCCTGGGCGTCGACCCCGACCGGGTCGCCGTCTGCCGCAACTGGTGCCACGTGGACGCCGACCGGTGCGACGAGCGGCTGGCGGCGGGGCTGCGCAGGCAGTACTTCGGCGACGCCCCGGTCGTCGCGCTGCACACCGGCAACATGGGTGCCAAGCAGGGCCTGGAGAACCTCGTCGACACGGCCCGCTACGCCGAGCGGACCGGCTCCGACACGGTCATCGCCCTCGTCGGCGACGGCTCCCGCCGCGAGGCCCTCATGGAGTACGGGGCCGGCGCGAGGAACCTCGTCTTCGTGCCCTCGCTGCCCGACGAGGAGTACCGCGCCATCCTGGCGGCGGGCGACGTGCTCCTCGTCAACGAGAAGCCGGGCCTGCGCGAGATGGCGGTGCCCAGCAAACTCACCACCTACTTCCGCAGCGGCCGGCCGGTCGTCGCGGCGACCGAGCCCGACTCGTCGACCGCCCACGAGATGGCGGCCGCCGGAGCCGGCGAGGTCGTCCCGCCGGCCGACCCGGCCGCCCTGCTCGGCGCGATCGAACGCATCGCGGCCGACCCCGCAGCCGCGGAACGGACCGGATGCAGCGCCCAGCGCTTCGTCCGGGAGAGGCTCACCCCGGACGCGGCCGTCACGACCGTGCGCGATTGGCTGTCGCGCATGACGGGCCGCTGAGACGCCGGACCACCGGACCGAGCAAGCATCCACCCCTAGCGAAAGTCACACCATGTCCACACGAGCATTCATCACCGGCATCACGGGCCAGGACGGCTCCTACCTGGCGGAGCTCCTGCTCTCGAAGGGCTACGAGGTGCACGGCCTCATCCGCCGCTCCTCGAGCTTCAACACCCACCGCATCGACCACCTCTACCGCGACCCCCACGATCCGGACGCCCGGCTGTTCCTGCACTACGGCGACCTGTCCGACGGCGCCCGCCTCGTGACGCTGCTGCACGGCATCGACCCGGAGGAGGTCTACAACCTCGCCGCCCAGTCGCACGTGCGCGTCTCCTTCGACGAGCCCGAGCACACCGCCGACACCACCGGCGTCGGCACCGTCCGGCTGCTCGAGGCCGTGCGACAGTCCGGCATCGGGGCCCGCTTCTACCAGGCCTCCACCTCGGAGCTGTTCGGCGCGACCCCGCCGCCGCAGAACGAGTCCACGCCGATGTACCCGCGCTCGCCCTACGGCGCGGCGAAGATGTACAGCTACTGGATCACCAAGAACTACCGCGAGGCCTACGACATGTTCGCGGTCAACGGGATCCTCTTCAACCACGAGTCCCCGCGCCGCGGCGGCACCTTCGTGACCCGCAAGATCACGCGCGCCGTGGCCGCCATCAAGGCCGGCCTCCAGGACGAGCTCTACATGGGCAACATCGATGCGATCCGCGACTGGGGCTACGCCGCCGAGTACGTCGAGGGCATGTGGCGCATCATGCAGGCCGACGAGCCCGAGGACTTCTGCCTGGCCACCGGCCGCGGCACGACGGTGCGCGAGTTCCTCGACCACGCCTTCGGGCACGTGGGCCTGGACTGGCACGACCATGTGCGCTTCGACGAGCGCTATCTGCGCCCCACCGAGGTCGACGCCCTCATCGGCGACCCGACGAAGGCCCACGAGAGGCTCGGCTGGCACGCCCGGGTCGACGTCAAGGAGCTCGCCGAGATCATGGTGGACGCGGACATCGAGATCCTCGCCCACCACACCGATCCCTGGATCGACGTGCCCCGCACCGACTGGGCCGACCGGGTCCCGCGAGTGGAGGCGCGGGCATGAGCAGCACGACCCACTCCCCCGCCCCGACCGGCCGCCCCGACCCGATCGACCGCGACGCGGTGACCTACGTCGCCGGGCACCGCGGCCTCGTCGGCTCGGCCATCTGGCGCCGCCTCGAACGGGCAGGCTTCAGCCGTCTCGTCGGCGCGAGCCACGCGGAGCTCGACCTGACCGACCGGGCGGCCGTCCTCGCCCGCTTCGAGGCCGTCCGGCCCCGCTACGTCTTCCTGGCGGCGGCCAAGGTCGGCGGCATCATGGCGAACGACATGTACCCGGTCGACTTCCTGTCGGTCAACCTGCGCATCCAAACCAACGTCATGGACGCGGCCCTGGCCACCGGCACCGAGCGGCTGCTGTTCCTCGGCTCCTCGTGCATCTACCCGAAGCTGGCCCCCCAGCCGATCCCCGAGGACGCGCTGCTCACCGGCCACCTGGAGCCCACGAACGACGCCTACGCGATCGCGAAGATCGCCGGCATCATCGGCACCCAGGCGGTGCGCCGCCAGTACGGCCTGCCGTGGATCTCCGCCATGCCGACGAACCTGTATGGCCCCGAGGACAACTTCGCCCTCGTCGGCTCGCACGTCCTGCCGGCCATGATCCGCCGCTACGACGAGGCCGTCCGCACCGGGGCCACGAGCATCACGAACTGGGGCACCGGCACGCCGCGCCGCGAATTCCTCCACGTGGACGACATGGCCGACGCCTGCCTGTACCTCATGGACCACTACGACGGCCCGAGCCAGGTCAACGTGGGCACCGGCAGGGACTGCACGATCGCCGAGCTCGCCGGGCTCGTGGCCGAGGCCACCGGGTACACCGGCGAGGTCGTCTGGGACGACTCCAAGCCCGACGGCACCCCGCAGAAGCTCCTCGACGTGAGCCTGCTGACCGGCATGGGCTGGCGGCCCCGCTACGGGCTGCGCGAGGGCATCGCCGACACCGTCGCCTGGTACCGGGCGCACCGGGCCGACTTCCGCGACCGCGACGCCGAACACCGGGACGCGGGCCGGCCGGATGCGGGGCGGGCATGATCAACGGCCCCTGGGTCGACCACTACCCGCCGGGCATCGAGAGGACCCTGCCGCCGGTCACCGACGACATCGTGGCCCATCTGCGGCTGGAGACCGTCGATCCCGACCGCGTGGCGCTGCGCCGCGATCGGCGGGCCCTCGGCTACGGACGGCTCGTCGAGGCGCTGCACCGCGTCGCCGCCGGGCTGCTCGCCGCGGGGCTGGCCCCCGGCGACCGCCTCGCCCTCGTCGCCGGAGCCTCGCCCGAGCACGTCATCGCGCTGCTGGCCGCCCTGCGCGCCGGGGCCGTCGTCGTCGAGCACGACACGGCCGCCACCGCCCACGAGCTCGCCGGGCTGTTCGCCGACCACGGCGCGCGCCTGGCGGTCGTCGACGCCCCGGTGGCCGACCGGCTGCCCGCCGGTGTGCGGGCTGTCGTCATCGACCCGGCCGCCTCGACCACGGACGACGGGGCCGACGCCTCGCCGGACTGGGCCGGGCTGCTCGCCCACGAGCCGCTCGCGGCCGGCGCCGCGCGCCCGGCGGCGGACGGGACGGCGCTGCTGCTGTACACCTCCGGGACGACCGGCCGGTCGAAGGGCGTGCCCTTCACGCACGCCATGGTCGGCCACGCCATCGACCAGAACCTCAACTTCTTCCGCAACCAGGCCCGCGGCGACGGCGTGCACTATCTCACGCTGCCGCTCAACCACGTCTACTCGCTCGTCGACCACCTGCTCAGCGGGCTGGCCCGCGCCGTCGAGCTCGTCGCCTTCGACCGGGGCGACATCGGCGCCGTCGTGCGCACCGCCGCGGTCCGCCCGCCCCGCAAGCTGGCGACGGTGCCCCCGATCCTCGCGGCGATCGCCGCCGCCGCGGCGCGGGCGGGCGTGCGATTCGACGACCTCTACGTCGTCACCGGCGGCATGCCGATGTCCGAGCAGCTCGTCCGGGACTGGCTGGCGGTGAGCGACCAGCGGCCCGTCAACGGCTGGGGCATGACCGAGTCCTGCGGCTACGGGCTCATGCCGCTGCCCGACCCCGAGCTGATCCCGCCGGGCAGCTGCGGCGTGCCGCTGCCCGGGCTGGACGTGCGCGTCTGCGATCCCGCCGACCCGACCCGCGAGCTCGGCCCGGGCGCGCGCGGCGAGCTGCAGCTGCGCGGGCGCCTCGTCACCGCCGGCTACTGGAACGACCCGCGGGCCACCGCCGAGGCCTTCACCCCCGACGGCCATCTGCGCACCGGCGACCTGGTGAGCATGGACGAGGAGGGCTTCTTCCACTTCCACGGCCGGCTCAAGGAGATCATCTCGGTGCAGGGCGAGAACGTCGCCCCCGCCGAGGTCGAGCAGCTCCTCGAGACCGTCCCGGGCATCGACCGGGCCTTCGTCCACGCGCGCGGCACGACGCCGGGCGTGAATCTGCTCATGGCCGCCTGCACGGCCGAGCCAGGGGCCCGGGTCGACACGGCGGCGGCCCTGGCGCTGTGCGCCGAACGGCTGGCCCCGTACAAGGTGCCGATGCGCCTGACCGTGGTCGACGAGCTGCCGCTGACCCCCGCCGGCAAGCCGCGCCGCGACATCGACGGGCACGCCTGGACGCGCGCGCACCGGGTGGGGAGGCGCTGAGATGGGCACCGCGACCGGCCGGCGGGACTCGCCGCGGCCCTCCCGGGCCGGGGGCGGCAGACCGCTCGGGGGCCGCTGCGGATCCCGGCACGACAGGAGATGGTGAGATGAACGGAACGGAGCAGGCGGTGCGCGAGGCGCTCGCCGAAGTGGGCAACCTGGACGAGGACGTGACGACGCTCGCCGCGGACGCCTCGCTGGCCGATGCGGGACTGACCTCGCACGCAGCGGTGAGCCTGCTGCTCGAGATCGAGGACCGGCTCGGCATCGAATTCCCGCCCGAGCGGATGACGCCCGCCACGATGGCCTCCATCGGCGCCATCGTCGCCGAGATCGAGGCCCTGTCGTGAGCCTGGTCGACGGCGAGGGCGCGCTGCGCGGGGCGCTGCGCGGGGCGGGCCATCTGCTCCCGGGGGCGCGCCCGGGCATCGACGGGCACGGGCCCGAGTTCGAGGCCGTCGTCGACGGGCTCTGGCGCGCCTACGCCGACCGGGCGCCGGCCGGCACCCCGGTCATGGCCTTCGGCCCGCTCATCGACACGGCCCAGTTCACCGCCACCGACTACCCGCGGTCCTTCCCCCAGCTGGTCGGCGAAGTCGAGGTCTTCCGCGGGGGCGACCCCGAGCACCGCGCCCTCATCGGGGACGTCGACGCGGGCAGGGACTGGACCGGGTACTTCGAACCGAGCGGCATGACGCTCGTCCCCGCGACCTGCCAGAACGTCTACCCCCGCTACGCGGGCACCCTCGAGGCGCCGACGACCGTCTTCTGCCGCAGCTGGTGCTTCCGCCACGAGCCGAGCGAGGACCCGGTGCGCATGGTGGCCTTCCGCATCTGCGAGTACGTCCACCTGGGCACCCCGGACAGCGCGGAGGCCTTCCGCGCCGACTGGCTCGAACTGCTCCTCGACCTCTTCCGCGGCCTCGGTCTCGACGTGGCCGCCGACCGGGCGAACGACCCCTTCTTCGGACGCGTCGGCCGGATGCTGGCGGCCAACCAGCTGCAGTCGGGCATGAAGAACGAGATCAGCGTCGACCTGTACCCCGACCGCCGGACGGCCATCTCGAGCTCGAACGCGCACCGCACGCACTTCGCCGACAACTTCGGCATCCGCCTCCCCGACGGCGGGCCGGCGCACACGGCCTGCGCCGGCTTCGGCATCGAACGGGTCGCGATCGCCCTGCTCGCCACCCACGGCATGGCCGTCGCCGACTGGCCGGGGCCGGTGCGCCGGGCGCTGCGGCTCGGCCGGGAGACGGTCTGAGAGAAGGCCGAGGCTTCGGCCAAGCAGCAACGAAAAAGAGGTACGGCGAGGGAGGGGTACTGCCGCCACAAAACGAGATTGGTTGTCGGTTCGAGGGGGTGGGAGATGCTGAAAATCATTGTTAAAGCGGATCGCCTCGGGCGCCTGGGGACGTGGTTGCGTGATGTCCTGCGTCGGTTTTTTAGCGGGCCGGTTGTGGGGGCGTGATCGGCGTCCGGGGGGCAGGGGGACGCGGCCATGGGACGGCCACCGGTGTTCGGTGCGGGGGCCAGGACCCGGGATGGCGTGCTGTCCGGCGAGACCGCGGTCGCCGTGGCGGCCCGCGAGGAGAAGGCCTCCGGGCAGTCGATCGGGGCCGGTGGAAGGCAGAGTTCCTCGAAGCGGGGAGGACTGCTCCGGCGGCCGGACCCGGCGTGTCGCGGGCCGCTCCTCGAAGCCCGGGTCCGGCTGGTGCTGGTCACCCGCCGCGGACCAGCACGACGCGACCGCCGGAGTCGAGCCGGCCCCCGCGGAGGCCGAAGCCATGCTCGACGGGGTCACGCCGCTGGACCGTCCCACCGACCCCGGGACGGGCGAGACCGCCCCGATCACGCCGGTCACCGACAACGACGGACCGTTCCGGTTGCACGGCCTCCGGCGCACCCGACGGCATGGGGCCGATCCCCGCCTCGGCCCCGGGGGTGCGGTCATGCCGACGACCCCGGCCCGCCCCAACGGGCTGGTGAGGGGCGCCGGTCGACCGACGCCGGGAATCGTCGGTGCGGGCTGCTTGGCTGTCGGGTGTCCGGGCGGGGTCCCGCGACGAACCGCAGAACGAGCGGTCCGCCGCGGGTCTTCCCGAGGAACTCGAACAGGTGTACGATACTCCAGTAGTCGAACAGTTGTTCGAGCGCTCGGGGCGGTTCAAGCCCCGACGACCCGCCCGCCCACGCGGACGGGTTCTCGCGGACGGGTTCTCACGTGCAGGAGGTTGACATGACTCAGCTCGATCGGCTCGCCGGTTCCGACCGGCTCACTCGGCACTGCCAGGGCGCCGGGCCGGCCCGCGGGGGTGCGCGCGAGGGCGTCCGGGGCGTCGGTGCGCCGGCGTCGGTCGGCGTCCCGCGCGGTCCGGCGTCCCGTCCGGCGCAGCCCGGGAGCCCCTCCCGCGCCGCCGGGCCCACCCCTCCGGCGGCCCGGCAGGGCTTCACCGGGCCCTCGCTCGTCCCGCTGCCCCTGGGCACGGGCGCCCGCGCGTGCACGCTGGCCGATCCGGCTCCGGGCGTCCCCGACGACGGGGCCGAGCACGTCCAGGTGCTGAGCGCCGAACTGCTGGCCGCCGCCTGCGCCGAGCCGGTGCCGGTCGAGGTCCCCGCCGTCCCCGCGGGGGCCGTGCGTCCCGCGCCGCTCGCCCAGCGGCGGCGCGGCGACGGCGTCAGGAGGCCGTCCGGCCGGACGGATCCCGGGCGCGGCGCCGTCGTCGCCGCGGCGTCCTTCCTCGCCGCGATCGCGCTGGGTTTCGGCGGGGTGGTCCACGCCTTCCTCGCGATCCCCGACACGCCCGTCGAGCCCGGCCAAGGCGCCGTCGTCCAGGTCGACCACGGGCACTGAGTCCGGGTGACGCGCCGACGACGCGCCGGAGGCCTGTTCGTCGTGGGCGTCATGACGGGTCCGGTCCGGGCGTCGGGGCTCCGGAGTCGTTCATTCGGGGTGACGAGGGATGTCACCGCCGGGCGGGCCCCGGGGTCCGCCCGACGGTGAGAAGGTCCGCGCCGCGGAGTCCCTCCCCGGCGGCTCCGCCCGGCGCCGCGAGCGGTGTACTGTACCCACATCTAGTAGTTGCACGTCTGTTGTTCGTCCACAGATTGTGGTTCCGGTCCACAGCCGTCCACAGGATGCCCACAGGGGGCTGTGGACGGGGCGGGGACGACCCCGGGCGGGCCGGGGAGACCGAAGGAGGTGGCGCCGATGCACTGCCCGTACTGCCGCAACGGCGACTCCCGGGTCCTCGACTCGCGCGTGGCCGAGGACGGCGCGAGCATCCGCCGGCGCCGTCAGTGCCCGGCCTGCGGCCGGCGCTTCACGACGATCGAGCAGATGCAGCTCACGATCGTGAAGAAGTCGGGCGTCCTCGAGCCGTTCAACCGGGACAAGGTGATCAGCGGGGTCCGCAAGGCCTGCACCGGCCGGCCCGTCACCGAGGACCAGCTGGCCAGACTCGGCCAGCAGGTCGAGGAGTCGCTGCGGGCCAGCGGCTCGGCCGAGGTCCCGTCCGAGCAGGTGGGCGTGGCGATCCTCGAGCCGCTGCGCAGGCTCGACGCCGTCGCCTATCTGCGCTTCGCCAGCGTCTACCGGCACTTCCAGTGCATGGACGACTTCCTGGCCGAGATCGCCGTACTGCAGGACGCCGGGCACGAAGGGCCCGGCACCGGTTGAGCCGTCAGCACCACCCCCATCCGCCGCCGAAGAGGGTTCCCTGCGTCTTCGGGAGCAGGCCCCGGGCGGGACAACTGAACACCAACCGACCATCGGCGTCCACGACGCACAACCACGATGCACAACGAGGCCCGGGCGGCACCGCCCGGGCCCGGAGAGGGAACGATGACACAGACTGTGGCCACGACCGGCGCCCGCGGCGGCTCGACCAGGTCTCGCGGCAGGAAGCCCGCCGGCCTCACGATCGAGCGCACCTTCAGCACGGATGGCGTGCATCCCTACGACGAGATCACCTGGCAGCGTCGTGACGTGGTGCAGACCAACTGGAAGACCGGTGAGACCGTCTTCGAGCAGAAGGGCGTCGAGTTCCCCGACTTCTGGAGCGTCAACGCCTCCACCATCGTCACCACGAAGTACTTCCGCGGCGCCGTCGGCACCGACGAGCGCGAGTCGAGCCTGCGTCAGCTCATCGACCGCGTCGTGAAGAAGTACTCCTCGACCGGTTACGAGGAGGGCTACTTCGCCTCGCGGACCGACGCCCGGGTCTTCGAGGAGGAGCTCACCTGGCTGATCCTCCACCAGTACTTCTCCTTCAACTCGCCGGTGTGGTTCAACGTCGGCACCAGGAGCCCCCAGCAGGTCAGCGCCTGCTTCATCCTCTCGGTCGACGACTCCATGGAGTCGATCCTCAACTGGTACCGGGAGGAAGGGATGATCTTCAAGGGCGGTTCCGGGGCCGGTCTGAACCTCTCGCGCATCCGCTCCTCGAAGGAGCTCCTGCGCTCCAGCGGCGGCACCGCCTCCGGCCCCGTCAGCTTCATGCGCGGCGCCGACGCCTCGGCCGGCACCATCAAGTCCGGCGGCGCCACCCGGCGCGCCGCCAAGATGGTCATCCTCGACGTCGACCACCCCGACATCGAGGAGTTCATCGAGACCAAGGCCCGCGAGGAGGACAAGATCCGCGCCCTGCGCGATGCCGGCTTCGACATGGACCTGGGCGGGGCCGACATCACCTCGGTGCAGTACCAGAACGCCAACAACTCGGTGCGCGTCTCCGACGAGTTCATGAAGGCCGTCGAGGCCGGCACGACGTTCGGTCTGCGGGCGCGCACCACCGGCGAGATCGTCGAGCGGGTCGACGCCCGGGAGCTCTTCGGCAGGATCGCCCAGGCGGCCTGGGAGTGCGCCGACCCCGGCATCCAGTACGACGACACGATCAACGCCTGGCACACGACCCCCGCCACCGGCCGGATCAACGCGTCCAACCCGTGCTCGGAGTACATGAGCCTGGACAACTCCTCCTGCAACCTGGCCAGCCTCAACCTGCTCAAGTTCCTGCGCGAGGACGACACATTCGACGTCGAACTGTTCACCAGGGCCGTCGAGCTCGTCATCACCGCCATGGACATCTCGATCTGCTTCGCCGACTTCCCGACCGAGCCGATCGCCGAGACCACCCGCGACTACCGCCAGCTGGGCATCGGCTACGCCAACCTCGGCGCCCTGCTCATGGCCCTCGGCAAGGGCTACGACTCCGAGGGCGGGCGCAGCCTGGCCGCCGCCATCACCTCGCTCATGACCGGCGCCGCCTACCGCCGCAGCGCGGAGCTCGCCGCCGCCGTCGGCCCCTACAAGGGCTACGCGCCCAACGCCGAGGCCCACCAGGGGGTCATCGCCAGGCACCGGGCCGCCAACGAGTCCCTGCGGACCCTCACCGCCCTCGACGGGGAGGTCCACGAGGCGGCCACCGCCCAGTGGGCCGCCGCCGCCGAGGGCGGCGCGGCCAACGGCTACCGCAACGCCCAGGCCTCCGTACTGGCCCCGACCGGCACGATCGGCTTCATGATGGACTGCGACACCACCGGCGTCGAGCCGGACTTCTCCCTGGTCAAGTTCAAGAAGCTCGTCGGCGGCTCGTCGATGCAGATCGTCAACGGCACCGTCTCCCGCGCGCTGAAGAACCTCGGCTACGACGAGGAGGCCACCGGCCGGATCGTCGACCACATCGCCGCCAACGGCAACGTCGTGGGCGCCCCGGGCCTGGCCCAGGAGCACTACGAGGTCTTCGACACCGCCATGGGGGTGCGCGCCATACCCCCGATGGGCCACGTGCGCATGATGGCGGCCGTGCAGCCCTTCATCTCGGGGGCCATCTCCAAGACGGTCAACATGCCCGAGAGCGCCACCGTCGAGGACATCGCCGACGTCTACATGGAGGGCTGGAGGCTCGGTCTCAAGGCGCTCGCCGTCTACCGCGACAACTGCAAGGTCGGTCAGCCGCTGAGCGCCGGCTCCAAGGGCAAGGACGACAACAGGAGACCGGGCTCCGACGAGGCCCCCAGGCCCGAGGTGCGGGTCGAGTACCGTCCGCGCCGGCGCCGCTTGCCCAAGAGCCGCGCCGGGCGCACCACCAGCTTCTCGGTGGCCGGCGCCGAGGGCTACATCACGACCGGCGCCTACGAGAACGGCAAGCTGGGCGAGATCTTCCTCAAGCTCGGCAAGCAGGGCTCCACGCTGGCCGGCGTCATGGACGCCTTCTCGATCGCCGTCTCGATCGGCCTGCAGTACGGCGTGCCGCTGGAGGGCTTCGTCCAGAAGTTCACCAATCTGAAGTTCGAGCCCGCCGGCATGACCGACGACCCGGACGTGCGCATCGCCCAGTCGATCCTCGACTACGTCTTCCGCCGCCTGGCCCTGGACTACCTCGACTTCGACGAGCGCGCCGAGCTCGGCATCTACACCGCCGCGGAGCGCGCCCACTACGTCGAGACCGGCTCCTACCTCTCCGAGGAGGAGGAGGCCGAACTGCCCGAGAGCGAGCAGCTCAAGAACGACGCCGGCGACGACGTCGCGGTGGGCGCCGGCGGCGCCCGACAGCCCAGCCTCATCGAGGCCCCGTCCGTCGCCCCCGCCGGCGTCGGGGCCGCCGACCCCCACACCACGACCGAGATGATGGAGCGGATCACGGGCACGGCCTTCGACGCCCCGCTGTGCATGACCTGCGGCACGAAGATGCGTCCCAGCGGCTCCTGCTACGTCTGCGAGGGCTGCGGCTCGACGAGCGGCTGCAGCTGAGCGGCGCTGCGCCGGGACGCCGGGGCCGGGCGGGGGAGCGGTCCCCAGCTCGGCCCCGGCGCCGTGTCCGGCGAGCGGGCGCGCCCGACGGGTCCCATCACCGGCGGGACCCGGTCCCCGCGGAGCGGACGCGTCGGCATCGCCGCCATCCCCGACGGGCCCGCCGGTGACCCCGGGTCGTGGGGAGCGGACGAGCCCGGGGACGTTGGTGAAGCGGGCGAAGCGGGTGACCCGGCTCCGCGGGGGCGGGCCCGATCATCCGGTACGGAGGAGGCGCCCCGGCCCGCGGGGCGGCACCCGTCGGTCCCGGGACCGGAGCGCCGGTGCCGGTGATCCCGGATGCGCCGGTGTCGTCACCATCCCCGACGGACTCGCCGGGGCCCGGGCCCGCGGGGCGGACGGGGCCCGGCTCACAGGCCCAGGAACTCCTTGATCGCCGGCAGTTCCCGACGCGCCTGCTCCAGACCCGCGGCGTGGCTCGCGGACAGCCGGGCCCGGTCGCGCTCGCCGTTGTCGACCGGCATGACGTCGGGGACGAACAGGTACGCCCGGCCCGCCTCCTCGAGCGCGAAGAGCTCCTCGCGGACCGCGTTGTAGCCCTCGTGGCGGTGCAGGAGGGCGTCGACCACCGCCGGCCGCCGGCGGAAGACGGTCCGGTAGAGCAGCTCCTGGCCCCGGGTGGGGGCGGGCTTCACGTAGTCGCGCCCGCGGGTGAGCACGACGAGGAATCTGTCGAAGCCGGCCCGCTGGGCGCGGTCGAGCCCGATGCCGCCGTCGGCGCCGAGGGCGCCGTCGACGTACTCCAGCCCGTCGATCGTCACGACCGGCATGAGCCCGGGCATCGTCGAGGAGGCCCGCACCCGCACCATGAGCTCGTCCATGGTGCCGGTGTCGGCCCGGGTGAACCAGACCTGCTCCCCGGTGTCGCAGCGGAAGGCCCCGAAGTTCGGCTGCGCCGGGTTGGCGCGGTAGGTGTCGAAGTCGAAGGGCAGCGCCTGGCCGGGACCGCCGGTGCGCTGGTAGATGTACTCGGCGTTGAACCAGCCCTCGCCGCGCAGGAGCGTGCCGAGCCCGCCGAAGTGCGGGTCGTCGACGAGATCGACGAAGCTCGCCCTGGCCCGGGCAGGGTCGCGCGACAGATAGTTCGCCGTGTTGCTGGAGCCCGCCGAGATGCCGGCGACCCAGTCGACGAAGACCCCTCCGACGATCAGCTCGCGGACCAGCGCGCTCGTGTAGCTCGCCCGCATGCCGCCGCCCTCGAAGACGAGTGCGGTGTCGGTCACATTGCTCGTCAGCGCGGTGCCGGCCGCGTCGCTCGTCAGCGCGTCGCCGTCCGGGGAGGCCGCGCCCGGGGCCCGTGTCAGAGGATCCGTCACGCAGCCATTGTCCCGCGCGCGACGCCGGGCGGGCGAGCCCGTCCGTCCGACCCGCCGGGTCATAGGTGCAATTACGGACCGGGAGCGTGCACGAATGGGCGCGCGGTGCCGAGCGGGGATGGCGCGGGGCCTAACGTGAGCGGCGTACATCGTGCCAGCCGAAGCTGCTTGGAGGTTCGTATGGCTGACCTGACCGTCGACGTCGTCGTCATCGGTGGCGGTGCGACCGGCGCGGGCATCGCCCGCGACGCCGCGATGCGCGGCCTGTCCGTGGCGCTCGTCGACCGCGCCGACCTGGCCCAGGGCACCACCGCCCGCTACCACGGTCTGCTCCACTCCGGTGGGCGCTACGTCGTCTCCGATCCCGAGTCCGCGCGCGAGTGCGCCGAGGAGAACCGGATCGTCACCCGGATCCACGCGAACGCCGTCGAGCAGACCGGCGGCCTGTTCGTCGTGACGCCGGACGACTCCGAGGAGTACGCCGACGGCTTCCTGGCCGCCGCGGCCCGGGCCCGCGTGCCCGCCGAGGAGATCACCGTGGCGCAGGCGCTCGCCCGCGAGCCCCGCCTCAACCCTGGCACGAAGCGCGCCTTCGCCGTCCTCGACGGCACCGTCGACGGCTGGGCGATGGTCTGGGGCGCCGCCGGGTCGGCCCGCGAGTACGGCGCGCACCTGCTGCCCTACCACGAGGTCGTCGCCGTCCACCGCGCCGACGACCGGGTCGTCGGCGTCACCGTCCGCGACGTCAAGGCCAGCGGCAGCAAGCGCATCGACTGCCGTTTCGTCATGAACGCGGGCGGCCCGTGGGCCGGTCGCATCGCCGCCATGGCCGGCTGCCACGACGTCGAGGTCGTGCCCGGCCGGGGCATCATGATCGCGATGAACCACCGCTTGGTGAACATGGTCGTCAACCGCTGCATCAAGCCGGCCGACGGCGACATCCTCGTCCCGGTGCACACGGTCGCCATCATCGGCACCACCGACGTGCGGGCCGACGACCCCGACAAGCTGGCCATCCCGCGCGCCGAGGTGCAGCAGATGCTCGACGCCGGCGAGGCGCTCGTGCCCGGCTTCCGGCAGGCCCGCGCCGTGCACGCCTGGGCCGGCGCCCGGCCGCTGGTCAAGGACACCCGCGTGGCGGCCTCCGACACGCGCCACATGAGCCGCGGCATGTCCGTGCTCGACCACGCCGAGCGCGACCACCTGGCGGGCATGCTCACCATCACCGGCGGCAAGCTCACCACCTATCGCCTCATGGCCGAGCGGATCGTCGACCTCATGTGCGAGCAGCTGGGTGAGGAGCGTCCCTGCCGCACCGCCGACGAGGCCGTCCCCGCGGCCCGCGGCGCGCGGACCTACACCGTCACCCACCGCCTGGCCGATCGCGAGCGGGACCGCCGCGACGACCAGATCATCTGCGAGTGCGAGCTCATGAGCCGCAGGATGTTCCTCGACCTGCTCGCCGACGACCCGGACGCCTGCCTCGACGACCTGCGCCGCCGTCTGCGCCTGGGCATGGGCCCCTGCCAGGGCGGCTTCTGCTCCTCGCGCGCCGCCGGGTTGCTGTGCGCCTCCGGGGCCCGCAGCTCCGTGGAGGCCACCGCCGAGCTGCGCGGCTTCCTCAAGCATCGCTGGATCGGGCTGTGGCCCATCCTGGCCGGCGCGCAGCTGCGCCAGGCCGCCCTCGACGAGTGGATCGCCCGCGGCACCCTCGACGTCGACCACGCCCCCGGCGCGGCCGATCCGGTCGAGCAGTACCCGGTGGGCACCGAGATCGACGACCGCGACCGCGCCCGTGCCGCCGCGGCCGCCCACGAGCAGGAGGTTCTGGCATGAGGGATGTCGTCGTCGTCGGCGCCGGGTTGTCCGGCCTGGTCGCCTCGCTGCGCCTGCGCCGCGCCGGCCTGCGCACCGCGCTCGTCCACATGGGCCGCGGCGGCCTGCAGCTGGGCCAGGGCACGATCGACGTGCTCGGCTACCGCCCCGCCCGCGTCGAGCGTCCGCTCGACGAGCTCGGCGCGTTCTGCGCGTCCACCGAGGACGAGGGCGGCCCCACCCACCCGTACGCCGTTCTCGGCGCCGACGGCATCCGCGCCGGCGTCGCCTGGCTGCGCGAGCTCGTCGGCGAGTCGCTCCCCGGCGACGTCGAGACGAACACGGCGCTGCCGACCGCCCTCGGCGGCCTGCGCCCCACCGCCCTCTACCCGCCCTCCATGGCCGCCGGCGCGGTGAGCCTCGACCCGGCCGCCCCCGGCGCCCTCCACGGCGGCAGCTCCGTCGTGGTCGTCGGCATCGACCAGCTCAAGGACTTCTCGCCCCGGCTCGTCGCCGAGAACCTCGCGGTCGTCGGGCTGCCCGACGGCGGCCTGCTCACGACCCGCTCCGCCTCGATCAGCTTCCCCGGCCGGGGCACGGAGGCCGACTCGAACGCGGTGAACATCGCCCGCGCGCTCGACCGCCCGGGGCGTCGCGGGGAGTTCATCGCGGCGCTGCGGACGGTCTCCCGTCGCGGCGAGACCGTCGCCGTGCCGAACGTTCTGGGGCTCGACCCGGCGACCTTCCGGGCCGTCGCCGATGGGCTCGACCGGCCGCTCTTCGAGATCCCGCTGCCGCCGCCCGGCGTCGCGGGCCTGCGCCTCAACGATCTGCTCACCGACCTGGCGAAGGCGGCCCGCGTCGAGCTGATCGGCGGCTCGCGCGTCACCGGCGCGCGGACCGGCGAGGGCCGGGTCCGGTCCCTGCTCGTCGGCACCGCGGGCCACGAGACGGCGCTGGAGGCCCGCGCCTTCCTGCTCGCCCCCGGCGGCTTCGAGTCCGGCGCCCTCGAGCTCGACTCCCACGGCGTCCTGCACGAGCGCATCCTCGGGCTGCCCCTGGCGGTGCCCGACGGCGAGCTCCTCAACGACGCCTGGGCCGGACGGCAGCCGATCTTCCGGGTCGGCGTCGCCGCCGACGCGGCGATGCGCGTCGTCGAGCCGTCCACCGGGCGGCCCGTCCACGAGAACCTCCACGCCGCCGGCGGCATCCTCGCCGGGGCCCAGCGCTGGGACGAGAAGTCCGGCGAGGGTATCGCTCTGGCCAGCGCGGTGCGCGCCGCCGATTCGATCATCGAGAGCCTGAAGGAGTCCGCATGAGCACCACCGCACCCGAGCGCGAGCAGGGGCACGGCGACCGGGCCGACGAGTCGTTCTCGGTCTGGGAGCACCTGAGGAAGGCGAGCCCCCGGCTCGACCGCAACCCGAACAGCTACGAGGCCCAGCAGCTCAACCGCCTCTCGCTCGACCAGTGCGTCAAGTGCACGATCTGCGAGACGCAGTGCCCGGTCGCCCGCGTCACCGAGATGTTCGCGGGCCCGAAGTTCGTCGGGCCGCAGGCCGAGCGCTTCCGCAACGGCGAATCGGTCGACCACACGCTCGACTACTGCTCCAGCTGCGGCATCTGCACGCTGAACTGCCCGCAGGGCGTCAAGATCGCCGAGATCAACTCCATGGCCCGCGCCGTCATGAAGCAGGACCACATGCCGCTGCGCGACCGGCTCATCACCCGGACCGCCCTCGAGGGCAAGCTGCTCACGCCCGTCGCCCCCGTCGCCAACTGGGCGCTCCGGCGCAGGCCGCTGCGCGTGGCCGTCGAGAAGGTCGTCGGCGTCCACCGCGACGCCCCGATGCCGGTCGCCCAGAGCCAGTCGATCCGCGGCTGGCTCAGGCGCCGCTCCGGCCCCACGGCCCGCCGCCCCGGCCAGCCCGACCGCGGCCCGGTGATCTTCTTCACCGGCTGCGCCGGCACCTACTTCGAGGTCGAGACGAGCAAGAAGACCATCGAGGTCCTCGAGCACCTCGGCTACCGGGTCATCGTCCCCCGCCAGGGCTGCTGCGGGCTGGCCAGCCAGTCGAACGGCCTGTTCGACCAGGCCCGCTCCTCGGTCGTCGCGCTGGCCGCCCAGCTGTCCCGGGCGGGCCGGGACGTTCCGGTCGTGTCGAGCTCCGGCTCGTGCGCCGGCATGCTCAAGCACGAGGCCCACGAGATCATGGGCGTCGACGACCCGAAGGTCATGGACATCGGCGCGCGCATGCGCGAGACGAGCGAGTTCCTCCTCGACCTGTACGACGCCGACGAGCTGCCCACCGACTTCGAGCGCATCGAGATGACGATCCCGTACCACGCCCCCTGCCAGGTCAAGGGCCAGGGCATGGGGATGCCGGCCGTGCGCCTCATGGAGCTCGTGCCGGGGATCACCGTGGCCGAGTCGGGCGAGAACTGCTGCGGCATCGCCGGCACCTACGGCCTGAAGAAGGAGAAGTTCGAGGTCGCCCAGGCCATCGGCCGGCCCCTGTTCGACAAGTTCAAGGCCTCCGGCGCCGAGCTCGGGGCCTGCGACACCGAGACCTGCCGCTGGCAGATCCGCAAGGGCACCGGCATGCCGATCGTCCACCCGATCCACGTGATCCACGCGGCCTACGGCCTCTCCGACATCCGCAGCCCGGAGGTCTGAGCCCCGGAGCCCGGTCCGTACGGTCCGATCCGCGCGGCGGCCGGCTCCCGGCCGCGTCGGAGGACCCTGCAGGCCGGGCCGGCAGCGCCCGGACTCCCGGGCCGGGGGAGGGCCCGCACCCCCTGCGCCCGGGCCCTGCGCCTCGGACGCCCTCAGGCGAGCGTGAGTACGTGGCGGGCCGTCTGGTCGTCGACGATGAGATCGGTCATGACCCGCGCGCGCAGTGCGGCGAGCAGCGGCCGGGCCTTGGCGCGCCCCGAGACGACGCCGATGCGCCGCGGGATGCGCCGCAGCTGGACGGGCGTCAGCCCGGAGGCCCGGGTGTTCATCTCGATGTCGGCCCACGAGCCGTTCTCGCGCAGCAGGACGGTGCACACGTCGCCGACGACCCGGTCGCGGGCCATCGCGGCGCGGTCCTCGTCGTCGAAGTAGCCCGACTCGTAGACGTGGCTGGGCAGACCGCCGACGAGCGAGCCGACGCCGAAGACGGCCAGCGAGCACTCCCGCTGGGTGTCGCGCACGCGCATGATGGAGCGCTCGCGCCACATGGCGTCGCGGGTGCTCGCGTAGTCGAAGAAGGCCGGCACGGGGAAGAGCACGGAGTGGGCGTTGAAGGCGCCGGCGAAGCGCGAGGCGATGTTCGAGACGTAGTCGATGCCGGTCGTCGAGTCGTTCGCCGCGCCGTTGAGCTGGACGAGGGTGCAGCCCCGCACCGGCTTGGCCAGCAGGTGCGCCGCGACGGCGTCGATCGTCGTGCCCCAGGCGATGCCGAGCGTCGTGCGGTCCTCGACCGCCTCGCCGATGGCGTTGGCGGCGACCTTGGCCACCCGGTCCAGACGGGCGACGTCCGAGACCGACTCGCGCACCGAGACCACCTGGGCGCGCACCCCGAAGCGGTTGGAGAACTCCTGCTCGACGTCGGACGAGGCGTCGCGCGGGTGGGTGAGGCTGATCCGGACGATGCCGGTGTCGCGGGCCTGCTTGAGGCTCCGGGAGACGGTCGAGCGGGAGACGCCGAGCTGGCGGGCGATCGCGTCCATCGACTCGCCCTGCACGTAGTAGAGCACTGCCGCGCGGTACATCTCGTCGTCGCGATCGGGCACTCCCGTCACCTCCCGTCTGGCACCGGCCGCCGGGCGCCGGTCGGTCCGGGGCCCGGCCAAATTCTACGTTCCGGCCCGGAACGGTTCATCCCGGCTCGTCCGCCCGGGGCGGCCGGGGCGCGGGGCCCGCGGCGTAGGCTCACCTCGTGCTCGACGTGCTGCGCGGTTTCACCACCATCTGGGTGGTGATCGGCGTGGGCGTCCTCGTGGCCCACCTCGGGCTCTTCGGGGGGGACGCCCAGCGGATGCTCAGCCGCTTCGCCTTCTTCATCGGGCTGCCGCCGCTCATGGCCGTGACGATGTACCGGGCCGACCTGGAGCGCATCTTCAGCGTCAACGTCCTCGTCTCGATCGGCGCGATCCTCGTCTCGTCGGGCCTGTACCTGGGCTCGTGCCTCCTGCGGGCCCGCCTCGCCGGCCGCGCGCGGCCGGGCCCGAGCCATCTCATCATCGGCACCTTCTGCTCGGCCTACGTCAACGCCAACAACATGGGCGCCCCCATCGCCGCCTACGTCATGAAGGACACCAGCTGGGTGGCGCCGGTGCTCATGATCCAGGTCATCGTCCTCCAGCCGCTGGGGCTGAGCCTGCTCGACGCGGACAACGCCCGGCGCACCGGCGCCCGCACCTCGGTGCTGCGCAATCTGTCGATCCCCTTCCGCAACCCGATGACGATCGGCGTCCTGACCGGCCTCGCCCTCAACCTGCTCGACTGGACCCCGCCGGCCCTCGTCGTCGGCACCCTCGACCTGCTCGCCGGCACCGCCGTGCCGTCCATGCTCATCGCCTTCGGCATCTCGCTGCGCCTCGGCTCGCCGCCCGGACGCGAGAACAGAGGCGAGACCGCCCTCATCTGCGTGCTCAAGCTCGTCGTCCAGCCGGTGACGGCCTGGGCGCTCGCCCTCCTCGCCGGGCTCGACCTCACGACGACCCTCGCCGTCGTCGTCATGGCGGGCCTGCCGACGGCCCAGAACGTCTTCGTCTTCAGTTCCCGCTACGACACGAACGTGTCCCTGGCGAGGGATGTCATCTTCATCACGACGGTCTGCTCGATCCCCACGATCACCGGCTACGCGGCCCTCGTCCACGCGCTGGCCTGAGCCGGGCTCCGCGCGGGGCGCCTATGCTTGAGCCGACATGCCTGACACGCCCGACACGCGCGAGGAGCCCGTCGCCGACGAGCCGCTCCTCGACGTCGACCCCTCCCTGCCGATCAGCGCCCACGCCGACGAGATCGCCGGGCTCATCCGGGACAACCAGGTCGTCGTCGTGGCCGGCGAGACCGGCTCGGGGAAGACCACCCAGCTTCCCAAGATCTGCCTGCGGCTGGGCCGGCGCAGCATCGGCCACACCCAGCCGCGGCGCATCGCCGCCCGCTCCGTCGCCGAGCGCCTCGCCGACGAGATGGGCGTGGGGCTGGGGGACGCCGTCGGCTACCAGGTGCGCTTCACGCGCCGGGCCACCCGGCGGACCCGGGTCAAGGTCATGACCGACGGCGTTCTGCTCGCCGAGATCAACCACGACCGGCGGCTGCGCCGCTACGACACGATCATCATCGACGAGGCCCACGAGCGCAGCCTCACCATCGACTTCCTGCTCGGCTACCTCAAGCAGCTGCTGCCGTCGCGTCCCGAGCTCAGGGTCGTCATCACCTCGGCGACGATCGACACGGCCCGTTTCGCCGAGCACTTCGCCGGCCCCGACGGGACCCCGGCGCCCGTCGTCGAGGTCTCCGGTCGCGGCTGGCCGGTCGAGATCCGCTACCGGCCCCCGGACGAGGGCGACGACCCCGACATGCCCGCCGCCATCGTCTCCGCCGTGCGCGAGCTCGGGCCGAGCGGCGACGTCCTCGTCTTCCTGTCCGGCGAGCGCGAGATCAAGGACGCCGCGGCCGCGCTCGCCGCGGCCGACCTCGGGCCGGGCACCGAGGTGCTGCCGCTCTTCGCGCGCCTGTCCGCGGCCGAGCAGCACCGCGTCTTCGCCGCGCACACCGCCCGGCGCATCGTCCTGGCCACCAACGTCGCCGAGACCTCGCTCACGGTGCCCGGCATCCGCTTCGTCGTCGACACCGGCCTGGCCCGCATCTCGCGGTACTCGGCGCGCACGAAGGTGCAGCGGCTGCCCATCGAGCCCGTCAGCCGCGCGAGCGCCGACCAGCGCGCCGGGCGGTGCGGCCGCGTCGGGCCCGGCGTGTGCCTCCGCCTCTACTCGGAGGAGGACTACCTGGCGCGGCCCGAGTTCACCGAGCCCGAGATCCTGCGCACCAACCTCGCCTCGGTCATCCTCCGGATGGCCGGCGCCGAGCTCGGCGACATCCGCGACTTCCCCTTCGTCGAGGCGCCCGACCGCGCCCAGATCACCGACGGCCTGCGCCTGCTCGACGAGCTCGGCGCCCTCAAGGGCTCCGACCGCCGCGCCCCGCGCCTCACCCGCACCGGGCGCCGACTGGCCGAGATGCCCGTCGACCCGCGGCTGGGGCGCATGCTCGTCGAGGCCTCCCGCCGCGACTGCCTGCGCGAGGTCGAGGTGATCGTCGCCGCCCTGGCCATGCAGGACGTGCGCGAGCGCCCGGCCGACAAGCGCCAGCAGGCCGACCGGCTCCACCGCCGCTTCCTCACCGACGACGTCCTGGCCGGGGCCGACGAGGACCGACCCGCCGCGGACCCCGGCGCCGACGCCGGGCCGGCGCGCTGGACCGCCCGGAACGGGCGCCGCGGCGAGTTCGACGCCCCGGAGCCGGCGGCCGATCCCGGCGGCGACGTCCTGGCCATCTGGCGGCTGTGGCGCTATCTGCGGGCGCGGCGCCGGGCCCTGTCGGGCAACCGCTTCCGCCGCCTCTGCCGGGACGAGTTCATCAACCACCTGCGCGTGCGCGAGTGGTGGGATCTGCGCTCCCAGCTGTCGGGCATCGACCGCGAGCTGCGCCTGCGGCGCAACGAGGGCCCGGGGAGCACCGAGGCGATCCTCCAGTCGGTCCTGGCGGGCCTGCTCTCGCACATCGGCCTGCTCGAGGTCGAGGAGCGGCCCCGGGGCGGGCGGCAGCACCGCGGCGGACGCCGGCCCCGCGGGCCGCGCGAGTACCTCGGCGCCCGCGGCACCCGCTTCGCCATCGCGCCCGGCTCGGCGCTGTCGGGGCGGAACCCGCCGCTGGTCATGGCCGTCGAGCTCGTCGAGACGAACCGCCTGTGGGCCCGCACGTGCGCCCGCATCGAGCCGGAGTGGGTCGAGTCCGTCGCCGGTCCGCTCGTCCGCTACGGCTGCTCCGAGCCGCACTGGTCGAGCAGCGCGGCCGCCGTCCTGGCCCACCAGCGGGCCAGTCTGTTCGGCGTGCCGCTGTTCACCGACCGGCTCGTCGACTACGGGCGCGTCGATCCCGCCGGGGCCCGCGAGATCTTCCTCCGCGCCGGCCTCGTCGAGGGCGGCTGGCGGCCCCGCGACCCCCGCGGGCGGTACCGCTTCCTCGAGCACAACGAGCGGCTGCGCGCCGAGGTCGCCGAGCTCGAGGAGCGCACCCGCCGCCGCGACCTGCTCGTCGACGACCAGACGATCGTCGACTTCTACGACGCCCGCATCCCGACCTCCGTCGTCTCGGGGGCGACCTTCGACGCCTGGTGGGCCCGTGAGCCCGACGAGCACCTGCTCGACCTGACGATGGACGAGCTGGTGCGCCCCGACGCGGACGCCGTCGACGTCGACGCCTTCCCCGACCACTGGCGGGTCGGCGCCCTGGACCTCCCGGTCGGCTACGTCTTCGACCCCGGTTCCGGCGCCGACGGCGTGACCGTGACCGTCGAGCTCGCCGAGCTGAACCAGCTGCGCCCCGAGCCCTTCAGCTGGCAGGTGCCCGGCCTGCGCACCGAGCTGGCCACGGAGCTGATCCGCACGCTGCCCAAGCAGGTGCGCACCGCCCTCGTCCCGGCGCCCGACCGGGCCCGCGCCGCCCTGCGCTGGCTTCGCGAGAACGGGGCCGACCGCTCCCGGCCCCTGCACGTCGAGCTCGGCCGGGCGCTGCGCGCCCTGACCGGCGTCGTCGTCGAGGCCGACCAGTGGAGGCCCGACGCCGTCCCGGGGCATCTGCGAGTGCGCTTCCAGGTGGTCGAGCGGGGCCGGCCCGTCGACCAGGGCAAGGACCTGGCCGCCCTCCAGCGGCACCTGGCCGAGCGCGTCTCGGCCACCCTCACCCGGGCCTCGCGCCGCAGCGCGACGACCGGCGCCACCTCGTGGGTCTTCGGGACGATCGAGGACACCAGCACGATCCGCCGGGGCGGGCTGCGGGCGGTCGGCCACCCGGCCCTGCGCGACGACGGCGACTCGGTGGCCCTCTTCCTCGCCGACGGCCCGCAGGCGGCCGCGCGCTCGCACGCGCGCGGCGTCCGGCGCCTCCTCGTGCTCGTCAACCCCGACCCGACGCGCTGGGTGGTCGCCCACCTCGGGGCGCGCGAGAGGCTGTGGCTCGGCGACAGCCCCTACCCGGGCGTGCCGGAGCTGCTCGCCGACGCCCGCCTCAAGGCCGTCGACCGGGCCGCCCGCGCGCACGTCGACCCCGCCCTGGTGCGCGACGAGGAGCGGTTCACCGCGTTGGCCGCCCGGGTGCGCGCCGAGCAGGCCGACGTGATGCGCGAGGTCGTCGCCACCGCGTCGGCGGCCCTCGGCTGGGCCCAGCAGATCCGCGCCGACCTGCCCGCCGCGCCCGAGGCCACCCGCGAGGACGTGAGCGCCCAGCTGGGGAACCTCGTCTTCGACGGCTTCATCTCGTTCACCACCGACCCCTGGTTCACCCACCTGCCGCGCTATCTGCGCGCCGCGTCGATGCGCCTGGACGCGGCGCGGGCCGATCCGGGCCGGGACGAGGGGCTGCTGGCCGGCCTCGACGAGCTCGCCGCCGAGTACGACGAGCTGTGCGACGCCCAGCCCGACGGCCCGCTGCCCGGCCCGGTCGAGGACATCGGCTTCCTGCTGGAGGAGTACCGGGTGCAGCTGTTCGCCCAGCGCCTCGGCACGAGCCGGACGGTCTCGCCCAAGCGCATCCGCCGGGCCATCGCCCGGGCCGCTGGCGATCGATAGGTATTTCCGCCTGCGAAGGGTCCCGGATGAGCCGCACCTTACTTCTGCGGTTCCTCGTGGGAGACGTACAGTCGCGTCAGGCCGCTGCCCTTCCGACGCCGTCGCACGGTTACCTGCCCATCGATTTCCTGCATGGACCGGACATGGGTTCCGCCGCACGGGATGACGAATCCGGCCGCCTGCCACAGGCGAATGCCGTCGGTCGTCTCCGTCACGTGCGCGTCGATTCCCGAATCGACCAGTTCCTGCACGCGCTGCTGGATACCGGGGAGGGATTCCGCGGCGATGTCCGCGCGAAAATCGAATCGTGCAGAACGCCCTTCTATCTGGCAGCCCTTGGTTGCGACCGGCAAACCCTGCCCGGCGAGGAACTCGCTGGTGGCGATGAACAGCAGGTGCGCGAGCGTGTGCATCTTCATGTTGGCATAGCGCCAATCCCAGTCGAGGGTCGAGGAGACGACATCGCCAACCATGAAATCATGACCGGGAACGGTATGGACTACTACGGACGAGACGGCCACGGAGCTGTCATATTCGGTTTGCCGGAATTGAACATGCTCACGCCTCAGCGCCGTGATCTCGTGGCCGTTCAGCCAACCCTTGTCGGCAGCCTGTCCGCCTCCTTCGGGATAGCAAAGGGTGGCAGAAAGAACGACGTCATCGCCGTCGATTGCGAGTACTGATGAAGTCGCCTGCCGCTGATAGGGATCGGCATTGTAGAGCAACCGGGTGAAAGGAATTGTACTTAAATTCATTGTAGCGTCCCTCTGTGGAATCTTAGATAAGATCTTGGTAGAGCTCACCTCTGTCTGGGAAAAAAGTCAAGACAACTGCGTTGTTTCCAACTTCGCGCATAACATCTGGACCTCCAGCGTAGGCGACACCCGACGAACCTCCCACGAATATCCCCTCTCGCGCTAATCTTCGACAATGTTCAACAGCTTCTTCATCAGTATACACGTGGACACCTCGTACTATGGCCGTCATGAAACGAAGCCGTGTTTTTCGTGGATTTCCTGTACTGTTTCGTATGCGGTGGGGGCGTGCGGGTCGGGGTCGCCCCGGAGGAAACAGCCGTCCTGGTCGGGTGGAGGAGGCGTTCCGACAATCATGTGCTGGTGCGGATGAAGGCCGAAGCGGTCCTGCACGCCTCACGTGGCGTCGACGTGGGCATCATCGCTGAGATGGTCGAGCGCACTGAGAGGGGCGTGCAGGAATGGCCGGCCGAGTGGCAGGCCACGCGGATGCGCCGGGTCCCGGCCGGGCACGCCGGGAACCAGGACGCGGCGGAACCCGCCCGCGCCCGGAAGCAGGAACTCGAGACCATCCTGGCCCGGCCGCCCTCCCGGACGGGCGCCCGCGCCGAGTTCCGAGACGTCCCGGCCCTGCGCGATGTGGTGAAGATCCTGTTCGACGTGGAATACCAGTCGGACTCCTCCCACCGGCTGCTCCTGCGCCTGTGCGGGCCGAGCCCCGGGCCGCCCGGACCCGTTCGACGAGCACCACGACGAGCCGGCCACCACCAGACGCATGGCCTGGACGACGACCCGAGTCAAAAGCTTGTCGGACCAGGGCCGGAAGGCCCACACCGCAAGACTGAGGCCCGCCCCGAGCACGAGGCCTGGACCCGCCGCATGCAGCCCCCCAGAGGACAGCGCACCAGACCGTCCGTGGACCGGCGGAGGACGTCCCAGTCCTTCCCCGGCGCGCTCTCGTTGATCGGCAAGAAGGTCACGCTGTACCCGACCGAGCAGAACCGGGACACCTGGCAGACAATCCTCGCACCGGACCGGCTCCAACGAGAAACCGAGGCCGGCAAGGTCGCGGTCGTCCTGGACAACGCCCGATCCCACCATGCGAGAGCCCTGACCGGCCTCCACGAGCCCGGCCGGCTGCTGGAACGCATCACGCCGATCCATCCGCCGCCGTACGCGCCCGACCACCAACCCGGCCGGGCACGTCCGGAACGCGGCCAAGAACGACATCGTCACCATCCAGCACGAGACCCCCGAAGAAACCCTCGGCGCGTCCGCCTCACACGTCACCGGCCGCGCCGTCGACCACGACTTCGAGCACCTCCCACTCCGCGAAACCAGAAACGATCCTGTTCCATGACAGCCATGGTTGGCAGGGTTTCGGGGTGGGGAAGGTTGGGGATGGCCGGGTCGGCCGGGCCGCGGTGGGTGTCCGGGGCCGGTTCCGGGCCGGCGCCTGGTGGGGTCGGACGGTGTTGACCCCGGCCCGGTGGGCGTCGGCCTCGCGGGCGAGGTCGAGGGCGTCGTCGATCCGCTCGCGGTGGAGGCGCTCATGCTTCAGCGACTGGGAGGCGCGCTCGGGCTCGGACACGGGTGCGGACGTGACCCGGCTCGGGGTGGGCGGTGATGACGTGACCGGACCGGAACGGCCCGTCGTTGTCGGTGACCGGCGTGATCGGGGCGGTCTCGCCCGTCCCGGGGTCGGTGGGACGGTCCAGCGGTGTGACCCCGTCGAGCATGGCTTCGGCCTCCGCGGGGGCCGGCTCGACTCCGGCGGTCGCGTCGTGCTGGTCCGCGGCGGGTGACCAGCACCAGCCGGACCCGGGCTTCGAGGAGCGGCCCGCGACACGTCGGGTCCGGCCGCCGGTGGTCTCGTGCTCGGAGAAGCCGGATTGCCAGACCTGATTCGGCCCGGTCGGTGGCGCGGACGCCGCCGTGCGCCGCCCGGCCGGCTCCCGGCGTTGTCTCCGGCGGTCAGCGCGCAGAAGCGGGCCTTCGTCGGCCATGGTCCGCGACGTCCTCGAAGGGGGAGACGGCATGGCCGTCGTGACGGGCCATGGCCCAGGTCTTGCGGTGG